>NZ_PPTS01000009.1:0-123150 GCF_003340385.1 Gordonibacter pamelaeae | reverse complement strand
CGGCAGGCTCAAGGGCTTCCGCGAGGAGGGCCGGATGGTGTACGATACGATCACGGGCCGCAGGAGGCGGCTCGGCTACGCCGTCTAGGCGGTCCAAGCGGGCTGCCGCACTCCCACCGGCCGTTTTCTGCCGCCAGGCGTCGGAATTCCCGCCTATCCGTTCACCACGGTGCCGCCGTTCACGTGAATGACCTGCCCCGAGATGTAGCTAGAGTCATCGCAGGCCAGGAACACGTAGGCAGGGGCCAGCTCGTAGGGCTGGCCGGGGCGCCCCATGGGCACGCCCTCGCCGAAGTGGCGCACCTTGCTGCTGTCGGTGCCGTACGAGGCGGGGTTCAGCGGCGTCCAGATGGGGCCGGGCGCCACCGCGTTCACGCGAATACCGCGGCTGACCAGCTCCTCGTTCTCGGAAAGCGAGCGGGTGAACGCCGTGATGGCGCCCTTCGTGGCCGAGTAGTCCAAGAGCTGGGGGCTTCCCTGGTAGGCCGTCACCGACGTGGTGTTCACGATGGCCCCGCCCTCCGGCAGGTGCGGCAGCGCGGCCTTCACCAAGAAGAACATGCTGAAGATGTTCGTCTGGAACGTGCGCACGAGCTGGGCTTGCGTGATGTCGAGGATGCTCTGCTGCGGCGTCTGCTCGCCGGCGTTGTTCACGAGCACGTCCAGACGGCCCCAGGCGTCCACGATGCCGCCCACCGTGCGGCGGCAGAACTCCTCGTCGCCCACATCGCCCTTGAACACGAGCGCACGTCGGCCGAGCGAGCGGATGCGCCCGGTCACCGCCTGCGCGTCGTCGTCGGACGAGTAGTACACGAGGGCCACGTCGGCGCCCTCCTTCGCGAACGCGATGGCCGCGGCGGCGCCGATGCCGCTGTCGCCGCCGGTCACGAGGGCGGCTTTGCCCTCGAGCTTGCCGGCGGGGCGGTAGTCCTCGCTTTCGAGCTGCGGCCTTGGGTCCACGTTCGCGCGCACGTCGTCCATGGCGTAGCCCGCCTTCGGTGCCTGGGTCTCGAGCGTTGCCGTTTGCGTCATAAGGGGCTCCTTCCCTTCGGGGTACGGCCGCAGCTTACGCCTGCGGCCGCCCGCCTTCCCGTCCCGGCGCGCGGCGTTACGGGGCCCTTCGGCGGCGGTAACGCCCGCGAGAACTGCGCCCGCGCGTGCCCGTTCATCCGCTCAGCCCGAATGCGGGCATTTCGCTAACAATTACCCCGCGCACCCCTCTGACAACCGCGCCACGCCGCTATACTGGAGCAAAACGGAAAGAGGAAGGAGCCTGTCATGCTGCATGCGGTCGAGGTAAAGCCGGACGTGTACTGGGTCGGGGGCGTCGATTGGAACGAGCGGAACTTCCACGGCTACACGACGGACCGGGGGTCCACGTACAACGCCTACCTCATCATGGACGAGCAGCCCACGCTCATCGACACGTGCAAGCCCGCGTTCGCCGACGAGCTCGTCGAGCGCGTGCGCGAGGTGGTGGACCCCGCGCGCATCGAGCACATCGTGGCGAACCACGTGGAGCAGGACCATTCCGGCGCGCTGCCGGCCCTCTGCGCGCTGGCGCCGAACGCCCGCATCTACGCGAGCGCCCCGCACGGCGTGAGCGGCCTCGCCGCCCACTACGGCGACCGCGGCCACGTGCCCGTCAAGACCGGCGACACGCTCGCCATCGGCAAACGCACGCTCACGTTCACCCAGACCGTCATGGTGCACTGGCCCGACAACATGGTCGCCTATTCCGATGCCGACCGCATCCTGTTCTCCAACGACGCGTTCGGTCAGCACTACGCCTCCTCGAAGCGTTTCGACGACGAGGTGGGCCTGCCCGAGGTGCTGGCCCAGGCCAAGAAGTACTACGCGAACATCGTGATGCCCTACTCGCGCCACGTCCAGCGTGCGCTGGGAGCCCTTGGCGGCCTGGACATCGACATGATCGCGCCGAGCCACGGCGTGGTCTGGCGCAGCCACGTCCCCGAGATCCTGGACACCTACGCGTGCTGGAGCTCGCTCGCGCCCGAGGACTACGCCGTGGTGGTTTACGACTCCATGTGGCATACCACCGAGGCCATGGCCCGCGAGATACTGGAGGCGTTCATCGAGTGCGGCGTCCCCGCGCGCCTGTTCGACCTCAAGGCGAACCACATCTCCGACATCATGACCGAGGTGCTGTCGGCGAAGTACGTGGCCGTGGGCTCGCCCACGCTCAACAACGGGATGATGCCCACGGTCGCGGCCTTCCTCTGCTACCTCAAGGGCCTCTCGCCGAAGACGGGCTGGGAGGGACGCGTGGGCATCCCGTTCGGCTCGTACGGCTGGGGCAAGAACGGCCCCGACGAGGTGGCCGAGGCGCTGGAGAAGTGCGGCTTCGACCTCGCGCTCGGCACGCTCGCGCACCAGTGGACCGCCGACGCCGCCAGCCTGGAAGAGCTCCAGCGCGCCGTCGTGGACGGCGTGGGGAGGTAACCGCTGCCGGTCGCGCCCCTTTCCCCTTATAATAGGCGGCGATAGCATCCGCCAAGGGTCCCAACCCGGCGGGAACGAGCCGAGCGAAAGGAAGCCCATGCCAACCCCTTTGGGAAAGACGCTGCTCATCGCCAACCCGGCGGCGCAGAACGGCAACGGGGCCGCCGCGGCCGAGCGCGCGGCGGCGCTGCTGGGCGATGCCCTGGGCGACGGCGCGCTCGACGTGGCGTCCACGCGCGGGCCCGGCGAGGCCGTGCGCCTGGCGGCGGGCGCGGGCGCGTACGACACGGTGCTCGCCCTCGGCGGCGACGGCGTCATCCACGAGGCGGCCAACGGGCTCATGCGGCTGCCGGCGGGGGAGCGCCCGACCTTCGGCATCGTGCCGGTGGGCTCGGGAAACGACTACGCGCGCACCCTCGGCATGTCGGCGCGCTCGGTGGACGCGGCCGTGGCGCAGCTGCTCGCAGCCCGCGCGCGCCCCGCCGACGTGGGCCGGTGCAACGGCGAGTTCTTCGTGGAGACGCTCTCCTTCGGCGTGGACGCGGCCATCGCGCTCGACACGGTGGAGCGGCGGGCGCGCACGGGCCGCACCGGCACGGCGCTCTACCTGGCCAGCGGCATGGACCAGCTGCTGCACCACCTGGACTGCCACCGCTACACCGCCTCGTTCGACGGCGGCGAACCGGTGCGTGGCGCGTCGTTCACGTTCGCGGTGCAGGTGGGCCCCACCTACGGCGGCGGCTTCCGCATCTGCCCGGACGCGCGCATCGACGACGGCCTGCTGGACGTGTGCATCGCGCACCCGCCCTTCGGCGTCGCGCGCGCCGTCTTCGTGTTCCTGCTGGCAAAGGGCGGCCGCCACACCGGCTTTCGGCAGATCGAGCTGCGCCGCGCCCGCACGCTGTCGGTGCGCTTCGACGCGCCCCCGCCCGTCCAGATCGACGGAGAGCCCCTTGAGGCCGCCGAGTACGCCATCGACGTCGTGCCCCGCGCCCTCGGCGTGCTCGTGCCCGAAACCCGCGGCTGACCTCGAGTCGGCTCCCTAAACCAGCAGCGGGCGCGTGAGCCAGTCGAAGCGCTCCCAGCGCTGGTTCGCGGCGATGTTCACGAAGGCGTCGTGGCAGAACCTCACGACGGCGGCGTGCGGGTCGTCAGCGCGCAGCACGTCCTCCAGTTTGAGGAAGTACTCGGCGCTCGACGGGTCGTAGTACGCGCCCGGCACGTCAACCTCGGGCATGACCCCCTCGAGGAAGGGATAGGCCATCACGAAGAACGCCGGGTCGTCGGCCTTCTCGTCGCCCGGCCAGAAGCCGAACTCCACGAACTGCTCGTCGAGCGCCACGCGCTCCACGATGCCGCCCTCTCCCGCGTACGGGCACGGCTTTCCCGAGAACAGCACGCACGTCAGATCGAGCGTTCCCCAGAACAGCGACGGCTGCATCTTCTTCCCGCGGAAGCCGGCCGAGAAGTCCAGCAGGGCGCCCTGGGCGAACAGGCACTGCTCGAAGTAGTTCCAGGCGGCCCCGCCGTCGAACGCGAGCGGCTCGGCGAGCGCGTAGAAGGGCGTCTGGGTGAACATCTCCTGCGGCACCGGGTAGAGGGGCACCGGGTGCCCGACAGCCTCCAGAAGCAGCGTGAACCGCTCGTAGTAGCGGGCCACGGACGTGCCGTCCTCGAGCGGGAACGACGCCTCCTCGCCGGTCGTCGCCACGGCCTGCACCTGCGGCTCGTCCAGGCGCAGCCGGATCTCGAACCCGCCCGCGCCGTGCGGCACGAAGCCGGTGGAGAACCCGTCGGGCACCGGCTCGAGCAGCACGTGGCCCCATTCCGGCTGGGGCTCGAGGCATTCCAGCTTCACCTTGCCCATCATCTGGGCCACCATATGCAGCGCGATGCACGTCTCGCGCCATTGGCTGTACGTCTGCAGGTGCATGGCTTCTCCTTGCTGTCGGTTCGCGGGGACCGACGGTCGTTCCGCGGGGGTGGGTTGAGCGCGCGAAGGCGGTTCGGGGTCTCAATCGGGACAGTCTAGCCGCCTCCCCGCATCCCTGCAGCGGCGGCCCGAAGGCGTCATCAGGTCGTGGGGAAGGGGTTACGCGGGTGGCGGATGCCCCGCATTTCCGCTACGATGGCGGGGTAGCGGAAACGATCATGCGCGCCCCGCGCGCCGGCAAGGAGTCCCATGAGCGCACAGTTTCTCCCGGTGAACCGTCAGGATATGGCGGAACGCGGCTGGGACCAAGTCGACTTCGTCTACGTGTCGGGCGACGCGTACGTCGACCACCCCTCGTTCGGCGCGGCCATCGTCACGCGGCTTCTGGAGTCGCACGGCTACAAGGTGGGCGTCATCGCGCAGCCCGACTGGAACGACCCGGCCTCGGTGGCTGCGCTCGGCGAGCCGCGGCTGGCGTTCCTCGTGTCGGCCGGCAATATGGACTCCATGGTGAACCACTACACCGTGGCCAGGAAGCGCCGCCGCGAGGACGCGTACTCGCCGGGCGGGCAGGCGGGCCTGCGCCCGAACCACGCGGCCGTCGTCTACAGCAACCTCATCCGCCGCACGTTCAAGAAGACGCCCATCGTGCTGGGCGGCATCGAGGCGAGCTTGCGGCGGCTCGCGCACTACGACTACTGGTCGGATAAGATGAAGCGCTCCATCCTGCTGGACTCCGGGGCCGACCTCGTGAGCTTCGGCATGGGGGAGCGCTCCGTGGTTGAGATAGCCGACGCGCTTGCCGCGGGCCTGTCCATCGACGACCTCACGTTCATCGACGGCACCGTCTACCGCGCGAACTCGCTTGCGCACGTCTACGATGCGGTGGAGCTGCCCTCGTTCCCCGACTTGCAGGCCGATCCCCTGAACTACGCGCGCAGCTTCGCCGTGCAGTACGCCAACAGCGATCCCTTCATCGGGAAGCGTCTGGTGGAGCCGTATTCCGACCACGAGTTCGTCGTGCAGAACCCGCCGGCCGCCCCGCTTTCGCAGGCCGAGATGGACGCCGTCTACCGCCTGCCCTTCGCGCGCACGTACCACCCGATGTACGAGGAGGCCGGCGGCGTGCCGGCCATCAAGGAGGTGCGGTTCAGCCTCACCAGCAGCCGCGGCTGCTTCGGCGAGTGCTCGTTCTGCGCGCTCACGTTCCATCAGGGGCGCATCGTGCAGGCGCGTAGCCACGACTCGCTCGTGGAGGAGGCGCGGGCCATCACCGACGATCCCGACTTCAAGGGCTATATCCACGACGTGGGCGGTCCCACGGCGAACTTCCGCGCCCCCGCCTGCGCCAAGCAGACGAAGGCCGGCGCCTGCCCGCACCAGCGCTGCCTGTTCCCGGAGCCGTGCGAGCGCCTCGAGGCGGACCATGTGGACTACCTCAAGCTGCTCGAGCGGCTGCGCAAGCTCCCCGGCGTGAAGAAGGTGTTCGTGCGCTCCGGCATCCGCTTCGACTACGTGCTGGCCGACCGCAAGCACGGCGACGAGTTCATCTACGAGCTCTGCGAGAACCACGTGAGCGGCCAGCTGAAGGTGGCACCCGAGCACGTGTCCGACACCGTGCTCGCCCATATGGGCAAGCCGCCCCGCGCCGTGTACGAGCGCTTCGTGCAGAAGTACGAGCAGGCGAACGAGGAGCTGGGGAAGAGGCAGTACCTCGTGCCCTACCTCATGTCGTCGCACCCCGGCTCCACGCTCGACGAGGCCGTGGAGCTGGCCGAGTACGTGCGCGACCTGGGGTACATGCCCGAACAGGTGCAAGACTTTTACCCCACGCCCTCCACTATGTCCACGGTCATGTACGCCACCGGCGTGGACCCGCACACCATGCAGCCCGTCTACGTGCCGAAGTCCCCGCACGAGAAGGCGCTCCAGCGCGCCCTCATCCAGTACCGCGATCCGAAGAACCGCCCCCTCGTGCTGGAGGCCCTGAAGAAGGCCGGCCGCATGGACCTGGTGGGCCACGGCCGCGAATGCCTCGTGCGCCCCGAGGGCGCCCCGCCCGCCAAGGGCCCCCGCGGCAAGGCGTCCGGCTCCGCCACCCTGCGCAAGGCCGCGAGCAAGGCCGACCCTGCGCGCAAGGGAAGCGGCAAGGGCGGCGGCAAGGGCGAGGGTGCTCGCAAGGGGAAAGGAAAGGGCGCAGGCAGGGGCGAACCCACGCGTAAGGACGGCGGCAAGCCTTCTGCGAAGCAGCCGGCCGGCAGGGACGCCGCCGACCGGTCCTCCCGTCCCTCGTCGCCGCACAAGGCCGCGAAGGGCTCGCCGAAGCGCCCGGGAGCCTCGTCCCCGAAAAGCGGGCGTGCCAAGGGAGGCCGCGGACCCCGCCGCCCCTAGCCTTCCAAGGCCTTTGCGGACGTTGCTGCGAAACCCTCTGTGCTGAAGGGGCTGCGGCGCCTCGTCGCCCCGGAGCAACTGCAGTCCCTCGGCGCACGTGCTCGCCAGCCGCTCTTTGCCGCGCTTGAGCCGCGATCCTCGGAAGCGGCCGAAGCCTGCGGGCGCGGAGGGCTGCGTTTTGTGGCAGATTATGCAATTTATTCGTCGCTGGAGGCGTCGATACCGCGCTGCCGAACTGTCCTCGACGACGAACAGTCGCGTTTCCCCTGTTGGGAGGCATGCCCTTTCCTCAAGCGCCCGCAGCTGCCCCAGATGGCGATGAATACCCTCCATTTTCTGCCAGAAAGGGCGTCTCCCCGCGCGCAAAGGGGTCGCATCGTCCTCCGGGCAGTCGGGAACCTGCGTGTCGCACGCCGCCGAAGGCGGCAGGCGGGGCGAGCGGTCACGGCGCCCCCTCCGCGCCCTCGTACCACCCTCCGCAACTTGTGCGCAAGTTGTGTGCGCAAATCAACTCTTGATACCTGACCCGGAGGGGTTTATAATTCTCGGTTGCGTCTGGTCATTGATAGATACACCCGGACGCGTGGTACACCGGAGTCGCGTGCGTCAAGCCTCCCCAAGGCGCAGCGGCAATCGGCAGTCCACGAAGCGACAAGGGGTCTTTGGGGTACGGAGAGGCGTGCGAGCAAAGATCCGAAGAAAGGACAGTAATGGGAGTCAAACAGTACAAGCCGACGAGCCCGGGCCGACGTTTCCAGACGGTCTCGGACTTCGCCGAGATCACGACGGACAAGCCGGAGAAGTCCCTGCTTGCGCCGCTGTCGAACAAGGCGGGCCGCAACAACAACGGCCGCATCACGACGCGGCACCAGGGCGGCGGCAACAAGCGCCGCTACCGCATCATCGACTTCAAGCGCCAGAAGGACGGCGTGCCCGCGAAGGTCGCTACCATCGAGTACGACCCGAACCGCAGCGCCCGCATCGCCCTTCTGCACTACGTCGACGGCGAGAAGCGCTACATCCTTCATCCGAAGGGCCTCCGCGTGGGCGACACCGTCATGAGCGGCCCCGAGGCCGACATCAAGCCGGGCAACGCGCTGCCGCTGGCCAACATCCCCGTCGGCACGCTCATCCACGCCGTGGAGCTGCAGCCGGGCAAGGGCGCCGCCATCGCGCGTTCCGCCGGCACCAGTATCCAGCTCATGGGCAAGGAGGGCAACTACGCCATCCTGCGCATGCCGTCCTCCGAGATGCGCCGCGTGCTCATCACGTGCCGCGCCACGGTGGGCGAGGTCGGCAACGCCGAGCATGCCAACATCAAGATCGGCAAGGCCGGACGCAACCGCTGGAAGGGCATCCGCCCCAGCGTCCGCGGTACCGTCATGAACCCGGTCGACCACCCGCACGGCGGCGGCGAGGGCAAGAACAAGTCCGCTGGTCGTCACCCGGTCACCCCGTGGGGCGTTCCCACGAAGGGCCATCGCACCCGCAATCCCAAGAAGGCTTCGAGCCGCTTGATCATCCGCCGTCGCAAGAAGTAGCGCAAAGCGTTAAGGAGTAATAGTGAGTAGAAGTTTGAAGAAGGGTCCTTTCGTTGAGCCGCGGCTTCTTGATCGTATCGAGAAGATGAATGCGGCGGGCGAGAAGAACGTCGTGAAGACCTGGTCGCGCTCCAGCACCATCTTCCCGGAGATGGTGGGGCACACCATCGCCGTGCATGATGGCCGCAAGCACGTGCCGGTCTACGTCACCGAATCCATGGTCGGCCACAAGCTGGGCGAATTCGCCCCGACCCGCACGTTCAAGGGTCACTCCGCCGACAAGGGCAAGCGATAAGAAGGGGTGAAAACAATGGAAGCTAAAGCTGTAGCACGCTATGTCCGCGTTTCGCCCCGCAAGGCGCGCATCGTAGTAGACCTGGTCCGCGGCAAGTCCGTTATCCAGGCCCGCGAGATCCTCGCGTTCACGAACCGCGGTGTGGCGGAAGCCGTCGAGAAGACGCTGAACTCCGCCGTGGCCAACGCCGAGCACCAGCACCACGTGCGTCCGGAATCGCTCATCGTGAAGACGGCCTTCGTCGACGAGGGCCCCACGCTGAAGCGCATCCGTCCGCGCGCCAAGGGCTCCGCGTCGCGCATCCGCAAGCGCACGAGCCACATCACGATCATCGTTGCACCGCGAGAGGAGGCATAAGCCGTATGGGTCAGAAAGTTAGCCCCACCGGGTTCCGCCTTGGCATCACCGAAGATTGGCGCAGCCGTTGGTACTCCGACAAGGACTACGCCAAGAACCTGGAAAACGACTTGGCCATCAGGAAGTTCCTGGACAAGTACCTCGCCCGTGCCGCCGTCTCCAAGGTTGAGATTGAGCGCGCCGGCGACAAGATCAAGGTCATCGTCACCACGGCCCGCCCGGGCGTCGTGATCGGCAAGAAGGGCGCCGAGATCGACTCCCTGCGCAAGAAGCTGGAGAAGGTTGCCAGCGGCCCGGTGTCCATCGAGGTCGTCGAGGTCAAGCGCCCCGAGCTCGATGCCGCGCTCATCGCGCAGTCCGTGGCCGAGCAGCTCGAGGGCCGCGTGGCCTTCCGTCGCGCCATGCGCAAGGCGGTCCAGTCCGCCCGCAAGAGCGGTGCCAAGGGCATCCGCATCCAGTGCTCCGGCCGCTTGGGCGGCGCGGAGATGAGCCGTCGCGAGTGGTATCGCGAGGGCCGCGTGCCGCTGCACACGCTGCGCGCGAAGATCGACTACGGTTTCTGCACCGCCGCCACCACGATGGGCTCCATCGGCGTGCAGGTGTGGGTGTACCACGGCGAGATGCTCCCCGGCCAGAAGGCGCCGAACCCGGCGCTCGAGGGCAGCTCCCGCCCGAACCGTTCCCGTCGCAACGACCGCAACGAGAGGGGGGCGAAGTAAATGCTCGTACCTAAGCGCGTCAAGCACCGCAAGGTGCAGCGTGGTTCCATGAAGGGCAAGGCCAAGGGCGGCACCCGGCTGAACCACGGCACGTGGGGCATCCAGGCGCTCGAGGCGCACTGGATCACCAACCGCCAGATCGAGGCAGCCCGTATCGCCATGACCCGTCACATGAAGCGTGGCGGCAAGGTGTGGATCACGATCTTCCCCGACAAGCCTATCACGCAGAAGCCGGCAGAAACCCGCATGGGTTCCGGCAAGGGCAACCCCGAGGCATGGGTCGCCGTCGTCAAGCCCGGCCGCATCATGTTCGAGATCGACGGTGTCGACGAGGAGACCGCCAAGGAAGCTCTGCGTCTCGCCATCAACAAGTTGCCCATCAAGTGCAAGATTGTTTCCAAGGAAACGGAAGGGCAGGAATAAATGAAAGCAGCAGAGATCCGTGAGCTTTCTGCCGACGATTTGCAGGCGAAACTCAAAGAAGCGCGCGCGGAGCTTTTCAATCTGCGCTTCCAGATGGCCACGAGCCAGCTCGACAACACCGCCCGCGTGGGTCAGGTCAAAAAGGACATCGCCCGCATCCAGACCGAGATGCGTGCCCGCGAGCTGAACGCCTAGAGCGCGGATAAGGAAGGTTATATACATGAGTGAAGATCGTAACTCCCGCAAGGTCCGCCAGGGCACCGTGGTGAGCGCCGTCAACGACAAGACCTGCGTCGTGCAAGTCAAGGAGCGCAAGCCGCATCCCGTGTACGGCAAGATGATGACGACCACGAAGAAGTTCCACGCCCACGACGAGAACAACGAGGCCGGCGTCGGCGACACCGTGCGCATCATGGAGACGCGCCCGCTGTCCAAGATGAAGCGCTGGCGTCTGATCGAGATCGTGGAAAAGGCCAAATAGCCTGCGTGCTCGCATGCATGCCCGTAAGAGGAAAGTTAGGTTACAGCAATGATTCAGATGCAAACCATGCTCGCAGTGGCCGACAACTCCGGCGCTCGCAAGGTGCAGTGCATCAAGGTCCTCGGCGGCTCCAAGCGCCGTTACGCGGGCCTCGGTGACGTGATCATCTGCAGCGTGAAGGAAGCGGCGCCCAACGGCAACGTCAAGAAGGGCGAGGTCGTGCGCTGCGTCGTCGTGCGCGTGAAGAAGGAAGTCCGCCGCCCCGACGGCAGCTACATCAAGTTCGACCAGAACGCCGCCGTGCTCATCAACAACGACGGCGCGCCCCGCGGCACCCGCATCTTCGGGCCCGTTGCCCGCGAGCTGCGCGACAAGAAGTACATGAAGATCGTGTCTCTGGCACCGGAAACGCTGTAGGGGAGGTGTGCGTAATATGAGTGGTATGAACATCAAGAAGGGCGACAAGGTCAAGGTTCTGTCCGGCAAGGACAAGGGCAAGGAGGGCGTCGTGCTGCGCGCGCTTCCGCAGAAGGAGCGCGTGGTGGTGGAGAAGGTCAACATGATCAAGAAGGCCATGCGCCCCACGCAGCAGAACCCGCAGGGCGGCATCTCCACCATGGAGGCCCCCATCCACGTGTCCAACGTCATGGTCATCTGCCCCGAGTGCAAGCAGCCCACGCGTACGGGCAAGAAGCGCGACGAGAACGGCAAGAAGATCCGCGTCTGCAAGAAGTGCGGCAAGGACATCGACAAATAGCAAGCCTGCGGGCGCTGCGCGCCGCCACGGCGCGCAGCGCGGCAACCGCATGAACATGACCCCGGCACCGCCGGGGACGCCGGGTCGGAAATCCTGCGTTTAATTCATCGAAAGGAAACGAAATGACCGCTCCTCGCCTGAAGGAACAGTACAAGACCGAGATCGTGCCCAAGCTCGAGCAGGAGCTCGGCATCAAGAACATCAACGAGGTCCCGCGCCTCGAGAAGATCGTCGTGAACATGGGCGTGGGCGCCGCAGCCTCCGACTCGAAGCTGCTCGACGCCGCCATGGCCGATCTGCGCACCATCACGGGCCAGCAGCCCTGCGTCACGCGCGCCAAGAAGTCCATCGCCGGCTTCCACCTGCGCGAGGGCCAGGCCATCGGCTGCAAGGTCACGCTGCGCGGCGACCGCATGTGGGAGTTCCTGGACCGCCTGCTGGCGACCGCCCTCCCGCGCGTCCGCGACTTCCGCGGCATCTCGCCGAAGAGCTTCGACGGCCGCGGCAACTACACGATGGGCATCACCGAGCAGCTGATCTTCCCGGAGATCGACTACGACAAGATCGACCGCACGCGCGGTATGGATATCACGGTCGTCACGACCGCGGACAACAACGAGGACGCCTTCGCGCTGCTCTCCGCGCTGGGCTTCCCCTTCAAGGACAAGTAGGTTGCTTGATCCCACGATGGTACTTGCACCCGCGCGCGAGCGCGGGTCGAGGATAGGAAAGAAGGAATTGCATGGCTAAGAAATCGATGATCGCCAAGGCGAAGCGCGAGCCGAAGTTCTCGACGCGCCAGCACAACCGCTGCACGCGTTGCGGACGCCCCCGCGCTTACTACCGCAAGTTCGGCCTGTGCCGCGTGTGCCTGCGCGAGCTGGCCAACAAAGGCGAACTGCCCGGCGTGACCAAGTCTTCGTGGTAAGCCGCCAGACTCAAGTCACGTTCAAGGGTGTGCCCGCGTAGAAGGCGGAGGCGTTACGGGCGCCGACGAACCGTGCGCGCGGCTCATCACGGATCAAAGGAGAACAGAACCATGACCATGACCGACCCCATCGCAGACATGCTTACGCGCGTGCGTAACGCAAACTCTGCCGGCAAGCAGACGGTTTCCATGCCGTCGAGCAAGAAGCTTGTCGAGATAGCCCGCATCATGCAGGAAGAGGGCTACATCCAGCGCTACGACGTCGTCGAGGGCGAGCCCCGCGCGACGCTGGAGATCGTGCTGAAGTACGGCGACAAGAAGGCCAAGACCATCCGCGGCATCAAGCGCATCTCGAAGCCCGGCCTGCGTATCTACGCGGGCAAGGACGAGCTGCCCCGGGTGCTCGGCGGACTCGGCACCGCAATCATCTCGACGAGCCTCGGCGTGATGACCGACCGCGACGCCCGCAAAAAGGGCGTTGGCGGCGAAGTCATCGCGTACGTGTGGTAGGAAAGGGAGGTAGGTAGATATGTCTCGTATCGGCAAACAGCCCATCACCGTTCCTGCCGGCGTCGACGTTACCATCGACGGCACCACCGTGACGGTCAAGGGCCCGAAGGGCGAGCTCACCCGCAGCTTCCCCGAGATCATGATCATCAAGCGCGAGGGCGACGACATCATCGTCGAGCGCCCGGACGACAGCCGCGACGCGAAGGCCTTCCACGGCCTCGTGCGCACGCTCATCGCGAACATGGTCGAGGGCACCGCGAACGGCTTCTCCAAGAAGCTCCAGCTCGTGGGCGTCGGCTACCGTGCCGCGCTCAAGGGCAAGGACCTGGAGATGCAGCTCGGCTTCTCTCATCCCGTGCTCGTGGAGGCGCCGGAGAACATCACGTTCGAGGTCCCGAGCCAAACCGAGATCATCGTGTCCGGCCCCAGCAAGGAGCAGGTCGGCCAGGTGGCGGCGAACATCCGCAAGTGGCGCAAGCCGGAGCCCTACAAGGGCAAGGGCATTCGCTACGAGGGCGAGCATGTGCGTCGCAAGCTGGGCAAGGCCGCCAAGGGCGACTAACGTTTGAGCCTCTACACGGTTTGAGATCGAAGGGATAATCATGAACAAGCTTCAGAAGAAACAAGCCGGGTTGGCTCGCCGCCATCGCCGCGTGCGCGGCAAGGTTTCCGGCACGGCGGCGCGTCCGCGCCTGTGCGTCACGCGCAGCAACAACAACATCTACGTCCAGCTCGTCGACGACGTCGCCAGCAAGACCATCTGCGGCGTGTCCACGCTCGGTGCCGAGTTCAAGGCCACGGGCAAGAAGGGCGGCACCGTCGAGGGCGCGGCTGCCCTCGGCGAGATCGTCGGCAAGAAGGCGCAGGAGAACGGCGTCACGGAGGTCGTGTTCGACCGTGGCGGTCATCTGTATCACGGGCGCGTGCAGGCTCTGGCCGATGCGGCTCGCGAAGCCGGCCTGAAATTCTAGAAGGGGTTAAAGCTTATGGCTCGTAACAAGCAGCAGAACGACGCCGGGGTTCCCGAGCTCCAGGAGCGCGTCGTCTACATCAACCGCGTGTCCAAGGTCGTCAAGGGCGGCCGCCGCTTCGCGCTCACCGCGCTCGTGGTCGTCGGCGACGGCAACGGCCGCGTCGGCGTGGGCATGGGCAAGTCCCAGGAAGTGCCCATCGCCATCAAGAAGGGCGTCGAGGACGCGAAGAAGAACATGTTCACCGTGCCGCTGACGCCCGAGAAGACGCTGCCGCATGAGATCATGGGCATCTACGGCGCTGGCCGCGTGCTCATCAAGCCGGCCACGCCCGGTACCGGCGTTATCGCCGGCGGCCCGGTGCGCGCCATCATGGAGCTCGCCGGCGTGACCGACGTGCTCACGAAGTCTCTCGGCACGAATAACGCCATGAACATCGTGAAGGCGGCCGCCGAGGGCCTCAAGAACATGGAGAGCCCCGAGCAGGTGGCCGCGCGCCGCGACACGTCCGTCGCGAAGATCTACGGCTGGAAGGAGAAGGAGTAATGGCAGACGCGAAGAAGACGCTGCGCATCACCCAGGTGAAGAGCTCCGTCGGCCGCAAAGCCGACCAGGGCCAGACGCTGCGTGCGCTCGGCCTCGGCAAGATCGGCCGTACGGTCGACCAGGTGGACAACGACTGCGTGCGCGGCATGATCTTCAAGGTCAAGCACCTCGTGCAGGTCGAAGAGCTGTAAATCATCGAAGATATGCGCGCCGCCTCCGGGCGGCGCGTGTTATCATACTCGATTGTGAATCATCGCCGCCTCCGCGGCGTGATCGCGTTTCCGCCAAGGGCGGAACGCATAACGGAAGTTAGCTGGCGGCGAGCTGCCAGCGCGGGCCGCAGGCCCGTTTGCGACTGAGAAGGAGTCACAACCATGGAATTGAAGGATCTCAAGCCGGCCGAGGGTTCCACCCATTCCCGCAAGCGCGTGGGCCGCGGTCCCGCCTCCGGCACGGGCAAGACGTCCGGCCGCGGCATGAACGGCCAGAAGTCCCGCGCTGGCGGCGGCAAGGGCGTCGGCTTCGAGGGCGGCCAGACCCCGCTCGCGCGCCGTCTGCCGAAGCTCCCCGGCTTCAAGAACATCAACCATGTGGAGTACCTGCCTGTCAACGTGAGCCGTCTCGACGAGAAGTTCGAGGCCGGCGACGTGGTCGACGGCGAGAGCCTGAAGGCCAAGGGCATCATCAAGCATGCCGACGCGCTGGTGAAGGTGCTCGGCGACGGCGACCTGACCAAGGCGCTCACGGTCAAGGTCGATAAGGTTTCTGCTTCGGCCAAGGCGAAGATCGAAGCAGCTGGAGGAAAGGTCGAAGAGCCTTGCTAAGCTCGATCATCGATGCGTTCAAGGTACCGGAGCTGCGTAAGAAGATCCTCTTCACGCTGGCTATCCTCGCACTGTACCGCTTCGGCGCGTACGTGCCGGTGCCGGGCATCCCGTTCAACGAGTTCGCGAATTCGTTCCAGGATTCGGGCGTGTCCATGACGATGCTCGACCTGTTCACGGGCGGCGCGCTGTCGAACTTCTCGGTGTTCTCGCTGGGCATCATGCCCTACATCACGGCCTCCATCATCATGCAGCTCATGCAGGGCGTCATTCCCGCCGTGGGCCGCTGGGCGAAGGAGGGCGACGCGGGTCGCAAGAAGATCACGCAGGTGACGCGTTACCTGACGCTGGGCCTCGGCCTCATCAACGCGGTGGGCTACCTGTTCCTGTTCAAGTCGCCGGCGTACGGCGTGGTGTTCAGCACGGAGGTTCCCGAGCTGCTCACCGACTTCATCGTCGTGTTCACGCTCGTGGCGGGCACCGCGTTCATCATGTGGATGGGCGAGCTCATCACGCAGCGCGGCATCGGCAACGGCATGTCGCTCATCATCTTCGTGAGCATCGTGTCGCGCGTGCCGAGCGCCATCTTCTCGTCGGTGAACCTGACGGCGGATTTGGGCATGGGCATTGCCATCACGGCGCTCATCATCCTCGTGGTGCTGGCGTGCATCCCCGCGATCATCTTCGTGGAGCGCGCGCAGCGTCGCATCCCCGTTAACTACGCCAAGCGCGTGCAGGGGCGCAAGATGATGGGCGGCCAGTCCACGTACATCCCCCTGAAGGTGAACGCGGCGGGCGTCATCCCCATCATCTTCGCAAGCTGCCTGATCTACTTCCCGGCGCAGCTGGCGGCGCTCTTCAACATCGAGTGGCTCACGAACGTGGCCAACGCGATGTCGACGGGCTGGATCAACTGGATCCTCACGGTGCTCTTGATCGTGTTCTTCGCGTACTTCTACACCTCCATGGTGTTCAACCCCGAGGACACGGCCGACAACCTGCGCAAGCAGGGCGGCTTCATCCCCGGCGTGCGCCCGGGCACGGCCACGGTCACCTACATCAAGAACGTGCTGCACCGCGTGACGCTGCCCGGCGGCATCTTCATCGCCGCCATCGCGGTCGTGCCGTCCATCGTGTTCTTCTTCACCGGCAACACGCTCATCCAGGCGTTCGGCGGCACCTCGATCCTCATCATGATCGGCGTGGCCCTCGACACCATGAGCAAGGTGGAGAGCCAGCTGAAGATGCACAACTACGACGGCTTCTTCAAGTAGGGAAGCATCGAAAGAACGGCGAACTGCGTATCGGCGGCCCTCGGGCCGCCGATGCTGGTTTTCAGGGCCGGTGTCGAAAGCTCCACCTGCGCAGGGACTCCTGCATTCCTTCTCGGGCAACGGCGCCAGTTGCCCTTGCCTCGCGCGGGCCGCTATCGTCTCGGGAGCGGCCCGCGCGTTCTCGCTTGCCCGCAGCGGCCTCCCTAGCCTTCATTTTCTATCAAGAACGGCGACTTCCCGTTCACGAGGGACAACAGCAGGCAGGCCTGGCGTCAGATCGTCTCCGCCCCGTCGCCGTCGTCGCCGATTGGGGCGTTCTCCACGAGGGTGAGCAGCTCCTCGCGCGAGCTCACGCCCAGCTTGCGGTATATCTTGTAGGTGTGCGACTTCACCGTGTGGGGCGAGATGTAGAGCTTGTCCTGGATGTAGGCGGTGCCGCGGCCCTTGGCCAGCAGGTCGAACACCTCTATCTCGCGGGCGGACAGGTCTTCAGAACAAGCCGTTCGTGGCCAGCGCGGGGCTGCAGGCGGCCTACCCTTGGATGGGGTAGGGGGAAGACGACCCCTTCCTGAAGTGCGCGAAGGCATTCGGCGGCGATGCGGCGGCGGTGCGCGACTGGGCGGCGGGCGCGGGGATTCCCTGCGACTTCAACCCGGCCGTCCCGAGCGCGGCGTTCCCGTGCGCGTTCGTGCCGGCAGTGCGGGAGGCATGCCCGTCCGCGGTGCTCGGCGAGAGCGCGAACGTGCTGGAGCAGCAGCCCGACGGCTCGTTCTGCATGAGGGAAGTGGGCCTGCGGGAGCTTGCCATCCTCGACTCCAGGAAATATTGAGTCCAAACTCAATATTTCTCTTTACAAACGACACAAACGGTCGTAAGATGAGTCCGAACTCAAAATTGAGTTCGGACTCAATATAGGATCGGGACGGTGTGGGGCCGTAGCTGGAGGATGCGTATGTCAGCGAAAGGGTACATCTGCAGCTCGAAGACGAAGCAGCGTATCTACCGGGTGGCTGCCGACCTGTTCCTGAAGAACGGGTACCAGAACACCACGCTCAGCGATATCGCGAAGAAGGCCGAGGTATCCACCGGCACGCTCTACCGCTACTATCCGTCCAAGGGGGACTTCCTCACCGAGATCGGCAAGAACTCCGTCGAGCACCTGCGGGCGTTTGCGGACGACCTCCCCGAGGACATGCCGGCGAGCGAGGCCGTGCTCGCCGTGCTGCTGGAGGACATCCGCGGTACGCAGGGCATCTTCTTCTCGCCGGAGGGCGCGGAGGACGTGACCGAGCTCCAGGCGAACGACATCCGCCTGGCCTACAGCTACGAGATCTACGCCAGCCGCGAGCACCTCGACGCCGAGCTCGCCACGCGCGGCCAGCTGGTGAGCATCTACGCCGCCATCATCCAGCGCGCGAAGGAGGCGGGCACGCTTACCGGCTCCTACGACAGCCGCGTGTTCGCCCAGATCGTGGTGGCCATCTTCTTCCAAGAGCTCGACAAGGGCATGTACCGCTACGACTACCCCTACGAGCTTCTGTTCAAGCAAAAACTCGATATTCTGTTCGAAGGCCGCGAGCAGGCTCCCGGAGCCGCCGAAGAATGACGCAGGCAGGCCGCCCGCAAGCGCGCGGCCTGCGCAATCCCCATCGCAGCACTCCCATTCGAAAGCCATCGCAGCGCGATGTCTGGATACCTGTACCGAAATCACGACCGTCTGAAGGCGGGCCGGCATCGAAAGGAGGGATCGAGGAACGAGGAGGGAACCTCAATCTTCAGGAGCAGGACACGAGAAGGATTCCAAAACGCACGTCAAGTAAGGAGGAGCTAGACTATGAACCTGAACACGATGAACGTCACGAGGCGCACCCTGCTGAAGGGCGCCGGCGCCCTGGGTGCCGCTGCCGCCTTGGGCAGCTCGCTGACGTACAAGCCCGTGAAGGCGTTCGCGAACGCGCCCAACGCGGCGGCGCAGGGCGAGACGGGCGAGGTGTACGGCCACTGTCGCATGTGCATGCTGTGCGGCAGCTGCAGTTTCGTCGCCACCATGAAGGACGGTGTCGTCGTCAACATCGAGGGCGACCCCGATCGCGCGAACAACGCCGGAACGCTCTGCCCGCGCGGCAAGAGCGCCATCATGAACGTGTACAACCCGCATCGCATCAAGGCGCCCATGAAGCGCACCAACCCCGAGAAGGGCTTGGAGGTCGACCCCGGTTGGGTGGAGATCACCTGGGACGAGGCGCTCGACACGGCTGCCGAGAAGATCCGCGAATGCTACGACACGGACATCCGCAAGCTCGTGCAGATGTACAGCTTCGCCCCCTATGAGAGCGGCCATGCAACCCTGGGCATCGGCTTGTGGGCCATGGCGCTCGGCACGCCGAACTCCAGCTCCACGAAGGGCCAGATGTGCGCCATCCACTACGGCGGCTGCTACACGCTCTCGGCGTTCCCCACGGTGAACTACGACGCGGTGTACTGCGACTACCTGGTCATCCTCGGCAAGTCGGTGGGCTATGACTCCGGTCTGGCGGGCGGCGACGCGCGCAGCTTCGCAGACGGTCTCCGCCGCGGCCTGAAGTTCGTCACGGTGGGCCCGCGCGCCTCGATGGAGGCCACGCGCGGCGAATGGGTGTCGGCCAAGCTGGGCAGCGACCTCTCGCTCGTGTACTCGTGGATGCACTGCATGCTCTACAAGATCGAGAACGGCTTCGACGAGCCGTTCGTGAAGAACAGGACCAACTCGCCTTACCTGATCGACGCCAACGGCGATTATGTCCGTGGCGCCGACGGCAAGCCCTTGATCTGGGATGCATCGTCCGATTCCGCCAAGTCTCATGACGATCCGTCGCTCGCTGATCCTGCTCTGTTCGGCAATTATGAGGTTGAAGGCGTCGCCTGTCAGCCCGCATTCCAAGCCTTCAAAGAATCTCTCAAAGACTTCACGCCGGAATGGGCCGAGGCGTACAGCTCCGTTCCCGCCGACAAGATCCGCGAGATCGCCAATAACCTGGTGAAATACGCCTCGTTCGGCTCTACGGTTGAAATCGACGGCCAAACGCTGCCGCTGCGTCCCGCCGCCGTCATCATCGGCCGCGGCATCACCAACCAGGAAGACGGCACGCTCTGCGACATCTACAGCCGCGTGCTCAACATGCTCCTGGGCAACGTGGGCAACCCGGGCGGCATCATCTCGAACATGTACTGCGACTACCTGCCCAACGAGCTGGACGGCACCACCGAGCCCTACTTCGAGGCCAAGACGTGCACGAAGTTCAACTGGCCGCCGCAGGGCCTCGACTACGCCGACGTGTTCCCGCACCGCCACTCCACGAACACCCTCATGATGCGCACCATGTGCGACCCCGAGAAGTACGGCTTCGACTACAAGCCGTCGGTCGTGGTGTCGTGCGGCTCGAACCCCATCACGGTCACGGCCGACCCCGAGGTTGCCGAGCAGGCCATGAAGAGCGTCGACTACGTTATCTACCAGGGCTGCTACCATATGGACGAGATGGCCATGCTGTCCGACCTGCTGCTGCCCGAGCACGCATCGCTCGAAACGCATACCTGCCACCTGTTCCCCGGCAACGAGGGCTCGGCGACGAACACCGACCCGGCGTTCGCGGCCTCCAACCGCGGCGTGGTGGTGCGCAAGGGCATGAAGCCCATGTTCAACACGATGGACGGCAACGACCAGCTCATCGAGATCTTCGACCGCATGGGCCTCATCGATTTGTGGAACGAGACGGCCAACCAGAACGGCTGCATCGGCTACGCCGCGCTCACGGGCTTCGGCCAGGTGCCGCCGGCGGCCGTGCAGTTCGAGAATCCCGAGTACAAGCTTGAGCCGGGCGTGAAGTACACCGCCGAGGAGATGTTCGACCGCTGCCTGAAGAGCGCGTTCGGACCCGACAAGGGCCTCGACCACCTGGACAAGGTGAAGATGATGCCGTACAACGGCTTCTACGGCGCGGACGTGTACCCCTCGCACCGCAACCAGAAGATCCGCTTCACCGTGTACCTCGAGGCGCAGAAGCGCTCGGGCGACTTCCTCATTCCCAAGCTGCGCGAGGTGCAGGAGAGCGGCTTCGATCTTGAGGGCACCATCAAGTTCCCCATCGACGAGCTGCGCCGCCGCTACTGCGCCGTGCCGTACTGGCCCGAGAACCGCCAGATCGACTCCGCGCCGGCCGAGTACGACTTGTACGGGTTCAACTACCGCCAGCCGTTCTACATGTTCCGCCTGGCCAACATGGACCAGGACCCCATCCGCCGCGACTACTCGAGCAAGTACATGCCGGACGACAACTCCATCCTGGTCAACGCGAAGACCGCGGCCGACAAGGGCATCAACGAGGGCGATCTGATCACGGTCGAATCGCTGTTCGGCACGACGAAGGGCAAGGCGCACCTCACCGAGACCGTCCGCCCCGACAGCGTGGGCATCGGCGGCGCGCGCGGACGCAAGACCTCGTGGATGGGCAAGGACCTCGTCGAGGACACGAACATGAACGATCTGATGAGTGGTGACTTCGGGTACATCGACCCGATCCACGGCGGCGTCATCGACACCGTGCGCGTCAAGATCTACAAGGCTTAGGAAGGGGGAGGGAAATGACTCGATACGGAATGCTCATCGACGCCAGCACGTGCGCGGGCTGCGACGCCTGCACGATGGCGTGCAAGTACCAGAATGCGACGCCCTCGGGCATGTACTGGTGCAAGGTGCTGAAAGGCGAGTACGGCGAATACCCCAATTCCGGGCAAACCGTCCTCCCGATAGCCTGACAGCACTGCCAGGACGCGCCGTGCGTGAGCGCGTGCCCCACGGGTGCCAGCTACTACGACGAGAACCAGTGCGTCCAGGTGGACTACGAGAAGTGCATCGGCTGCCGCATGTGCATCAACGCGTGCCCCTACAACGCACGCAGCTACCACGACGTGGACCAGTCTGCGACGCCTTACTACGAAGGCTACGAGATGACGCCCTACGAGGAGATGCGCGCGTCCGAGCATCCCATCGGCGTGGTGGAGAAGTGCGTCATGTGCAAGGAGCGCACCGCCCAGGGCGAAGAGCCCTCGTGCGTGAAGACGTGCATCACGAAAAGCCGTTGGTTCGGCGATTTGGACGACCCGACTTCCGAGATCAACGTGATGATCAAGAAGCTGGGCGCCAAGCCGCTCATGGAAGACCTCGGTACCAAGCCGAGCGTCTATTACGCCGGTCTGGTGTAAGGAGGCATGGTCATGGATATCAAAATGAACAAGAGCGTGTTCCTCGGCGTGGGGGCCGTGTGCCTCGTGCTCCTCGCATTGGGCGTGTTCGCCCTGGTGCAGCAGTACTCGTTCATCGAGGGCATCACGAACATCACCTCGTACGTGCCGTGGGGCCTGTACATCTCGCTGTTCCTGTTCTTCGAGGCGGTCGGCGCGGGCGCGCTGTTCCTGGCGGCCGTCGGCAAGCCGGCGATGTTCTCGCGCCTGAAGCTGGCCGTGGTGGGCGTGGTATGCTCGGCATGCGCCGGGTTGGCCATCCTGCCCGACCTTGGTCGGCCGCTCGGCATGTGGCGGCTGTTCCTCGCGCCGAACATGGCGTCGCCGCTGCTGCTCGACGTGTGGCTGCTGTCCGCCACGCTCGTCTTCGGCGTGCTGCTCATCGTGGGGCTGCGCTTCGCCAAGCCTGGGCTTGCGAAGGTCGCCTCCATCGGCGCGGGCGTGTTCTCCGTGCTGCTGGTGCTGGGCACTGCCGTCATGTTCTGCTCGATTCCCGGTAAACTCGGCTGGGAGTCTCCGGCGGAGATCGCCATCTCCCTCGTGCAGATGGCCGTTGCCGGGTGCGCCATCGCGCTGCTGCTGGGCGCGGTGACCGGAGCCGCGCGCAACGTCATCGTCAAGCTGGCCGGCGCGCTGCTCATCGCCAACGCGGCCATCATGCTGGGCGAGGGTATGCTGCTGGTCTATCGCAACGACTTCGTCCTGCGCACGTTCGAGGCCGTCATGTTCGGCTCGTATGCCTGGATCTTCTGGACGCACGTGGTGGCCGGCATCGTGGTGCCCGCGGCGCTGCTTTTGCTCGACAAGGGCGTGACGGTTGCGGCGGGGCTCGCGCTTGCGGGCGTGCTGCTGTCCAAGTTCGTCTACGTGGTGCGCGGTAGCATCTACCCCACGTACGGCGAGATCAGCGAAGGCCTGTTCATCCCGTTCCTGCAGCCCTCCACCGGGCCTCAGATGGTGAACGTGTACGTGCCGAGCGTCTCCGAGTTCATGGTGGCCGGCGCCGTCGTCGGGTTGGCCGTGCTGCTTGTCATGGTGGCGTTCAATTCCAAGCTCGTACCGGCTGACGACGCCGGCGAGCAGGCCTAACGACAAGAAGGAGGCTGAAGACGATGGTTGAATCCGCAGAGTACCGCCGCGAGCTTGAGCAGAAGAGGTCCGCCTATGCGTTTTTGAGCTCGCTGTTCCTGACGCTGCCCGACGAGGAGTTGGTGGCCAGCCTGCAGGAGCTTGCGGCCGCGCCCGCATCCGACGACGTGGGAATGCACGAGATCGAGCGCTACGCCCGCGAGCGCCAGGGTATGCCCGTCGAGGAGACGCTGGCCGAGTTGGCGAAGGACCGGGTGCACCTGATGCGCGGGGTCAACAAGAACGAGCTTCGGCCTCCGTACGAGTCTCTGTACGTTTCCAATCCTGCCCAGGGGACGCTCGGCAGCTTGAATCGGTTCTATGCCGAAAGCGGTTGCTGCATGTCCGAAGAGGTGAAGGACAGCCCCGATCAGATAGGCGTCGAGTTCTCCTTCGTGGAGCATCTTTTGTCCGAGGAGCTGGACGCGCTTGACGAGGGCGATGCCGACCGTGCCGAGGAGGCCGCCCGTACGCGGGAGCGCTTCCTGTCCCAGCACCTCGGGCGCTGGGCGTACGAATACGCGAAGGAGATGAAGGCCGCCGCGCAAACCGGTTTCTACCGCGGCATCGCCGTCATGATCATGGAAGCCGCGTGGGCTCGTTCGATACCAACCCCTCCGTTCCCTGCGCAAACCCCCTCCCTCAGCGCAGGGAAGACCCTGGCCGGCCCCGCATGCGGGGCCGGCTGCATTGCGGGGTCGGTCGAGCGGGGGCCGCCGCGCCGCCGCGCCCTCCTTCCGTCTTTCTTCTGAAATATGATCGGTGCGCTTTGCTGTTTGCTACAATACGGGGCATCGATGGTATGTCGAAAGGAAATCACTCATGAACATCGTGTTGTTGGGGGCGCCGGGTGCCGGGAAGGGCACGCAGGCGGCCAAGCTGGTTGAAGAGTTCGCCACGCCGCACATCTCGACGGGGGACATGCTGCGCGCGGCCGTCAAAGCCGGCACGCCGCTGGGCAAGAAGGCCAAGTCCTACATGGACGCCGGCGAGCTCGTGCCCGACGACGTCATCATCGGCCTGGTGACCGAGCGCCTGCAGGACGCGGACACCGAGAAGGGCTTCATCCTCGACGGCTTCCCGCGCACGTCCGCCCAGGCCGTCGCTCTCGACGCCGAGCTTTCCAAGCTGGGCCGCCCGCTGGACGCGGCGCTGCTCGTGGACGTGGACCCCGAGGTCATCGTCAAGCGCCTCACCTCGCGCCGCATGTGCCGCGACTGCAACTACATCGGCACCGCCGCTGACGAGACCTGCCCGAAGTGCGGCGGCGAGATGTACCAGCGCGACGACGACAACGAGGCCACGGTGCGCAACCGCCTCGACGTGTACGAGAAGTCCACGGCGCCGCTCATCGACTACTACCGCGGCTGCGACCTGCTCGTCTCCATCGACGGCGACCGCGACCCGAACGTGGTGTACGCCGACGTGAAGAAGGCGCTGGGCCTGTAGGCGCCGAACGCGGCGTTTTGCACGCAATCTTGAAGGCGGATGGGGCGCGAGCTGCCCCGTCCGCCTTTTTTCATCTATAATTCGTTACCAGTATGCCTACTGTCCGCCAAAATATTTCCTACGCCTACACGGGCTTCATGCGCGCGCATCGGCCGGCGGTCAGGCACTTGGCGAAGAGCATCCTCGCCATCCTCGCCGTGGCGCTCCTGTTGGAGACGTTCCTGTTCAACCTGAACTTCTTCACGTCTGCAGGCTACAACTCCATCAGCCTGAACGACAAGCTCAACCTGCAGGAGACAACCGACGAGCAGTACAAGCTCACGGCCGTGAACCACACGCTGGAGTTCTCGAACCTCAACACCGAGGTGCACAATATCTGGCTCAACTTCGACTACCGCCAGCCCGCCCAGGAGCTCACGGTGAAGATCCAGTTCACCGACGACGCGCACCACACGTACTTCGACTCCACGGAGTACACGGTGGGCGTGCCCGACGTGGCGGTGTCCACCCTGTCCGACCAGAGCGAGTACATCAACCTGAACACCACGGGCCTCGTGGACAACCTGCGGATCGAGGTCACGGGCGAGAACGTGAGCTACCCCATCAAGCTCTCGGACATCGTGCTGAACGCGCACCATCCGTTCGACTTCAACGCGGGGCGCTTCCTGGCCACCGCGGGCATCCTGCTCCTGGCGTTCGCGTTCCGCCCGCGCTCGGCCATCTACCGCATCCACATCGTGGACGAGCCGCGCAAGTCGAAGGCGGCCATCATCGCCACGGTGGTCATCGAGGTCTGGCTGATGGCCACGTTCCTGTTCATGGGGTCGAACCTGGTAGGCGTGGCCACGCAGGGCTACAACAGCGGCTCGTGGGACGGGCACAGCATCGTGAACACCTTCGAGGTGGGCGGCGACAACGCCCAGCAGTACGCCGAGCTCGCCAAGGCCATGGCGCACGGCCAGCTCTACCTTGAGGAGGAGCCGCCCCAGTGGCTGCAGGACATGGCCGACCCCTACGACAAGGGTGCGCGCGACGAGGCGCAGAAGGAGACGGGGGAGCCCTACCTGTTCGACGTGGCCTACCACGACGGGCACTACTACGTCTACTTCGGCGTGGTGCCGGTCGTGCTGTTCTACCTGCCGTTCTACCTGCTCACCGGCGCGAACTTCCCTACGGCCATCGGCGTGCTCATCGCGTGCGTCGCCTTCGTGCTGGGCTGCTCGGCACTGCTCGACCGCTTTGCGCGCTACCACTTCAAGCGGGTGAGCCTAGGGCTCTACCTGTTGCTGCAGATACCGCTCGTCACCTGCTGCGGCATCCTGTACCTGCTGAAGTTCCCCACCTTCTACTCGCTGCCCATCATGCTGGGGCTGGCGTTCTCGGTGTGGGGGCTGTACTTCTGGATGCGCGGCCGCGCGTCGGCGGCGCGCTCTGCCGGGCCGGAGAAATGGTATTTGGCGGGGTCGCTGTGCATGGCGCTCGTGGTGGGGTGCCGCCCGCAGCTCGTCGTGCTGTCGCTTTTGGCCTTCCCGCTGTTCTGGCGCGCCTACATCACGGAGCGGCGCCTGTTCTCGCCGCGCGGCGCGCGCGAGTTCGCCTGCCTCGTGGCACCCTACGCGGTGGTGGCGGCCGGCCTCATGGGCTACAACTACGCGCGCTTCGGCTCGCTCACCGACTTCGGGGCGAACTACAACCTCACGGTGAACGACATGACGAAGCGCGGCTGGAACTTGGGCCGCCTCGCGCCGGCGCTGTTCGCGTACTTCCTGCAGCCGCCGTGCGTGACGGGCGTGTTCCCGTACGTGCAGCCGGCGCCGTTCGACACCACCTACATGGGGCAGACCATCAAGGAGGTCACGTTCGGCGGCATCCTGGCGTGCCTGCCGGTGCTGTGGGTGCTGCCGTTCGCGAAGCGCATCCTCACGCTCCGCATGCGCCAGCGCTCCACGCGCACCATCATGGGCGTCATCGTGGTATTGCTGGCGTCGGGCGTTATCGTGGCGCTTTTGGACGCCCAGATGGCCGGCATCCTGCAACGCTACTTCGCCGATTTCAGCTTCATGTTCCTGGCGGCCGTCGTGCTGCTGGCGTTCATCGTGAACGAGAACCTGCCGCCTGGCTCGATGGCGCAGAACCTGCTCATGAAGGTGCTGCTGGTGCTGGTGGCCGTGTCGGTGCTGTACAGCGTGCTCGTGTGCTTCGTGCCCGAGACGGGCTGGTACTCCGACGTGTACCCCTGGGCGTACCAGGACGTCATCGAGACAGCGCAGTTCTGGACCTAGGTACCAACCCCTCCGGTGCCCCTCCGGCGCCGAGGGTGACGCCGTGCCGCCGTTTCGGCCGGCACGCCAGAGAACGTAAGAAACGCAAGGGAAGAGAGGGTTCCATGGAATTCATCATCGCCGAGAGCACCGAGGACATGAGCCGCCAGGCGGCCGACCGTATCGCCTCCTACGTGGACGCCGACCCATCCTGCGTGCTGGGGCTGGCCACGGGCACGACGCCCATCGGGCTGTACGCGTGCCTCGTGGAGGACTGCGCGGCCGGCAAGATCAGCTTCGCCGACGTGACCACGTTCAACCTGGACGAGTACCGCGGCCTCGACCCCGAGCACGACCAGAGCTACCGCTACTTCATGAAGAAGCACTTGTTCGACCACGTGGACATCGACCAGGCGCGCACGCACGTGCCCGAGGGCGCGAACCCCGACGCCGACGCCGTGTGCGCGGCCTACGAGGAGGCCATCGAGGCGGCGGGCGGCATCGACCTGCAGCTGCTCGGCCTCGGGCCGAACGGCCACATCGGCTTCAACGAGCCGGAGGACACGTTCCCTGCGACCACGCACTGCGTCGACCTCACCGAGAGCACCATCCAGGCCAACAGCCGCCTGTTCGACTCCATCGACGACGTGCCGCGCCAGGCCTACACCATGGGCATCGGCACCATCATGGCCGCGCGCAGCGTGCTCGTGGTGGTAGAGGGCTCCCACAAGGCCGAGATCGTGAAGAAGGCGTTCTTCGGCCCGGTGACCCCGCAGGTGCCGGCCTCCATCCTGCAGTTCCACCCCAACGCCACCGTCATCGTGGACCCCGCCGCCGGCGAGCTCTGTCGCGACCTGGCATAAAGCATCAGGAGAAGCCCTCGCGCCAAAGTATCGGCGCGAGGACCCACAGTATGTCGAAGGATCTCTGCTCGCTTGGTGGAGGTCCTTCTTTTCCCCCTCTTGACATGGCAGAATGGGCGAAAAAGAGAAAGGAACGGCAATGCGCATCATCAACGGAAGCGTGTTCGACGGCGAAGGGTTCGTCGAGCGCGACGTGCACGCGGACGGGGGCCTGTTCGTCGGGGAGGCCGCGTGTACGGAGGGCGACGTGGTCGACGCGTCCGGCTGTTACGTGATCCCGGGTCTCGTGGACCTGCACTTCCACGGCAGCGCCGGTGCCGACATAAGCGATGGCGACCTGGCGGGCCTGCACAAGATGGGCGCCTACGAGGCCTCGCGCGGCATCACGGCCCTGTGCCCGGCCACCATGACGCTGCCCGAGGACGTGCTCATGCGCGCCGCGCAGGCTGCGTCGGCCTACGAGCCGGCTGCGGACGAGGCAGCGCTCGTGGGCATCAACATGGAGGGCCCCTTCATCTCGCCGAGCAAGGTGGGCGCGCAGAACCCCGACTACGTGCGCAACCCCTCCGCCGAGGAGTTTCGCCGCTTGCAGGAGGCGGCCGGCGGCCTGTTCAAGCTCGTGGACATCGCGCCGGAGGAGCCGGGCGCCGAGGAGTTCATCCGCGAGATGGCGGACGAGGTGCGCATCTCGCTCGCGCACACCTGCACGGACTACGACACGGCCGTCCGCGCGTTCGAGCTGGGCGCGCGCCAGCTCACGCACCTGTACAACGCCATGGACCCCATGCACCACCGCAAGCCCGGCCCCATCCCGGCCGCCGTGGAGCACGGCGAGGTGACGGCCGAGATCATCGCCGACGGCGTGCACATCCATCCCGCCATGGTGCGCCTGGCCTTCCAGCTGTTCGGCGACGACCGCATGATCCTCATCAGCGACACGCTGCGCGCGGCCGGCCTCGAGGACGGCACCTACGATCTGGGCGGGCAGGACGTCACCGTGCGCGGCCCCGTGGCCACCATCGACAACGGTGCGCTGGCCGGCTCGGTGAGCGACCTCATGCGCTGCCTGACCGTGGCGGTGCGCGACATGGGCATCCCGCTGGCGAGCGCCGTGAAGGCGGCGAGCGCGAACCCGGCGCGCGCCCTCGGCCTGGATGCCGAGCGCGGTGCCATCGAGCCCGGCAAGGTGGCTGACGCCGTGCTGCTGGACAAGGAGACGCTCGACCTTCGCGCCGTCGTCCTGCGCGGCGAGCTGCTGGCGTAGCGCATCATCGGATACTGCGAGAAGCGCCTCGTTGCGAGCGATCGCGGCGAGGCGCTTTGCCTGAGAGGGGGATTTTCCCGATGCCTACATGCGGGGCGGGCGTCGGGGCTGCGGCCGCCTGAAGCGTCGCGAAGGCGGGCATTGCTGACGCCGAAACGGCCCCTTAGTGTCAAAAACAAGGCGGTTTGGCAATCCATGGTTGTTCGCTCTGATTATCATCGCAGAACGCCACCTGGGAAAACACTGTCCAGGATCGCTGTTCTATTATAGGATCCGTCTCATGCGGCGCGTTACGATTGCCAAACCGCCCCGTTTTTGACAGCAACCGGCCTTTTCGGCGTCAAGGCCCTTGAATGAGATCGGGGGAGGCCGGAAAAAAGCCCGCGCCATGCGACGCGGGCCTCGTCTTAACGATGAAGGGGGAGTGCCCCTTGCGCCTTTTTACGCCTCGGGGAGCGACGCGGCGGCCACGGACTGGCCCACGCGGCGCATCATCTCGTCGGGCAGCGTCACGTTGATCTGCGCGTCCAGCTCGGGATGCTCTTCGGCGAGCACGCGGTTGCACTCGCTGATCACGAGGTCGCCGCCCACGCCGGAGGCCACGCGGCCCAGCACCAGCAGCGTCTCGATCTCGTAGAACGAGCTGTACAGCACGAGCGTGTGCGCCAGGTACACGCCGATGGAGCGGAAGATGTCGAGCGCGCCCTCGTGGCCCTCGTTGGCCAGGCCCTGCACCACCTTGAGCTTCTCGGCGGGGGAGAGCTCCGGGTCGAGCTCGATGCCGGCGGCCGGAGCCAGCTTGATGACGGCGTCCTGGCTGAAGTACTTGCAGCCCACGCCGAAGTCGCCGGACCACTCGTCCTGCATGGCCGCAGGCGAAAGGTCCACCGGCGCGAACGCCAGCTCATTGATCCACCCGAGCACGTTGCCCTCGTCGTTCACGTAGCCCACGGCCTCGGAGGTTCCCATGGCGATGCCGAGGATGTCGCCCTTGCCCGTGCTCATGAAGCCGGCGAGCGCGGTCACGTCGCCGTCGTTGGCCACCACGAGCGGCACGTCGCCGATCTCCTTGCCGGCGCGGTCGTAGATGCTCTTCACCTCGTCGCGGCGCTCGCGCGGCACCTTGATGAACAGGGAGGCCACCATGGGGCTGTTGCCCACGAACGTGCCGGCCGACGACACGCCGATGGCGTCGACGCGCGGCATCTTGGAGGCGGCGGTCTTGAATGCGGTCACGATCTCGTTGAAGTGGTACTCCGGGTCCTCCGTCACCTTGGGGAACCACACGACCTCCTCGGAGTACACCGACTCGCCGTCGATGACGGCCGACACCTTGCGGTCCGACCCGCCGGCGTCGAAGCCGATGCGGCAGCCCTCCATGTGGCCTCCGATCTTCTTCGCGGCCTCGTTGGCGGCGGGGAAGTCGGCCTCCGTGCACGCCATGACCTCGAGCGGCTTCTCGTACACGTCGCCCACGAAGCCGTAGTCGAACGAGCGCGCGCCCTCGGGAGAGTACGCCTCAGCCAGCTTCGCCGCGATGTCGTCGCAGCCGCGCAGGTAGACGCGGAAGCCGCCGATGCTCCACAGCTCGAACTTCACCAGGCGCTCCACGTAGCGGAAGTCGGCCTCGGCGAACTCGCCGCCGCGGATCGCGCTCTCGCGCACGGAGATGAGCCCGTCCTCGCGCTCGACGGCCACGGCGATGGGATGCTCGGCACCCTCGAGGTATGCCTTCATCCACACGCCGAACGGGATGAAGCCCTCGTCCAGCACGGGCATGTTCTTGACGTCGTAGTCGATACCCAGATAGTTCATGTCGTCAGTCTCCAATCAACTCGGTCAAAACTCGTTCGGTCATGGACAGCGCGCGGGGCACGTGGAAGGGGCCCTTGAACGTGGAGCCCTTCGTGGGCGGCATCGTGGGCTTTCCGTCGCGGCGCAGGTAGCCGTACCACTCGCCGTACTCGGGGTCGGTGAAGTGCTCCTTGCAGTAGTCGATCGTGCGCAGCAGCCAGTCAAGGTAGTAGGCGTCGCCGGTGTCGCGGTAGGCCTTCGACGCGGCGATCATGATCTCGTTGTGTGGCCACCATAGCTTCATATCGTGCTCGTAGGCCTCGGTGGGCAGGCCCTTGCAGTCGATGAAGTAGAGCAGTCCGCCGAACTCCTCGTCCCAGCCGGCCTCGATGGCCAGGCGGAAGATCTGCTCGGCCGTGCGGTGCAGCTCCTCGTCGCCGCGGTAGTTGGCCTCGTCCATCATGAACCAGCTGCACTCGATGTCGTGCCCCGGGTTCACCACGCGGCCGGCGGTGTACCAGAGCTCCGGCTCGCCCTCCAGGTTCACGCTCTCCAGCGTGCAGCCGAGCTCCGGGCGGTAGTGCTCGTTCACGATGCGGTCGGTGCACTCGCGCGCGCGGCGGTCGTACTCTTCCGTGTTCGCGGGGTCCACACGACGCATGATGCCGATGATGTTGAGGAAGATCATCGGGTCGCCGAGCGCCCGCCCCGAGCGCGTCTCCGCGATGGTCTTGGGGCCCAGTCCCGTGGGGTCCTCGATCAGGCCGTTGTTCAGGTTGTAGATCAGCTCGTACGCCCGGCGCGCGCGCTCAAGGTAGACCGCTTCGCCGGTCAGGCCGTAGTACTCGGCGTTCGCGATGGCGTAGAAGCCCTCCGAGAAGCAGTAGCGGCGCTGGCGCAGGGGCTTGCCCTCCGCCGTCACCGTGAAGTACAGGCGGCCGCCCGCCTCGTGGTTGACGCAGTGCTCCTCCAGGAAGTCCAGGCAGCTCTTGGCGGCCTCCATCCACTCCGGGCGCTCGCCGTAGAGGTGGCAGAGGTACGAGAACGTCCAGGCGCAGCGGCCCTGCATCCACACGCTCTTGTCGGTGGAGTACACCTCGCCCTTGCGGTCGAGGCAGGTGTACACGCCGCCGTTCTCGCGGTCCATGCCGTGCTCGAGCCAGAAGTCCACGCAGGTATCCAGCTCCTTGCGGATCCAGTCGCGTACCTCGATCAGCTTCTCCGTGTTGTCCGCAGTCATGCAGGCCTCCCTATGCCGAGCAGCCGAAGACGGGGCAGGCGCTCCAGGTGGACTGGCGCGTGGGTGCGTCGGCATCCATGAGACCGGCCTTCTTGAGCACGTGCACGATGTGGTCCACGTCCTCGCCCTCGAGCGCGCACACGGGCTCGCGCATCTGGTTCGTGTTGAACACGCCCATCTGCCACAGCGCCGTCTTGAACGCGCCCACGCCGGCGCCGAAGCCCACGGTGGCCTTCACCTCGCGCGTCACGAACATGAGGCGGGCCAGGTGGTTCTGGATATCGCGCACGCGCTCCCAATCGCCGGCCTGCGCCGCGCGCCACTGCTCCACGTAGCTGGCCGGATCGATGTTGGCGAGGCCCGGCACCGAGCCGTCCGCACCGCCCAGGTACGCGCCGTCCACGACCACCTCGTGGCCGGTCAGCAGCTGCAGCGGGTGGCCGGCGTCCTCGTTCTGCAGGCAGAGCCAGCGGAACGACACGTCGTCGCCCGACGAGTCCTTCACGCCCTGCAGTACGCCGTCCTCGCCGAGGCGCACCAGCATGGTGGGATCGAGCTTCGTGTGCACGCACGCCGGCAGGTCGTAGGCGAACAGGGGCAGGTCGGTATGCTCGCGGATGGCGCGGAAGTGGCGCTCCACCTCCTTGGGGCCGCCCAGCGCGTAGAACGGCGCCGTGGCCACGAGCGCGTCCACGCCGTAGCCGGCCGCGCGCTTGGCCTGGTCGACCACGCGAAGCGTCTCCATGTCGATGATGCCCGCCAGCACCGGCACGCGGCCGTGCACCATGGCCACGGCCTCCTGCAGCACGTGGTAGCGCTGCGCGTCGGTGAGGAAGGCCACCTCGCCCGAGGAGCCGAGGAAGAACAGGCCGTCGACGCCGGCTTCGATCATGCGGTTGATGGAGCGCTCGAGCGCCTCCAGGTCGAGCTGGCGCTTCTCGGTCAGCGGGATGACGACCGGCGGAATTACGCCGCGGAACGGTGAGTCAGTCATGGGAGCTAATCCTCTTTTCCTGTTGCGATTCTAAACGACAAAACTTTAATTCCCCTGATGGCCGCCGTCAACGTACGGTAAGGGGCGACCACAAGAAAAGCGCCTCGAAAGGAGCAGCCCCCGGATCTCTCCGAGGGCTGCGATCCGCCGTATGCGTCGACCGGGCTTACTTGCCCAGCTCGGGATGCAGCAGCGAGGGCGCCGCGCCCAAAAGCAGCTTCGTGTACTCGTCCTTAGGGTTCGAGAACACCTCCTCCGCCGTGCCGTTCTCCACGGCCACGCCGGCGTTCATGACGATGATGCGGTCCGAGATATAGCGCACCGTCTGGATGTCGTGGCTGATGAACACCATCGACAGGCCCAGGTCGCGCTTCAGGTCCATCAGCAGGTTCAAGATCTGAGCGCGCACCGACACGTCCAGCGCGCTCGTGGGCTCGTCGGCGATGATGGCATCGGGCTTGAGCGACAGGGCGCGGGCGATGGCCACGCGCTGGCGCTGGCCGCCGGAGAGCTGTCCCGGCAGCGCGTCGAGCACCGATCCCGGCAGGCCCACCATCTCGATGAGCTCCTGCACGCGTGCCTCGCGCGAGGCCTTGTCGCCGATCTTGTGCACCACGAGCGGGTCCATGAGCTGGTCGTGCACGCTCATGCGGGCGTTCAAGGCCGTGGCCGGGTCTTGGAACACCACCGATATCACGCGGCCGATGAGGCGGCGCTCGGCGGCGGTGCGCTTCGTCACGTCCTTGCCCTTGAAGAACACCCTGCCCGACGTGGGCTGCTGCAGGCCGCACATGACGTTGGCCGTGGTGGACTTGCCGCAGCCCGACTCGCCCACGATGCCCAGCGTCTGGCCCGGCATGAGCTTGAGCGTGAGCCCGCGCACGGCCTGCACCTTGTTCGGGTGCAGGATGGAGCCGGTGCGCGTCTTGAACGTCACGCGGATGTCGTCGAGGAAGATGATGGGGGTGGGCTCGCCGTCCGCGCCCGCAGGCGCGGCGGCCGTCCCGTTCAGTTTCTCATCGCTCATATCAGCGGACCTCCTGGCACGTAGGGCTTGATACCAAGTCGTTTGAGCTCGCTGTCAAGCAGCTCGCCGTAGTAGTGGTCGGTGCCCTCCACGCGCTTGAGCACGGGGCGCAGCTGCGAGACCTTGTCGGGATGGCTCGAGCGCGGCGTGAAGCGGTCGCCCTCGGGGAAGTCCTTCGGCGAGGGCACGGAGCCCGGCACCTGGTGCAGGCGGGCGCCGCCGGCCTCGATGGAGAGCACCGAGCCCAGAAGGCCGCGCGTGTACTCGTGCACGGGGTGGCACAGGATGTCCGTGACCGGGCCCTGCTCCACCACTTGGCCGGCGTACATGACGGTGATGGAGTTGGCCACCTCGGCCACGAGGGCCAGGTCGTGGCTCACGAACACCATTGCGAAGCCCAGCTCCTTCTGCAGCTTGTTCAGCAGGTCGATGACCTGCTTCTGCACCGTCACGTCGAGGGCCGTGGTGGGCTCGTCGGCGATGATGAGCTTCGGGTCGCGCGTGAGCGCCATGGCGATGAGCACGCGCTGGCGCTGGCCGCCGGAGAGCTCGTGGGGGTAGGAACCCAGCGTGCGCTTCGGGTCCAGGCCCACCAGCTCCAACAGCTCCTCGGCGCTGCGGGTGCCCCCGCGCTTCGTGAGCTGCTTCATCTGCGACTTGATGAGCATGGAGGGGTTCAAGGACGACAGCGCGTCCTGGTAGATCATGGCGATCTCGCGGCCGCGCAGCGCGTTCATCTGGCGCTGGCTCATGGCGAGCAGGTTCTGCCCGTCGTAGAGCACCTCGCCGGTGACGGTGGCCTTCGGGTCCAGGAGCCCCATGATGGTGAGCGAGGTGATGGACTTGCCGCAGCCCGACTCGCCCACGAGGCCCATGGTCTGGCGCGGGCGCACCACGAAGCTCACGTGGTCGACCACGTTCACGTCGCCATGGCGCGGGAACTTGATGCACAGGTCCTTGACCTCCAGGATGGGCGGCACGTCGGTGCGCGCCTCGAAGCGGTCGGTGCGCGTTTTCTCCACGGCTTGCAGCTGGGCCAGGCGCTTCTCCAGCATCTCGGCCTGGGCGGCGTAGGCCAGCGTCGGGTCGGCGACCATCTTGTCGGCCTCGCGGTTCGCGGCGAGCGCGTCGTCGGCGGCCTTGACGGGGGCCTTGGGGGCCGCGGCCATGGCATCGGTGATGCCCTCGGACAGGATGTTCAGGCACAGCACCGTGATCATGATGGCCAGGCCCGGGAATAGCGCCTGCCACCAACGGCCCGCCAGCACGCCGCCGCGCGCGTCGGACAGGATGTTGCCCCACGTGGGCGTGGGCTCGGGGATGCCGGCCGAGATGAACGACAGCGAGGCCTCGAACACGATGGCGTCGGCCACCAGCACGATGGTGAACACCATGACCGGGGCGATGCAGTTGCGGATGACGTGCTTCACGAGGATCCAGGGGGCGCGGGCGCCGGAGACGACGACGGCGCGCACGTAATCCTGGTTGTACTCGCTCACCACGTTGGCGCGCACGATACGCGCGATCTGCGGAATGTAGAGGAAGCCGATGGCGAAGATGAGCGAGGGCACCGAGCTGCCGAACGCGATGACGAACGTGGCGGCCAGGGCGATGCCGGGGAAGGACATGACCACGTCCAGCACGCGCATGATGACTTCCGACACCCACTTGCGCGACACGGCGGCGACGGCGCCGATGATGGAGCCGCAGATGAGCGCGAACGCCGTGGCGCCGAGGCCGATGATGAGCGAGTAGCGCGCGCCGTACATCATGCGCGACAGCACGTCGCGGCCCTTGTCGTCGGTGCCGAACAGGAACTGGGCGTCGGGGGCCTGGCGGGCGGTGAAGATGGCGTATGGGTCGTGCGGCGCGAGGATGTTGGCCAGCACGGCGATCATCACGATGAGGATTAGCACGACAAGCGAGATGCGCGATCCGATGGACATGGCCTTCCAGCGGCGGAAGTGCACCTTGCCGGGGTTGGACTCGAGCTTTGCGGTAGTGTTCTCTCGTAGCTTAACCATGTCACACCGTCCTGATACGCGGGTCGATCAGGATATAGAGCATATCCACGATGATGTTGATGATGATGAACGTGATGGCCACCACCAGCACGACGCCCTGCACGAGCATCGTGTAGCTGGACTGGATGCCCGAGAGGATGGCCATGCCCATGCCGGGCAGGTTGAAGATGACTTCGATGACCACGGCGCCGCCGATGAGGTAGCCGATGCGCAGGCCGAGCACCGTCACCGGGGTGATGAGCGCGTTGCGCAGCACGTTGCGGGCCACCACGACGCTCTTTGGGATGCCGGCGCCGAGCGCGGTGCGCACGTAGTCGCGGTCGAGCTCCTCCACCATGGACGTGCGGATGACGCGCGTGAGCTGGCCCGAAACCGGCACGCCCAGCGCGATGGCCGGCAGTGCCATGCGTGCGAGCCATCCGCCGGGGTCGGAGACCAGCGGGGGCAGGGGACCCGAGGCCGGCAGCACGTGCAGCATCGACGAGAACAAGAGGATCATGAGGACCGCCAGCCAGAACGACGGGGTGGCGATGCACGCGATAGAGAACACGCGGATGATCTGGTCGGGCCATCGGTCGCGGCACAGCGCCGAGACCACGCCCAAGATCACCGCCACCACCACGCCGATGATGAGGCCGAAGAACGTGAGCTGGAGCGTGACGGGCAGCGCCTGCCCGATGCGCTCGGCCACGGAGGCGTTGTTCGCGCCGTAGGTGCCCAGGTCGCCTTGGGCCAGGCCCACCATGTAGTTGCCGTACTGCACGAGGATAGGGTCGTTCAGCCCGTGGTCCTCGCGATACTGTTGGACTTGCGCCTCGGTCGCGTTCTCTCCCAGGACCGAATACGCTTGGTCGATGGGCGAGAGCGCCATGACGAAGAATACGAGGATGGTGACACCGAATATCATGATCGGCAGCGCTATGAGGCGCCGTCCGATCATACGCAGCAGGTTGCTCACCGCACCCTCCTTTCGCTCTTGGCTCTGATCGGTTACGTTACATGTTGCCAGCTGCCCGTTCTCGCAAGAAAGGCGGCCAAGCCCCCTCCGTGAGCAGCTTTCCTTATTCTATATGAGTCCTTGGGGTTTCTTTGCGAAAAATAGGAAGCAAAGCGAGAAAGGGGGCGCAGGCAGGGCCGACAATACGCGACCCCGCCTGCGCACGGGCCGCCTTGCCGAAAAAAGGGCCCGCCCCAGCGGGCAGGCCCTTCCGAAACACCTTGTGCGAACCGGTGGTTCCCTTACGCCTTGGGGCTGGCGCCCAGGAACACGAGGCCCGTCGTGGCGATGGGCTTGAAGCCGGAGATCATGCTCTCCTGGTAGCCCGTGGCGATCTGGCGGTGGAACAGCGGGTACAGCGGCACCTGCTCGGCCAGGAGGTCGAAGCACTGGTTCCACAGGTCCTGCTGCTTGGAGGAATCCGCCTCGCGCGCCTGCTGCATGAGCTCCTGCAGCTCGGCCCACTTGCCGTCGGCGGCCTTGCTCCAGCACGTACGGCCCTGGGTCCAGATGTTGTCGCCGTACCACCAGCTCATGAGCAGGTCGGGGTCGTTGCCGAAGCAGGTCGGGTCGCCCGGGGTGAGCATGACGTCGTAGGCGAGCGTGGAATCGGGGGCGGCGTACTCGCTCCAGTTGATCTTCTGCTCGTCGATGGTGCAGTCGACGCCGGCGGCCTTGAGGTCTTCCTTGATCTGCGGGGCGAGGTCCTTAACCCAGTTGTTGTTCACGACGAGCGTGAAGGCCAGGTTCTCCACGCCGGCCTCGGCGAGCAGGCTCTTGGCCTTCTCCACGTCGTGCGTGTAGACCGTGGCGGCCTTGTGGTAGTTGGCGTGCTCTTCCGGCAGGAAGCCCGTGACCGGGGCGGCATGGCCGTTCAGCTGGTTGGAGATGAGCTTCTCCACGTCCACGGCGTAGTAGAGCGCCTGGCGCACACGGTAGTCGTCGAACGGTGCTTTCAGCGTGTTGAACATGAAGAACGCCTGGTTGAAGCCCTGGGCGTACTCGACGGTGGCGCCGGCGGCGGAGAGCTGGTCGGCGTTGGCGTCAGGCACGTTCTCCATGACCTGGACCGTGGCCTCCTGCAGCGCCGTCGTGCGGGCGGTGCCGTCCAGCAGGATGTTCCACTCCATGGAGTCGGCCGTGGGCTTGTACTGGCCCTCGTAGTTCGGGTTGGGGACGAACTTGATGGTGCCGCCGTCGTCGCCGTTGACGCTCTCGTACATCCACGGGCCGGAGCCGATGGGCATGGTCTTGAGCTGGTCCTCGGTGAGGGAGGCGGGGAACACCTTCGCCACGGTCAGGCGGTCCTTCAGCAGCGCGAAGGGGTACTTCAGCTTGATGGTGACCGTCTTGTCGTCCTTCTCGGCGACCGAGTCGATGAACGACAGGAATGCGCCGCAGGTGGCGTCGGCCATGTTGACCTCGAGCGCGTTCACCACGTCGGCCACGGTCACGTCCGTGCCGTCGGAGAACTTGGCGCCGTCGCGCAGGGCCACTTCGTACTCGGTGTCGGAGACCTTCGTGGGGTCGCCGGCGGCGAGCGCGTTGTAGGTCTTGTACGTGTGCAGGTCGAGGTCGTACAGGCCCTCGAACACGTGCCACGTGGCGGCCAGCATGAGCGCGGAGCCGCCGTTCAGGCCCACGGGGTTCACGTTCGTGGACGTGTAGGCGCAGGCGCCCGTCAGGGTGCCGCCCTCGGCAGGGGCGTCGGTGCCGGAGTCCTGCTTGGGCTCTTCCTTGGGGGTCTCGCCGCCGCCGCAGCCGGCGAGCGCGAGTCCGGCGGCCGTCGCGGCGACGGCGCCTCCCGCCAGGAACGTGCGGCGGGTCAAAGGTGCTTTCAAAGGCTGTTCCATAGGTTTCCCTCCATTCGGTGACGGGGCCTTCCTAGCCCCGAGCATACGCGCGTGCTTGCGCACGCGCACAACAGCTTTGCCTATTATGGTGTAAAACGCCGAGAAAATAAAGAACTTGTAAACTCAATATTGGGATTATCATTCTAAGAAGAAAATATATGAACTGGGAAAACACGTGCTATCATGCGGCGCATGAGCGTAAGTAAACAGATGGGTAACGGGGCGTGGAACCGGGGCGAGCGAGCAGGTTCCGCGGGCTGCGAGGCGGCCGGGCCGGGCGCCGGGCCCTTCCGGGCGCGCGTGGAGCTGCTCGCCGGCCGCGCGCTGCCCGCCCCGGCGCGCGTGGCGGCTCCGCCCGCCCCGGCGCGCGTGGCGGCTCCGCCCGCCACGAACGAGAACGTGCGCAAGTCCATGCGGGGCAACAAGCGCGCCGACACGAGGCCCGAGCTCGTCGTGCGGGCCCGCCTGCGCGCGGCGGGGCTTTCGGGCTACCGCCTGCAGTGGAAGGTGCCGGGGCATCCCGACGTGGCTTGGCCGGGCAAGAAGGTGGCCCTGTTCGTCAACGGATGCTTCTGGCACCGCTGCCCGCACTGCAACCTCTCGCTGCCCAAGAGCAACGTGGAGTACTGGGTGGTGAAGTTCGCGCGCAACGTGGAGCGCGACGAGCAGAGCCGCGCCGCCCTGGAGGCCTTGGGCTGGAAGGTGCACGTGGTCTGGGAATGCCAGCTGAAGAAGAAGGCCATCGACGCCACGATGGCCGAGCTGCTGCCCGTGCTCGCCGAGGAGCTGGACAAGGAGCTCGTGTCCGGGGCGCTCACCGATCCTGCATAATTCCCACCGCTTGCCGATGCGGGCGACCGCGCCGTGCCGGCCGCCGCGCCCGCCGCGCACGAAGGGGAGCCCCTGCTGGTATCATGGGAGCGGTGTGTTCTCCAGGCGCGAGGTTCGGCCCTGGTCGAAATCCCCTTAAGAGGAGAGGAAAGCATGACGAGAGAATTCAAATCCATGGACGGCAACAACGCCGCGGCTTACGTGTCCTACGCGTTCACCGAGGTGGCGGGCATCTATCCCATCACCCCGTCGAGCCCGATGGCCGACCTCGTTGACCAGTGGTCCGCTGCCGGCCAGAAGAACATCTTCGGCACGAAGGTGAAGGTGTGCGAGATGCAGTCCGAGGGCGGTGCCGCGGGCGCGGTCCACGGTTCGCTCGCCGCCGGCGCGCTCACCACCACCTACACGGCCTCGCAGGGCCTGCTCCTCATGATCCCCAACATGTACAAGATGGCCGCCGAGCAGCTGCCGTGCGTGTTCCACGTGAGCGCGCGCACCGTGGCCACGCAGGCGCTCTCCATCTTCGGCGACCACTCCGACGTCATGGCCTGCCGCCAGACGGGCTTCGCCATGCTGGCCGAGACGAACGTGCAGGAGGTCATGGACCTGTCCGCCGTGGCGCACCTCGCCGCCATCAAGGGCCGCGTGCCGTTCATCAACTTCTTCGACGGCTTCCGCACCTCCCACGAGGTGCAGAAGATCTCCGTGTGGGACTACGACGACCTGGCCGAGATGTGCGACATGGACGCGGTGCGCGCCTTCCGCGAGCACGCGCTCAACCCCGAGCACCCCGCCATGCGCGGCAGCCATGAGAACGGCGACGTGTTCTTCCAGCACCGCGAGGCCTGCAACGGCATCTACGATGCGCTGCCCGCCGTGGTCGAGGACTACATGCACCAGGTGAACGCCAAGCTCGGCACGAACTACGAGCTGTTCAACTACTACGGCGCGCCCGACGCCGACCGCGTGATCGTGGCCATGGGCTCGTTCTGCGACGTGGTTGAGGAGGTCGTGGACTACCTGAACGCGCACGGCGAGAAGGTGGGCCTGGTGAAGGTGCGCCTGTACCGCCCGTTCGTGAGCGAGAAGTTCATGGCGGCGCTGCCGGCCACGTGCAAGAAGATCGCGGTCATGGACCGCACGAAGGAGCCGGGCGCGCTCGGCGAGCCGCTGTACATGGACGTGGTGAACGCGCTCGCGCACGAGGGCCGAGGCGACCTCACCGTGGTGGGCGGCCGCTACGGCCTGGCCTCGAAGGACACCCCGCCCTCGTCGGTGTTCGCCGTGTACAAGGAGCTGGAGAAGGACGCCCCGGCGCGCGAGTTCACCGTGGGCATCGTGGACGACGTGACCAACCTGTCGCTTCCCGAGGACCCGGCGAGCCCCAACACGGCGGCCGCGGGCACGGTGGAGTGCAAGTTCTGGGGCCTCGGCGGCGACGGCACCGTGGGCGCGAACAAGAACTCCATCAAGATCATCGGCGACCACACCGACAAGTACGTGCAGGCCTACTTCCAGTACGACTCGAAGAAGACCGGCGGCGTGACCATCAGCCACCTGCGCTTCGGCGACTCTCCCATCCGCAGCACCTATTATGTGAACAAGGCCGACTTCGTGGCCTGCCACAACCCGTCCTACGTCACCAAGGGCTTCCGCATGGTGAACGACGTGAAGCCGGGCGGCACGTTCATGATCAACTGCCAGTGGACGCCGGAAGAGCTTGAGCATCATCTGAACGCCGAGGCCAAGCGCTATATCGCCAACAACGGCATCAAGCTCTACACCATCAACGCCATCGACCTTGCCCGCGAGATCGGCATGGGCAAGCGCACGAACACCATCCTGCAGTCGGCGTTCTTCACGCTGGCGAACGTCATCCCTCAGGACGAGGCCATCCAGTACATGAAGGATGCGGCCACGAAGTCCTATATGAAGAAGGGCCAGGACGTCGTCGATATGAACCACCGCGCCATCGATGCGGGTGCCACCGCATTCGTGCAGGTGGAGGTCCCGGCCAGCTGGGCCGAGGCCGTCGATGAGGGCGAGGCCCCCGCGCTTGAGGGCCGTGCCGAAGTGGTGAAGATGGTGCGCGAGATCATGGAGCCGGTGGGCCGCATGGACGGCGACCGCCTGCCTGTGTCCGCGTTCATTCCGCACGTGGACGGCCAGTTCGAGCAGGGCGCTGCGGCGTACGAGAAGCGCGGCGTGGCCGTGAGCGTTCCCGCCTGGGACGCCGCCACCTGCATCCAGTGCAACCAGTGCGCGTTCGTCTGCCCGCATGCCACCATCCGTCCCTTCGCCCTCACCGAGGCGGAGGCTGCGGCGGCACCGGCTGCGACCACGCTCGTGCCGGCGAAGGGCAAGGCCGCTGCCGGCCTGCAGTACACGCTGGCCATCTCTCCGCTCGACTGCATGGGCTGCAGCGTGTGCGTGAACGTGTGCCCGTCCGACTCGCTTTCCATGGTGCCGCAGGAAGACGAGCTTGCCCAGCAGGACGTGTTCGACTACTGCGTGGAGCACGTGTCCGGCAAGCCCGAGCTGGAGGACGCCAGCGTCAAGGGCAGCCAGTTCAAGCAGCCGCTGCTGGAGTTCTCGGGCGCCTGCGCGGGCTGCGCCGAGACGGCGTACGCCAAGCTCGTCACCCAGCTGTTCGGCGACCGCATGTACATCACGAACGCCACCGGCTGCTCGTCCATCTGGGGCGGCCCGGCCGCCACGTCGCCGTACGCGGTGAACAAGGACGGCCGCGGCCCGGCCTGGTCGAACTCGCTGTTCGAGGACAACGCCGAGCATGGTCTGGGTATGCTGCTCGGGCACGAGGCCGTGCGCGACAAGCTGGTGGCCGACACCGAGGCGCTGCTGGCGACCGACGCCGGCGAGGACGTGCTGGCCGCGGCGCAGGCATGGCTCGATGCACGCGGCGAGGCCGAGGGCAGCAAGCTCGCCGCCGACGCCTACGTCGCCGAGCTGGAGAAGCTGGTGCCGGGCAACGAGCTGGCCGCCGCCATTCTCGAGAACAAGGACTACCTGGCCAAGAAGTCCGTCTGGATCTTCGGCGGCGACGGCTGGGCCTACGACATCGGCTACGGCGGACTCGACCACGTGCTGGCCTCCGGCCAGGACGTGAACGTGTTCGTGTTCGACACCGAGGTGTACTCCAACACGGGCGGCCAGGCGTCGAAGGCCTCCAACATCGGCCAGGTGGCGCAGTTCGCCGCCTCCGGCAAGGACATCAAGAAGAAGAGCCTCACCGAGATCGCCATGGCGTACGGCTACGTGTACGTGGCGCAGGTGGCCATGGGCGCCAAGCCGGCGCAGACCATCAAGGCCATCGCCGAGGCCGAGGCGTATCCGGGGCCGTCGCTGATCATCGGCTACTCGCCGTGCGAGATGCACTCCATCAAGGGCGGCATGGCCAACTGCCAGGACGAGATGAAGAAGGCCGTGGACTGCGGCTACTGGAACCTGTTCCGCTTCAACCCGGCCGCCGAGCCCGGAAAGAAGTTCGTGCTGGACTCCAAGGAGCCGGCGGGCGGCTACCAGGAGTTCCTCATGAACGAGGCCCGTTACAGCCGCCTGACCCGCGAGTTCCCCGAGCGCGCCGCCGAGCTCTTCGAGCGCAACGAGCAGGCCGCCCTGAATCGCTACGAGCACCTGCTGAAGCTGAAGGACCTCTACGCCCAGGCGTAAGGCCGGCTGCAAGGTAGCTTGCCTGACATAAGGCTCGTTATTGCAGGATGTTCAACAGAAAGGCGAGGCCGATCCGGCCTCGCCTTTGCTTCTCTCAGCTCCGCGCACACGGCCGCGCATAATGAGTGCTCGGGGTATCCCTGTCCCCCCGTTGCCTTCCCTTGATGTTGTACATAATATGTTGTACACTACGAGGAAAAGGAAGGAGGCCTTGTGGATGATGCTATGGTGACGGCGCGCATGGCGGCGGAGAAGAAGCGTCGCGGCGCGAGCGTCCTCACGCGCGATGGCTTGAGCGCATCGCAGGCCATCAACCTCATGTACGACCGGCTTATCGACGAAGGGGAGGCTGATTTCCTCTTTTCCAGTGACGCCCGCCCGGGCGACGATGCGAAATGGGCTGCGGCTGCGCGGTTCGTCGACGCCCTGACGTCGAAGCGATCCTCGCGTTTCGACGATATGACCAAGGCCGAGGTGAGGCGGGAGCGGCTCCGCGCAAAGGGCCTGATGTGAGATGGGCCGATTGAAGCTGCTGCTTGACACCAACGTTGTCATCGACTTTCTGCACGAGCGCGACCCTCACTACGCCAAAACGCGCTTGCTGATGATGGCGGGCCGGGTGGGTGAGTTCGATCTGTGGATCACCTCGTCGCAAGTGACGGATCTTATCTACATCCTCTCCGAAGCCGGGAGCCGCAAGCTTCTGCCGCGCGTACTCGAGCAGCTGCGTGGTCTGCGGACGTTCGTGAACGTGCACGCGGTGAGCGACCGGGAGGTCGACCGCATACTTGCGGCAGCGTGGAAGGATCCGGAGGATTCGCTGATATTCGAGTCGGCCCTGGAGATGAGGGCCGACGCCATCGTCACACGCAACCAGAAAGACTTCGAGTCGTCGGTGATCAAGGTTGTCGACTGCGACGAGTTCTTCGCCTGGATGCACGAGGAGTTCGGCTTCGATTACGACGAGGTCGCCATCTAGCAGGCGCTGCTTCTCTGTCGGCGGAACCTCGCCCGCCGTAAGGCGACGGGGCGGGGTTCCGCTTTTTCACCGGCGAGGCGTTAGGCGAGGCGCTGCGCGGTGCTTGCACATACGGCTAACGACCTTCCGCCTCGGGAGCCGCCTCGGGCGCGCCGAACGAGAGCTGGGTGCGCGTAATCTTGCACGAGAGGAACATGCACAGGGGCTCCACCTGTATGGCGACAACGTAGCAGATGATCCATAGCAAAGGGGCAGGTGCAAGCCAGCGATTCACGAACGACGCATCGATGCCGGAAACCATGGCGTTGAGGCAGAGCGATAGGATGAGGTACATGATAGTGCACAGAAGCACGTCCTTGAGCAGGAACCAGCTGAGCGACCCCTCCTTGGCTCCGCACGATACGGCGAACTTCATAGAGAGCGGGATAACGGGAAGCGCCGCCATGACAACCGTTCCGATAACGATTCCCGAAAGCGTTCCCATCAAAAGCCCCATCGGCTCGACCGCCGCTCCTGCGACGATCGGCGAGAAAAGGCTCATGGTGAAGGCGAGAAACACCGACATGAGAAATCCCATGGCTACGCGAAATGCTAATGACATTGCATACCTCTTTTCGACGAGGGCGAAAAGGCTGGCAGGCGGCAGTGGCGTGGGGATACGGGTCGTGCTGGGCGCATCACCTCCTTGCGAACGTATCGGATAACGAGCATGTTCGGCATCATGCAGTGAGCAAACGATAGCGCCCCGCGGTACTCGTTGGCTATCTGTCAAATTTGCTAGTGGATGCGAACACCTATCCATTTAGATAGGTTGCGTTGCGAGGGTTTTGGTTTTTATACTGGTAGGGAGGCTCGGCAGGCCTTCAAGGGGAGTGGTTCCGAATCTGGTCGGAATGTGTCGTGGCGTGTGCGGGGCAAGCACGAGGAGCTTGATATGCTATCGATACTGGTGTACAGCAGCAGCGGCGATTTCATCCATAGATGCGACATCAACAACATGCAAGAGTTGTTCAAGGTGTTTCGCACCGAATTGCAACCGCGGTATTCCGACGAATCGTTCGAGGTGTCCATCAGCGGGGAGATCCTTCTCGTGGAGCCGGTCAAAGGGCCGCCAAGCGTGGCTCCGCTCCTCACCGAGCGGCAGCGGCAGATCCTCCAGCTTATGGCGCGTTCGTTTGCGCCGAAGCAGATTGCAAGCGAGCTCGCTATCTCGGAGGCGACCGTGAGAATGCATATCAACGCTTTGAAAAAGCGCTTCAATGCGGAAAGCCGCGATCAGCTGATGGCTATCGTCGGAGCTTTGGAACTGTGCAACCCGTTCGATCCGGGGAACGGTTCGCAAGTCGAACAGCCCGGCGATGGCGCCGCCCAAAGCTCCACCGGCGCGGAATGAAGCGGTATTCGCAACGCAAAAGCTAGCGCTCGGCACTAGTGCTTCGGCATCATGCGTTTTCCAGCAAGCTGGACATGGTTATCATGGACGGAAGGGAAGACGTCATGTCAAACGTAGAACTGAAGAAATCGCTGTGCTTCGGCTGCCATTCGAACTGCGGGGTGCTCGTCACCGTTGAAGATGGCAAAGCAACGAAGATCGAAGGCGATCCGCAGTGTCCCATCAACCAGGGCAAGGTGTGCGAGCGCGTGGGGTTTCAGCTCGAGTGGCTTGACCACCCGAAGCGCCTGAACTACCCGCTCAAGCGAATCGGCGCGCGCGGATCGGGCAAGTGGCAGCAGATCACGTGGGATCAGGCATGCAAGGAGATCGGTGCCGAGCTGCGCAGGCTTGCCGACGAGTACGGACCTGAAACGGTCGTGTTCTCGCATGGCACCGGACGTTCCGACGAATGGTATATCTCGCGCTTCTTCAACCAATACGGCAGTCCCAACGTTGCCATGGGCGGCGCCGAGATGTGCTGGTGCCCCACCTATTCGATTGAAAGCGCAACGTTCGGCCAGTTCGGAGCGACCTCTACGGCACCGAACACCCAATGCGTCGTGTTCTGGGGCCGCAACCCCGCCCAGTGCGGCGATTTTCCGGAGCATTGGGGCTACAGCCAGCTGTTCGCCAACAATCCCGATGCGAAGATCATCGTGGTCGATCCCCGCTGCACCGAGTATGCGGCCCGTGCCGACATATGGCTGCGCTTGCGCCCCGGCACCGACGGCGCGCTTGCGCTCGGTTGGATGAACGTCATCATCAACGAGGAGCTTTACAACAAGGAGTTCGTGGAGAAGTGGACGTACGGCTTCGACCAGCTCAAAGAAGCGGTGCAGGCCTATACGCCCGAGAAGGTCGCCGAGATCACGTGGGTTCCCGCCGCGAAGATCCGGGCGGCGGCGCGCATGTATGCGACCATCCGCCCGTGCTTCATGCCGTGGGGCCTTCCCACCGACACCATCGGCAGGAACATGACGCAGGCGAACCGTGCGAAAGCGCTGCTCAAAGCTCTTGTTGGCGTTAACGAGATGGGGCAGACCTACCTCGCCCCGCCCAATGCCGTCCGCCCGCTCGCCTCGATGGAGATGCCCGACCTGCTTCCCGTCTCCCAGCGTGAGAAGCAGCTCGGGGCCGACCAGTTCCCCATGCACAGCTGGCCGAGCTACCAGATGATCTCCGATGCGCAGAGCCGTGTGTTCAAGCATCCCTACTTCCTCAACCAGGATGCCACATGCACGCAGAATTGGTCGGTGGTCAGCCAGGCCATCAGGACGGGTAAGCCGTATCCGGTCAAGGGCATGATCTGCTTCGCGTCCAACCCCTTCTCCAACCTTTCGAATTCGAACGACCTGTACGAGTGCATCAAGCTGCTCGATCTCATGGTGACGCATGAGTACACCATGACGCCGGCCGTGATGCTCTCCGATTACGTGCTGCCTGCAGCAGGCTGGCTCGAGCGCGTGCAGGTATGGGGCACCAACGGCGGCGGACCGGCCATCTCGGGTGTTGCCCTTACCGGCGAGGCCGCCATCGAGCCTTTGTACGAGCGCCGCGACAACTATGCGTTCTGGCGCTCTCTTGCCGAGGGCACGTTCGAGAAGGAGGAGTTCGAGAAGTACTGGCCGTGGAAGGACTCCGAGGAAGCGAACGACTTCATGGTCGAGCCGCTCGGCGTCAAGTCGGCCGATACCGTTGGCAAACCGGTGTTCTGCCCTTCGCCCGACAAGTGGCACGAGCTCACCGACCCGCAGACCGGCGAGCTGTACGGTTTCGGCACCCCGACGGGCAAGGTGGAGATATATTCGACCATCCTCGAGAAGCTCTTCTCCGAAGACGAGGCCATCCCATACTACGAGGAGCCGTTCGAGTCTCCGGTGTCGACGCCCGAGCTTGCGGCCGAGTACCCGCTCATCCTCACGGCGGGGTCGCGCTTCATGCCGTACTACCACTCCGAGTACCGTCAGGTGAAGGGATGCCGCGAACGCTATCCCGATCCGTACTTCCAGATCCATCCGGAAACGGCGGCGAACCTCGGCATCGGCGACGGCATGTGGTGCTGGATCGAGACGCTGCGCGGCAAGTGCCTTCAGCGCGCCAAGCTCGATTCGGGCATCATGCCCCAGGTCGTTTCGGCCCAGCATGGCTGGTGGTTCCCCGAGCTTCCCGAGGAAGACCCCTGGCTCGGCGGCTGGTTCATATCGAACATCAACATGTGCACCGACAACGCCGTGGAGAACTGCTGCAAGCTGAGCGGCGTGTACAACATGAAGCTTGCACAGTGCAAGGTGTACAAGGCGGCTGAAGCCCCGTTCAACACGTTTACGAAATAGACCGGACGTGCGGTCCCCGCTCTGCCTGCGGGCGGGGACCGCGCAATGGGGATGGTGACATGTACTCGCCTTATATCGTCCATATCGGCTCTTCGTGCTGTGGTTGCGGCGCCTGCGCGCAGCGATGCGTGCGCGGCAACCTCGAGTTTGCCGGCGAGCTGGCCGAATTGAAGAAAGATTACGTGTGCGTAGGTTGCATGGCGTGCGTGAAATGGTGTCCGACCCACGCGCTTGCCGTAGAGCCTGCGAAGCCGGTGAGCACCTACCTGCGCGCACGATGACATCTGCGGTATTTACCTTGAGGAGATAACCATGCTTAAGCATATTCACCTGGAAAACTTCAAAGCCCAGCAAGCTACCGATCTCGATTTTTCGAAAATCAACGTGCTCACCGGATTCAACTCGACCGGCAAGACGACGGTCATCCAGTCGCTCGCCTTCGTCAAGCAGAGCCTCCAGAAGAAGGAGCTGAGCTTCAACGACTACCTTCTGCGCCTCGGCGATTACCGGGAAGTGGTGTCTCGTCACGATACCGATCTTCCCATACGGATCTCCGTCACCTTGGACGGAGACGCAGAAGAGCTGCAATACAGCCTCGAGGCCTCTATGGGTGGCGTGGTGGAGTCCTTTGCCGTCGATGGCGAGGAAGGATGGAAATGGGATAGCCGCACCGACGGTGCCGTCGAGGCCTCAGGGCGCTTGTTCTTCCCGATAGCGGCCGGAGGATACGGCGGCGGCGTGTTCACTTCTCCCGATCCTGCGAAAACCATGCAAGAGCAGAAGCGCACGATGGGATGGTTCGAGAACATGCTCTACCTGTCCTCCAACCGTGGCTTCACCAAGTACAATTATCCTCTGCTTGCAGGGAAGCCCACGGTTGAGGATATCTCGAACCGCACCGGCGACTCGTCCGCGCTTGAAGAGTGGCTGTCCAACCTCATCATCTACCGTATCAACGAGGCGAAGCGCTATCCCGCCATGGAAGCGCAGCTTGATCGCATGACGGATCGGCTGTCGTCGCTGGGCGTCGAGATCAGCCCCTACGTGATGAGCGGTCCGAGCGTGGTCATCGACCTTGCTGAAAGCGGCATGTGGGTGAGCGCGGTCAATTCGGGGTACGGCGTGAACCAATCGGTTGCCTCGATCGTCCTGGGCTCGCTGTCCGAGCCGGGTTCCCTTGTCATGATCGAGGAACCGGAAACCCACCTGCACCCCCGGTTCCAACGAGCCATGGCCAAGATCCTCGCTGATTTTACGAAAGAGGGCAAGCGGGTGCTCATCACTTCGCACTCCGACCACGTACTCCAAGAGCTGCGGAAGCTCGTTTTGGCGGGAACGGTGCCCGAAGAGGACGTGAAGGTCTACCACTTCGCGAAGGAAGACCGCATCACCCGCGCTTCCGAGATAGACGTAACCGACGAAGCCGCCCTGCGCGAGCTGTTCTCGTAGGCAATGCGGGTGCACGTCGAAAGGGGGTCGGCATGGCGGTTCTCTACGAAGACTCGTTCGTGCTGTTGCGCGAGGCGTCGGCGCTGATGGATCAAGTGCTGCTGCAGACGGCGGATCCGAACGCGAGCGGTAAGATCCGCGCGGCGTTCTACAAGCTTTACCAGGCGGCAAATTCTGCGACCATGATAAGCCCTCCGGACGTACGCGCAGTTGCGGAAGGAAGCGAGGCGTACCGCCTCATCGTGGAATACCCGTACAAGCTCTATTATCGCGAGGGAAGGTACCCCGGCGCCGATCTGAAGACGGTATTCGACCGCTGGGTTCTCGAAGTCGGACGGTACGTGGACGGTCTGGCGGCGAGCGCGAAGCTCTCGGTGGCGAAGCCGTCGAGGGAAAAGCAATGAGTGTCGGCCGCGCGCGGCGGACCGGGTTTTCGGTTAGGCGATACAGGAAACGGTGGCGATGGCTATGGACATAAAGCATGCGACGAAGGGAACCCTGTTCTTCATCGACGGGTTCTGCACGAAAGAGGGGATCATCGGGCTCGGCCAAGAGGATCACGTGAGCCTCATCTCGCGCGGGTTCGGCGACGAGGAGATGGCGCTGACGGTCCGAAGCGCAGGGCTCACGGGACGGACGGCCTGCGACGAGGGGGTGAGGCTTTGGGCGAGCCTGCTTACCATGCGCGTCGACGGCGAGGAAAAATTCCAGATCAGGCTGTCGGCTGCAGCGGTCGAGCAGCTGAAGGAGTGCGGGTTCGTCGATCTCGAACCGATAGCGTTGGATATAGAGAAGCTTCCCTACACCATTCCGTCCCAGCAGTTCGACCCCGCGGCGTTCGAGCCCAAGCTCGACGAATCCCTGCTCGGCATAGGGAGGTAAAGCGATGATCGATGCAAGCGAGGCGATACCTATCAAGAAGGAAGGCAGACATGTGCTTTAGACCGGCAGCGGTAACACTGGACAAGACGTGCCCGAAATGCGGCGAGACGAACGATCCTTCAGCGGAGGTTTGCTCCGCATGTGGGGCAAACCTGCCCACAACGCAAGCCTTTCCCGGTGCGTCCGGGGCGTCGGGGGCTCCGGAGGTTCCAGGTGCCTTCGGTAATGCAGGCAAACCCGGCGCCCCTGCGGCGCCGAATCGCCCACGCCTCTGAAATCGTCCGATGCGTCTGAGCTGCAGCGGTAAAGGAGCGCCAGGCTCCCTGGGTATCTCCGCCCCAGCGTCGACGGGCCCCGAGGTGCGTGGGAGGCGGCGGATGCGAGGCGACCCGGCACGGGTGCCGGGTCGCCTAGGGGAATCGATGGGGAAGGGGCGCGACGCGGTGCCGTGCCCTCTGCGCAGCCTAGCCCAGCAGTTTCTCCGCGTAGGCCAGTTTCACGCAGCACACGAACACGTCCATGGCGGCGTCCAGCTCGGCGAGCGGGGGCAGCGTGGGGGCGATGCGGATGTTGCTGTCGCGCGGGTCCTGTTTGTAGGGGTAGGTGGCGCCGGCGCCGGTCATGGTCACGCCGGCCTCCTTCGCCAGGCCCACGATGCGCTTCGCCGTGCCCTCGGGCGCGTCGAACGACACGAAGTAGCCGCCGCGCGGGCTCGACCACGAGCAGCCGCCCACCTCGGCCAGGCCCTCGTCCAGCTTGCTCACCACAAGCTCGAACTTCGGGCGCAGGATGGCGGCGTGCTTGGCCATGTGGGCCGCCAGGCCGTCGGCGTCCTTCAGGAACTTCACGTGACGCAGCTGGTTCAGCTTGTCGTAGCCGATGGTGCCCACGCCCATGCGCTTCTTGATCTCGGCGATGTTGTCGGGGCTGGCCGCGATGGCCGAGATGCCCGAGCCGGGGTGCGTCACCTTCGACGTGGAGGCGAACTTGAAGTAGCGGTGCTCGTTGCCCGCCTCGCGGCACGCCGCGCCGATGTCGAGCAGCTGGTCCTGGTCGGCCGCGTCGTCGTAGAGATGGTGCACGCAGTAGGCGTTGTCCCAGAAAATGCGGAAGTCGTCGGCCGCGCACTCCATGGCGGCCAGGCGGCGCACCACGTCGTCGGAGTAGGTCACGCCGCCGGGGTTCGAGTACTTCGGCACGCACCAGATGCCCTTCACGGAGGCGTCGCCGGCCACGAGGCGCTCCACCTCGTCCATGTCGGGGCCGTCCGCCGTCATGGGCACGGGGATCATCTCGATGCCGAAGGCCTCGGTGATGCCGAAGTGGCGGTCGTAGCCCGGAGTGGGGCAGAGCCACTTGATGCCATCGTACTGGCTCCACGGCTTGGAGCCGAGCGTGCCGAAGTCGAGGCAGCGGGCCACGGCCTCGTACATGAGCGAAAGGCTGGAGTTGCCGCCCACGACGATGTTCGCCGGGTCCTCCTCCACCATGCACGCCATGAAGCGCTTCGCCTCGGGCAGGCCGTCCAGCACGCCGTAGTTGCGGCAGTCCGTGCCGTCCTCGGCGCGGCAGTCCTCGGCCGTCGTCACCGTGGCCAGCATGGGCATGCTCAGGTCGAGCTGGTCGGCGCCGGGCTTGCCGCGTGCCATGTTGAGCGCGAGACCGCGCGCCTTGATCTCGGCGTACTGCGCCTCCAGCTCGGCCTTGAGGGTGCCGAGCTCGTCTCCGGGCAGGTCCGCGTACGTTGTCATCGTGTGCATCCTTTCGCTCTGTGCTGCCAATTCCATCAGCCAGTATACGACTTGGCATCCCCTGCGTCGACCGCGATTGCGCCCGGGCGCGCATTTCCCGCGCGAACGTGTCGAAGCGGTCGACGGCGGGGCAACCGAGCGGAAACCGCCGCGTCGCAACCGCGGGGGCTCCGGGGACGCCCGGTTGCATGCCGCCTACGATGCGGCCGAGGCTATCCGGACGGTCGGCGGCGCGCCGCGCTGCCGACCCGGTGAAAGGAGGCAGGACATGCCCATACCCGACCCTCGCGGCAACGAGAAGAAGGAGACGTACATCTCCCGCTGCATGGAGCACATCACCCGCTACGAGAAGGACAAATGGCCCGACCAGGATCAGCGCGCCGCCATCTGCTACTCAACCTGGGACCGCTGGCAGAAGGACCACGGCCATCCCGAGAAGGCCGAGAAGTAGCCCCACGGACGTCCCCTGCGGCGCCTCAGCGCAGCGCGTCCCGGAGCGGCCGGTACGCCTCCACGAGGTCGGCCAGGCGCATGCGGGCGTTCGCGGGGCTCGTGGAGGGCAGGGCGGTGTGCGGCACGCCCGGCAGCATGCCCGTGCAGAAGCGCCGGTAGAGGCCGGCCGCCTTCGAGCCCGTGGTGAACACGGCCTCGAGCGGCGCAGCCGAGCCGATGCGCGCGAGGTCGTTGGGCCGGGCGTCGGCGATGGAGGCGTCGGAAGCGCCCTCGATGGTGCACGAGGCCAGCACATCCCAGAGCGCGATGCGGCGCTCCAGCATAAACGACGTGCGGGCCTCGTTGCCCAGGGGCTCCGGTTCGCCGAACAGCGCGCCCATCACCTTCCAGAAGCGGTTCTGCGGATGCGCATAGTAGAAGCCCGCCTCGCGCGACTTCGGCGACGGCATCGTGCCCAGCACGAGCACGCGCGACCGTGCGTCGAACACGGGCTCCAGGGGGTGCTCGATATGCGTCGGCTCCATGGCGGCGCGTCCCGCTAGGCGCGGCTCGGCAGCTCGAGCGAGGCCTCGGCCAGCACGTGGCCGCGGATGGCACGGCGGAACTCGTTCAGGTAGTACCCCTCGGCCAAGTCGAGCTCGCAGTCGAGCGCGTACACGGTCAGCGTGTAATCGTGGGTCTTGTCGGGCGGATACGGCCCGGCGTAGCGGTGGATGATGCGCGGGTCGGTGTGCGAACCCGCCAGCGGCGACCAGTCGCTGTTCGATCCCTGCACGCACGGCACGGCACCCGAGACGCTCGCGTTCTCGGGTATGCAGCGGGTTTCGGCGGGGAAGTTGCAGGCGATCCAGTGTATCCAGCAAAAGCCGCCCACGGGGATGGCGTCCCAGTCCAGGAACGTGAGCGCCAGGGACCGCGTGCCCTCGGGTACGTCGTCTATCGACAGGGGGAACGATACGCACGGGTGCCCGTCCAGCATCGCGTCGGCCGGCGCGTGCTTGCCGTACCGGTCGGGGAGGAGGCCGTTTTCCAGGCTCACGGAGATGTTCATGCCGCATGCTCCTTTCGCGGGGGGTGAAGTGCCCCCATTATACAAAAGGAGGGCCCGAGGCCCTCCTTGCGAAACTAGGTTGAAACGGTGCTGCTTAGAACTGCAGCGCGCAGGTGAAGCCGGACCACGACAGCGGGTCCGTGTCGCGCACGTACGCGTTGAAGGTGGGGGCGTGCACGTAGTGCGACCCGCCGTAGCTCACGGCGATGCCCACGTGGCCGGGGCGGTACAGCACGTCGCCCGGGCGCGCCTCGGACACGGGCACGCGGTTCTTCGCGCAGGCGTACAGCGACTCGGTGTAATGGGGGAGCGAGATGCCCACCTGCAGGTACGCCCAGCGCACGAGGCCCGAGCAGTCGAACGCGTCGGGACCCTCGGCAGCCCACACGTACGGGCAGCCGATACGGCTCATGGCGTAGTCCACGACGGAACCGTAGTTGCCCACGGAGCCGCCGCCACCGCCGCCGCCGCCGTTGTTGTAGACGGGGGGCACGTACGTATTGTTGCTGTTGCTGCTCGGCGCATTGTAGCCATTATTGTTGTTCTGCGCCTGGCGGGCGGCCTCTTCGGCCGCGGCCTGCTCGGCAGCGGCGCGCGCGGCGGCTGCCTGCTCTTCGGCGAGCAGCGCCTGCGCCTCGGCGTCCAGGGAGTTCACCAGCTCGGTGGCCTGGGCGACCTTCGCCTCGGCCTCGGCCTGGATGACCTTCGCCTCGGCGGCCTTGTCGGCGGCGATCTTCTCTTGGCGGACGTACTCGTCCTTCGATGCCTGCAGCTCCTCGCGCAGGACCTTCGTCTCGTCGACCATCTGGCCGTCGTTCTCGTTCATCTTGTTCAGCAGATCCCAGTTCTGCGTGAACTCCTCGAACGAGGTCGCGCCCATGACAAAATCGAGGAAGCTCGACGAGCCGGAGCGGTACATGCTGCGCGCACGCGTTCCCAGCTTGTCCTGAAGATCGGCGATCTTCCCGTTGGCTTCATCGATTTTGACCTGCTCGGCTTCCATGGCAGCCTGAGCAACCTCTTGCGCGTCGAGCGCCTGCTTGTAACTGTCGGCGGCAGCTTCGAGATCCGCCTGAAGGCCGACGAGCTGGTTGCGGACGGCGTCCGCCTCGGCTTGCTTCTCCGCAGCCGTCGTCGCGAATGCGGTCGTCGGAGCTACGATCGATGCGGCACCGAGCATGACGGCACCGCCAATGAACGCTCGCCTGCTGAGTCCGTTTGTATGCTCTCTCATTCGAAGACCTCCTGAATTGAGCACGTAGTATGTGTGGGCAAAAGCAGTGCGCATCATAGCACGTTTGCGCAGATGGACAAAAATTGTTGTGAACGCGTTTCATAAACCCAGATCAACGGTGGGGGTTTCCCGAGCCGAGGACGCGCAACCGTTCCGAGGACGTCAAACGAAGGCAAACAAGCCGTGGAACAGGGGAAATAGATGACCACAACGTATAGGGAAGCACAACCTATATATAGTAGCCCGACCTTCGGCGGTGTGCTCGGCGAGCCTTCAAGGCCCCTGCCCGCCTGCCGCGGGGGCGCGCTACCCTTACTATATATAGATAGATGGGCCTGCGGCGTAACGATGACGCTTGCGCCCTGGAATATTTTTTATCCGGCAGATCGCGGGGGAGTAGGGCCTCCGCGAGCGTTTCCCCACGAAAAAGGAGGAATCGTGGAGACACGCCCGGGGGCGTGTAGGTAGTTGACACGCTGATGATCCTAGCGTATTATTCATCTGCTCGCGCGTTCGGAACCACCGAAACACGCGGCAGGCAGCTTGATAAATACACATGAATTGAGCGAAACAGGGGCGTGTGCCCGAGTGGTTAAAGGGGACGGGCTGTAAACCCGTTAGCTATGCTTACCTAGGTTCGAATCCTAGCGCGCCCACCATCTAATCGCCTGTGTAGCTCAGCAGGTAGAGCACTTCCTTGGTAAGGAAGAGGTCGTCGGTTCAAGTCCGATCGCAGGCTCCATTTTCAACATGGCGGTGTAGCTCAGTTGGTTAGAGCACACGGTTCATACCCGTGGCGTCACTGGTTCAAATCCAGTCACCGCTACCATTTTGATTATTCCGCGTCCGTTTCCGGGTGCGTCATTATTTTGTTTTGACTTTCGCGCAAGCGAAACCTTGATAAGGAGGATGAAACATGGCTAAGGAGAAGTTCGAGCGTTCCAAGCCGCATGTTAACATCGGCACCATCGGCCACGTTGACCACGGCAAGACCACGCTCACGGCCGCCATTTCCAAGACGCTGTCCGAGAACGACGGCAGCCACGGCTCCGCCCGCGCCGACTTCACGGCCTTCGAGAACATCGACAAGGCTCCCGAGGAGCGCGAGCGCGGCATCACGATCTCCATCGCCCACATCGAGTACGAGACGGATCAGCGCCACTACGCGCACGTCGACTGCCCAGGCCACGCCGACTACGTGAAGAACATGATCACGGGTGCGGCCCAGATGGACGGCGCCATCCTCGTTATCGCCGCCACCGACGGCCCCATGGCCCAGACCCGCGAGCACATCCTGCTCGCCCGTCAGGTCGGCGTTCCCTACATCGTCGTGTTCCTGAACAAGTGCGACATGGTGGACGACGAGGAGCTCATCGAGCTCGTCGAGATGGAAGTTCGCGAGCTGCTCGACAGCTACGAGTTCCCGGGTGACGACACCCCGATCATCCGCGGCTCCGCTCTGAAGGCCCTCGAGGGCGACAAGGAGTGGCAGGAGAAGGTCTGGGAGCTCATGGACGCGGTGGATTCCTACATCCCCACGCCGGAGCGCATGGTCGACAAGCCGTTCCTGATGGCCGTCGAGGACACCATGACCATCACCGGCCGCGGCACCGTTGCCACCGGCCGTGTGGAGCGCGGTACGCTCCATGTGAACGACCCGCTGGAGATCATCGGCATCAAGGAGACCCAGAACACGGTCTGCACCGGTATCGAGATGTTCCGCAAGCTGCTCGACGAGGCCCAGGCCGGCGACAACATCGGCTGCCTGCTTCGCGGCATCAAGCGCGAGGAGATCGTGCGCGGCCAGGTTCTCTGCAAGCCCGGTAGCGTGACCCCGCACACCGAGTTCGAGGGCCAGGTCTACATCCTGACGAAGGAAGAGGGCGGCCGCCACACGCCGTTCTTCGACGGCTACCGCCCGCAGTTCTACTTCCGCACGACGGACGTGACGGGCGTTGCCCACCTTCCCGAGGGCACCGAGATGGTCATGCCGGGCGACAACGTGGAGATCAAGGGCGAGCTCATTCACCCGATCGCCATGGAAGAGGGCCTGCGCTTCGCTATCCGCGAGGGTGGCCGCACGGTTGGCTCCGGCCGCGTGACGAAGATCATCAAGTAACACCGTTTCACCAGTAACGCGGGGTCCGCTCCGGCGGGCCCCGCCCTTTGAGAATTCATGTGTATGATTACGTTATCAAGCTCGACACGTAAGCGATAAGAGGAGAATTCATGCGCACGTTGGTCACTTTGGCCTGCACTGATTGCAAGCGCCGCAATTACACGACCAAGAAGAACAAGCAGAACAATCCTGATCGCATCGAGTTGAAGAAGTACTGCAAGTGGTGCGGTCATCACACGACGCACAAAGAGACTCGATAGCGTTATCAGGGTAGGACAAGCAATAGGCCAGTAGCTCCAATTGGTAGAGCGGCGGTCTCCAAAACCGCATGTTGGGGGTTCGAGTCCCTCCTGGCCTGCCAGCTTGTTAATCTTGAGCAGCTTGCATTCAGGTTGCTTGTTCGAGCAGCTTGGAATCAGGCTGCTTGTTTGGCGTTTAGACAGATTACGATTTTCCCGGTTTTCTCGGGCGAAGGAACCAGATGGCGAAGAAATCGAAAACACAGCGCGCGAAGGCCTCGGCCGCACGCGCCGCACGAAAGGCGCAGGCCCTCGAGGCCGAGAGCGCCGCAGTCGAGGCGAAGGATATCGCCGAGGCCGATGCCGCCGCGGAACCCAAGAAGCGGTTTTTCAAGAAAGCCGACAAGGCCGAGACCCCTGCCGCCAACAAGCAGGATAAGGGCAAGATAGAGAAAAAAGCCGAGAAGAAGGTTGAGAGCAAGCCCAAGAAGCGTCGCTTCGGCTTCCTCAAGGACGTGCGTGCCGAGATGAAGCGCGTGACGTGGCCCACGAAGAAGGACGTGCTCCGCTGGAGCGTCGTCGTCGTGGCCGCGCTGCTGTTCTTCGGCGTGTACGTGGCTCTTCTCGACAACGTCATCATCACGCCGGTGCTCGTGGGCATCTCGAGTTTGGGGGCATAAGGACATGTCGAAGAAATGGTACGTCCTGCACACCTACTCGGGCTACGAGAACAAGGTGAAGAAGAACCTCGAGACGCGTATCGAGACCATGGGCCTCGAGAACAACGTGTTCGCCATCGAGATCCCCACCGAGATGGTGACGGAGATCAAAGAGGGCGGGCGCCGCGTCGAGAGCGAGAAGAAGGTGTTCCCGGGCTACGTGCTCGTCCGCATGGAGCTTGACGACCGCAGCTGGGCGGCCGTGCGCAACACGCCGGGCGTCACGGGCTTCGTGGGCAGCCAGGGCAACCCGGCCCCGCTTACCCGTGACGAGTACAACAAGATCATGGGCATGCGCTCGGACAAGAACCGTCCCGGCACCCCGAAGAAGACGTCCTCCTCCATCGAGGTGGGGCAGTCCGTCAAGGTGGTTTCCGGGCCGTTGGCCGAGTTCGACGGCGTGGTGTCGGAGGTGTCCCCCGATGCCGGCAAGGTGAAGGTGCTCGTGTCGATCTTCGGGCGCGAGACCCCCGTGGAGCTCTCGTTCGACCAGATCGCCAAGATTTAGCGAACATTAGCGGCGTCGCGTGCCCGCGTGGACCGGGGCTTCTCATTCGACACCGGCCGCTGTGTTGATAGATTGATTTTCGAAACGTTATGATCAGCTGAAAGGGTAGTTATCATGGCTGAAAAGAAGCAAACCGGCTTTATCAAGCTGCAGATCCCCGCGGGTGCCGCGAACCCGGCTCCTCCGGTCGGCCCGGCGCTCGGCGCCCAGGGCGTCAACATCATGCAGTTCTGCCAGGCGTTCAACGCCCAGACGCAGGACCAGTCCGGCACCATCATCCCGGTCGAGATCACGGTCTACGAGGACAAGTCGTTCACGTTCGTGTGCAAGACCCCGCCGGCGGCCATCCTCATCAAGGAGAAGCTGGGCATCAAGAGCGGCGCGGGCATCCCGCACATGCAGTCCGTGGGCACCCTCACCGAGGACCAGCTCCGCGAGATCGCCGAGATCAAGCTGCCGGACCTCAACGCCAACACGATCGAGGCCGCCATGGAGATCATCGCCGGCACGGCCCGTTCCATGGGCGTGCGCATCGAGGGCCGCGAGATGAAGATCAAGTACGTGCCTTCCAAGAAGGTTGCCGCCATGCTGCAGGGCAAGACGCTTGAGGACGAGGACTAGTCCTTCGGCGAACCAAAGCGCAAACACGGCCGTCCGACCGGGCGGCCGTTTGAGCGATAAAAGGCAGTGGAAGGGCGCGCCATGCGCCCGCTACGAACCACGAAAGGAATCATCATGACGAAACTGTCCAAGAACTACCGCGCTGCGATCGAGAAGATCGGCGAGGAGGCCTACGCGCCGCTCGCGGCCATGAACCTGGTGAAGGAGGTCTCCACCGCCAAGTTCGACGAGACGGTGACGGTCGACTTCCGCCTGGGCATCGACACCCGCCAGGCCGACCAGCAGCTCCGCGGCACCGTGAGCCTGCCGAACGGCTCGGGCAAGACGGTCCGCGTGGCCGTGTTCGCCGAGGGCGAGGCTGCCCGCGCCGCCGAGGAGGCCGGTGCCGACATCGTGGGCTCCGACGAGCTCATGCAGCAGATCCAGGCCGGCGAGTTCAACTTCGACGCCGCCGTGGCCACGCCCGACCAGATGGGCAAGGTCGGCCGCCTCGGCAAGATCCTCGGCCCCCGCGGCCTCATGCCGAACCCGAAGCTCGGCACCGTCACGAACGACGTGGCGAAGGCCATCAACGAGCTCAAGGGCGGCCGCGTGGAGTACCGTGCCGACCGTTACGGCATCGCGCACGTCATCATCGGCAAGGTCAGCTTCACGGCCGAGCAGCTCGCCGAGAACTACGGTGCCGTGTACGACGAGATCATCCGCATGAAGCCGGCTGCGGCCAAGGGCAAGTACGTGAAGTCCGTCACCGTGTCCGCCACGATGACGCCGGGCGTGTCGGTCGATTCCAGCGTGACCCGCAACTACACGGAGGCTGGCGAGTAGCCGAGCGCACGAAGCCGAACGCCTGAAAAGAAGGGAGTCCGCAAGGGCTCCTTTCTTTTTGGCCTGATACGCGAACAGATGTTTCACGTGAAACATCGTAAAATGAAAAAATGAGAAGGTGCGGCGGAGTTCGACGCCGGTCTTTCTCGCGGGCATTCGCGCACGCTCTCGTCAACGCGATCTCAATGTGATATCATATTTGTATCACCTTGCGGTGCGAGGGTGCGGACGGGCGCATAGGGCGTCTTGTTCGGGAGAGAAAGGAACCGTCATGTCCGATAAGACCGCGCGTGCGACCGGCGGCGCGTCCGTCGAGAAAACCATCCATGCGAGGAGCGGTTGGCCCCTGCTGCTGCTCACGTTCGTTCTCGCAGCCGCGTGCGTCGCCTGCATCGTGACCGGGGCGACCATGCTGCCGCCCGACGACATGCCCCTTACCACGCCGGCCCACACGATGGGCGTGGTGCTGCTGGTCGTCGGCATCGTTGTGCTCTGCGTGGGGCCCCTGCTGATGCTCATGGGCTTCTTCACCATCCAGCCGAACCAGGCGCGCGTGCTCATCCTGTTCGGCGACTACAAGGGCACCGTGCGCGATGAGGGCTTCCACTGGGCGAACCCGTTCTACTCCCGTTCGGCCGGCAGCACCATCGATGAGCGCACCGGGAAGAGCACGCCGCTTTCCACGAAGGTCTCGCTGCGCGCCCGCACGTACAACGGCGAGCACCTGAAGGTGAACGACAAGTGCGGCAACCCCATCGAGATCGCCGACGTCATCGTCTGGCGCGTCGAGAACACGGCCAAGGCCCTGTTCGACGTGGACGACTACAACTCCTACGTGCACACGCAGAGCGAGACGGCGCTGCGCCACGTGGCCACCACCTACGCCTACGACCAGATGCCCGGCGAGCCCGAGGGCGAGATCACGCTGCGCAGCAACATCGAGGAGGTGTCGGCCGCCCTCAAGGAGGAGCTGGCCGTGCGCCTGGAGAAGGCCGGCGTGGTTATCGACGATGCGCGCCTCACGCACCTGGCCTACGCGCCGGAGATCGCCCAGGCGATGCTGCGCCGCCAGCAGGCGGACGCGGTGATAGCCGCGCGCGAGAAGATCGTGCAGGGCGCCGTGGGCATGGTGGAGATGGCGCTGGGCGAGCTGTCGCGCAAGAACGTGGTAGACTTGGATGACGAGCGCAAGGCCGCCATGGTGTCGAACCTCATGGTGGTGCTGTGCGGCGAGTCCGATGCCCAGCCCGTGCTGAACACGGGGACGCTGTACCAGTAGGGAAGGGCGGGCGGCCCGTGCGTTTGCCGGGGTGCCCGCAGTGTGAGACATGGCGAAACGCAAACAATACCCGCTGCGCGTCGACCCGGCTCTCTGGGAGGCCGTCGAGCGCTGGGCTGCGGACGACCTGCGCAGCGTGAACGCGCAGGTGGAGTTCATCCTGCGACGTGCGCTGAAGGACGCCGGCCGATTGAAGCCGCCCGGCGACGGCCATGCCGGCGACGAGGGGCGGGACGAGGCGTAGGACAAGGGCTTCGCCTTTGCCGACGGGCAAGATCGGCCCGCATGCGGCGGCAAGGGCCGATACCTTGCCTTGCGAAAAACGGGGCGCCCGGCTGGGCGCCCCGTTCGTTTGATGTCGGCGGGCGGGATGCGCTTAGACGAGCACGGCCTCGCGCTCTTCCTTGGCCTGCCGCTCCACCTCGTGGGCACGCTTGCCGTAGCCCTGCACGCGGGCGAGCTTGGTGTCGTCCTTCTTGCGGCTGCGGAGCTCGGGGATGGGGCTCTCGGCGTCCTCGGAGCGGTAGTCCTCGCCGTCGCGCTCGATGAGCTGGCGCACGGCCTCATGGCTCGGCACGTCCTGGACGCGGCCGTTCACCGTGTCGTTCCACGTGAAGAAGCGGAAGTCGCTCGGCACGTCGTCGATGTCGACGAACTCCTCGTCCTGCGCGGTGAGGGTGACCTGCTCGGCCAGAACCTGGCGGACGTAGTCCTTCGTGGGGTGGAAGTCCAGAAGCTCGGGGAACTCGCCGGCGGGAATGATCTGCTGCCATTCGGTGCCCTCGTACTTCTGCAGCAGATCGCAGGCCATGGCCAGGTGCATGCACTCCTGCTCGAAGTGCATCTCCCACATCTTCTTGACGCGGGCGTCGACCTCGGTCTCGTAGAAGGAGTAGTACAGGTAGCATTCCTGGTACTCGTGCCACAGCAGCATCTCGAGCCAGCTCATAGACGGGTCGATGAGCGAGCCGTAGTGCGTCACGTGCTGCTCCTCCACCATGCCGATCTCCTGGTAGAGGTCGCGGCCGGGGCCCTCGGGCACCGTGTTGCCCAGGTTCATGTAGAAGTTCATCGTCTGCTGCTCGCCGGCGGTGAGGATGAGCGCGCCGAGCGTGGTGCGGATGTCGCCCGTCTTGGAGTTGCGCGGCATGCGCACGGAGTCGAACGGATGGCGATGATGTGCGATGGTCGGGCGGCCCGGCGTGATCTCGATCGTGTCGCGGACGAGCTTGTGCGCGGGGATGTCCTCGTCGAACTTGAGCTGGTCGGCGTAGCGGTACAGGTGGTCGAAGTCCTCGAGGAGCGCGAAGTCCATGCAGGACTTGGCGTACTCGTCGGGCTCGTGCATGGCGAGCCAGGCCGTCAGGTCGACGGCGAGCTGCTCGTAGCCGATGGTCAGTTCGAGCGTGGACTCGTTCGACGGGCTCATCCAGTTGATGCGCTTCTGCTGCTCCTGCTCCATGCGGCGGCACAGGGCCAGGTCACGGCGCAGGTCGTTGTTCTCGCAGTGGCGGTTGAAGTTGTGGCCGAACATCGCCGCCTCAACCTCGATGCCGTTCATGAGGATGATGCGCGCCTTGGTGTAGGGGTCGGCCTCCAACTTGTCGTAGGGCTTGACGGCGAGCTGCTTCCAGTTGGGGACCATGTCCATCAACGACTTCTTCGGCTTCTGCTCAAACGGGTTCATAGAGCCTCCTTCTTGCTGGTTCGGTGCGCTCCGGCCGGGGCGGCGCGGACGCGGATTCCCCTCCATGCTAGAGGGGTGCGCAGGCGGCCCCGGGGGCGTGCGTGCAGGCGTTTTCCGAGCGTGGGGGATGCGTAACGGGGTGGAAAGGGAGTGCTATACTGGACGGCAGCAAACGGACGCGACGTGCGGAAGGTGTGGGCGAGGCATGATCATCAGGAAGTCACCGGCCGAGATAGAGGCCATGAAGGAGGCGGGCCGCGTGTCGGCCAAGGTGCTGCGCGAGGTGGGGGCGCGCGTGCGGCCCGGCGTGTCCACGCTCGAGCTGGACGAGCTGGCCGAGACGCTCATCCGCGCGGAGGGCGGCATCCCCGCGTTCAAGGGATACGGCGGGTTTCCCGGCTCCATCTGCGCTTCCGTGAACGAGCAGATCGTCCACGGCATCCCGTCCGCGGGTGTCGTGCTGCAGGAGGGCGACATCATCTCCATCGACACGGGCGCCATCGTGGACGGCTGGGTGGGCGACAACGCCTGGACCTATGCCGTGGGCCGCATCTCGCCGGAGAAGCAGCGCCTGCTGGACGTGACGGAGAAGTGCATGTGGGCCGGCCTCGAGGCGGCGCGCCCCGGCAACCACCTGGGGGATATCGGGCATGCGGTGCAGAGCATCGCCGAGGCCGAGGGCTTCGGCGTGGTGCGCGAGTACGTGGGGCACGGCATCGGCCGCGACATGCACGAGGACCCGAACGTGCCGAACTTCGGCCATCGCCACACGGGCGTGAGGCTGGAGCCCGGCATGGTGCTGGCCATCGAGCCCATGATCAACCAGGGTACCTACAAGACGCGCCAGATGCCGGACGGTTGGCTGGTGTGCACGCGCGACGGCCTGCCCTCGGCCCACTTCGAGAAGACGGTCGCCATCACCGAGGACGGCCCGGTGGTGCTCACCTGCGAGGAGGGGCACCGGCGGCCGATTTAGCCTGCGAGGACGCCGCGTCCGAACGAGAGCATGATGCCAAGGTAGATGACGGTGTCGACCATGCCGAGCACCAGGAAGAGGGTCCGAAGGTTGCGGGGGCTGTCGATGCCGTGGACGAGTCCTTTGGCGAAGAGCGCCTCCGCTTTCCAGGAGGCGAGCATCAAGAGGAGGTTGGGAAGGGCCAGGAGACACGCTATGGGCAGCAGCTCGTACTTGGAGCCATAACGGTCGATCGTGCCGTCGGGGCCGACGTGCATCGCGACGGTGTCCGGCAGCGATCCCAAGGAGGCTGCCGCAACGGCGAGCGGCACGAGGCAGAGGGCGATCCAAACCGCCCATTCCCAAGCTTTCATCCCACCCCTGCCTTCCCGCGCCTGCGGCGCCGCGCGTCCTACTTAAGCTGCTTGCCGTCGGTGTCCCAATAGAAGCGCTTGAACTTGGGAATCTGGTTCACGTGCATCACGCGTGCCCAGAAGTTGTGCAAAAACGAGTCGGGCGCGTAGTGCAGCGGGTAGGGCTCGGGCGTGCGGCGCAGCACCTCGAGGGCCTGCTGCAGGCGGGCGCGGTTCTTCATGGAGCGGTCCAGCACGTAGCGCGGCACGCAGGAGTAGACAAAGGGGTCGTACGCCTCGCGGTACTCGATGGCCTCGCCCAGGATGAACTCGCGCACGATGAGCTCGACGAAGTTCTGGCCGCCCAGGCTCATATAGTAGGTGTTGCGCCCGCAGCGCGTGTTCACCTCGAAGAAGCGGAAGCTCCCGTCGCGCTCGTCGTGCTTGATGTCGAAGTTCGCGAAGCCGCGGTAGCCGACTTCCTTGAGGAAGCGCCGCGCGCCGTCGATGATGGCCTGCTCGCGCTCGCCCATGATGCAGAGCGGGTTCCCCAGCGCGGTGGGGTCGTGGTCCTGCAGGCACACGACGCCGCCCGACACCACGCGCAGCTCGCCCGATGCGTCCGAGAACGTGGTGAGCGTGCGGATGGCGTCGTCGCCACCGGGGATGAAGTCCTGCAGCACCAGCTCGTTATCGTAGTCCGACGTGCGGATGGAGCGCCACACCTCGGCCAGCTCCTCCGGCGAGTCGATCTCGTAGATCTTGCGCCAGCCCTCGATGGTCGCTTCCTGGAATTGCGCCGAGTTCGAAGGCTTCGCGATGAGCGGGTAGGGGAAGTCGTGGACGGGCAGCTCCTCGGGACCGTCCGGGCCGCACGAGAAGTACCAGGTGCGCGGGTAGGGGATGTCCAGCTGCGCGCACAGCTCGTAGAAGCGGCGCTTCTGCGTGATGTCGTCGAGCAGGGCGAAGTCGAGGTAGGGCACCGTGTATCCGGCGGCCTCGAGGCGCTCCTTCCCGGACGACAGCATGCGCGCATGGCAGTCGTCGCAGCCGAGCACGAGCAGCACGCGCTCCGGGTCCGCGGCGCTCACCTCGGCGGCCACGCGCTCGAGGGCGTCGTAGAGGCCTTCCGGGTCATGGACGTTCGGCTCCAGGCGATAGTCGGTGAAGCGGCTGGTCGAGAGCATCTTGATGTCGTGCGCGGCCAGCACGATGGTGTGCTCGATGCCGTACGCGCGGTGCAGCTCGCTCACGTAGCTGTAAGCCAGGATGTCGCCGCCCACCACGACGGGCTGCAAACGGCGCGCCACGTCGGCGGCGGAGGCGATACGGGGGTTCTGCGCGGTCATGTGGTCTCCTTGCATGTTCTTCTCGACCGCTCATTATCCCATATCTTGATCGATCGGCGCCTTGACACCGAAAACCCATCCTTCTGCCAAAAAACGGCCGGTTTGGCAATCGACGCGCTCGTTTCGGCCGGATTTCAAGGCTGTGTTTTTCCGTTTAACCTGGTCGCAGAAAAAGCAACCGAGGATTCCGCTTTTCGGAATTGCCAAACCGTGCATTTTTTGGCAGAAACCCCCGCTCGATGCGTCAAACGCTCCTGCACCCGCGAGGTTCGTCGTCCTGTGCATGGCTGGCCGTTCGAACAGCTGGTCGGGCAGCGCATTCTCCTTGCCGGTTTCGTGGAAACCATCCGAGGCGGGGGAGGTTGCCGTATCATATGAGATTCACAGCATCGTCACGTGAACAGGAGAACCAACCACATGTGCGGATTCGTGGGATTCACCGCGGTCGATTACGACCGGGAGACCAACCAGGCCGTCATCAAGGACATGGCCGATCGCATCGCCCACCGCGGGCCCGATGACGAGGGCTTCTTCGTGGACGATGACATAGCGATGGGCTTCCGCCGCCTGTCCATCATCGACCTCGAGGGCTCCCGCCAGCCCATGCAGAACGCCGACGGCACCGTCACGGTCACGTTCAACGGCGAGATTTACAACTTCCAGGAGCTGCGCGCCGAGCTTGAGGCGCTGGGCTACCAGTTCGTCACGAACGGCGACACGGAAACGATCGTCCATGGCTACGAGGCGTGGGGCACGGACGTGTTCGAGCGCCTGCGCGGCATGTTCGCCATCGCCATCTGGGATGCGGCGAAGAAGCGCCTCGTGTGCGCTCGCGACATCTTCGGCATCAAGCCGTTCTACTACCAGCACGACGGCAACCGCCTCGTCTACGGCAGCGAGATCAAGGCGTTTTTGGCGCACCCGGCGTTCAAGAAGGAGCTCAACCGCGAGCAGTTGCCGCAGTATCTGTGCTTCGAGTACATGAACGACTCGCAGACCATGTTCAAGGACGTGCACAAGCTGTTGCCCGGCCACTTCATGGTGTTCGAGGACGGCACGCTGCGCACCGAATGCTTCTACAAGATCACGTACAAGATCGACGATTCGAAGTCGCTCGACGAGTGGGCCGACGTCATCGTGAAGGCGTTCGACGAGTCGGTGGCGGCGCACGAGATCGCCGACGTCGAGATCGGCAGCTTCCTGTCGGGCGGCATCGACAGCTCGCTGGCCGCGTACTGCATGGGGCAGCACGCGCCGGACATCAAGACGTTCTCGGTGGGCTACGACATCGGCTGCGAGGACAAGCTGGCCGAGATCGCCGCGCAGTCCGACTTCGAGATCAAGCTGAACGAGCTGGAGGACGCCGAGGAGTTCGCGAAGTGGGCCCACCTGCCGAACTGGCAGGTGAAGGTCGATGCGCGGGAATTCCTCGACATCGTGCCCACCGAGCAGTACCACATGGACGAGCCGCTGGGCGCGCCGAGCGCCATCCCGCTGTTCTTCGTGAGCCGCCTCGCGCGCGAGCAGGTGAAGGTGGTGCAGTCGGGCGAGGGCGCCGACGAGCTGTTCGGCGGGTACTGGATCTACCATGACCAGTTCGAGTTCGGCAAGTACTTCAAGGTGCCGCGCCCTCTGCGCGCCGCCGCGGGCGCCGTGGCCGAGAAGCTGCCGCCGTTCCACGGTCGTCGCTTCGCCATGCGCGGCTCGGGCGGGCCGGAAAAGAGCTACCAGCGAGCGAGCATGAACTACATGTGGGACGAGATCCCGAACGTGCTGCGCGACTACGACGGCCCCTGCAAGCCGTGGGAGTGGTGCAAGCCGCACTTCGACGAGGCGGCGAAGCAGGACATCGACATCATCACGCAGACCCAGTACGTGGACATGGTCAGCTACATGCCCTTCGACATCTGCCTGAAGGCCGACAAGATGTCCATGTCGCAGTCGCTGGAGCTGCGCGTGCCGTTCCTCGACAAGAAGGTGCTCGACGTGGCGCTGCAGCTGCCCACCGCGTGCCGCGTCGACGACGAGCATGCCAAGTACGCGCTGCGCGTGGCTGCGAGCAAGCTGGGCTTCCAGAAGAAGGTGGCGAACATGCCGAAGCAGCCGTTCATCACGCCACTTACGGTGTGGCTGCAGACCGACCTGTACTACGATCGCATCAAAGAGGCGTTCACGAGCGAGGCCGCGCACGAGTTCTTCAACGTGGACTACCTCGTGCAGATGCTCGACGACCACAAGTCGGCCGACTTCTCCACGGTGGAGGGTCGCGGCAAGCTCAAGATGATGCGCATCTGGAACATCTACTGCTTCCTGTGCTGGTACGAGGTGTTCTTCGGGAAGAGCAGCGAGAAGCTGGCCCCGAAGACGAAGGTGGCGTAAGCGGAAGGGCGTTGCGCTCGCGGCGTCAACGGCGGCGCTACCGTTGGGTGTTAGGCTGGCCGACGCGAAGGAACGCAAGCATGCCAGGTGGTAGGCTCGTCGCATCAACCGATGCGATAGGAGTGACCATGCCCGCCGAAACCGTCGTCCCGCCCCGTTTCCGCACGCCGGAGCCGCGGCTCCGCCTTCACGCGGCGTTCGCGCTTGCACTCGCCGCCTGCGCCCTTGCCGCGGTGCTCTGCGCGCTCGCCCCCGGCCGGGCCGAGGCTGCCCCGGCGGGGCCGTTCGATGTGGAGGGGCCCGCCGATGCCTACGCGTGGGATGGCGCAGTGCTCTCCGTCACCGGTGACGGCGTGACCATCGCCGGCATGGCGGACCCGACCTCGGCGGCCATGGGCGACGTGCGGGTTGCCGCGGGTGTGGGCGCTATCAACGTGGGCTCGGGCGTGCGCATCGGCACGCTCTCGTTCGCCGAGGCCGCAGCACTTCGCTTGGACGGCGCCGGCAACGAGGTGCAGCTGCTCGATCTAGCGCGGTCCTCCAGCGTGAGCGGCCCTGGCTCCGTCACGTTGGCCGAGGTCACGCTCTCCCTGGACCTGCTGCCTTCGGCCACCGTTACGCTCACGGGCAGCGCGGACGGCATGTCCATCTGGGCCGGGGCCACGCTCGTGCTCGGGCCGGGAGCCAGCCTTGGCAACATCACGCATTTCGGCGGCACCCTCGATCTCTCGCATATCGTGTTCGGCGCACCTGTGCGGGTGCTGGGCTACTCGGTGGGAGGCGATTACACGTCGAACACCATCGTGGCGCCGTTCGGGGCGACGCGCCTGTCCGAGCTCATGACGCTCGACCACCTCTTCGTGAACGGCGGAGATACCGCCATCGTGGAGGACGGGGAGCGCGTGGGCACGCTGCAGGACGACGGCTCGTTTCTCATCACCGCCACGCGCACGGTGACGTTCGCGGGGTGGGAGGGGAAGGTGCTCGCTACCGAGGAAGTGCCGCTGTTCAGCGCGGCGACAGCGCCCGAGGTGGTAGCTCCCGAGGGCTACCGCTTCACGGGATGGGATGTCGATTTCACGCATGTCGTGCAGGATCTGGCCGTAACGGCGCAGTTCGAGAAGCTTCCCGATCCCACGCCGCAGCCCGAGCCGGCTCCCGCTCCGCCGGCGGGCGGGTCAGGGGCGCCCTCTGCTGCTTCGGCATCGACGTCGGTGCCTGCGTCGAGGTACTACCCGGCTCCCAAGAAGCTCGCCGCAACGGGCGATGCAGCCGGTTGGGGGCTCGGGGCAGCCGCAGCGGCCGGCTCCGCTGCGGCTGTTGCGGCGGTCGTGGCGGCTGCGATAGGCAGGCGCCGGGGGTAGGCTGCTTTTCGCAGCCGCGCTACGCCCGACCGCGGCCCAGTTTGCCGGCCACCTTGCCCACGATGTTGCCAACGAACGCTGCTTCCGGCACGCGCAGCTTGATGGCCAGGCCGAACGTCACCGCCAGCGACACTAGGCCGCCGCACGCCACGTAGGCGAGCGCCTGCGGGATGGACCCCGACAGCGGCCCGACGAGCGTCGTGAGCGCGAACAGCACGCCGCCGCCCGCCGCCGCGCCCAGCCCGCCGAACACCAGCGCCACGAGAAACGCCTTCGCCGTGGAACGCAGCCCGAACGGCCCCAGGCGCCGGCGCAGGTACGCGAACAGGCACACGTCGGCCACCACGTAGAACAGCACCTCGCCCACGGCGATGATCTCGATGGGGAAGCTCTCCGCATGCGACGCGCCGAACATCGTGAGCGCCACCTGCGCGGCTCCCGCCACGAAGTTGAACGCCGCGAACACGCCCATCTTGCGCAGGCTCGAGAAGATCTTCTGCAGGTACGTGTTCACGCCGTACACCGGCAGCGCGAACGCCAGCACGCTCATGTACGAGGCGATGGACGCCACGTTCTCCGCCGTGAACGCGCCGGCGCGGAACACGGTGATGAGCGGCAGCGAGAACACCATGAGGTACAGCGCGAAGGGAATCATGAAGAAGAGTATCTGGTTCGTGCCGCTCACGATGCCGCGTTTCACGCCCTTGGCGTTGCCCTCGGCCTGCATGTCGGCCAGCTCGGTGAACATGGCCGTGGTGATGGGCACGGCCAGGAAGGAGTAGGGGAGCGTGAACCACTGGCGCGCGTACAGCAGGATGGACGGCCCGTTGTCGGCGAAGCTGTAGGCCGCCGCGTTCTGCACCGACACCACCGCGAACGAGCACACCATGACGAACAGGGCCGGCACGCCCAGCGAGAGCGTCTCGCGCAGCGCCGGGTCGTGCAGGTTGAGGCGCGGCCGCAGCCGGATGCCGTTGCGGCGCAGCGCGGGCAGCTGGATGGCCAGCGCCACGAACACGCCGAGCGGGTTGCCGATGGCTATGACGTAGAGCGCCAGGTCGGGGTTGCCCGGCGCGAGCGCCGCGTACGTCAGGAACGATGCGATGACCACAATGCTCTGCGCCGCCGGCGCGATGGCCGACCACAGGTAATCGCGGTTCGCGTTGAGCAGGCCCGATATGATGGCCGTGGCGCCGGAGAACACGATCTGGACGGCGAAGAACTGGAAGAAGAACACCGATTGCGCCATGGTGCGCTGGTCGGAGTAGAAGCTCTGCGTGTAGATGAAGAACGACGGGAACGCGATGCAGAGCGCCGACACCGCCGCCAACAGCACCACCACGATGGTGAGCAGGGTGGAGGCGTAGTCGTTCCCCGCCTTCTGCCCCAGCCTCTTCTTCACCGACATATACACCGGCAAAAACGCCGTCACCAGGATGCCGCCTATCACCAGCTCGTAGAGCTGGGAGGGCAGGTTGTTGGCCACCTGGTAGGAGCTGGAGAGCAGCGTGGAGCCCAGCGCGAAGGCCATGGTCCAGGTGCGCACGAAGCCCAGCACGCGCGAGACCATGGTGCACACGCTGATGAGTGCGGCCGACGAGCCCACAGCGGCCGCGTCGCCCTGCTCGGCGGCGTCCGTGCGCGCGAGCGCCGTCTTGTCCACGCCGGCGTGCTTGCTCACGATGGGCAGCTCGGAGGTCGAGCCGGGGAAGGCCGCGCGCTCGGCGCGGCGGCTCGCCGCGGACGCAGCTTGCGCCGCCGCGCGCGGGTCGGGCGTCTGGGGCTCGAAGGGGTCGCGCGCCGGCGCCGTGCGGTCGGGGCCGGCGTGGCTGCCGCCTATGCGAATCTCGGACGTCTCGCCCGGCGCCGCCGCGCGCAGGCGGGCCTTCGCGCTGGCGGGGTCGAGCCGGGGCTCCGGCCGCGGAACGACCTGCTGCGCCACGGCGGCGGCGATAACCGTGCGGTCGAGCCCCGCATGCCGCCCGCCCACGCGGATCTCGGACGTGGAGCCCGGGTCGGCCGCGCGCGCATGCGACGGCGCCGCGGCGCGCTTGGCGGGGGCGGCGGCAGGGGTGGGCGTGGGGGCTGGTGTCGGCTCGGCAACGCGCGTATGTTGAGCTCGTGCGAGCTTGTCGGACATGGACGGACGCTTTCTTGCGCATCGGATATAATGGCCCATCATAGCAAACCCGGAAAGAAGACCTTCATGCGCATCCTCATCGTACGCAATAATTCCAACTCGAAGGCCGTGGACGCCTCGCTTCTGCTGGCCACGTACCTGGCCACGCAGGGGGCCGACTACACGCTCGTGGACTCGTCGGACCTCTCGTGCCGCGGCGACCACGAAGGGCTGAACGAGGCGCTTGCCAACGGGGTGGAGATGGCGGTGGTGCTGGGCGGCGACGGCACCATCCTGCGCACGGCGCGCCAGATCGGCACGTCGGGCGTGCCCATCCTGGGGATAAACTTCGGCCGCTTGGGCTTTTTGGCGAACACGAGCGACGAGGGGGTGGTGGCCGTGGTAGCCGCCGCGCTCGCCGGCGACGTGGTGGCCGAGCAGCGCACGAACCTGCGCATCGACGTGGTGTGCGAGGGCGAGCGGGATCGCTGGGGCGACGACGCCGGCACGCTCGACGATCCCGATGAAGGGGAAGAGCCCGGCGGGGAGCCCTCCGCCTCCGGGTTCCCCTGCGGAAGCGATGCGCGCACGTTCTTCGCGCTCAACGAGCTGGCGGTGACGCGCGGCGCGCATGGCCGCATCATCGATTTCGGCTTGAGCATCTCGGGCGCGCGCATCGCCGGCATGCGCGGCGACGGCCTGGTGGTGGCCACGGCCACGGGTTCCACGGCCTACGCGCTCTCGGCCGGCGGGCCGCTCGTGTCGCCGGGTTTCGCCGGCCTCGTGGCCGTGCCGCTCGCGCCCCACACGCTGCATTCGCGCGCCATCGTCACGGCGTCCAACGACGTGGTGGAGATGGACCTGTCGCACAACGCCGACACCCGCGAGGCCACGCTGTTCGTCGACGGCGAGCTGCTGGAGTTCGAGCGGCCCGTGCGCCGCGTCTACGTCCGCCGCGGCGACGCCCCCACGGTTCTGCTGCGCTACCAGCGGGAAGGCTTCTACGAGCACGCGGCGCGAGTGTTCTTCTAGGTGCGCGAAGCCCGGCAGGCATGCGCGTCTGCCGGGCATTCCTTTTGCAGGTTATGCCAAAAATAGGATAATTGCAGTGCAAAGTTTCCGTTGACTTGCCCCCCCCCCTGGCGTATCTTTGCGTATCAAGTTCCGTGCCTTCAGGCATGCGAACCGGATCAAGGGGTAATTCGTATGAGCAAGCAAGACCGTGAGAGCGCGCAGAGCCTTCCAGTAGACAGTTCCGAACCGAATGCTTCCTCGCATCAGTGGGACGGCGAAAAACTCGCCGACGATGCTGCAGGGAAGCAGGTTCAGGATGTTTCTCCAGACTCGGCGCCAGTAAGGCAGATCCTCCGACCAGAGGCCCCTGACCCCCATTCCTCCGCAACGAGCACCGCCGTCGAGACGGCCAAGAACGCCGGGAAGATACTCGGCATGTCCAAGCACGTCTTCGCCGGCCTGGTGGCCGTGGTGGCCGTAGCCGCCGCCGTCGTGGCGGGCGTCGTGCTGACGCAGCAGCCGGCCGTGGAGGACTGGTTCGACTCGAATGCCGCGCAAGGCCAGTTCGAGGGCAAGTCAAAGGAAGAGATCCAAGCCGCCCTGAACGAGGAGGTGGCGAAGGGCATGATGAACATCTCCATCGCCGCCGTCATCACGTTCCCCGACGGCGCGTCTGAGGGCGAGGCGCGCATCGAGAACATCGCCGCGAACCCGATGGACCAGAAGGTGACCATCGCGCTCAAGGACGGTGACGAGGTGGTGTACGAGTCCGGCGCCATCGCGCCCGACCAGCACATACAGAACATCAAGCTGTCACGCGACCTGGAGCCCGGCGAGTACGCTGCCGTGGCCACGTTCACGGGCTACGACCGCGAGACGCACAAGAAGACCGGCCAAGCGGCCGCTGAGATCACGTTACGCGTCGAAGGCTAAGACAACCTTCGACGAGAGATAGTCAGAGCATGTCAGACAACGTAAGGGCACATCAGGAAAGGAAAGTATCATGACGAAGACGAGCCGGTTCAACTACATCAAGCGGGGTCTGGTAGGCGTATGCGCCGCCACAATGCTGACGGGTCTGTGCGCGGGGACTGCGTTTGCGGATCAGAGTGCAACGAAGATATACACGTTGGATACCTCTGCTGCCCAGATAAGCGTTACGGTTCCGACGGGGAATGCCGGTGCGTCTTTGAATGCTGCGGGTGCGCTCACTCTCCCCGATCTGGTACTTACGAATGAGTCGCTTGCTCCGGTGTATATCTCGAAAGTGGAGGTGTCCGGCGTTAACACCAGCATCAACCTGTTGACAGAGGCCGATTACGCCGATGCCACCAAAGGTGCTGTGAACAATGCTACGAAGATTTCTATGGCCGCTGACGGAAAGAGCATCGACCTGGGCGCATTCAAGGCTACTGGTGGAGCAACCATTCAGGAAGCGGATGCAGTGACGATAGCTGGCAATTCTGGGAAAGCCACTTTATCGGCGACTGCCTCGATGAAGAACTTTACCGGGAGCATCTTGGGACAGTCAACGCTTGATTTTATGACGGTTTCTTTTACGGTTGCTCCGACAACGGCATAGCTGTGAGTCGTGCAGATTTCGCATGAACATGTAATTGCCAAAGCCGCGCTGAGGTTCGGGGCGGCTTTGGTTCTTTGTTTGCTGCTGGTCTCTGGCGCGCTGTGGCCGGTTTCCTATTCGTTTGCTGCTTCCGAAGCGGCTTCCAGCAAAGCTCCTCTTTCGCCAGAAGCCGCTTCGGAAGCTACGTATGGCACGACTAAGCCCATCGATCCTTCCGCCACCACGACTCCTTCCGTTGATGATGCGGACAACGTGATCGTCACAACTCCTTCGACCGAGCCAACGCCGCCGACCACCCCGGTTGAGCCCGCAATTCCCTCTGTCCCCGAGTACGAGAGCGCCTGGCCCATCGGGCTCGACGAGACTGCTGCGGTCGTTGCCGAGTTGTGGGACGATGGGACGTTCGTCGTTGACGGGGCGGGGGATACCCTCGCGTTCGAGAGCGCCGACGAGGTGCCGTGGCTCGCGGCAGGCGTATCGGACGACATCAAGCGCGTCGTGTTCGCCGATGCGGTGGAGCCTTCCAGCTTGGCGCACTGGTTCGAGGGATGCGCGAACCTGGAAGAGGTCGCGAACGTCCCCGCAGACGTCAAAGACCTCACGCGCGCGTTCTTCGACTGCCCGAAGCTCGTGGAGCTGCCGGACGATCTCGCGCTCGCCGACGACGCAGTCCTCGAGGAGTGCTTCGGCTTCGCCGAGCCGCCCGACGAGCCGCTGTCCACCGTCTACCGCGGCGCGGACGAGAACGTGCTCGCCTATGCGTGGGACCTCGACGGCCGCATCCTCGCCAATCCCGATACGCCCGAGCCGCCCGTGGCCGAGGAGCCGGCCGACCCCGAGGCCCCCGCCGACGACCTCTCCGACAAGTCTGCTGACGATCCCGCCGAGGACGCTGCGGAGGAGCCGCCGCCCGAAAGCGACGAGCTCCTCGCTCCGACGGAGGAAACTCCCGCGCCCGAAGCCGATTCCGCCGCGCCGGACGCCCCCGAGGAAGAGGCCGCCCAGGTCAACATAACCATCCCCTCGTCGGTTTCCATGATGCTGGGCGAGGGCGACCCCAACAGCGCCACCATCCCCGTGATGGTAGGCAACCGCTCCGAGCGCCCCGTGGCCATCACGGGCGCGCGCCTCAAGCGCTCCGACATGGACCTGCCGGGCGGGTCGTGGTCGCTCACCACCCAGGGCGGCGCCACGACGTTCGTGCAGGACGCCCGCTTCACGCCCCTCGGCCTGGAAGTGACGTTCGACCGCCCCGTCATCCTCGCCGCCGGCGACATGGGCACCCAGCTCGTCTGGCGCGGCACCTTCACCGATCACGGTATGAAGACCCTCCTCGAAGCCGTCCTCTCCGCCGGCGACTCCGGCTTCACCTACGGCTCCATGATCTGGATCGTCTCAGCCGCCTAGTCCTGCCAGCCAGCCCAGGCATCGGCGGCTATCAAGCGCCGCATGACTTCGTCAGGCCACGACACGCCCGCATTCTCCAACTCGTAGCGTACGAGGTCGCCGCATGCTATACGGGCAACCGGCTTCAGCAGGTAGGTGTTGTCGAACAAGAACACCTCGTCGCACAGCGGTACCGCTTTCACGAGGTTGTCGAGGGACGCTCGGGCGCGCCTCCTCACCGTTTCCGGGTCCACTCCGTGGCCGCCGAACTCTACGCGCCGCTCTATTCGCCGGTTCGCTATTTCAGGGTCACCCACTCCGACATAGTAGAGGACGACCCTGAACCCCCGTTGCCTGGCCGAGGCGATGGTCTTCATGATGGAATGGCCTGTTAACGTGGACTCTTGGTTGAACGATGTTCGCGCGTCCAGACAGCTGCGCACGAGCGCCAACGCCTCCCGGCCTGCCTGCAACTGTGCTGCTCGATCCTCCCATTCCCATCCGTGCGAGGCGAGGATCTCGTCGGAGTTGACGCGGGGCATGGCCTCGGAAACGCTCGTGCGATCCCAGAGCCCCGACTTGAAGAGGGTTGACTTCCCGGCGCCGTTCACGCCCGCGAACAGGATGTAGCGAGGGCGATCCATCAGAACACGCCTTGCTCGATGAGCTCCTGCTGCCTCTTTTGGAGGAAGAAGGTGGACACCGCCACATAGAAGTCCTCTTCTTCCTTGCTCTCGGCTTGGTCGAGGAACGCCGAGTTGAACGTTCCCGACAGCGTGGCGCGGCATTCCCGGTACAGCCGGCGCGCGGCCTCGATGTCGTAGGAAGGCGCCGCCGGGGCGGTTGAGCTGTCTTTCCTCGGACGTCCTGCGGAAGGCCGGGTATGCATGCGATTCTCCACCGACTGCTCGGACACCGCCCACGTGCGCCCGATCTTCGTTCCCTCCAGCACGTGCTTGTTGAGCATCGCGCGCACGCGCGGTTCCGACACGCCAAGCCGTGTTGCGGCCTCTTTCGTGCTGAGCATAGCAGCCTCCCTTCCGAAGCGAATCGCTTCCTGTTCACCGTTAATTATATCGTCTACGATATAATTAACGGTGAACGCGCCAGAAAAAACACGTCCGGCGGATTCTCTTCCGCCGGACGTGATACTTGGCTCCTATAGCGTTCGTTGTGCGCGCCGTCTTACTTGTGGTAGTACCGATGCTGCTCGTACTTGGGCTCGCAGCAGACGTTGATCCCCAAGGTGCGGTAGAGCTTCTCGTCGGTGGAGGAGATGATGACCGAGAAGTACGCGTCGCATCCGCGCAAATCGTCGATGTGCTCGATGAGCTTGGCGGCCAACGGATCGGTGGCGGAGCTGATGGACAGCGCGATGAGCGTCTCGTCGGAGTGCAGGCGCGGGTTGCGGCTGTGCAGGCAGTCGGTCTTCAGGCGACAGATGGGCTCGATGACCTCGTCGCTGATGACATCGATCTCGTCGTCGACGCCGGAGACGCCCTTGAGCGCGTTCATCATGAGCGACGACGCCGCGCCCAGAAGCGACGACGTCTTGCCCGTGACCACCGAGCCGTCCGGCAGCACCATGGCGCCCACCGGGCCGCCGGTCGTCTCCTCCTTCAGCAGCGCGGCCGAGCGGGCCGGCGAGAAGCTCGCGTTCACGCCGGCCTGGTTCATCAGCAGCTCCAGCTTCTCCACGTGCTCCTGGCCCGTGCCGCTGCGGCGCGTCTCCACGGCGGTCTGGAAGTAGCGGCGCACGATCTCCATCTTCGCGGCCTCGCGCACGGCCTCGTCGTCCACGATGGCGTTGCCGGCCATGTTCACGCCCATGTCGGTGGGCGACTGGTAGGGGCTCTCGCCGGAGATGCGCTCCATCATGGCTTTCAGCACGGGGAATATCTCCACGTCGCGGTTGTAGTTCACCGTGGTCTCGCCGTACGCTTCCAAATGGAACGGGTCGATGGTGTTCGCGTCGTTCAAGTCGACGGTGGCCGCCTCGTAGGCTATGTTCACCGGGTGCTTGAGCGGCAGGTTCCAGATGGGGAACGTCTCGTACTTCGCATAGCCGGCCGCCACCCCGCGCTTGTGCTCGTGGTAGAGCTGCGAGAGGCACGTGGCCATCTTGCCGCTGCCGGGGCCGGGGGCCGTCACCACCACGAGCGGCCGCGTGGTCTCGATGAACTCGTTGCGCCCGTAGCCCTCGTCGCTCACGATGCGGTCGATGTCGTAGGGATAGCCGGGGATGGGGTAGTGCAGGTAGCTCTTGATGCCCAGGCTGTCCAGGCGCTTGCGGAACGCCTCGGCCGAGGGCTGGTTCGTGTAATGGGTGATGACCGCGCCGCTGGTGGCGAAGCCCATGCCGCGGAAGATGTCCATGAGGCGCAGCACGTCCTCGTCGTAGGTGATGCCCAGGTCTCCGCGCACCTTGCTCTTCTCGATGTCGTTCGCGTTGATGGCGATGATGATCTCGGCGTCGTCGATGAGGCTTTTCAGCATGCGGATCTTGGAGTCGGGCTCGAAGCCGGGCAGCACGCGCGAGGCATGGTAGTCGTCGAAGAGCTTGCCGCCGAACTCCAGGTAGAGCTTGCCGCCGAACTGGTCGATGCGGTTGCGGATGTGCTCCGCCTGCAGCGCGATGTACTGGTCGTTGTCGAATCCGATGCGCATGGGAATGCGGTGCCCCTTTCGTGAGAAGACGGTGATGCGCGCACGCGCGCGAACCAAAGTATATCGCACTTGCCGTACCCGGTGTTGCCGGCGTGTAAAAACTCGCGGCATGGCAATCCCGTTGCTGGCGAGGTGCGGTAAACCCGGCGGTGGGCTGCTGCAGGAGCGGGCCTGGAGGCGGCGCGGCGGAGGGTGAGCGCGGTGGCGCCCTCGGACGGCGCGCGGCGAAAACCGCCTTGAGGGCCGGAGGGCCGGTGCTATACTCGTACGAAATCCCGAGGGTCGTCGGAAAGGGGGCGGAGGTGGACGCCGTGCACGCGCTCATGGAAGAGTACCTCTCGCACTTGCGCGTGGAGCGGGGATCCTCGCCGCTTACCGTGTCGGCGTACACCACCGACCTGTGCGATTACGCCTCCTTCCTCGACGGGCGCGGAGTGGGCGATGCCGATGACGTGGACCGCGCCTGCGTGGTGGCCTACGAGGCCGACCTCGTGGACCGCGGCTACGCCACGTCGAGCGTGGACAGGCGTGTGTCGGTGATCAAGGGCTTCCACCGCTTCCTCGTGCGGGAGGGCTACGCGCGCCGCAACCCCACCGATACGCTGCAGCTGCCCAAGCCTCCCGAGCGGCTGCCCGACGTGCTTTCGGCGAGCCAGGTGGGCGCTATGCTGGCTGCCTGCACGGGCGACGGCCCGCCGGAGATGCGCAACCGCGCCATCCTGGAGGTGCTGTACGGCTGTGGGCTGCGCGTGAGCGAGTGCACGGGCCTTGACCTGGGTGATTGCATCCTTGAGGAGGGGTATCTGCGCGTCGTGGGCAAAGGGGGCAAGGAGCGCATAAGCCCTATCTCGGGCGCTGCGCTCGAGGCGCTGGGCGCGTACCTGGAGCGTGGCCGCCCCGCGCTCGCGAAGCCCTACGCCAAGCCCACGGCGGCGGTGTTCCTGAACGTCCGCGGCGGCCGCCTGACGCGCCAGAGCGTGCACGCCATCGTGGCCGACGCCGGTCGCCTGGTGGGCGTGGATAACCTGCATCCCCACACGCTCCGTCACTCCTTCGCCACCCATATGCTGGAAGGCGGTGCTGACCTGCGCGTTATCCAGGAGATCCTCGGCCACTCCGACATCTCAACCACCCAGGTGTACACCCACGTGAGCCGCACCCACATCCGCGAGGAGTATCTGAGCGCCCACCCGCGCGCATAGCGTCCGCGGGCATGGCGTAATTTCGCGTGGACGAGAATCGAGGCTATGGCGCGATTCTCGGTGTCTGATTCGCCGACTGCTTTTCGCGACCAGGCTTTTTCCGGAAGACGCCCGCGTGCGGCTGCAGAAAACATGCCATAGGGCTTCGATCTTGTCCATGATCGAATAGGTAATATATAACCCCGCAGGGTTTTTCGGGCGCTGCTGCCTTGGCATCGCACGCGGGATGGGCGTGCGGCTTCTTCGCAGGGGGAGGCGGTGTGCTTCCGAAGGAATAGGCCTCGTTACGAAACGAATGTTTCACGTGAAACATTCGTTCGCTTATCCGATTTTTCGCTTGTTCTCGCCCCTTCCGTGCTGCTGTCAGGCTTGGCCGGCGCTGCTGGATGGCGGCCCCGGTTCGGCCCGCGCCCAGCCCAGCCCCGGCGCCCACCTGCCTCCGCTCTGGCTCCGGCCCGCGCCTCCGCTCCCACGCTTGAACGAGCGGTTGATCTTGCGGGGGCTGCGGTGGGGTGGGAGGGCGTCACAAATTCTCCCACTTCGTGCCACAGAGGGTTGCGAATCCATATCTTGTGGGCGGTTTCGCGGTTTTGGCTACCGGTGGTATGGCCGATTTTCCGCGCATCGAGAAATTGATGACGGGTGGGTGAACAGAGGGTTTCATCACGGCAAAAAGGGGGCGGAATACCCCATAAATGTTGCGAAGTGGGGCGAAGTGGGATAGAATGCCAAACATCGAAAGGGCCGAACGGCTGCACGCGGAAAGGATGGCATGGCGGAGGTCGTCGACACAACGGAGAACACGGAGGGGGCGGCGCACATCGTCGACCTCAACGGCGAGTTCCGTTTCAAGGTCGATGCCAAGGGCCGCATGTCCCTGCCCGCGAAGTTCCGCAAGGTGCTTTCGACCGACTTGGTGGTAACCCGCAATCCGAAGGACGAGTGCCTCTACGTCTTCGAGCCCCGTGGCTTCAACGCCTGGGTCGCGGAGGTGTTCGAGGACAAGTTCGGCAAGTACGACTCCTCCAACGACCTGCACGTGCGCCTGCGCCGCAAGCTCAAGGCCCGCGCGAAGGACGTGGAAGTGGACGGCTCCGGGCGCATCATGCTCCCGACGGAGGCGCGCGAGGCGACGGACATCGACAAGGACGTCGTCGTCGTGGGCAACACGGGCTACTTCGAAGTGTGGGACGCGAAGCGTTACGAGGCGCAGGACGACGACACCGACCTCGGTGTCCTGTTCGGCTGATCGTAGGACGTGAGCGCAATGACAAGCGAATATCGGCAACAAGAATTCCAGCATACCCCCGTTCTGCTCGCCGAGTGCCTCGAACAATCGAACCTCAAACCACAGCAAACGTTCGTGGACGCAACACTCGGCGGGGCAGGGCATTCCCTCGAGATGGCCAAGCTCATCGGCCCGGGGGGCACGCTCATCGGCATCGACCAGGATGAGGTGGCGCTCGCCGCCGCCCGCTCCCGGCTCGAGTCACTGCCCGACGGGCAACGCCCCAACCTGGAGCTATTGCGCGGCAACTTCGGGGATATGGACGACCTTCTCGTCAGTGCCGAGGTACCCGGGGTCGATGCGTTCCTCTTCGACCTAGGCGTCTCGTCGGTGCAGATAGACACACCGTCCCGCGGCTTCTCCTTCAAGGAGAACGGCCCCCTTGATATGCGGATGGATCCGGGGAAAACCACCCTAACCGCAGCAGAGATCGTGAACACCTACAACGCAGCAGATCTCACTCGGATCATCCGTGCCTACTCGGACGAGAAATGGGCCAGCCGCATCGCAGATTTCATCGTGCGGTCGCGGGCGAATGGGAGGATCGAGACAAGCGAGCAGCTCGTCGACGTCATCAAGGCCGCCATACCGGCCTCGGCGCGCCGCGCCGGGGGGCATCCGGCGAAACGGACGTTCCAGGCGCTTCGGATAGAAGTCAACTCGGAGCTGGACGTGCTGCGTCGAGGTCTCGACGCCGCCGTCCGCTGGCTCAATCCGGGCGGGCGCCTCGTGGTCATCAGCTATCATTCGCTCGAGGACCGCATTGTGAAGGAAACCTTCAACGCGTATGCGAACCGCTGCACCTGCCCGCCGGACCTTCCGGTGTGCGTGTGCGGGAAGGAGCCGATACTCGACCTGGTTACGCGCAAGCCGCTTCTGCCCACGGCAGGGGAGATTGAGCGCAATCCCCGGGCACGCAGCGCCAAGCTGCGCGTCGCCCGAAAACGCTGAAACCGACCTATCCGGCCGGGGCCTCGGTCCCGGCCGCCTTGCAAGCAACATCATAAGCAGCACCACGACCACCGAAACGCAGCCACGAAACGAAGAAAAGGAGGTTGGTCATGGCAGGAGCCGCACCGGCGTTTTCCTACAATTATCCCGAGCGCGCACCCGAGCGCCCCGAACGCCCGCGCGTTCGCGTCGTGCCGGGCCAGGGCACCCGCACCAGCACCCAGACCATTCCCTCCACCGTCGTGTTCATGGCGAAGACGCTCGCCGTGGTGCTCGTGGTGGCGGCGCTTCTGTGCTTCGCCCGCATTGCCATCGGCTCGGCGACCGTGGCCACGTCCGTGCAGTCGCAGCAGCTGGAAAGCCAGATAAGCGACGCCCGTGCCAGCGGCAACAACCTGGAAGTGCAGCAGAGCTCGCTTTCCAACCCCACGCGCGTGAAGGCCGAGGCGAGCCGCCTCAAGATGGCCGCGCCCGAGAGCGTCGGCATCATCGACCTGGGCACCGACGTCGTCGCCACCGACGAGGCCGGGAACCTGTCGCTTTCCAAGAGCGTGCAGATCGCCGCCGGCGCCGCGGAGTAGCGGCGTGGCGGGACGGCCCCACACCTCGCGCGCCCCGCGCCGCCCGGGCGCGCCGCGCACGGCGGCGCCCGGCTTCGCAGCCGATTCGAGCCGCGCGTTCATCCCCCTTGTTGTGTTCGCCGTCGTCGCGGCCCTTTTCCTCGTGCGGTTGGTGTACCTTCAGGTCATCGTGGCGCCGTCCTATGCCGCGCAGGCCGAGCAGGCGCGCACGGTGGGCTTCGACATCGAGCCGAGGCGCGGCACCATCTACGACCGCAACGGCACGGTGCTGGCCGTGAGCGTCGATGCCACCACCATCTACGCCAACCCCTCCGAGGTGGAGGACCTGCCGGGCACGGCCGCGGCGCTGGCCGGCGTGCTGGGCGGCGAGGCGGCCGACTACCAGAACGCGCTGTCCGCCGGCACCTCCACGTTCGCGTTCATCCAGCGCAAGGCCGACACCGCCGTGGCCGACCAGGTGCGCGCCCTGGACCTCAAGGGCATCTACTTCATCGCCGACACGAAGCGCACCTATCCCAACGGACGGGTGGGCGCGCAGATCGTCGGCCTGACCGACATCGACGGCAACGGACTAAGCGGCCTGGAGAAGTACTACGACGACATCCTGTCCGGCGAGCCCGGCCGCTACGAGGCCGAGCGCGGCCGCGACGGCACGCCCATCCCCGGCGGCGTGCACGAGGAGACGCCTGCCGTGGACGGCCAGGACATCATCATATCCGTGGACATCGAGCTGCAGCAGTACGTGGAGGACCGCCTGCTGGCCGACAAGGAGGGCCTCACCTCCAACGGCGGCAGCTCCGTGGTCATGGACGCCGAGACGGGCGAGATCTACGCCGCCGCGTCGCTTCCGCTGCTCGACCCGAACGACCGCGAGAACATCCCGGCCGGCGCGACGGAGCTCAAGGTGGTCACGCACCTGTTCGAGCCCGGCTCCATCTTCAAGTCCGTCTCGGCCATGGCCATCCTGGAGTCGGGCACCATGACGCCCGAGAGCGAGCTGTTCTGCCCGAGCGAGATAGAGGCCGACGGCTACATCATCTCCGACGCGCACGACCGCGGCGACGCCACCTTCACGCTGGAGCAGATCATGGACCAGTCGTCGAACGTGGGCATCTCGCTGGCCACGGAGAACGCCACCGCGAACGGGGTGTCGGGCTTCGAGAACCTGTACAACAAGATCAACGAGTACAACCTGCACACGCGCACCGGGGTGGACTACCCCGGCGAGGGCGAGGAGGGCACCGAGTACCTGGGATCGCTCCTGCCGTTCGACAAGTGGGGCAAGGTGCAGGCCTACAACATCAGCTTCGGCCAGGGCGTGTCGGTGACGCCGCTGCAGATGACGCGCTTCTACGGGGCGCTCGCCAACGACGGGGTGGAGTGCACGCCGCACTTCCTCATCGGCAAGCCGCAGTCTGGGGAGACGCCCGAGTACGCCACGGAGAAGGTCATCGGCAGCGAGAAGGCGCTCTCCGACATGACCGACATGCTCAAGACCGTGGTCAGCCAGGGCACAGGCACCGACGCCGCTATCGAGGGGTACAACGTGGCGGGCAAGACCTCCACGGCGGAGATCTACGACGAGGTGAACGGCGGTTACCGCAAAGGCGTGTACAACATGGCGTTCACCGGCTTCATAGCCGACTCCACGGGTCCCCAATTGGTTTGTTTTGTGGGTGCCAACGAGACGGAATACGGTTCCATCGTCACGCCGGTATTTAAGGATATAATGTCAACTGCCATCGACCGATTCCAGATAATGCCTGAGTGAGGACAAGCCATGGGGAAAACCTGCACCGACCTGTTCGCAGGAATTGACTGCACCGTCATCGGCAACGCCGACGAGGAAGTAGGCGGCATCGCCTACCGCAGCGACCGCGTGCAGCCGGGCGACGCGTTCTTCTGCATCGTGGGCTTGACGGCGGACGGCCACTCGTTCGCGCAGGACGCCATCGACCGCGGCGCCAAGGTGCTCGTGGTGGAGCGCAAGGTGTACCTGGCCGACGCCACCGATGTGACCGAGGTGGTGGTGGCCGACACGCGCAAGGCCATGGCGGCCGCGTCGGCCAACTTCTACGACCACCCCTCGAAGGACTTCGCGCTCGTGGGCATCACCGGCACGAACGGCAAGACCACCACCACCTACCTCGTGGAGCACATCGCGCACGTGGCCGGCAAGCGCACGGGCGTCATCGGCACCGTGGGCGTGCGCATAGGCGGGGAGCAGGAGAAGACGGCGCACACCACGCCCGAGTCGCCCGACCTGCAGAAGCTGCTCGCGCGCATGCGCGACGAGCGCTGCGGCGTGGTGGCCATGGAGGTGAGCTCGCACGCGCTCGACCTGGAGCGCACGTGGGGCACGACGTTCGCCGTGACCGCGTTCTCGAACCTCACGCAGGACCACCTCGACTACCATCACACGTTCGAGGCCTACTTCGAGGCCAAGGCGCGCCTGTTCGGCAAGGACTACCCGGCCCGCCGCGTCATCTGCATCGACGACAAGTGGGGCCGCGAGCTTCTGCGCCGCTGCGCCACGAACGAGGACAGCATCGTGACCACGGGCTTCGACGCCGCGGCGCAGATCCATCCCGTGGACGTGCGCTACGCCCCCACGCACACCGAGGTGGAGCTGGACGTGCGTGGTAGCCGCCACCGCTTCCGCTACCCCTTGGTGGGCAAGTTCAACGTAGAGAACGTCATGTGCGCCTTCGGCATCGGGCTGCAGCTGGGCATCCCGGCCGACGTGATAGTGGAGGCGCTGGAAGAGGCACCGCAGATCCCCGGCCGTCTGGAGCGCGTGAGCGCGCCGTGCGACGGAGGCATCGCCGTGTTCGTGGACTACGCGCACACCCCCGACGCGCTGGAGAAGGCGCTTTCGTCCATCATGGCGCTGACGCGCGGGCGCACCGTCTGCGTGTTCGGCTGCGGCGGCGACCGCGACGCGTCGAAGCGCTCCATCATGGGCAAGGCCGCGCTCGCGGCCGACTACGCCGTGGTGACGAGCGACAACCCGCGCCACGAGGACCCGCTGGCCATCATCGACGACATCGTGGGCGGCATGGGCTCGGGCGAGGGGCGCTTCGCCGTGGAGCCCGACCGCCGCGCGGCCATCGCGCTGGCGCTGGAATGGGCCGGGCCCGACGACTCCGTGCTCATCGCGGGCAAGGGCCACGAGGACTACCAGCTGGTGGGCGACGAGGTGCTGTCCTTCGACGACCGCACCGTTGCGGCCGAGGAGATGCACCGGCTGTTCGGCGGCCTGTTGGACGAGAAGGACGCTGAGTAGCCTATGCGCCTGAACGCGAAGCAGATCGCGGCCTACACGGGCGGGACGTTCGCCGTGGAGCCGCTCGACCCGCGGGCGCTGCTCACGGGCATTACCTGGGATTCCCGCGACGTGCGCCCGGGCGATTTGTACGTGGCGCTTCCGGGCGAGCGCGCGGACGGGCACGACTTCGTGGCCGCGGCGCTCTCCGCGGGCGCGCTGGGCGCGCTGGTCATGCAGCCGGTGGCCGAGGACGTGCGGGCGCTCGCGCGCGAGCTGGGCGCGGCCGTCATCGACGTGCCCGACACGACGGGCGCCGTGACCGACCTTGCGCGCGAGTGGCGCGCCCACCTGCAGGGGCGCGTGGTCGCGCTCACGGGCTCGACGGGCAAGACCACCACGAAGAACCTCGTGCGCGACGTGCTGGCGGCCGCGCATAGCGTGGTGGCCACGGTGGGCAACCAGAACAACGAGCTGGGCGTTCCCAAGACGCTGCTCTCGGCCGAACCGGAGACGGAGGCCGTGGTGGTGGAGATGGGCATGCGCGGCGCCGGCCAGATAGCCGAGCTGTGCTCGTTCGTGCGCCCCGACTGGGGCCTGGTGGTGAACGTGGGCGAGAGCCATATAGAGCTCTTGGGCAGCCGCGAGAACATTGCGCGCGCCAAGGCTGAGCTTTTGCGCGAGCTGCCGGAGGGCGCGGGGCTCGCGTTCGTGAACGCGGCCGACGACTTCGCGGGCTTCGTGCGCGCCGAGGCGCGGCTGGACGCCCGGTGCGTGCCGTGCGTGCTGTTCGACGGGTCGCCGGACGCCGCCGCCCGCCGCGTGGCCGCCGACGCGGCGGACATGGTGCGCCCGGCCGTGTGGGCCGAGCAGGTGGAGCTGGACGAGCAGGGCCGCCCGCGCTTCGTGCTGCACGCCGTCGGCTTCGGCGGCTCGGACGCCGCCGCCCCGCACGGCGAGCAGGCTTCCTGCTCGCTCAACCTGCGCGGGCTGCACAACGTGGGCAACGCCTGCGCCGCCGCGGCCGTGGGCCGTGCGTTCGGCATGCCGCTCGCCGCCGTGGCCGAGGCCCTCGCGCATGCCGAGCCCGAGGCGGGGCGCCAGGAGGTGCTCGCCGCGCGCGGCGGGTTCACCGTGGTGAACGACGCGTACAACGCGAACCCCGACTCCATGCGCGCCTCGCTCACCACGTTCTGCGCGCTGGAGGTGCCGGGCCGCCGCGTGGCGGTGCTCGGCGACATGGGCGAGCTCGGCGACTTCGCGCGCGCCTGCCATGTGGGCATCGGCGAGCTGGCGGGAACGCTGCCGCTCGACCGCCTCGTATGCGTGGGCGAGCTGGCGGCGCACATCGCCGACGCCGCCGAGGCGGCGGGCATGGATGCGGCGCGCATCGTGCGCGCGGCAACGGTCTCCGACGTGCTCGGAGAGATGGATACGTACCTCGAGCCGGGCGACGCCGTGCTGGTGAAGGCGTCCCACTTCATGGGGCTCGAGCGCGTGGTCGAAGGACTGGTCAACTGATATGTTTGCGATATTCTCCCACTACCCGACGTTCCTCGTGTTCTTGGCCATCGTGGCCGCCATCGTGGTCACGATGGTGCTCATGCCCGTATGGATCAAGTTCCTGAAGTCGAGCCATATCGGCCAGCAGGTGCGCGCCGACGGGCCCGAGAGCCATCTGGTGAAGCAGGGCACGCCCACCATGGGCGGCGTCATCATGCTCGTGGCCGTGATAGCCACGGCGCTCGTCATCGGCATGCCCACGCCCGAGACGTTCCTGCTTTTGGGCGCCACCGTGCTGACGGGCCTTCTGGGCCTCGTGGACGATGCCTCGAAGGTGGTCAAGGAGCGTTCGCTCGGCCTCACGCCGAAGGCGAAGCTCGTGGGCCAGTTCGCCATCGCCACCGTGTTCACGCTCGTGGCGGTGAACTGGCTGGGGGTGGCCCCCACGGTGGAGATACCCTTCGTGTACACGTTCGACCTGGGGCTGCTCACCACGGTGGTGCCCGTGGGCGACGGCATTGCCATCCCGTGGCTCTACCTGATATTCGCGAACATCCTGCTGGTGGGCATGTGCAACGCCGTGAACCTCACCGACGGCCTGGACGGCTTGGCGGCTGGCACCGTGATGATCGTGATGATAGTCATGGCCGCCATCGCGTACCGCTCCGACCTGCTGGAGCCCGCCATCTTCGCGGCGGCGCTCGCGGGCGCGTGCATCGGCTTTCTGTGGTTCAACTCGTTCCCGGCCGACATCTTCATGGGCGACACCGGCTCGCTCGCGCTCGGCATGGCGCTGGGCTGCTTGGCCGTGCTCACGAAGACTGAGTTCGTGTCCATCATCATCGGCGGCCTGTTCGTGGCCGAGGCCCTGTCCGTCATGATCCAGGTGTTCTACTACAAGAAGACGAGGAAGCGCATCTTCCTCATGGCGCCGCTGCACCATCATTTCGAGAAGAAGGGGTGGAGCGAGACGAAGGTGGTCGTGCGCTTCTGGATCGTGTCGGGCGTGCTGGCGGCCTGCGGCTTCTCGCTGTACTTCGCCCAGACGCTCATGGCGGTGGCGTAGCGGATGGCGCGCGGGGACCTGATACCGGGAAGGAAGCACGCGCCGCAGCACCTCGGGCGCGTGCTCGTTTTGGGGCTGGGGAAGAGCGGCCGGGCGGCCGTGGAGTACCTGCTGCCGCTTCTGGGCGGGCGCGTGGACGCGCTCGCGGTGGCGGCCGGCGCGCGCACGGAGGCCTCCGAGGCGTTCGCGGCCGAGGCGGCGGCGCGCGGGGCGCTCGTGGCGTTCGGCGACGAGGCCGTGACGGAGCTGGCCGCGCAGGCGGGCGGGTCGTTCGACCTCGGCGTAGCGAGCCCCGGCATCCCGCAGTTCTCGGCGTTCTACGAGGCGGCTGCGGATGCGTCGGCCGAGCTGGTGAGCGAGGTGGAGTTCGCCTGGCGCGAGAGCGCCGCCGACAGCCGCTGGGTGGCCGTGACGGGCACGAACGGCAAGACGACGGTCTGCGCGCTCGCCGCGCACGTGCTGGCGGGCGCCGGCCTGGCCGCCGCGGCCGTGGGCAACATCGGCGACCCGTGCATCTGCGCGGTGGGCGCGGGCGCCACGGACGTGTACGTGGCCGAGGTGTCGTCCTACCAGCTGGCGTCCACGGTGCGCTTCGCGCCGAACGTGGCCGTGCTGCTGAACATCACGCCCGACCACCTGCACTGGCATCGCAGCTTCGAGGCGTACCGCGACGCGAAGCTCAAGCTGCTGGCGAACCTGCCCGGGGTGCCGGGGGCCGTGGCCGTGCTCGACGCGACGAACGACGTCGTGCGCGCCGAGGTGCGCCGCCTGCGCGCGCTGGGCGAGCACGGGCGCGGCTTCGCGTACGTGCCGATGGGCACGGCCGAGGGCCTGGGCGGCGACATGCGCGCACGGTGCGGCAGCGACAACGCCGCGTTCCTCGATGCCGACGGCACGCTGCGCGTGGCGCTGGGCGGGGAGGAGCACCGGGCGGGGCGTGCCGGCGACTTGCAGGTCAAGGGCGCGCACAACGCCTCGAACGCGCTGGCCGTGGCAGCCGCCGCGCTCGCGCTCGGCGTGGACGCCGCCGACGTGGCGGCGCACCTGCGCTCGTTCAAGCCGCTCGAGCACCGCATAGAGCCCTGCGGCACCGTAGCCGGCGCAAGCTGCTACAACGACTCCAAGGCCACGAACGTCGACGCGACGCTCACGGCGCTGGCCGCGTTCCCCGAGGCGCGCCCCATCGTGCTGCTCGGCGGCGACGACAAGGGCACCGACCTGGCCCCCCTCGTGGAGGCCGCCCGCGCCCACGCCCGCGCGGCCGTGTGCTTCGGCGCCGCCCGCGAGCGCTTCGCGGCTGCGTTCGGGGTCGACGGGTCTGCGGGCGAAGACGGCGGCGACTTCGCCGTGCTCCAAGCCTCCTGCTTGGAAGACGCCCTCGACGCGGCGCTGGCCATCGCGGGTGCGGGCGACGTCGTGCTGCTGTCGCCGGCCTGCGCGTCGTTCGACGAGTTCGGCTCGTACGAGGAGCGCGGCCGTGCGTTCAAGGCGCTCGTGGCCGAACGCTCCGCGCGCGTGGAAGCGTAAAGGGCCCATGGCCGCCGCACGCGTCGACAAGCAGGGGATACCTGCGCATATCATGGGCCCCCGGCTCGTGCTCATGCTGTCCGTGCTGGCGCTCACGCTGCTCGGCTTCGTCATGATCTACTCCACGTCGTCGGTCATCGCGTTGGCGTCCGCGTCGGCCGATGCGGTGGCGACGGTCGACCCCATGGCCGACACGCTCAGCCAGATCAAGTTCGCCGTTGCGGGCATCGTGATCGCGCTGGTGGTGTGGAAGTTCGTCCCCTATTCCATTTGGCGCGGCAACCTGGTGTGGGCCGTGTGGCTGCTCGCGTTCGTGCTGCTGGTGGCCACCATGTTCTCGGGGGCGGGCGAGGACGAGTGGGGCGCCCAGCGCTGGCTCGTGCTGGGGCCGGCCAGCCTGCAGCCCTCCGAGTTCGCGAAGATCGCGCTCGTGCTCGTGGCCGCGCGGCTCTTCGACGACTTCCGCGAGGGGGCGCTTTCCGTGCCTCAGTTCTTCGTGATGGTGTTCTTGCTGGTGCTGGCGCCGGTGCTCGTCATCTTAGGCCCCCAGTCCGACCTGGGCACGGCCATGATCTGCGTCGTGGGCATCCTTGCGGTCATGTGGCTGGGCGAGGTTCCCGCGCGGACCATGCTCATCGTGGTAGGCGTGGTGGTGGCGCTGGGCCTGGTGGGCATCTTGGGCACGGAGTACCGCCGCGAGCGCCTGATGGTGTTCTTGAATCCGTGGAACGACGGCGAGGGGGGCTACGGCAACGGCTACCAGCTCATCCATTCGCTCTACGCGCTTGCCGGCGGAGGGCTCTTCGGCGTGGGGCTGGGCAACTCGCACGAGAAGTACCTGTACCTCACGCAGTCCGACACCGACTTCATCTTCGCCATCATCGGCGAGGAGCTTGGGCTGGTGGGCGCGCTTGCGGTGATCGCGCTGTTCCTGCTCGTGCTGTGGGCGGGCATGCGCATCGCGCGCACGGCTCCCGACAACTTCGGCACCATGGTGGCGGGCGGCTGCACCATCATGATCGTGTTCCAGGCGTTCCTCAACATTGCCATGGTCATGGGCTGGTTCCCCGTCGTGGGCAAGCCGCTGCCGTTCATCTCGTCGGGAGGCTCGTCGCTCATCGCCACGTTTATCATGGTGGCGCTCATCCTGTCCGTGTCGCAGGGGGCGGTGGACGACTCGCTCGCACCTGCGCGGCGGCGTGCCGACCTGCGCGTCGTGCGCGCCGAGCCGGACGAGCCGCGCTCCGGCGGCAGCCGCGGAGGCGCTGGCACGGGCGGTTCCGGGCGCGCGGGCAGGCGCGGCGGTTCGGCCTCGTCGGCGCCGTCCGGCGGCATCGGATGGGACGCGGTGAGCTCGCGCTCGAGGCGGGGCGACAACGCGGACGCGGGGCGGTCGGGCTCATCCGGCTCGTCAGCGCGCCGAGGCAGGAGGTAAGCATGTTGGTCGTACTTTCCGGCGGCGGGACCGCCGGCCATATCAACCCGGCGCTCGCGCTGGCCGACGAGCTTCGGGCCCGCGGCTGCGACGTGCGCTTCGCCGGCACGCCGCAGGGCGTGGAGGCGCGGCTCGTGGCCGAGGCGGGCATCCCGTTCACGCCGTTCGAGGCAGCCGGGTTCAACCGCAACCATCCGCTCACGCTGCCGAAGGCCGTGGCGAAGATACAGCGGAGCACCGGGCGCGCGAAGGCGTGGCTCGCCGAGCTCGGCGCCGACGTCGTGGTGGGCTTCGGCGGCTACGTGTGCATCCCGGTGGGGCGCGCGGCCGAGAAGCTGGGCGTGCCCGTGGTGGTGCACGAGCAGAACTCGGTCATGGGCATGGCGAACAAGTACCTGGCGAAGCGGGCCGCCGCCGTGTGCCTGACCTACGAGCATGCGGCCGGCGCCCTCGACGAGGGCGTGCGCTCGCGCGTCACCGTCACGGGCAACCCCGTGCGCAAGAGCGTGTTCGACGCCACGCGCGAGGACGGGCGCGCGCGCTTCGGCGTGCCCGAGGACGCGCGCCTTCTGCTGGTGACGGGCGGGAGCCTGGGCGCCCGCCACCTCAACCAGGCCGTCTGCGCGCTGAAGGACGAGTTGCTGGCCGCCGGCGACGTGCACGTCATCCACGTGACGGGCCCGAAGGAGCTCGATGCCGTCGCCGGGCAGCTGGCGCTCACGCCCGCCGAGGAGAAGCGGTGGCACCTGTTCGGCTATACGGACCGTATGGGCGAGGCCATGGCCGCCGCCGACGCCATCGTGTCGCGCGCGGGCGCCACGTCGCTCGCGGAGATCTCGGCGCGGGCCATCCCGGCGCTGCTCGTTCCGTTCCCGTTCGCCACGGAGGACCACCAGACCACGAACGCCCGCGCCTACGTGGAGGCGGGCTGCGCGTACATGCTGGCGGACGCCGATGTGGAGGGGCCGGAGTTCGCGCGGCTCGTGCGCTCGCTTCTAGACGACGCGGGCGTGCGGGAGCGCATGGCCGCGGCGGCGCGCGCGCAGAAGACGGCCGATGCGGCCGCCAAATTGGCAGATGTTGTGATGGGGGCCGCGCGGTAGCGAACGTTGGCTACCATGGAAGCGCACCCGAGGGAAGGGCAGTTAAGGATATCATGGACACACAGCGCATAGAATCGGTCCACTTCATCGGCGTGGGCGGGGTGGGCATGAGCGGCATCGCACGCGTCGCCTTCGACCAGGGCCTGCGCGTGAGCGGGTCGGACCTCAAGGAGAGCCGCTACACCAAGCAGCTGAAGGCCGCCGGCATCGACGTGCGCATCGGCCACGACCCGGCCAACCTGCCGGGCGGCCCCGGGCGCGACGACGCCGCGCCCGACGTGGTGGTGGTGTCCACGGCCATCCTGGACAACAACCCCGAGCTCATCGCCGCCAAGGAGCGGGGGCTCGCCATCTGGCACCGCGCGCAGATGCTCGCGCACCTGGGCCGCGACCTGGAGACGCTTGCCGTGGCGGGCACGCACGGCAAGACCACGACGTCGTCCATGCTGGCCAGCGTGCTGGACGCCATGGGCGAGGACCCCACGTTCCTCATCGGCGGCATCGTGCGCTCCTACGGCACGAACGCGCACTCCGGCCAGGGCCGGCACTACGTGGTGGAGGCCGACGAGAGCGACAAGTCGTTCACGTACCTCTCGCCGCGCGCGGTGCTCGTGACGAACATCGAGGCCGACCACCTGGACCACTACCGCGACCTCGACGAGATCTACGAGAAGTTCGCCGCGTTCATCGGCTCGGTGCCCGCGGACGGCGGCGTGGTGGTGGCCTGCGGCGACGACGAGGAGCTTGCGGCGCTCGCGCGCGCCGCGGGCCGCACGCTGGTCACCTACGGCTTCGGCGAGGGCTGCGACGCGCGCATCGTGTCGTACGAGCCGCAGGGCGTGGGCAGCGACTTCGTGCTGGCGCTTCCCGACGGCCGCCAGCTCGCCGCCCATGTCAAGCAGAACCCGGGCCGCCACAACGTGCTGAACGCCGCCGGCGTCATCGTGCTCGCGGACGCGCTCGGCATGGATGCCGAGGCCGCGGCCCGCGCCATGGCCGGTTTCGCCGGGGTGCGCCGCCGCTTCGACCTCGTGGGCGAGGCCGCCGGCATCACCGTGGTGGACGACTATGCGCACCATCCCACCGAGATCGCCGCCACCATCGGCGCGGCGTCGCAGCTGGGCTTCCGCCATGTGCACGTGCTGTTCCAGCCGCACCGCTACTCGCGCGTGCCGCTGTTCACCGAGGTGCTGAAGGACGAGTTCGGCCGCGCGTTCGACGCGGCCGACACCGTCACGTTCATGGACGTGTACCCGGCGGGCGAGGCGCCCGTTCCCGGCGTGAGCGGCAAGACGTTCCTGAACGTGGTGCTGGACCACGCGGGGCATCCCGAGGCGGCCTACGTGCCGCGCCGTGTGGAGGTCGTGCCGTACCTGGCGGCGAAGGCCATGGAGGGCGACCTGGTCATCACCATGGGCGCGGGCGACGTGACGGCCATCGGGCCGCAGCTCGTGGACGCGCTCGCGGCCGGCGCCGCCGGGGCGGCCGACGCTCCCGGCGCTGCCGGGAGGTGAGGCGGGCCGTGTCCGCACGCCATACCACCGAGCTCGAGGCGCTGCTCGTGGACGACCGCTTCGACGGCGACGTTTATCCCGCGGAGCCCATGGCACGCCATACCATGTACCGCATCGGCGGCCCTGCGCGCTTCTACGTGCAGACGGCCTCCGTGGGCGCGCTCGTGCGGCTCGTCGAGGTGTGCGAGCGCACGGGCGTGCCCTGGGTCGTGGTGGGGCGCGGGAGCAACCTGCTGGTGGCCGACGAGGGCTTTCCCGGCGTGGTGGTCACGCTCGGGCGCGACTTCCGCACGTGCCGCTTCGACGAGGAGGCGGGCCGGTTCTGCGTGGGAGCGGGCGTGCCGCTGTCGTCGGTGGTGCAGGAGGCGTTCCGCCGCTCGCTTGCAGGACTGGAGTTCGCCGTGGGCACGCCGGGCACCGTGGGCGGCGCGCTGCGCATGAACGCCGGCTCGCGCGACGAGTGGATCGGCGCGCGCGTGGCGTCCGTGACCACGCTCTCGCCCGGGCGGGGCCTCGTGCGTCGCTCCGGCGACGAGATCGGGTGGGACTACCGCACGAGCTCGTTCGCGCCGGACGAGGTTATCGTGGAATGCGAACTTTCCGTAGAGCCGGCCGATCCGTTCTTCATCCGCGGTAAGATGGAGGCGTCGCTGGCGCGGCGGAAGAAGACGCAGCCCCTCACGGACCCCTCGTGCGGCAGCGTGTTCCGCAACCCGCCGGGGGAGTCGGCCGGTTCGCTCGTGGAGCGCGCCGGGCTCAAGGGCATGCGGATAGGCGGCGCCCAGGTGTCGGAGCTGCATGCGAACTTCATCGTGAACACGGGCGACGCCACGGCGCGCGACGTGAAGGACCTCATCGAACTCGTACAGGCGAAGGTAAGCGAAACGTATGGCATCGAATTACAACCGGAAGTCCGCTTCCTCGGGTTCGCGTAAGGCCCGCGGCTCGGCGCCTGCGCCACGCTCGGCCGGCCGCAGCGCGGGCCGCAGCGGGGCGGGCCGGGGACAGGCGGCGCGCGGGTCTTCGCGGTCGTCGCAGGCCTCCTACCGCGCCATGCCCGGCGGGCGCTATCCCGCCGCCGGCTCCGGCGGGCGCCCGCAGCAGCGCCTGACCTCGGTGCGCGTGGGCGACCTCGACCGCGCCGAGCGGGCCAGCCGCGCGCAAAGCACGTACCGCCGCCATGTCGTGCGCCTCGCCGTGGTCGCCTCGCTCGTGGCCGCGCTCGTCATCGGCGCCGTCGTCGCGTACAACTCCAACCTGTTCGCCGTGGAGAACGTCACCGTGAGCGGCGTGGAGCACCTCACCACCGAGGACATGACGGCCATGGCGAACGTGCCCGCGAACACCACGCTTCTGCGGGTGGACGCCGCCGGCATCCGCGAGCGCCTGCTCAAGAACGCCTGGGTGGCCGACGCCGAGGTGAAGCGCGTGTTCCCGAACACGCTGGAGCTGGCCGTGACCGAGCGCACCATCGCAGCCGTGGTGGCCGTGCCCACCGAGGACGCCAAGTCGGTGAAGCGGTGGGCTATCGCGTCGGACCATATGTGGCTCATGCCCATCCCCGACCAGGACTCCGAGGCGGGCAAGAGGACCAGCCCCAAGGTCTACGAGGACGCCGCGGCCGTGCTGTCCATCACCGACGTGCCCTACGGCACGAAGGCCGAGATCGGCACGTACTGCTCCGACGACAACGTGAGCAACGCGCTCGACATCGTGTCGGGCATGACCACCGAGCTCGCGGGCCGCGTGACGAAGGTGTCGGCCACCGATGCCGAGGGCACCACGCTCACGTTGGACGACAACGTGGAGATAGCCTTCGGCAAGGCCGAGAACATCCGCGACAAGGAGCGCGTCGTGCTGAAGATCATGGAGGAGAACCCCACGGTCGTCTATATCAACGTGCGCGTGGTGGACCGCCCCACATGGAGGGCGCTGTAGGCGGAGGCCCCTCCGCCTACAGCTGCTACAGCATCGCCGACGTCATGAGGTTCGCCGCATCCTGGCGTGCCGCCTCCACGGCCCCGAGGGAGCGGTCGACGTCGCGCTCGGAGGTGTAGACGCCGGTGCTGGCGCGGCAGACGGCCTCCGCGCCCAGGTGGCGCACCAGGGGCTGGGCGCAGTGGGCGCCTGCGCGCACCGCCACGTTGCGCCGGTCCAGGGCGCGCGCTGCCAGGTCGGCGCCCACGCCGCGCACGTTGAACGCCACGATGCCGCAGCGCTCCTCCGCCCCGTCGGGGCCGGGTCCGTAGAGGCGCGCCGAAGGCATGGCCGCCAGGCCGGCGGCCATGCGGCGGGCGAGCGCCTCGCCGTGGGCATGCACGGCCTCCATGCCCAGGGCCTCCAGGAAGCGCGCCGCAGCGGCCATCCCGACGGCGCCCGCGGCGTTCGGCGTGCCCGCCTCGAGCACGGCGGGGAACCCCTTGAACGTGAAGCCCTGTTCGAACACGGCCTCCACCATGCCGCCTCCGCGCAGGAGCGGCCCGAGCGCGGAGGCGGCGCCGCGCCGGGCGTACAGCGCCCCCGTGCCCATCGGGCCGTACATCTTGTGGCCCGAGAACGCCGCGAAGTCCGCGCCGAGCGCGTGCAGGTCGACGGGCAGGTGGGCCACGCTCTGGGCGCAGTCGAGCACGACGAGCGCGCCTGCATCGTGCGCGGCGCGCACGATGCGCTCCACCGGCTGCACGCAGCCGAGCACGTTCGACACGTGCGACACGGCCACGATGCGCGTGCGCGAACCCACGGCGCGGTCGATCTCGCCGTCGGGGACGCGCCCTTGCCGGTCGGGCACGAGGTAGCGCACCTTCGCGCCCGCGAGCTTGGCTACGGTGAGCCAGGGCACGAGGTTGCTGTGGTGTTCCAGCAACGACACGGCCACCTCGTCGCCCGGGCGAAGCAGCCCCGCCAGACCGTAGGCCAGCTGGTTGAGGGCGCACGTTGTCCCGCTCGTGAACGCAACCTCGTCGGCGTCGGCGCCTACGAAGCGGGCCACGTCGCGCCGCGCCGCCTCGAGGGCCTCCGTGGCCGCGCCGCCCAGGCGGTGGGCGCCGCGATGGGGGTTCGCGTTGTTCGTGCGGTAGAAGGCGTCGACGGCCTCCAGCACGCAGGCGGGCTTCTGCGTCGTGGCGGCGCTGTCCAGGTACACGAGGCCGCCTTCCCCGGCGGCCTCGTGCGCGAGCAGGGGGAAGCCCTCCGGCGCGGCGAGCGCGCCGGAGGGCGACGGATGCGCGCCTCCCTGCGTCATAACGGGGCCGAGCCTTCGCCAGGGGCCGCCCCGGCATCCTCGCCGCCGCCTGCGCTGCCTCCGGCGCGCTCCGCAGCCCCGTACTGCACCATGTGCAGCGCGAGCAGCCGCTGGACGCCCTCTAGCCGGTCATGGTACGGGTCCTCCGCCGGGCAGTTCGCGGCCAGCGCGTCGGCCAGCGCCTCGTCGCCCACCGTCCCGCGCACCCAGGCGATGAACGCGTCCACGTCGATGAGCTTGATGATCTGGTCCGACGCCTTGCCGATGTTCGCCTGGTCGCGGTCGAGCAGGAACACGGCGGCGCTCTTCAGGCTGTAAAGGTACAGGTCCGATCCGCCCTTCGAGGGTACCATGCGCCCCGCAACGAAATGCTCTCCCCAGGAAAGCTCCCTTAGCGCGCGTTCGGCCTGCGTGCCGTCGGGCATCGGGAAGCGCCGGCACGCTTCGGCCAGGCCGGGCATCTCCTCGAGCAGCGCGCCGTCGTCCACGGGCGGGAAGAGGGCGGCGGCCGCCCCCTCTTCCCCGACGGTGTGCTCGGCAGCGTCCGCCCCGCTCACGATCCCAGCTTCCCGGCGGCCTCGAGCGCGTCGGCGGCGAAGCCCAGGCCCAGCGTCTCCAGCCCCGCGCGCGTCGGGCGCCCGGTGGACTCCTCGAAGCCCTCGTGCACGTAGAACCGCGACTTGAAGTCCTCGAACTTTCCGCGGTCGAGCGTGCGGCCCTGGCACAGCGAATAGCTCCACTTCCCGTCCTCGTGCACCACCAGCGGGAAGGGCTTCGTGGTCTTCACGTCGTACACGTAGTTCGTGAACACCTCCTGGTCGCGGTGGCGCCCCTCGAGCGCCCAGATGGCGCGGTCGAGCACCCAGAACTTATGACCCAGCTCGATGCTCTCCTCGTAGGAGAGGTCGCGGCCGGTGACGGCCTGGAAGAACTTCACCTCGTACTCGGGCGTGGCGCCGTAGGTCGAGCCCGTCTCGGCGGTGTGCTTGCGGCTGACGAAGTTCGGCCACACCCAGTCGCACATGCCGAGCGACTGCAGCCAGAAGCGCCCGTAGGCCCGGTTCCAGTGGATCTCGCGCACGCGCGCGTCGGTGTAGATGCCCTCCTCGCTCCAGTCGAAGCACAGCGGATCGCCCAGGCCCGACTGGTCGGCCAGCTGCTCGGCCATGTCCTCGGCCGAGATGGGCGGCTCGGCGCCGGTGAGCACCGCCATGATGGAGGTGTTGTACACCGCGTTGTGCACGCCGTGCTCGTTGATGTCGCGCTCGCTGAAGATGCTGCCGTAGCTCCACTCCACCTCGGCGCGCGGCTCGTTGTGCTCGCAGTAGCCCCAGTTCGGGCGTGCGAGCAGGCCCGTGGACGTGTCCTCGTCCCAGCGTCCCCACTTCTGGGCCGCGCGCGCGATGCCCTCGGCCAGGTCGTCGCCTATCTCGCGGCGGTAGGCGATGCGCATGAGCAGTTCCTCTATGAATGCGTACGTGCCGTACTGCTCGAAGGGCAGGTCGGTGTCGATGTCCTTGCCCTTGCCCATGACGCCCATCTTGTACAGGTTGTGCAGGTACACGGGCATGTCGATCTCGTAGCCGTTGAGCCCCAGCTTCGACAGCAGGCTGTAGGCGGCCAGCTGCTCGTCGATCTTGCCCGAGGCGGTGAAGTAGAGGCCGGCCGAGCAGGTGAGCTCGTTGCCCACGCCGCCGGGGTAGAGGTTGCGGCAGTTCTTGAAGCAGCCGCGGCACCCCTCGGCGCGCGACACCGTGGGGCTCGTGTCCAGCACGGTGGCCGCGGCGCCCGGGCTGCCCGGCGCGCCCGGCACCTTGCCGGCGTCGATGTCGTAGCCGAACTTCTCCTGCACCTCCAGGCGCAGGCGCACGAGCGCGGCGGGGTCGGCGATGGGGATGCTCTTCGAGCCGATGAAGCTCATGGCCTTGAGGTTCTTCGCGCCGAACACCGCGCCGAAGCCGCTCTGGCCCGTCACGTGGCCGGCGTCGTGCACGATGCACGACACGCGCGCCAGGTTCTCGCCGGCCGGCCCGATGCAGATGACGGAGGGCCGCTGCGTGGTGCGCCCGCCGTCGCGAGCCTTCGTGAGCTCGTACCACGAGCCCGGCGGCGTGCCGTGCGTGACCTCGTCCCAGATGCGCTCCTGGCACTCGAAGGCGTCGAGGCCCCAGAGGTCGGCGGCGTCGTTGAACTCCACCCGGTCGTTCACCACGTTGATCCACACGGGCGCGTCGGCCTTGCCGCGCACGACGCAGGCGTCGTAGCCCGCCTCCTTCATCATGCCGGCCAGACGGCCGCCCATGCTGGAGCGGTTATACCATTCGGGCAGCGAGAACGGGCTGATGCCCGTGAACTCGCAGCGCGCCGACGCGGCCGGGACCACGGCGCCGGAGAACGGCGTGGTGGCGAACACGAGCACGTTCTTCGGGTCGACGGCTTCCACGGTCTTGTCCTCGCAAAAGTCCCAGAACAGCTTCGAGGCCATGCCGTGGCCGCCCACCCATTCGATGTAGGGGTCGGTGTCGATGGTCTCGGACGTCCGGTCGTCCAGGTTCACGATGAGTATCTTGCCGGCGTAGCCGTAACGTTCGGTCATGGTGCTCCTCCTACTTCTCGTTCGATCCGGCTGCCGCCTGGGCCGCCGTGCCTCCGGCGCCGTACCCGAGCTGGGCCGGCGGGATGCGCGCCTCGTCGTCGCTCGGCAGGCCTATCTCCAGGTAATGGTCGTTGCGCAGGTTGGCCGTGTAGCCCTCGTCGGTCTGCACCGGCAGCTCGTTCGTGAAGCTGATGGCCTTCATGGGGCAGATCTCCACACACAGCTGCTTGCCGCCGACGCCTCCCGCCTCGTCCCAGAACGGCGTGTTCTTGCACAGGTCGCACTTCTGCGCGTGCTTGTCCTCGAAGTTCCACTGCACGCGCGACGGCGTGAAGGGGCACGCCTCCACGCAGCGCTCGCAGCCGATGCACTTGCCCTCGTCCACCAGGCGCACGCCCGTGGCCGGGTCGGCGTGCATGGCCCCCACGGGGCAGGCCTCCACGCAGGAGGGGTAGGGGCACTGGCGACACTGGTTCTGCTGCACGTCGTTCGTGGGGAAGCTGCCCAGCGCGTTCTTCATCACCTGTATGCGCGAAAGGGAGGTGTTGATGCGCCCCAGGTGCGCGAGCGAGCATGAGATGACGCAGGTCTCGCAGCCGGCGCACTTCTTGGCGTCGACCAGCAGGTAGCCTTGGCTCGCCTCGATGGCGTACACGTCGTCCGGCAGGAGCAGCGCCGTTATGCCGCTGCCCAGCACCACGCCCACGCCCAGCCCGCCGATGCCGGCGAGGAACTGGCGCCGCGAAAGGCCGCTCTTCCCCTGCGCGCTTGCAGCGCGCTCGTTCGTATCTGCCATCTCTCTCATCTCCTTTGCGAACCGGGCGCACCCGCTGCGGGCGCCGCGGTCATCGTCGTATCGGGGGCCGCCGCGGGCGCGGTTCCCTCGCGGGCACCCTCGCCCGCAGTGCGCCCGTCATGCTCGCGGTGCTCGCGTTGCAGGCGTTCCAGCCATCCCCGATGCTCCTTCTCGGCCTCGGAGAGCGGCATCCAGCCCGTGAACATGGAGGGGAACGTCTTCCACGAGAACGGCGCGATGACGGCGAAGAACACATGAGCCGCCAGGAACACCAGCATGAGGGCGGCGGCGATGTCGTGTATCCAGAACATGACGTCCATGAGCCCGTCGGGCAGCGCGAGGAACACGTGAGCCGCCGCCTTGAACAGGCCGCTCACCACCAGCAGCACGGCCGTGACCACGGCCATGACGTAGGCGGCCTTCTCGCTTTCGAAGTACTTGTCCTCGGGCGGCATCGTGAACTTCTTTATGCCTATGAGCAGGCTGTAGTGGCGGACGGTGTAAGATACGACGTTCTTCGTGGGCAGGTGCTCGCGCAGCCGCCACTGCGACACGATCGTGTTGCCCAGGTAGTAGAACGTCCCGAACAGGAACACGACCGCGGCCACGAAGTGCACGTTCTGCCAAACGATGGCCGCCGGGCCGTCGTCGACGAACGCGGGGGTGAACCGCAGGCCCAGGATGATGCCCGAGACGAGGCAGACGGTCGTGCCTGCGGCGTGGGCCCAATGGGAGATGCGCGCGGGGGCGTCGTGGCGAAATACCCGGTCGCCGGCTAAGAAGGGGTCCGTCCTCTTGGTGAACGCGGAGAGGAGCAGACCGAGGAACGGCGCCAGGGCGACGAGCCAGGGCGCTTGGTCGAACCAAGGCATGGGGCTTCCTTTCGACGTGCTTCGCCCGGCCCCGGGAGGGGGCTTGGCGAAAATCGATGCGGGGGTGGGGTCTGAACGCGCCTAAGGAGGCGCACGGCGCGATTAGACCTTGTAGGAGGTGAGCACGAGCGGAGCCATGGGGACCTCTTCCTGTCGCGGGTTTTCCGTTGCTCGCGAGCTGGCACTTCGTGATGCCATGCCTTTAAGATACCGTTGGCGCCCTGTTGACCGGAAGAGTCGACGGCGGGTGGCTCTGCGTCGATACGCGAGCGGAAGGGCCGTGAAGCCAGCGGCGTCCCCGTGCCGGCGAGCGGAAGGCGGCCCCGCAACCTTTTCCGTGCTCTTACTGCTCCCGCCTGTGGTCACCGTGCGAAATGAATGCGAAAGCAGCAGGGGGGAGGGGTGTTTTCTAATTGCTAGATCGTTTATGCTCTGTTACCATCTTGATGCAGAACACGAATGATCCTGTGTGCTTCGGCGCTTCGACGTTTACCAGATAGGTTCGAGACATTAGCGTGGCGACTCCCGCAAAAGATTCGCTCGACGGACGCACCTCCGCGCTCGCGGATCGCCCTGTCTCCGTGATCGCGGCTTTCCCTGCCGCTGAGGCCGATCGCCAGAAAATGCCCCACGGGGGGCGCTCTGAGAAAGGGTGCCGCGAGCGGCGCATCGAACCTTGCCGGCTAAGCCGGCGCTCCTTCGAATCACCTTCAATTTCATCGACTGAGGCCGCGGGCGAGGCTGCCCGCGGCCTTCGCATGCCCGCATCCACGGGCTGGCACGTGCTGCAGGTGGCGCCCGGCCAGGAGCGGTCGATGGCCGAGCGGGTCTCTAGCCTCGCCGGCCCGGACCTCTTGCGCGAGTGCTTCCCCTTGAGCTACCAGCTGCTCAAGAAGCAGAAGGGAACGTGGCGCCTCGTGACCGAGGTCATGTTCCCCGGCTACGTGTTCCTGTCCACCGGCGACATCGACGCCGTGCGCGAGCGCCTGAAGCTGTCCACCTCCTTCGCGCGCCTTCTGGGCGCGGGCGACGCCATCTTCTCCCTCACGTCCGAGGAGGCGGCCTTCGTCTCCGAGTTCGGGGGCGCGGATCACGTGGTTGGCATGTCCCAGGGCGTGATAGAGGACGGGCGCACCGTGGTGCGCAGCGGCCCCTTGCGGGGGAGGGAGGGCCTCGTCCGCAAGATCGACCGCCACAAGCGGGTGGCGTACCTGGACGTAGGGCTGCTCGACCAGGCGCGGGTGCGGGTGGGGCTCGAGATCACCAGGAAGACGTGATGAGGGGGACTTGACCTGCAGCAACGCAGTTTGTTGCGAGGAGGCCGATCTTGGCGCGCCGCGCGTGCCGCACCGGCCTCCCCGCAGGAAACTGCAAGCGCCTCGCAAGGGGCGCGAACCTTTCCGACATACCTTGATGCGCGAAAACGATGCCACGTGTGCGTTTCGGCCAGCCTCTTGGGAATGAATAGCCGTCGCGAAGCTTGAAGCGGCATGCCCCGCGCCCGAGAGGGCCAAGGGGCGAAGCCGTGGCCTCGCGCAGTCGACCCGAGATGGCGCGAGGAGGTGTGCGTATGTGGTATGTGGTCCAAACGATGGCCGGGCGGGAGTTCGCCGTCCAGCGCCAGATCGAGCAGTTCGCGAGCGATGACGTGCTCGACGAATGCTTCGTCCCCCAGTACGAGGTGCAGAAGCACCTGCGCGGCGAGTGGCGCACCTGCACCGCCGTGCTGTTCCCCGGCTACCTGATCGTGGTGAGCGACCGCATAGCCGAGCTGCAGGCGCAGCTGAAGCAGATCCCCCAGTTCGCGAGCGTCTTGAACAACGACGGCACGTTCATTCCCCTGGAACCGCACGAGGTGGCTTGGATCGACGCCTTCACCGAGAAGGAGCACCGCGTGATCGGCATGTCGGAAGGCGTGATAGAAGGCGACCAGATAGTCGTCCTGAAGGGCCCGCTGGTGAACCGCACCGGCTGGATCAGGAAGATCAACCGCCGCAAACGCACCGCGTATTTGGAGATAGAGATGTTCGGCAGGACGATCCAGACCAAGATCGGCCTGGGAATAGTACGGAAGCGATAAGGACAGGGATGGCCCGGTAGGGCGAACATGGAAGACGTGCTTGACAACGAAATAGAGATGGATGAGGTGCTGGAGATGGGGTCGGGTGCTATCGGGTACGATGAGGCGATCGAGAGCCCCGTCCCACGAGGTGCCCTTAAGGTGCTGCTGCCCGGCGACGACGTCATGGGGCTCGAGGAGCACAAGGTGGGTGGCGGGCCGGACTACCGCTGCCACCGTGCTGTGTCTTCCTCCCGGCGAACGGATGGTGTTCGCTATCCGGCTTTCGGCGCCATGGACTACTTGGGCCGTCGACAGGCGGTGACGTAGGCATGAGCGAAGCGCAAACTGCCGCGAGCATGGATGGCGGAGGGGCTATTAAGCTTTCCGAAGCTGACTTGGACAAAGAAGAAACGCAGGAGGCTGCCGTCGAAGGCGAATGGAGCTATCACCGCGGTTACGCCTTTGACGTGGGAGCCGAGGAAACTGCTAGCCCTAGCAGCGCTGCACGCGCCAAGAGGATCCGCGCGGAGATCGGCGACGAGCCACTGACGGGCATCGAGAGCCGACCGGTCTACTGTGCTATCAAGCGCGCCTTCGACATCGTTTTCAGCGCCGCCGTGCTGATCTGCTTCTGCTGGCTGTTTGCCATTATTGCCATCGTTATCAAGATCGATGATCCGAAGGGCCCGGTGCTGTTCAAACAGGAACGTGTAGGGAAGGACGGCAAGACCTTCACCATGCACAAGTTCCGCACTATGTGCGTGGATGCGGAGGATAAACTGCCGGAGTTGCAAGCCCTCAATGAAAAGGATGGCCCAGTCTTCAAGATTGCCCGGGATCCCCGCAACACTCGCGTGGGACGTGTTCTGAGAAAGGCCTCACTTGACGAAGCCATCCAATTTTTCGATGTTTTAACTGGGAAAATCCCTTTGCGCATATTAAAAACGCGCCCGGAGTTCTCTGAGGAATCCATGGGTGCGTTCGCGCTTCCCGCCAAATCTAGCACGAACAAAGAACAGGCATTTTCGCAGGTCGCGAGCTGTTTTGCAAGCGGCCTGCGGATGCGCCGCATCTCTAAATTCAATTGTAACCGCATCCGTGGTATGGAAGCCCAATTTCTTGCAAAACCCGTTTTCGGGGCGGTGTGCGCATAGTGGCCAGGAAGGTTTTGGCCCTAGCTTTCAGGAACGCTATCGCCTCTCCCGGGGCTAATCCGGGTCGTGCTGTAGCGTGTGCTTCTGGACTAGATGAGGATAGGCTTATCGATATCAGAAATGATGAGGGCGCAGGGAGCTCATGCGAATGCAACTCCGCAATTGGATGTTACATGTCTACCAAGAACTCGAATTGCGTGGAGTGTTGCACACCAAATGGGGCGTATAAGGCTCCTGCGCCTGATTCAAGTGTGGCTGCTCCCAAAAAAGGTGGCGTTGGCTATCTCGTAGCAAAGAGAGTTTTTGACATTGCGTTTAGCGCGGGGGTGTGTTTGGTGCTAGCTGTTCCCGTAGCTGTTGCATGTGCTGCGATCTGTGTCGATACGCCGGGTAAGCCATTTTTTAGGCAGGAGCGTATTGGGCAGGGAGGTAAGAAGATTTACATCTTCAAGCTGCGGACGATGGTCTCTGACGCCCATGACCATCCTGAGAGGTATATGTCTTCAGCTCAGCTTGAGACTTGGAGGCGCGAGCAGAAGCTTGACGATGATCCGCGTATCACCCGTGTGGGGCGAATCCTGCGACGCACGTCGCTCGATGAGCTGCCTCAGTTCCTGAACGTACTATCTGGGGATTTGTCAGTGATAGGGCCCCGTCCCGTGACGTTGCAAGAAACATACGAATACGGTGACGCTCGCGAAGAAGTCTTGTCCTGTAAGCCGGGCATCACGGGTTGGTGGGCAGTGACTGATCGAAATAACTCGACTTGGCAGAGCGGTCAGAGGCAAGCCCGCGAGTTGTTTTATGCGCGTCATCAGTCGCTTGGGTTGGACGCCCGTGTGTTCGTGAAGACCTTCAAGGCGATGAGGAGGGGCAAGTAATGCAACCTTCCGCTTGCGTTCGTTTGATCGAAAGGAGCTCTTTGAAGCTGCGGCGTAATCACTCCCAATGGGTGTGTGGGCTCGATTTGTTCGGCATAAGAAGCATTTTGTCGTGAGCGATTTCAGATGAAGCGCACAAACCGTAGGCGTCGTGTTGTCGGCGCAAAGAAACTAACCATGTTAGCATCGAATTAGATGAGACTGAAATGCGTATCCTGTATTTTTCGCAGTTTTATAAACCTGAGAATATCGCTGCATCATTCAGGGCGACCGAGCATTCGCGTATCTGGGTGCGTGAGAGCCATGATGTAACCGTGTTCACCGGATGGCCGAATTATCCCGTTGGTCGCTTGTTCGACGGCTATGAGATGAAACCTCTAGTTGAAGAATTGATTGATGGTGTTAGAGTCTTTCGTTCCGCGTCAAAGATTCAGCCAAACACAAGCTTTGCGAAGCGAATAGAGAGCGGTGTCAGTTTCATCGCTAATGGCCTGAAAAACCTGGGTAAGAAATCGCCTGTTGGTAGTAATTATGATGTAGTGCTCGTCACATGCGGGACCGTCTTCGCTGCGTGGCTCGGCGTTCACTATGCAAAGAAGTGCCGCCTGCCCCTTGTGGTTGAGTTTCGCGATCTTACTTACAAGCAGATGCTGGCGACAGGCAGCAGGGGCGCAAAGGTAGCTGCGATGAAATCACTGGAGTTATCTTTCTGCAAAGCTGCAGATTGCGTCGTTGCGCTTACCGATGGGTTTAAGAAAGACCTTGAGGCGGCTGGTGTTCCGGGCGACAGTATCGTTATTGTTCCCAATGGAGCCGATGTTGTTGCATGTAAACACATGTGGGATGGCCCTTTGCGTTTCGGTTACTTTGGGACTATGGGATTATCTCAGGACGTGCCTGCGACGGTGGAGTACGTGAAGCGAATCGTTAACCTTGGGCTTGCATCAAGCTATGAGCTTATAGGCGAGGGTGCTGCTCGCGACGAGCTAGAGCAGTTGGTTGCTACTGGAGACTACGGTTTTCTCAAACTTGAGCATGGTGTTCCAATGGCCGAGCTTGAACCGCGCTACGCAGGGGTTCACATGACCGTTGTCTCGCTCCAAAAGAGCGCTGAATTCTCGGGAACCATTCCATCGAAGATATTCCAGTCGTTTGCCCGAGGTGTGCCTGTTCTGTTCGTAGGCCCGGAAGGTGATGCATCTGAGCTCGTTCGTAGGAGCGGTGCTGGTATTGCTTTGTGTGGAAGCGAGGAGGAAGACATCAGCGAACTCGAGGCTTTTGCCTCGAGGGCTGATCGTGCGCGCAATCTCGCCAGAATGAGCGAAGCGGCGGTTGATTTCATGAATCGGGAGTACTCAAGAAAGCTTATGGCGGATAAGATGATCGCTGTTTTATCCGATGCCGTATATAAGACCAAACAAACAAATGAAAGGATTAAAATCAATGGTTAACGTTATCGGTCTCGGTTATATCGGACTGCCCACCGCGCTCATGATGGCCACGCACGGCGTGGAGGTCGTGGGAACCGACTACAACGAAGAACTCGTGGCAACCCTGAACGCCGGCCACACTACCTTCAAGGAGGAGGGGCTTGACGAGCTGTTCGTCGACGCGTTGAAATCTGGCATCAAATTCACGACCGAGTATCAGGTGTGCGATACCTACATCGTGAGCGTACCGACGCCCTACGATAAGCTGGACAAGAAGATTGACCCCTGCTATGTGATTGCCGCCTGCAAGACGGTGCTCGAGGTCGCCCCGAAGGGCGCCGTGCTCGTAATCGAGTCGACTATTTCGCCCAACACGGTGGATCGCTTTGTGCGCCCGCTGCTCATCGAGGCCGAGCGTGAGGATGTTAAGCTCGTGCACGCCCCGGAGCGCATCATCCCAGGAAACATGGTTTACGAGCTGCTGCACAACAACCGTACGATTGGTGCGGACGACCCCGAGGTGGGCGAGGAGGTTGCTAAGATTTACGCAACCTTCTGTCAGGGCGAAATCAGTGTGACCGACATCCGTACCGCCGAGATGACCAAAGTCGTCGAGAACACCTTCCGCGCAATTAACATCGCATTCTCCAACGAGCTCGCTAAGATCTGCCGTATCGGCGGCATGGACGTGGCGGAGGTCATCCGCATCTCCAACAAGCACCCGCGCGTGAACATCCTGCAGCCCGGCCCCGGCGTTGGCGGTCACTGCATTCCCGTCGACCCGTGGTTCCTGGTGGGCGACTATCCCGAAACGGCAAACTTCATCCGCCTTGCGCTTCAGACCAACGCGGGCATGCCTGAGTATGTGCTGCATCGTGCCCACGAGGTTATGGCCGAGCGTGGGATCAAGGATGCCTCCAAGGTGGGCATCTACGGTCTGACCTACAAGGAGGACGTTGACGACGTGCGCGAGAGCCCCACGCTGCAGATGCTCGAGTCCATGGAAGAGCACCTGTGCGGCGGTGGCGTGAAGGTGTACGACCCGTGGGTCGAGCGCGACGAGGTTCCGGGCCAGGTGCACTCCATGGAGGAGTTCCTGGATGGCCTGGAGATGGTTATCGTAATGGTGGGTCATTCCCAGATCAAGGGCAAGCCCGAGGCCTTCGGCGGTCGTATCTTGATCGATCCGCGCAACGTGTGCGGTGACGGCGAGAACGTCTATAAGCTGTAAGTCATTAAAGAGATGCAGGGAGAAGCAGGTTTGAAGAAAGTGATGCTTGTCTTCGGGACGCGCCCGGAGGCCATCAAGATGTGTCCGCTCGTGAACGAGCTCAAGAGCCGCCCCGACGAGTTTCAGACGGTTGTGACCGTGACAGGTCAGCACCGCGAGATGCTCGATCAAGTTCTGCGCGTCTTCGGCGTAACGCCCGACCATGACTTGGCAATCATGAAGCCGGGCCAGACGCTATTCGACGTCACGTGCGACGTACTGCTGAAGCTGAAGGCCGTTCTCGAGGAGGAAGGGCCTGACGTGGTGCTCGTGCACGGCGACACGACCACAAGCTTTGCTGCAGCGCTCGCCTGCTTCTATCTGCAGATTCCCGTGGGGCATGTGGAGGCGGGGCTTCGCACCCACGACATATACAGTCCCTGGCCCGAGGAGTTCAATCGTCAGGCCGTGGATATTGTCAGTGAGTATTACTTCGCACCTACGGAGGCGAGTAGGCAGAATCTGCTCGACGAGGGCAAGCGTGCCGAGAAGATATGGGTGACCGGCAACACCGGCATCGACGCCCTGCGCACCACGGTGCGCGAGGATTATACCCACCCAGAGTTGGAGTGGGCCAGCGACAGTCGCCTGATTTTGATCACGGCACACCGCCGCGAGAACCTTGGCGAGCCCATGCACTGCATGTTCCGCGCGATCAGGCGCGTGATGGAGGAGCACCCCGACACCAAGGCGATCTATCCTATTCACATGAACCCACTCGTACGCAAGGCGGCTCACGAGGAGCTGGACGGCTTCGATCGTCTCCATATCATCAATCCTCTGGAGGTACTTGACTTCCATAACTTCCTGGCTGCGAGTCATCTCATTCTTACCGATTCGGGCGGCATACAGGAGGAAGCTCCTAGCTTGGGCAAGCCGGTGTTGGTGATGCGCGACACCACCGAGCGACCTGAGGGGGTTGCCGCGGGCACGTTGAAGCTTGTGGGCACTGAGGAGGACGTTATCTATTTTGAGTTTTCCCGTCTGCTGTCCGACGAAGAGGAGTATGCGGCAATGAGCCGGGCTTCGAACCCGTATGGGGATGGGCATGCGAGCGAGCGAATTGCGAGCGTGCTCGGTAAATAGGGGAGATTAAAGAATTGTCAAAGCTGCGGCTTTATATAGACACCGCGCTGCACCTCAAGCCTAGTCAGATTGCCTATAGAATCTGGCGAAAGCTTGGGGGCAGCATGCGTTTGCATGTTGGTTACAGGCCTTGCCCCGATGCGAACAAGGCGGATATTCGCCGCGTTCCCGCATTATCGGAGATTGACTTCGATCCAGTTTTTCTAGCGCGTTTTGATGTGAATGCTCTTCTTGATGACAGGGTGGAACTCCTAAATCATGAGGAGCGCATGGATTGGCGCGAATCGTGGCACGCAGAGCTCTCGACCCCGCTCTGGCATTTTAACCTGCATTACCACGAATACTTGCTTCCTCTTGCGAAGGCTTTCCTTGATGAGGGTGATAAGCGATACCTTGATAAAGCCAAAGCTATCGTGGACAGCTGGATAGATGCCTGCCCGCGGGAGCGCGGAGGCGTCGCCTGGGATCCATACGTCATATCGATGCGCATCGTTAGCTGGCTTGCTTTTAGAGCTGAGCTTGATGACGCATTGAGGACGGATGATGCCTTTTGCGAGCGAATTAACGCATCGCTGGCCGAGCAGTACGTACATCTTTCTCAGCACCTGGAGAAGGACCTCCTGGCCAATCACTATCTAGAGAACTTGAAGGCCCTTGCTATCCTTGCGTGTTATTTTGGCGACCGCAAGACGCTCGAGCTTGCTTTGCCTATGCTAAAGACGCAGGTAAACGAGCAGGTGCTCGATGACGGAATGCACTTCGAGCTGAGCCCGATGTATCAGAAGATTGTGCTTGAGGATCTGATGCGCGCTGCAATTGTCTTGCGCGACTCGGGCTTTGGTGAGCATGCTGAAGCTTTTAAACTTCAGCAGATGTGCGACTGCCTTTACTCCATGGAGCGCGGGATTGATAGGACTCCACTGTTCAACGATTGCGGCGACAACGTGGCAAAGAGTCGCGACGCGCTGTTGCTTTGCGCTCGCGAGCGTTTCGGCGTTGTACCGGAATTTCATGGTGTGCTAAAGAATTCAGGCTACTGCATTCTCGAACGGCAGACCAAGGCGGGCTTCGTCAAGGTGATTTTCGATGCCGGCAAGCCGGGCCCGGCCTATGCCATGGGGCACGTTCATTGCGACGCATTGAGTTTCGAGTGCTTTGTGGATGGAGAGCCGTGGATTGTGAACTGCGGCACCTTTGCCTATCAGGATGCGAAAAGGCTTGAGTTCAAGAAGACGCATTCGCACAGTACCGTGATGGTGAATGGTGAGGAACAGCACGAGTGCTGGGCGCCATTCCGGGTTGCCAGGTACAGTACGGGCGCTGTTGAGGATTCGGCGGCAACGATAGTACGCGGTGCTCTTCTTCAATGTGGCGGGAAGTGCAAAGTGGTTCGAGAGATTGTGCTTGAGGCGGATGGGCTACGTGTTGTCGACCACCTTGTAGGCGACGGGTGCATTGAGAGTGCCTTTGTCTTTGCTCGTGACGTTCCCGAAGCCGATGGGCAAATAGACGAGGTCGCATATGCGCCAGAATTTGGCGTGTACCGCGACTCCTGTCGGATCATTAGCCAACCCGCCAATTCCCACGAGGTTTATTTTACGTATCCCCGCTACAAAAAGGCAGTTGTATAATATGGATAAGATGAAGCTCTATAATGCCATGCCGATTTTCGTGCAAAACATCGGTTGTCGCCGTGAAGGTGGGCGACTTGCCGAGCTAAGATTCGGCGGGGACTTTAAGTCGCGTCTAGCCGATTACAACTCGCGCATCGCTTGCTCGCGTGACGAGCTACTTGATATTAGGGACCGTAAGCTTCGGAAGATGGTGCAGTTCTGCTATGACGAGGTTCCTTTCTATACGAATATGTTTGATGAGGGCGGAGTCAACCCTGCGTCTATCAAGACTGCTGACGATCTCGCCGCTCTTCCAATTCTTGACAAGCAGACCGTTCGGGACAATGTTGAGCTGTTGAAACCTAAGAGTCTCGAGCAGATTCCTCATATCACTGAACACACGAGCGGATCGACGGGGTCGAGTCTCATCTTTCCGCAATCGGTCGACAATGTTCGCGATCTTTGGGCGGCTTTTTGGCGCTTCTGGAACCGTATTGGCATTGAATACGGCACGAGGTATGCCGACTTCGGCAGCAGGACCATTGTGCCGCCGAACCAGAGAAAGCCGCCTTTTTGGCGGGAGTGTCAGCCGCTTTTCCAGATTAAGTTCTCGGCTTTCCACGGCAACGATGAAAACTACATGGCTTACTTCAAAGCAATTAATGATTACGGACTAACCTGGATCCACGGGTATCCTTCGTGCATCATGCCGTTTGCGTCATTCGTTGCGCAAAACGGTCTGACTTTCGATAAGCCTATCAAGGCCGTGACGGCGAGTGCCGAGAACTTATATGGTTATCAGCGGTCCATCATAGAGAAGGCGTTCGGGGTACAGCCCCATGCTCTGTACGGCCTCACTGAGGCGGTAGCGTGCATTGGAGAGGACGCCGACCATGATTACATTGTTGACGAGGATTACTCCGCCGTTGAGTTCATTGAATGCGGCGATTATTCGCGAATCATTGGTAGTAACCTTACCAATTTCGCCTTCCCACTCTTGCGTTATGACACCGGTGACCTTGCCATTACCACCGATAGGCTAAAGAACGGCCGAAGGGTAATCGAGCGGATCGATGGGCGGACTGGCGAACTTTTGTCGCTTCCCGACGGAGGCAAGGTCGGCGCGCTCTCTGCTTTGTTTACTGAGTCGGCGACGATCAAGGAAGCTCAGATTCATCAGCTAGAGGACTACTCGGTCGAAATTAGCTTTGTTCCTCTTTCGGATAACTACACTGAGGACATCGCCGAGGCGGAGAAACGCTTCCGCGACAGGACCAAGGGAATGCTCCCCGTATCCTTCAAGCGCGTCGACGGAATCGAACGCACGAAGCGCGGAAAGCTTCGCTACGTTGTGTCGGACATCAAATAACTGGACGGTTGGAGGATGATGAAAATGGCTAGACGAATCGCATTGCTTTGCGGTGGCGCCAGCGGGGAGCGCGAGGTCTCGCTCTTATCGGCCGCAGCCGTGGAAGAGGCTCTGGAAAAGCGTTACGAGGTCATAAAGATAGACACAGGCGTTGAGGGCTGGGCTCATACGCTCCTCGACTCTTCTGTCGAAGGCGTCTTCATTTGCCTTCACGGAGGGGCTGGGGAGAACGGGTCGATCCAGGGGTTCTGTGAAAGCGTTGGCTTGCCCTATACGGGGCCGGGCGTTCTCTCCAGCGCGATTGCAATGGACAAATTTGTGGCAAAACTGTTGGTCGAATCTTTCCGCATCCCAACACCTGGATACATCAGGGTGCTTCGTGGTGAGGAATGCAATATAGAAGACATTAGGACCAAACTGGGAGGCAAGCTTGTCGTAAAGCCTTCAACCGAAGGGTCCGCCCTCGGCGTCTCCATCGTCGACAATGGAGACGATCTCGCTTGTGCGATTGACACTGCGCTGGAGCTTGCTCCCTCGGTTCTGGTTGAGCAGTTTATTTCAGGCAGGGAGCTGACGGTCGCGGTGCTGGGTGGGGAGAAGCCTCGCGTTCTTCCTCCCATTGAAATAATCCCGGCTAATGAATTCTATGATTACGAGGCAAAATACGAGCAGGACATGGCGCAGCACATTTGTCCGGCAAATCTCACTGAAGCAGAACTTAGGCAGTGCGAGGAGATGGCGTTGGGAGCCCATGACGCCCTCGGCTGCTATGGTGTGTCCAGAACCGATTGTATTCTGGACGAGCGCAACCGCCTCTGGTATCTGGAAACGAACACCATTCCCGGCATGACCGGGACCTCGTTGCTTCCTGATGCAGCAAAGGCTGTTGGCATCACTTTTGATGAGCTCTGTTGGAATATCATGGAAGATGCCTGGAGTAGGTGCTAGCAGTTGAAGGTCTACTATCTGGGACAATTCCCTCCTCCGTACGGCGGAGTGACGGTTAAGAACGCCTTGCTCGCTGAGGCGCTTGCTGATCGCGTCCCCGTCGAGAAGGTCGGCTTCAGGGATGTGGGAACCGTCAAGATCGTTCGGCTTCTGATGACGTCGAAGGACGGCCTTTTCATGCTCGGGTTCGGTAACGCGAGGATACAAAGGGCTCTACTTTGTTTGCTCTCAATCGTTAGACCGAGCGTTCTCTCTCGGTGCTATCTAATGGCAATGGGGGGCCTTCTTCCGAGCCATTTGTCGAGCGATTTAGCATATAGGAAAGCCTGCGCGAAGCTGGGTCGTATTTACGTTGAAACCAAGACCATGTGTAATGCAACAAGGAATCTTGGCTTGGATAATGTGTCGATTTACCCTAACTGCCGTAACAGGCCGACTGCTACGGTCTTGCCGCATAAAACGGGCGGCGTCCTTAAATGTGTCAGCTTCTCGCTAATTGGACCAGCGAAGGGGGCTGACGTCATTCTGGACTGCGCCGAGCGCCTTGCGGGCGTTGAATTCTACTTCTATGGGTGTGTTGAGGAGACATTCAAGGATGCTTTCGAAGCGCGGGTTTCGGCGCTTCCGAACGTTTTCTATCATGGTGTCTTCGACTCAGTGACAAATGATGCGGTTTCCGAGCTCTCTAGGTATGACTTGCATCTTTTTCCCAGTAAATGGGCAGCAGAAGGCGTTCCGGGCGTTTTGGTTGAGACAAAGATGGCAGCGGTGCCGACCGTTGCGAGCAATATTGGCTACAATGCCGAGCTTGTCGCGTCTGGTAAGGACGGCATCGTTCTTGATGAGTGTACGGCTGAAGCGATGTGCGACGCAATAAAAGCTTTGGACAGGGATCGCGAGCGTCTTGTTTCGATGAAGGAGGCGGCGCTCGCGTCGGCGGAGTATTTTTGTGTAGACCACTACCTCGAGGAGCTGGTCGCGGATTTGGACAATGGGCGGAAGGGGGCCCTTAGATGAGCTCTTTTATGAATGCGGCGAACAAGCAGAGAAGAGCGCATTAGCGGTATTGGCATAAACTCAAGCCTTTCGAGGCTATATGAGACGTAGATTTATCTTTTCGCAATTTGTTAACCTCGCTCAGTGTGAAATTGGCTAGGGTTCAACCTGCGGCTGCAAGGGCGTAGGCGTAGTGGCGCATAAGCGTGCGAAGATTGGCAAGAGTTGCGTGATTGCGCGACGGCGGGCGTAGAGGGCGTTGCGAGGCGTCTGCTGTCGGCGATAATTAGCACATCGGCGCGGGTGTGAAGGTGCTCGGTCCGATTGTGAATGGTGACAATATGATGATTGGGGCGAATGCTGTGATGATCAAGGATGCTCCCTTTGGGTCTGTTCAGGGGGGTGCCTACGAAATGTCTAGATCGGGCACCGAAGGAGGACGTCGACTGAGCGTTCTGTTCACTTCCGCAATTGACTTTAACTCAAACTCATCTCTCGGCATCTCTGCTAAGGTGATGTCTCAGGCGAAGGCTTCCGAGGAGGCTGGACACGACGTCTATATAAGTAAGGACTACGGCTTAGAAACGAGGATAGAGCGACCTAGTAGCGGGGAAGTCGTTGCCAGCCATGTTCGGAAGACCGCGGGAGATCGCAGAAGCAAATATGCTTTTCTGAGCAATTGGTCTCTTGCGAACGGTGTTGAGGCAGTGGTTATTCGTTTTGACCACCTTGATAACGTTTTCTGCTCGTTCTCGAAACAGCTTCGAAGCAATGGGGTTGTCCTTGCGGTGGAGTTTCCCACCTTCCCCTTTGAGATGGAAAGGGATGCGCGCCATAAAAGGCTTCTCGAATCGCGCAAGTATTTGAGCTATGTCGTACATAGGGCATATGCGTGGCTGGAATCCCTTAGGGCGAAACATGCCCCGCGCTACTTCGACTACGCCATCACTTACCTTGATGACGACACTATCTGGGGAGTGCCGAACATCACCTACGACAATGGAATTGACCTTGGAGCTATTCCATTGAGGAAGGCTGGCGCGCCTTGCGAAGCCGTGAGGCTTCTTGCTGTCGCCAAGTTCTCCCCTCATCATGGTGTTGACAGGCTCATTCGCGGGCTTGCTGAGTATAAGGGCGCCCGACCCGTGCTGCTTACGCTCGTTGGTGTGGGTGCAGAGAATCCTTCCTTGGAGAAGCTTGTTTCCGAGCTGAAGCTAGAAGATTTTATTGTATTTGCGGGTGCTGCGACCGGAAGCAAGCTTGACGCTTTCTTTGATGACGCGGATGTTGCTGTCGGTTCTCTTGGATTGCATAGAATCGGGATTTCCCTCGGTTCAACGATGAAATCCAGGGAGTATTGTGCCAGAGGCATACCGTTTATCTATTCGTTCCCCGAGAAAGGTTTTAACGGGGACGAGGAGTTCACTCTCCTGCTTCCCAGCAATGACGACCCGATACCCATTGACAAGGTTGTCGCTTTTGCAAATAGGACGGCTACAGACCCGGAGACTGGCAGCAAGATGCGTGCCTTCGCCGAGAAGCAGTTCGACTGGAAAGTGCAGATGGATAAGGTGCTGAAGGTTCTAGAAGCGGAAGTTACGGATAAGAGAGGCAAGAAAGGCTAACATGGTTCAGCGTATATGCCGGCGTCTTGCCGTTGCGGTCGCCAACAGGACCACGCGTAAGGTTAAGAGGCAGATATATAAGAGTAGTAGCAGCGCCATCCGCCAGAAGGCATCTTGTTTAGGTAACGAGCTTGCCGAGGGTTTTAACGGGCACATTTTTGTCGATAGTGGCTCTGCTGGATTCAAGTCCTTCGATATCGAGATCCGGAGAGCTGCCGAGAGGATAATCGGTGGCTCCTTCGTGCTTTTCGGGGAATGGTTCGATCTGCCAAGAGATATTACCGTGGAAGACGAATGGCGTACTGATTTCGTTGCTGGATATCGTTTTCCAGATGGGCCTTACGATGCCATTAAACCGGAATCTGGAGTTGCCGACATAAAGGTGCCATGGGAATACGGAAGGATGCAGTACCTTCTCCCCCTTGCGGCAGCATTTCGCCAAACAGGCGATGCAAGGTTCCTTGATTGTTATCGTGCCAAAGTGGGCTCTTTTGCCTCTGTGAACCCTATGGGGAGGGGTGTCCAGTGGACGTGCACTATGGAAGTCGGCATTCGCGTGTTCAACCTACTTTCCTCATACGAGCTGTTGCGGTGCGGGCTTTGCGAGGACGACCCAATGCATACGGTGATTGCGGAGCTTGCTTTCTGCCATGGTGAGCATATTTGGGCAAACCTCGAGACATCAGCTAGATTGCAAGAGAACAACCACTACATCGCCGACCTGCTTGGACTTGCTGCTGTCGTTGCGGCCTACCCCAACCTGCCCAAAGCACGGAAGTGGGGGGAATACACCCACAACGAGCTGATGAGATGCGTGCGGAAACAGGTTCTCGACGACGGTTGTTGCTTCGAGCGCAGCACCCGCTATACACGGCTGATGGGAGAGATGCTCTTCTTCGCGGGCAAGTGCTTTGCTGAAACGCCCTATAAGCTGCCAGCGGAGTATTTTGAGCGTCTTTCGATTCTCGGTCGTTTTCTTGATGCCGTAACAAACAAAGATGGGCGTTCCCTGCAGGTAGGAGATAACGATTCAGGACGCGTAGTGTGTATTTCACCCGAGCGCTATGATGACTTACGCCTCGTGAGTAGGCTGGTTGACAGGGAAATCGGTCCGGATGCTCCTGATGAAGCGTTCTTCGCCGAAGAAGAGCTGCTTTACGGTGCTTCCGGCCGTGTTGCATGTTTTCCCTCATGGCGCGGAGGGGCGAGAACGTTTTATGATGCGGGTATGGCTCTTGCTAGGTATGGAGACTGGTCGTTGGGATTCTTCGCTTCTGATGGCTTTGTCGATGAGTCCGAGCCTGGACATACGCATAACGATAAGCTTTCCTTCACGCTTGGCTTCAAGGGCGTGCCGTTTTTTGTGGACCCCGGTTCTGGTGTTTATACGCGCGATCCCAAGGTGCGCAATATCCTTCGCGGTACCGCACAACACTCGACGTTGCGGTTTGGGAATCTTGAGCAAAATGAATTCCGAGGGTTGTTTGGGTATACGAGGTGCGGCGGCGCGAGCCTTGATGTTGCGGAGGCTGATGGGACGGTTGTTTTCAGGGGCGTGACGGATTGCTGGGCCACGCGTCTTGGCGTGACTCACAAGAGGGTTGTGGAGGTTGGATCGGAGGGGGTTGCGGTCAAGGATGACGTTGAGGGCGCTGCGCCCGCCGTTGTTGCGACGAGATCATTCGTTCTTGCTCCGGAGGTCGATGTTTCCGTTGTGGGACGCAAAGAGGCGGTCCTAACGTGTCGGGGTGTTTCGGTGGTCTTTTGCGCCGAAAGCGATATTAGCGTTCGGGAGGGGCTTTATTCCCCACATTATGGCGCCGTCATAAAGAGCTCGATTCTTGATGTTCCTTTTGAATATGGCAGGACTAATGTGATTACTGTTAGGGAGATCCTTAATGAAGACTAGAACCTCTAGTGTTTCTTACGTGCCGAATGCGGATCTAACGGGGCTTGTCTTCTGCTTCTCTCTGATAATACTTCTCTTCTCTAGTATTTCGCTACCGGCAGGTTCTCCTATTGGCTCTGTGGTTGGAGAGGTTCTAGGGTCGCTTCCTGGCGTTGCTGTGGTGGCGAATGTCGACTCGTTTTCCCTTACGCAGGTTCGTTATTCTGACCTGAACGTTGCGATACCGGTGGCTTTTCTTCTCATGGTGGTTGTTCTCGTTCGTAATGGCAAACGAACTCTGAGTCTGAGGATGAATATTGCCTACGCTTTCCTCCTAGTTTTCGCGTTGATTGCTGGGACTTCCGCGCTTTTCTATAAGGAGTACGTGGAAGCCCTGAAGCTTGCGGTTTATGTGGTAGGCATCGCTTGCTTCTTCTCGTTCGAAGACGAAGAGAGGAAGGGCATCGCTAGAAAACTGCTCTCCATATGTCTAGTAGCTGGTATCGTGAACGCCGGCATAACAATTTGGCAGTATGGTTCTATGGCCAGTTGGGAGTTCTCTCCATCGACGATTCGCCTTTATAGACCGGATGGGATTTTTGGCGACTCGATCATTTCTGCTCTGTTTAGCAATGTGACTATTGCGGTTTTGGCTTTGGGTGCCACGCGGCTTAAAGCGCCTGTGCGCATCATTGTAATTTTGCTGTGCATGGTTGCTGGCGTTGTCACCGGTGCGAGAACTTTCTATTATCTGCTGGTAATCGTTGGCGCTTACCTGATGCTGGCTAAGACTCGTGATGTCTCGCTTGAGAAAAAGGCACTCCTGCTCTGTTTGATGATTGCCGTCGTTGCCGTCGTTGCTAGTCCGCTCGGACAGTCGATGATCGATTCCCTGACGTTTCAAGATACCGTTTCAAGTCGAGATATCAAGAGGCAACTGGCGATAGAGCAGTTTGGCAACTCTCCCGTTTTTGGCATCGGCACCGGGCAGTACGCTATTTACGAGGCTTCGCTTGGCATGCCGGCCAACTCCGGTCTTCACGGAACGAACCCACATAATGTCTATGTGCAGGTTCTTTGCGAGAATGGACTGGTTGGATTTATCCCCTTTGTTCTAGGTCTAATTTGTTCCCTTTGGCTGGCGTTCAAAAGAAAGAACGCTTTGGCCGTTGTGTTGCTGGTCATTTACACGGCGATTGGCTGGTCATTGGGCATTCTGTATTCAATTGCGTTCACCTCGTTCTTTGTTGTTTTCGTCTGCTCCCTTCTAGGGACTTCGGAGGATTAATCTTGAAGATTAAGCAGGTTATACCGCGGGACTTTTCGGTTGTGACTATGTTTAACATGGCCGCAAGGGCGCTACAGCTGGTTGTGACCGTCGCATTGGTACGGATACTTTCAGTTGAGGATTACGCAAGCTACACTGTGTTCTTCACAACTTCGTCGACTATTTTAGGGATTGCCGGGCAAAGTATCGCGCTTGCCTATGTTCGCTACAATACCGAGAGGATGACCAAGGATCGTGCATACCGCGATTCACTTATTTTTATTTCGCATGCGATTAACGTAGCTTGCCTTGTCCTTCTTCTTGTCGGGTCTTACCCTATGGCTGAAGCTATGGGAGTCGCCCATCCAGTCATGCTGGCCGCTATCGTTTACGGCTTTTTGCTGGGTACTGTGCAGCTGAATATCGCCTTCTTCCAATCCCGTGAACTCTATGCTAAGTCCGGTGTTGTCGAGAATGCGAAGCAGTTGACCCTGCTCGCCTGCATTGCGCTTGCGGTTGTATTGGCGGCGGGTTCGTTGGAGAGCATTCTTGCATCGTACTGCTTTTCGGGATTAGCCTGTTTTGTGATTTCGCTTACTATGATAGGGAAGCTTGTTAGGCACGGCGATGCGGCTATCGCGGTCGACTTCAAGGCTGGTAGGGAGTTCCTGGCTGTTTCTGCTTGGTTGATTCTCTATAGCGTTGCCACGCAATTGTACAACCAGGCGAATATCACTATGCTGGCGTCCTTTGGGTCTACCCAGGCGGTCGCCGAGTTCGGCGTTGCATCGAAGTACTTTAACATGGTGCTGCTCTTCCTGCCTTCCATTAAGACCGTCCTTCGCGTTAGGATGTCCAAGGCGGAGATGACCGAGAGTACCGAGAAACAGCGCGAGTTTGCCATCAAGTGGTTCAAGAAGACTACCGTGCCATTCGTGGCTTTGGTTGCAATTTGCTGTGTCGGGGCTCAGCTTGTTTTCCCTGTTTTGAACGGTGATGGATACGATGCCTCTATACCAATGTTTCAAATACTGTGCATCAACGCATTTTCGGCCTATGTCTTTGCGCCGGCGTCCGCGCTCATCATGTCGCTGAATCGCTATGGTCTTCAGTTTGCCATAGCGCTTATCTCCCTTGCCATCAACCTTGTGGGCAACTATCTTCTGATACCTCTGTACGGCGGCATCGGTACTTCAATTGCCACAACAATATCGCAGATAGCGCTCAATGTGATGATGACGGTTGTCGTATTCAGGGTTGGTGCCAAGAGTATTAAGTTGGGGTAGGCGCCTAAAAGCCATCTGGGCAATAGTTGCTGTTTGGAATTCGTTTTAGAGGGGTTGGGCGAACGAAGTTCAATGTTGAAGGTGTTGTCCAGGAGATCGCCAGGATGGCCGACGGCCCGGCCGTCGACATAGATCCCTTGACCTATCGCAACGTTGAACTGTGGTGAGGTGCGAGCGGCAACGTAAGCATGGGGAAGAGGTGACAAGGTGCCGCACCGAGCTCGAGCACGCTGAGAAAGACGCCGAGTTCGGAAGTGCCATCAATGATATGCTTGCGAATATGTAGGCTCTTGAAGAAAGGACTCTGCGTTGGATTCTTGCAGCCTAAGCGCCGTTCTGGACACCTTGGCCCCAGCGCTCCCGTCGCTTGTTGGCACGCTTATCGGCGGGGCCGTGACGCTACTTGCGGCTTGCATGACGGCAAGGCACCAGAACAAGCTCGAGGACAAGAGGCTCGACGCCTCTCGCGAGGATGAGTGGAGGCGCTTCGAGCGCGACAATCTGGTGGGACTGCAAGAAGCTGTCCAGCGCGGTATGAGGGCCACGGGGAAATGCTGCCTCCAGATGGATAAGCTTGCTACCGAGGGGAAGGAATGGGCGGATTGGATTGTTGATCCTGCGGACTCGGAAATGCAGCGCCAGTCGCTGGAGGATATCCTGTTGCTTTCGTGTAGGATCGACGACGTCGAGCTGGTAAAAGCCCTCTCGCTATTTCGCCAGAAGGCTCATAACGTCACTTCTGACTCAAGGACCCGTACTCAGCTGTTCGATTCGATGAGGGAGCTATCCGATGCCTACGATGCCGCTATGGAGGTCATCAGCGAGAAGCTGAAAGACTGCGTTAGGGGTCGCTGAGCCGGATGAATGGGGACGGAGGCGCGTTCGCTCTTGATGAGTTTTGGAGTGTGAGGCCGTGTGGTTCATGCTATATCGGGTTCCGCAATGTCGAGAAGGCCTCATTTCATCCGATATTATGTGACCGATTGCGAAGATTGGGCTGATACTTAAGGCAGCTGCTTTAAGTATCAGCCCCTATTGATCGACTTCGACCTCTAGTGTTTACTTGCCCCGCAACTCAAGCCGAGTTGCGGGGTTTCTTGGTCTTTGGGCGGATTATTCGCTGCTGGTTAACGGTCGTTAACTACTGGGGGTGACAATCGTCAAAAGGCCCTCTTTCGTCGTGGCCGCCGCTCGCCCTTAGGGCACGTCCAAAATACTTCGTTCTCCGCCTCTGGGCAGGAGCGCAATCCCGCGCTCCCTGACCCAGGGGAGGAAACATGCCCTCATCGCGAAGCTGCCGCAGCAGCTATGACTGCATCGTCAAGATCAAGGGCGTCACCATGCGCCCGATACTGTTTAGCCAGCTCATGCGGAGCGACGGGGAGGGGGCGATGAACCCCGAGGAACTGTTCGCAGACGACCGCAGCCCCGCCTCCGAGCAGGAGCGCGTCCACGAGGACGAATTGCACTCGCTCATGCGCAGCATACTGGACTGGGCGATATCCTTTCTGAGCGAGTCCAGCCAGGGTACCATCCGCGCCATCTACTTCGAAGGCAAGACCGTCAAGCAGCACAGCGAGGAGGGGTACGTCACCGTCTACGCGATTTACAAGCGCCTGGCGCGCTCGTACCCCGTCATCAAGGAGATCGTCCTCGAGGAATTGGAGGGGCTCGACGACGAGACGCGCGCCGAGCTCGAGGCCATGTTCGGGATTGGCGGTCGCGATGAGAAATGAACAGGTGGAAGCCGTGCAGGGCGAGATGCTCCATCGCGATGGCGACGAGCCGCTTGTTGCCAGCGAGCTGAACGAAGCGGCGACTACTGCCGCGCTGCCGCGCGAGCTTCGGCAGGATGCTTCTGCAGCGGCTTGCGATGAGCCTTGCGCACGATGCGGATCAATCGGCGTGCGCGTGTCCTACGCCGGGGAGTGCAGCATCGAGGAAGCTGTGTCGCGCTACCTGGCCGCGCGCGAGAACGTGCGCGATGTCATAGGCGACGGGCCTGCGTGACGCGATTCGGCCGGCATCGGCCAACGCTCCATCAACCCTGAGATTTCCGCCTTCGCCGGCGCCGAGTCGCCGAAGGCGTGGTACGATTGCGCCAGACGCATACAAGGGCCCTCGGCGTCGGTTGTTTTTTCTTGGCGGGAAGCGCAGCGCATCCCGAGGGCATCCTCAGAGCCTCCTGGCGCACGTACAAGCACGTGCAAAAGGAGACCTTTTCATGCCCAAAACCAAAACGCCAAAAACAGCGGCCAGGGTCTATCGCGCCGCCAGCTACGCCAGGCTCTCCGTCGACGACGAGAGCTACGGCACCAGCGGCTCGGTGCTCAACCAGCACGCCATAATCCGCGACTTCGCCGACGCGAACGGAGGCCTGAGCATCGTCGCCGAGTACTCCGACGACGGCTTCTCGGGCTCCACCTTCGAGAACCGCCCCGGATGGGGCAGCCTGCTCGCCGACGTGGAGACCGGCAAGGTCGACTGCATCGTGGTCAAGGACCTGAGCCGCCTCGGCCGCAACTACCTGGACGTGTCGCGCTACCTGGACCAGGTGTTCCCGGCGCTCGGCGTGCGCGTGGTGGCCATCACCGACGGCTACGACTCCGCAGCCGAGAAGACGCCGGCCGACGCGCTGATGCTGCCGGTGAAGAACCTCTTCAACGACATGTACTGCCGCGACGCCTCCGCCAAGACCAAGGCGTCGCTTTCCGCCAAGCGCCGCCGCGGCGAGTTCGTTGGCGCCTTCGCCCCCTACGGCTACGCCAAGGGGTCGGGCCCCGACCGCGGCAGGCTTGTGATCGACCCGGAACCCGCCGGCGTTGTGCGCGGCATCTTCGACGCGCGCATCGGCGGCATGAGCGCCGCCGGCATAGCCGCCATGCTCAATGAGAGCCTTGTGCCAAGCCCCTACGAGTATTTCGCGGCGAAGGGCGCGGCGCGCAGCTCGAACTTCTGCAAGGGGGAGAGGACCGCCTGGGACGCGCGCACGGTGCTGCGCATCCTGTCGAACGATGGCGCGATCGTTTGGACTAAACTTATTCCCCCATTCCATTAGAGAGCTCTTATTGGCTATTTGCTTTATTTTCGTTGTCATGATCGACGGCGGCTGGAGCTACGTTTTTGGTTCGATCGCATTGGTCGTTTATTACTTTTTCGAATGCTTCTCGTTGAAGAAAACCAGGGAGAAAGGTGGAATGTAGTTCTACCGTTGTGATTCTAAGGCAAGTGTTCTGCTGCTTTTGAACGAAGCGAAAGGCAGCGCACGCTGCCGGTAGATATTGGCCTATATGCCCTGTGCAAATCATACCTTAGAGGGGTGGTTCATGATTGTGGTTTCGGTTGAATTGCGAAGCTATCCGAACGTTCTCTCCTAGATAGGCGTTTGCGCAGTTAGCCGGACGTTTTGCAATGCGGCATACCCCCTGTTTTGATTCACGGCCAGGGGGTATGCCGGCTTGTCGGCGTGCTCGGATGAGTTCGCGGGCAGGCTCC
>NZ_PPTS01000008.1:138556-186714 GCF_003340385.1 Gordonibacter pamelaeae | reverse complement strand
TGCGGCCCTCGCTCGCGCGCAGCACGTGCGCCTCGTCGAGGACCGACTCGAGCCACGCCTGCACGCTCGGCGAGAGCGGCGCGTAGGTGCGGCCCCGCCTGCCCACGAGCGGTGCCGGGAACGACAGCTGCCCGAGCGCCTTGGCAAGCGCGCGCACGTCGCGCGTGGAAACGAACACGTACTCGCTGAACATGGGATGCACGACGATGCGCCAGGCGCCCTCGCGCTTCATGTACCGCTCGTACTTGGGAACGAAGCAGTCCTCCACGAGGTCGGAGCCGAGGAGCTGGCGGCACTTGCCCGCCACCGCGTCCTCGCGGCCCTCGGGCACGTGGATGGCGTACCAGCGCAAGTCGCCGTCGCGCGACGGCCTGTCCGACAGGAAACCCGTCGGCAAACCCACGCGCTGCCGTGCCTCCGTTGCCATTACGTCCTCTCCCCTACCCCATTAAGCATTGCCTTGAAAAAGGGCGGAGCCCAAACCGCTCGTCTCACCTTCCCGTCGGCCGTGTCCCCTTACGGTTGACGCTTCTTCCCGCAACTGCTGCGGCAACGTTTCCAAGCGATGAGCGCAACCAACGCGCTGACGATCGCCGCAGCACCCCAAACCAGCACATCTGCCCATTCGTCACCGGTTCGGGGCATGCCCAAAATCCCACCTCCGTCCTGGGCGCTCGGAAGCTCCTCAACCATGAAGGTCCACACGACCTCGCCGTAGGCTCCCTGCAGCTCGTTGCCCGCTTCGACAGGTACTTTGAGAACCGCCCGCAGATCCGCCCTTCCGCCAGGTTGGAGCGTGCCCAGGCAAACCCAGTCTCGAAGGCCGCCTTGCTCGCTGGCAGGCGCTTCGAACAACTTCGCCGACCCGTCCTGCTCGACAGTCAGATGCATCTGGCTCAGCATGCCTTCATGACGTTCGTCAATCGTCTCGGCACGCAGATATATCCTCGCCTCAACATCGTTCGAGCCGTTTTCGACCGTTATCTCCTGCGTTAGCTCGTCCCCCGGCATGACCTCCTTGAATCCGCGGAAGAGATCCGTGCTTTCAGGCAGGAACACGAACGACTTCGCGTCTCCTTCGTACACCACCGACGTCGGATCGGCATACGCACGGCCGGTCGCCGCACACAGCAAAGCCAGGCATGCCAGCAGCGCTCCGAACATGACTCCGGTCATTCTCCGCATCGTCATCAAGGCAACCTCCTATCCTTCGATCGATTGGTCGACCGCGCCACGGGCGAGCGCGCCGCTTTCGACGCATAAACCGCTCGAGCGCCCCCAGGCCTCGGCGAAAGCGACATCCGGCTCCGACTGGATGCCAGCCGCCAGCACGGTCATCTGGAGCTTCCAGCCCTTCTCCTCCGCGAGCGCCTTTCCCTTTTCGGTCAAGGCGGCGCATCTCACCAGTATCTCCGTGGCCTCGCCGGGCTCGACTGGGAGAACGTGATAACTCAATCCGTCGGCACCCTCCAGCCATCCGGAGGGATCTGCCCGCTCGAGCGAATAATCCTCACCCTGCACCGGCATCCGGCCCACCACCTTGCCAGCCTCGTCGACCCAGCAGACAACAAGCTCGGCACGCATCCATGCAGCCGTATCGCCCGTATTGCGCACGACAACGTTCTCCTTCGCCCGGCCCAGGTTCTCCTCAACCTCCACGCTCGCCTCCGAAGGTGCGAACTTGTTCTCCAACGGGCCTTGCGCATCCGCAAGCCATGCATAAGCCGCACCAGATGCCAGCGCCGCCCCAAACAGCACGGCCAATGCGACGGCAATCCGAATTCCACTGCACCCGTAGCCCGTTAACGTGCGTGCAGTGGCATGACGCCCTTCGCGCTTCGTCATGCTGCCCCTCCCTCGTTCGCCCTTACCACTTCGACGGATCCGTCGATTACCCCGAAAACGTTTACAGCAGAGCACTCGTGGGAGAGCCATGCCTCCCTCTCCAGCCGGTTGGTCAGCGTCACCGATGCTTGCGCATAGAGGCTTGAGGCCGGGCGCTCGTCGCTCGTCGGCAGGCTTACCGACGAACCGTGCTCCTCGGCCACGCCCCCCGTCGACCCAACGAACTCGTAGCGCCACGACCACGCTTGGTCCTCCGTTACGCGGTAGGTGCCTATCGGCAGCCCGGCCACCGTGACGCTCCCGTCTGCCGACACCACCGCCCTCACCGAACCGATCAGGAATGCGGATGCCCGGGGGCAATCCTGGGCGAGCTCCTCATAGCGGGCGACGGTGTCCTCGACTTGCTCCACCGTCACGAGGAAGCTGTCACCGGGATGGTACATTGCTCCCGACAGGCTCTTGCCCACCGTCACCGAGCACGCCACAGCTCGCACGCAGACCTGCCCTTCGATCTCGAGGTCATCTTGCGCCTCATTCCCATCCCAGGCGTCGCTCACCGTGCAGGACAGGCCGTATTCTTCCTCCCCAGCTCCAACGGGCAGCACCGTAATCGTCTCGACAGGGTTTCCCGAGGAATCCTTCCACGCCAACGCGAAATCCGGACCCGATGCGTCCGTACCGGCCGGAATCTCGCTGAAGTACGTAACGCCGTCGACAACGAGCCGATAAGCAATATCCACGAACGCGTTGTTCTGCCCGTCGGGCACGTACGATTCCGCCCAAGACACGTTGTCGGCGATGTTGGACGTCTCGCCAAGGTAGACCACGTCGTCCGAAGAGGCCACCTCGAAGTCAAGGGCGGCGGAGTCTATAGGCTGCTCGAACATGCCCAAAGGCTCGCTTTCGAGATCGGCGTACACCCCTGACGTCGCATCGTTGGTGCGCCCCGTGCCTCCGAAGGTTGCAGTGCGCTCAACCGGAATCCGAACCACCAGCTTGCTTCCGTGAGGAATCGCCGCGCCGCCTTCCTCCCGCATGCCGACCCAATTTCCCGAAAAGTCGAAGCCCGACACGTCGACGGTGGATCCGTCGACGACCACCGCCGCACCATCGAGCGGAATCGCTTCTGCCCAACCGGCGTCGGGGCCCAAGTAGGCTCGAGTAAACACCTTGACGGACGATGCATCCGCCGCCTCTGGCAACGAGAACCCAGCGGCGACGACGTCACGCACCACGGCCTCGGTGCCCACGTCCACGGACGATCCGCCCGTGGATTGGGATATGCTTTGGAATATGCTGTTCAGACCTGCGGAGTCAGACGCCGAAAGGTAGTAGTCGGGAGAAGAGCCCTCTTCGTCTACGAAGCGCGCACCCGGGCTGCCCATGCTCGACGCGTCCGGGTAGTTGCTGGACAGCAAATGCATGAAGCGATTCGAATCGTTGTCGCCCCAACCCATCGCGCTCTGGTCGGGCAGGTCTCCCGAGGCGTCGGCCCCGGGGAAAATCCCTATCGAGAACACGGTCGAACCGGCGGTCTTGAGCTCGGACGCCTGACTTATCGCCTCGTTCGCCACTCCGCGATCGTTTCCGTACAAGCCAGGGGCGCCGTCGGTCAGCACCACCGTCACGCGGTTGCGCAGCTCCCCCGTAACAAGGGGGTTCGCCGAGAAGACACCGTTCGCCATATCCAGGCCGTCGTCAACCAGCGTCCCACCGTCCGCGCTAAGCTGGCCTATAGAAGCGAGCGCATTGTCGAAACCCATTTCGGTCGTCATGTCCTGGAAAGCCGACCCATATTGGCTTTGCGCGCTTTGCCCATACGGATACGAGGCGCTTCCGACGAATAGCTCGGTGTTACCTCCGCTCGCGAAGCCGATCACGGCGATACGGTGGGGCACGTCGTCAACTGTCCCGGCGATTCCATCCTCTCCGAGGGAGTTGCTGCGAACACTTTGAACGAACGAGTTCGCCGCGTCTTTGAGTGCCGCGATCCGCGTGACGGTCTGGTCCGTCTGGAAGGAGTAGAACGTCACGCCCTCGAACTGGGGCACAGTGTATCGGCCCTCCGACGTAAGGGGTGCCTCCAACCCCTCCCACGTGTAAGAATATTTCAGAGAAATGAAGCCGGACACGTCAACGTCAACAGCCACATAGGAGCCGTCCCCACCTCGTACGTACAAATTGCCGTTTTCGGCCAGGTCGCCGAGCCGCTTATTGCTGTATCCTGACAACGCATGGTACGACCCTTGGGAGCCGAACCGGTCATCCATCGATCCCGACTGGTCGAGCACGAGCACGATGTCGCAGGGGATCCCCTGCTCAACTATGCTCATGCTGCCAGAGGCGTAGGCTTCCAACGTTATAACCTTGTCGCCTTGACCGTCGGTTTCCAGGCTTTTCGCCAATACGAGATCACCTTCGCCACCCGAGGTACCTCCAGTATCGCCGCGTACCAACCCACCTGCGCGGAGCACGTTGACCGAACGGCTCGAGGACGGATCCGCCACTTGACCGGTTTCGGCCTCATCAGCCTCGGAGCCGTCGTTCTGCCCTTCACCTTCATTCCCGCGTCCGTCCTCGTTCCCGCTCTCGGAGACGCTTCCCCCTTCTTCTTGCGGGGTCTCCTGTTCTGACTCTAGGGCATTCGTCTCGATTTCGCCCACAGCCTCCGTCGGCGTCGTGCCGCCATCGGGCTCCGTATCATCCGCGTAGGCAATGATCGGCACCAAGGAAAGAACTAGGATCACGCACGCGAAAACCGAGAGAGCCTTCCGCTTCACCGTCATGACCAATCCTCCTCATCGGACCAACCCAACGCGCCCAGCACACCATCGCTCCCATCGTTGTTCTGGCTCTGCACGGCCTGAGCGCGGACAGACACCGTCACCTTGGCGCCGGCGTAATCCTTACCTGCCGAACCGTCTAGAGACACGGCATCGATGAGCGGCGGAGATGCCATCCCTCCATCAAGCGGCTGCACCAGGTAGAGCCAGCCGTCTCCCCCGTCGACCCAGGCGCCAGCCCCCGCTTGCTCGGAAAACCGCAGACCCACCGGACCCGTTTCGAGCGCCTCACCACCTGCCGAGCTCGCGGCGACGTCGAGGCGCACGCGCACCCAAGCAGGATTAGAGCCGTCGTTTTCCACATAAACCTTCTTCCGAATGCTCTCGCCGGGTGCGATGCCCTGGGCGCCCAGCTCATCGAAATCCTCGACCAGCCTAATGCTGACGTCCCCTACGGTAACCACGTTCGTCGCCGTGCCGGTGGCCGTAAAGAGCGCCCACGTTCCCATGCACAGCACCGCTGCAAAGCATGCAGCCAGCGATGCGGCAATAACCTTCCTTCTCATTGAGCCTCCTCAAGCCCGTCTGTGGAGCGGCCCTTCGATTTCTACGACCGCTACGCGTCCAACTCGGCCCAGGCTTCGACTGGCGTATTGAAACCCACCTCCTGAATGGCGTACGCTTTGAACGACAACGTGGGCTGCACGGCTCCCTCGACCGCGAGGGCATCCATCATCCCGCTCGTCACACCTTCAAGCACGCTCACCTTGTCTCCGTCTAGGACGGGGAAAACCTGGTCGACCTGGCTTGCGGCAACAGCGCGGTAGAAGACGCCTTCCTCCCCCGGCAGCTGGATCCAACCGTCGGCTATCGCATATGCGATGTAGTCGTCCAGAACGGAAGACTCTTCGATCTTCACGAACACCCAGCTCGCCTCACTGCCTGCTTCCACACTCACCTTCGGATCCTTGGCGATATCGGTTCCGGGAACCATCTTGTACGACTCGCCCGTAGTCTCGGCCAGACCGATATCCACGTTGCCCACGGTGAACACGTTCTCAACCTCGGGAGTGGTGCTGGTCAACCACGCCCACGTGCCAACTGCGCCCAAACAGAGAGCCACGGCTCCTGCGGCCGCCACGGCCACCATCTTGAACTTCCTCGATTCCATATCCATCATCCTTTCATCTTTCGCTTCATATCTTGCACTTTATGCCACGTCGCGCGCACTCCGCGCTTTTCGTCCAAAGGGCCTCGATGAGACCAAGGCCCAGACGAAAAGGCAGGCGATCGCCGCCGCAACCACGAACAGCCCCGGAGGCCGGGAGACCCACGACACCGCGTAGCCGACCAGCGGGACACAGAAGGCCGGGCTGCCAATTACGCTGGCGAACTGAACGGGAGAGCCGTCCGGCTCGTCGTTCGCGTCGCCTTGGGTGCGCAGGCTCGCAGACTCCGCATCCACCTCGATCACCCGGTGGGTGGCCACTGCCTCCCGCCCCTCCAGCGTGAACGTGACGGGATCGCCCACGCGAAGCTCCGACGCATCGACGCTCCGGACGTAGACAAGTGAGCCCACGGGGTAGGTCGGCTCCATGCTCCCGCTGAGCACGACAAACGGTGTGAGCCCCAAAACACGGGGAGCCGCCAAGGCAACGGCCAGCAGCACGCATGCAAGCGCCGCCAGCGCTCCGAGGGATGCCCCGATTCTCTTCACGTCCCTTTCCTTTCACGTTGCCATCAGGTGCGATCACAAGAACTGAAAGTGTCGGAAACGTGGACTTTTTTAGAGCGGTCGGCTATTGTGTTCACTTGATCGACGACAAAGGTCTTCGGTGGAAAAGCCGCTGGTGGGACGAAAGGGGCTAGCCAGCGTGGGAGCGATTCCGCACGGCCGGAAACGTCCACCTTTGCCTTCGACTTTCGCTCCCCTATGTTCATCTCCAAGCCGTCTTTGACATCCACAACAAGCTTGTCGACAAAGCCGACGATGTTCTCTGGCAGTTTGTCCTCAAAAGATTCGAGCAGTTGATAAAATCGCTCCGAATTTCCTCGTTCTATCGATCCTTTGTCAATGGACTCAACTTTAGAAAAGGTGTCAGAAAAGTACTTCTCAATCTCGGTGTTGAACTCGTCGCCAGACTTGCTAAATAGACTTGCAACATAGTTTTGATTGTAATAATCGAACCTGAATTGCCCGGATGAAATATCAAATCCGCTCATAGTGCGAACCTTGATCTGGAGTCCGGAGACGAAAGCTCGCCTGCTCTCCTGCAAGTCTCCCTTAGAAGGATCGAGGGAATTAGCCAACGAGTCCAGGAGGACTGATTTTCCGCTTCCTCTTCCTCCTATTATGGCGTTCAAGCGAGGCGACAAGCCCAAGCATTGCCCTTCAAATTCTATAGACCCGATGAAACTTCCGAGATCATTCTCATCGACGAAGGTTTGACTATGAGTGATTCTTGAAATTTCGCTACCCACAAGTTTTAGCCCGTTGAAATTGGGAAGGGAATTGAAGTATTGGGGCGGTTCTTTCGCGTAGGCCTTGAGATCCTCGAGGCCCTTAGAGTCGGAGAACGCGACGACGGATATCAATTCATCGCTTTCCATTCGCTTTAAAAATTCAACTGCACGAGCGATTTCGCTCTTGCCGCTCGATTCCCAAAAACAGAAAAACTGATCCCTAAACTTCTTTATCTCGTTTGACATCTCCTCTTCTGGTAGAGGATGCCAGTCATAGTCGATTCCTCTCTTGCCCTGCTTCAAAGCATGAGGGCTTAGAACGAAATCGACCTTATAGCCTAAAAGCTCATCCAGCAATTCATGTATATCGACGGGCTGCTTCCCGGGTCCACTTCCGACATTTCTTTTTTCAAGGAAGGCATTGATTTTTGTCGCCAGTGACTGCAATTTCCCCAAGTCATTCATCGCATCGAAATAAACGACCAAATGCTTTGCCGTACCGCCCTTTTCAAGAGCAACGTCGATTTCGATTCCGGGAAGAAGAGAAATGCGGCTTTTCGCGTCGTAGAACGCCTTATACAGATCAAAGCAAATGTGATTGTGATCTGTAAATGAAATCATCTCAAGGTCTTTGAAATCAGAAAGCGCTTCGAGAATGCTGCTCACATATTCCGCCACGCTGAGCTTTTTTAATTTGGGATCGGTAATGGAATAGCATTGATTCGAATGGATATGCAGATCCCATATCTTGCCCCGTGTGCATATGTGCGCGTCGTTCATAATAGCGTCCTATCCAATTTGAGCCGCCCCCCGATAGGCGGATTCCGGAAACTAGCGCACGGGCTTCTTTCTCTAGCCTTCAAAAGAAGCCTGGTCGGCTAATGTCCATCGCTACAATAATGCCATAACCGACAATTTGGTGGAACGCGGCGTCATCGATGATGGTGGGTTTCAGGTTGACCGGCTTCGGGACTATTCAAATTCCTAGGGCATGAACAACTATCGCGGGCTTTACTTCTTCGATTCAGAATTCTGCGCATAATCATATTCGCTAATGCTACCAGCCCTGAGGCAGCACCATGCAAGGAGCGCGTTGCACATGAGAAACATCCCGAGCGCGAAAAGAAACGCTTTCATTCTCGTCTCCCGTCTTCTATCGCATAGACCACCGTCCGAGAGTTGGACGTCTGGTAGCTGCACGTCGCGAAGGCCCAGACCTTAGCATCCAGCAGATCGGGCTTCTCGAGCACGAGGTCGCTGCGCGATATCCGCTCGCTGAGGAAGGTGGTCCTCTCCTCATCGCTTTCGAATGAGACGCGGACGCGCTCGTCATCCGCGTCCACCACGTCCGCCGCCACGACGCGCAGCTCATGGGCCCCGCCGTCGAGGCGGGTGAGCACGAGGATGGTCCGGTGGGCCTCCGCGTACCCGCGGTCGGAGAAGCGCGCGAAGTCGGCGAACACGGTGCCGTCGTCCATGTGGTGCCCGTAGACGATCGAGAAGGGGGAGTCGGGCGAGCACTCCCAGTCCAGATATGGGGTGCCGTAGGAGCCCCGCCCAAGGGCGTCGGCATGGAGGTAGCGGTTGGGCGCGTCCGCCGTCGCCTGGGCGATGGGCTCGTCGACGGACGTGCCCGGCACTTCGACCCAGGCGACGACCGCCTCGGGAAGCGCCGCCCAGTCGATCGGGCTCTCCGATTCAGAGTCCAAGGCCTCGAATACGCCCGGTGTCAAAGTCGGGAGGCCCCCTTCTTCCTCCGGTTTGATCGTCTGCTGCAGGGCGAAGGCGAGCAGGCCCGCCGCGAGGAGCGCCAGAGCGATGCGGAGAGCCACGCCCAGGGGGCGGGCCTTGCGCCCGCCCCCCTTGTCGGCATGCGCGAGATGTCGCCTAGGCATCTTCGCCCTGATCGTCTGAGGCGTCCTTGCGGCGCTTCAGAAGGCCGCTCGCCGCACCGGCCAGGCCGTATGCAGCCAAGGCGATCCCGCCGGCTCCCGCCGCCACTGCGGTCGCGGCTGCGCCGGTCTTGGGATAGCCCTTGCCGGGCGCATCCTCTTCGGGCTCGACTATCGCCACCGTCTGGGCCTCGTCGTCGATGTCGGCGTGCGTCGCGACCTCGATGCCGTCCTTCACGAGCGACTCGAACGCGACGGCGCTCTTGCCCGCGAGCCCGGTGGCGTCGAACTCGAAGGCCACCTCTACCTCCCCGTCGGGGGACTCGGGCGTGAACGCGGCCGAGGCGGATACGCCGTTGCCCTGCGCGTCCTCCAGGGGCTCTCCCGTGGCCTTGTCCATAAGCACGCCCGTCACGACGTACTCCTTGCCGGGGATGAGGTTCTCGTACGTCACCGTGTCGACGATGACCGCGGACTCGCCCGCGACGAGGTTCTTGTCCCCATCAGCCCCGTCGACCGCGTTGGTGCGGATCATCGGGAAGAAGATCGACTGGTTCGCGTCTGCCATGTCGTCATGCACCGCGACGACGTTCCCCTCGGAGTCGGAGAGCGTCTCCGTGAACACGGTAGTCCTGCCGGAGAGCTCGCTCGCGTCGATCTCGAAGGCGACCTCGACGGTGCCCTCGCCCTCTTCAGGCGTGAACGCGACCTCCTGGACGTAGGCATTTCCGTCCCCGTCCATGAGCAGCTCTCCCGTCTCAGCATCCGCGATATGGCTCGTCATCGTATAGGTGTTGCTTGGCGTGAGCCCCGTGTACTCGACCGTGTCGACGAGCTCGAGCCCCTCGTCCGCGATGCCGGTGGCGTCCCCGGTCTCGGGGTTCACGGCCGTCGTGGCGATGTCGACGACGGCCACCGTCTGGCCTTCGTCTTCGATGTCGGCGTGGGCCATGTACTCCTCGCCCTCGCACGTCATGGTCTCGAAGGCGACGAGCCTCTTGCCCGCGAGTCCGGCGCCGCTGAAGGCGAAGGCCATCTCGACGCTTCCCGCGAAGTCCTCGGCCGTGAAGGTCGCCTGGGCGGTGATCTCGTTGCCGTCGTCGTCGAGCGCGGGCTCGCCCGTCTCGGCGTCCATCAGGATCCCTTCGAGCGTGTACTCGTCTCCGGGGATGCAGCCGGTGTACTCGACTGTGTCGATTATCGTCAGGTTCTCGCGCGCCTGGCCCTCGTGGGCCCCGCTTTCGGCATCGGTTGCCGTGGTGCCCATGGTCTTGGGCATGTTAGCTATCTCGAGCTCGAAGACCGCGCTCATGGTGCCGTCCTCCCGCTCGAACATGCCCTGATCGTTCACGAGGAGCTCGTGGACGGCGGCGTTGCCCTCGTTATCCACGTCGCTCACGATGTAGCCTTCGGGGGCCGAAGTCTCCTGCAGATGGTAGGCGCCGTGCACGAGGTAGGAGACATCGATCATGCCGTCCTCACTCGTGACGAGCTCCTCGTCGTAAGTGCCCTCGTCGTTCCAGAGCCTGAAGGTCGCGCCCGCCACGGGCTTGCCGGGGTCGAGGGCGTCGACCTTCTTGACCTTGAGTTCGGTGGGGGCATCCTCGGCTTCGAGCACCTCGTCGAACACGGCGATGTCCTGCCCTTGGTATTCGAGCGTCACGGTCTTCTCGTCGACGTCGAGCGCGTAGCCGTCCTTGGCCTTCGCCTCGTAGACGGTGTAGGTCCCGAGGTAGAGCTCGCCGCTCGTGGCGCGGCCCGCCTCGTCGGTCTCGAGCGTGGCCACGATGTCGCCGGCATGGGCGCGGACCGTGCCGTCGCCCGTGACGATGTCGGATGACGCCTTCACGACGTAGACGGAGTCGGAAACCGGCTCGCCCGTCGCGGAGTCGTGCTTGACGACGCTGATGGTGCCCTTCTGGGGCATGTCGGCGAACTCGACCTCGATGGGGTCATCCCAATCGTTGTAGACCGCCCCGACCGTGATGGTCTTGCCTTCGAGCGCCTTGACGTAGCCCTCTGGCGCCTGCACCTCGACGAGCGTGTAGTCGCCCTGTTCGAGCAGCATCGGCAACGTCACCTCGCCGCGCTCGTTGGTGGTCCAGGTGTCCATGACGTGGGTGTCGGGGTAGTGGCTCTCGTAGGTGACAAGCTCCCCGTCAGAGTCGAGCAGCTGGAACGAGCAGGGAAGCGGGATCTGGCGTCCCGTCTCTGCGTCTGTCTTGACGACCTTGAGCGGCGTCTGCGGGATGTGGTTGTTCACGAGCGCCGGCGGGTCGTACTGCCCCTCCTCGGAGATGGTCGTCTTCCAGTCGGGGACCGGGATGATGTCGTGGCCGTACTCCGCCTTGAAGTCCTCCGCCACGGAGTCCGGGATGACCTCGTGCACCGTGTAGGTGCCGTATGCCAGGGCCCCCGACCAGCCTTGCGGGATGTCCCATCCGTTGACGGCGAGGCCGCCTCGGGTCGATGCGAGGCCGTTCTCGTCGGTGGTGATGGTGCAGACCACCTCGCCGGGCTCGGCCTTCTCGCCGGTCTCGGGAGAGACGATCGGATTCTCGGATGCGTTGATCAGCTGGAACTGCACGCCGGGCAGCAGCACGCGGTCGGCCTCCTGCACTATGCCGGATTCGTCCTCCACCTCGATGGGGATTTCCTTGACCAGGCGGAAGTCGCCGCGCTCGACCGTGTCGGGCGCCTTGGGCGTGTTGTAGGTGTAGACGGCCTCGCCCATGGCGCCGCCGTCGGTTATCTGGATGCAGAACGCCTTGGGCTCGCCGCCCGCCCCGTCGTCGAGGTTGTAGCCGGCGGGCGCTTTGGTTTCCTGTATGACGGCCGTGCCCAAAGGAAGCGTGGGATCCCCGTTGCTCATATGGTAGAGGTCGGGACCCGCCACCTTGTAGGCGTCGGCGTAGTCCGCGAAGCCGTCGGCGTCGGTTGCGAACACCCAGGTTCGCGCGGGATCTCCGGACGCCTCGGCCTCCTCGGCGCTGGCGTAGTGGCCCTCGTAGAAGCGCACGGTGAACTCCGCGCCCGCAAGCGACGCCGAGCCCTGGGGAGCGCTCTCCCCGGTCGTCGCGTCGACCTTCATGACGAGCATGCCGACCGGGTCGGACTTGGGGTAGTCGGCGACGCCCGCGGCGCCGTTGACGGCGCTCGCCATGTCGGGATGGACCTCGACCTCGTAGACCGCCTCGTCGAGGGCGTAGCCCTTGGCGGGGACGGTCTCCTTCACCCAGTAGGTGCCGGGAATGAGCTCGCCCAGCTTGCCTGACCCGCTGCCGTCGGTCTCGATCGAGCCGACCCTCGAGGCGAGCCCGCTGTCCGAGTAGACCCCGTAGACCGCGCCGGCGAGGCTGTAGCAGGGGTTCGACCCGCTGACCTCGGGCAGCGCCGAGCCCTTCTGGAGCACGATCTCGCCGAAGGGGGTGTACCCGAAGGACAGGATGATCTGCGTGCCGGCTCCCGTGCTCAGCTGGAAAGCCTCGAAGTTCCGGGGCACCTCGCCCGTCCGCGCCGCGATCTGGCGGCCGGTCGCGTCCGGGTTGGTCACCTCCCCCGAGTCCCCGAAACCGAGCACGTTGTACTGCACCCAGTCCTTGAACTGCTCGGTGCAGCCGTACATGGCGTAGTTGCCGTCGGAGGTGTAGGTGTCGGACAGGAGGATGTGGGTGAGCGCGGCGTAGTGGTTGTCGCTCATCGTCGACCCGTCGTACCACCTATCCGGCCACATGGAGGCGTCGAAGCCGGGGGCTCCGTAGCCGAACCACAGGTCCGCCACGGCCTCGGCGGTGCGTCCGGAGGGCGCGCTGAGCGCGGATTTGGGGTAGGTTCCGGACGGCGGCGTCGAGGCGGAGGGGTTGCCGCAGTAGGCGATCTTGCCGTCCGCCCACATCCAGTTGGTCGAGTAGCCGCCGTAGTAGATGCTCGACCCGACGGTCAGCTTCGCGGTCTGCGCCGCATGGGCCTCCTCGGCGAACGCCGGCGACAGCGTGGCGAGAAGTCCGGAAAATGCGAGCAGGACGGCGAGGATCGCCCTGAGCGGCGCGGATCGGGTTGCCGCGCCGATGAGGCTTGATTTGCTCATGACGCACCTCCTATCGTGCTGGTTTCTCAAAAGGGGCTTTGCCCTCGGAGAGGGCGGAAGCGCCCTCTCCGAGGGCATGCTCGGCGCGCGAGCTGAGCGATTGCTCCCTGGATTCGCGCAGCGCGAGGTACTCCCTGCGGGCCTCGTCGAGGGCGGTCTTGAGCTGCGCCGGCATGACCTTGACCGTGTCCTTCGCCGCACGCCCCGTCCGCTCGTCTATGACGGGATTGCCCTCGGCGTCGAGGATGGAGCGCTGCAGCCAGACCTCCCTGTTCGTCAGAAGCGGTATGTCGACGAAGTTCTCGCCTCGGTACTTCGAGGGGTTCACGAACATGGGCGAGAACTGGTAGTAGCTCACGTCGTGCCCTTCGATCACCGTCCCCTTCGGCAGCGTCACGGAGTTGAAGGTCCTCTTCTCGCCGCTCTTGGGGTCGGTGTACTCGATATCGGCCTTGACGAAGTTCCTGTGCAGGGTGATGTAGGTGTTCTTCTTCTCTTCGGCCATCGTCTCTTCTCCTTTCCTTGGTATCGGGATGGCGCCGGCCCTTCTCTTTGTTGACCGGGCCCGGGCCGGCGGCAAGGCCCGCAGGGTCTCATCCCGAGGGACGAGGTGTGCCTGCGCGCTTCCATGGTCAGAACCCGCTCACGATGTCGCGGGCCCACGTGCCGCTCTTCACGAGCGAGAGGATGAGCAGGACGCACATGGCCAGGTACTGGAGCGCGTAGGTGAGGCCGTTCGCGATGCTGTCCATCGGCGTCCCCGTGCCGGGGTTGACGGCGACGAGCCCGCCCAGGATGAGGGGGAACGAGACGAGCAGGATGAGGATGATCAGCCCCGCGATGCAGACCGCGGCGAAGTTCTTGATGTAGCCGACGCCGATCTGGCGCGTGTCGTCGAGTGCCATGAGGGACAGCGGTATCGGGCTGAAGGCCGCCATGATGTAGAGCTGCAGGGCCCGCGCCCAGCAGACCACAAGACTCACGATGTAGGCCACCAGCACGACGAGCCAGCTGACGAGCGAGACGAGGAGCATCGCGATGAGCGAGGGCAGGTCGTCGTCCCCCGTGACGATGGAGACCTCGCCTAGGTCGAGCGCGCCCCCCGTGCCGAACAGCGCGATCGTCCTGTCTATCGCCAGCCCCACCACCTCGTAGATCGCCTGCATGAGCTCGAAGCTGTTCTGGATCAGAAAGAGGAACACGGCGAAGAACACGAGCAGGAACACCACCTCCTTCACGCCCGGCAGCGACTGGCTGCCGTCCATGCGCTGGGAGATCTGGATGAGCTTGATGGTGAACACGAGCGAGAGCACCCCGCAGCCGATGGGCAGGATCGCGACCTGCCACACGGCGTGCACGATGTCGTACATGGAGGTCCCGCCCGCCGTCGTGAGCATGCTGCCGAAGTCGGCTCCCAGGATCCCCTCGTAGCCGATCGACTCCAGGACGTTCGCCTGCTGGGAGAAAATCCAGTTGCAGCAGTCGCGCAGCACGCCGCAGAGCCACCCGTTGATGTCGTCGGCGATGCTCGCCCAGGCGGGCCGCGCCGGCAGGAAGATCGCCGCGCAGACGATGAAGGAGAGCAGGGACGCCCTCGCGAAGCGCTCCCTGCCGCCCTGCTTTGCCTCGATGCGCGCGATCATCGGAACGTCAGCTCCCCGGACCCGTCGTCGACCACGGTGACGGGGGTGTTCGCCGCGTCGTCGAGGGTGAAGTTCGTGAGCTTGGTGCCCGCGTTGAAGTCGAGCCAGACCTCGCCGTCCCAGGTCGCCTTGGTCGCATGGGGGGATGCCCCCTTCGCGAACTCGCCGAGGACCGCCTCGAACTCGTCGCGGGTGTGCCCGAACGCGTCGAACAGCGCCTCGTCCGGGTTCCCGATCGACACGTGCGCTTCCTCGGCGACATCGCGCACGAAGGCGCCGCCCAGCTCGTCGCATACGATCCTCTGGGAACCGTCTGGGCCGCTGGTGACGAAGAGCACCGCGAGCTGCTGCGGGCCGTTTACGGTTTGGGAGACGGAGAGCGTCGCGGAGAGGCTCCCGTCCGCGGAGGACTCCTCGTCGAGCGCGTAGTAGAGAACCGTCGTGCCCTCCGGGGACGTCACGACGAGGTTCGTCGGGGTGATGGACAGCGAGGACCCGCCGTCCTCGCTCGTCCAGGACGATCCGGCTAGCGCGGAGAAGCCCTTGGGCGCGCCGCCGGCGGCTCCGGCATCCTCTTCCTCGTCGCCTCGCCCGGCCTCCTGCGGGCTCGCCTGCTCCTGCGAAACGGGATCGGGCCCCGCCTCGCCGCCGTCCTGCGCGAGCGTGCAGCGCGCTACGCTCGATCCGACGAGGATCGCCAGCGCCCCTGCCGCCAAGACGGCGATGATCTTCGTTTTCCTATCCATTCTTTCCTCCTCCTATCCGATGACCTTGATCGCCGCGGTGAAGTAGCCGACGCCCGACGCTTCCCTGCAGACCTCGCCCGAGTAGGGCTCGTGGATGTACTTGTCGTCCCCGATGAAGATGGCGACGTGCCCCGGGCGCCACAGGATGTCCCCGGGCTCCGCGAGCGAGACGGGGACCTTGGTGCCGAACGCGGCCTGGTCCTCGGAGTTTCGCGGGATGGAGATCCCCGCCTGGGCGTAGCAGTACTGGGTGAGCCCCGAGCAGTCGAGCCCGACGCCGGGCGTGGTCCCGCCCCAGACGTAGGGCACGCCGAGCTGGCTGCGCGCCGCCGCGACCACGGTCGACCTCGCCTGGTCCAGGCTCCGGAACTCCTCCAGGCTCATGCCGTCGAAGCGGCGCAGGCCGTAGGCGTCCATGGCCGACTTGAGGCTCTCGACGTAGGACGAGCTCGTCGCCCATCCCGCGTCCTTGAGGCCTTCGGCCATCTTGTCCGAGTCGCGTTTCTCGATCGCCTCGCGGATGAGCGGGTTGTTCGCGTAGTGGCCCGCCTGCAGGAAGACGCGGCTCCTGAAGCGGATGCAGTCCACATCCGAGGTGAACGAGGTGAAGTACGCCGTGATCGCCACCGCCTCGCCCCCGTACTCCTCGTTGGTCGCCCAGGCCGACTTGCCGGTCACCTCTGGGCAGGCGGCGAACGACGAGGACCATTTCATCCCGAAGAGGTTGTGGTCGCGCTCCGCGAGCCGGCTCATGTGGTCGCCCTGGCCCGATTCGCAGATGATCTGGGCTATCGTGCAGCCCGCCGGATGCCCGTAGTCCTCCTGGCACTCGATTGCCTCCTCCACCATCTCGTAGGTAATGTAGGGGGGAAGGCCCGCGAGGCTCTGCTTCGCCGCCTCGTTCTGCCAGAAGCCGAACAGCGCCGCGACGAGCTGGCTTGCGGCGAGCGCGACGAGGATGAACGCGAGCACTCCCGCGAAGACGCCTCCCAAGGGGGCGGCTGCGCTCGCGATGGCGCCGCCTATCGCCTTCGCCGATGTGCTCTTCGCTGCTGCCGCCGCCTTGGCGCCGCCTGCAGCCTCGGCCGTCTTCGCCTGGACGGCAGCCTGGGCGCGGACGGCCGAGGCGCTTGCGCCCTTGGCCGCGCCCTTCCCCTTGGCGGACCCCGCGGCGCGCGACGCCTTCTTGGAGGACGCGCCGGGGCGCTTGCCGGATCCCGCCTGCCGGACGGGACCGTTCGCCTTGCCCGCTCCGCGGGCCTTTGCCGAGAGGCGCTTGGCCAGGACGGCCTTGTCGCGGACGCCGGCGGCTCCCGAGAATTCCTCGGTGTCGTCGAGCTCGTCCACCGCCGCGTTCCCGATCGCCGCCTTCGCTCCGATCGGGGCGCGATGCCCGCCGAGGCGCCCGGGTTGCGCGGCGGTCTGATCCGAAACGGCCGATCCTTCGGCGGCTCCGCGGGATCGCGCGCGTCCCCTCGATGCGCCCCTCGGGACGCGTCCTGCTTTTGCGGCGGCGAGCGGGCTTGCCTCCCGTGCCGCCGTGGACCTTTCCGCGAGCGTCGAGAGCGCCTGGTCGTCGGCGGATTTGACCGTCCCCGAGTTGAGGACCGTCTCCTTCTCGGCCGCCACGAGCTCGCGCATCCCGGCATCCTGGTATGTCTGGCCCTGGCCGCTCATCGCTCAGGGCCCTCCTCGCCATCCGCATCCCGAGACCCGGAGCTCGCCCGCCTGTTCGCCTCGAAGACGGCCTTGCGCTTGAGCTCGGCGATCTCGTCGGGCTTGGTGTTGAACAGGTCGTAGAGCGCGCCCTTCGGGAAGTCGTCCATGATCGGCACGCGCGCGCCGCCCGCGACGAGCAGGCCCTCGCCGGCCTTGATGGAATCGTCTATGTAGCCCGCCTCGGTGTCGGAGAGGGTGAGCAGGTCCACCCAGCTCTTGCGGTCGAGCGCGGACTGCTTGTGCAGCAGGCAGAAATCCGAGTTCAGGACCATGTTGCGGGCGGACTCGTGCGTGAGCATGTAGGTCGAGTTCTGCGTGATTCCGGTGCAGATGAGGTTGAACTTGCGCCCCTCGGCCCAGAACTTGGAGAAGTACTCGATGATGGCGGGATGCCCGAAGAGGCTCTGCACCTCGTCGATGTAGAGCCAGGTGGTGACGCCCCGCTCGAAGTTCTCGTACATGCGGTTTCGCACCGCCTCGAGCGCGGTGAGCATGCCGAAGACGCGCATGTTGCTGGAGAGGTCGTGCAGATCGACGTTGGTGACGCGGTTCTTGAATGCCACGTTGCTCTGGCGGTTGAAGAACGAGAGCGCCCCCTTCACGAAGCGCTCGTAGCGAAGCGCGATGTCGCGCGCCTCCCGTTCGGGCTGCTCGACGAGCACGCGGTAGAAGTCCTCGAGGGTCGGGATGCGGTCTCCCGCCTGGGCGTAGGCGGCCTCGACGCAGCGCGTGATGATGGACTTGTCCGCTTCGGGGAGCCCCTCTGCGCCCTCCGCCATCATGGCGGAGGAGAGGGCCAGGAACGCGTCGATCTTGAAGGCCATCTGGGCGGCGTCCGCCTTGCCTTCGACGTCCGTGAGGTCGAAGGGGTTCATGGACGTGTCCGAGTCGGGCGCGAGGCGGATGTTCTGGCCATTGCAGCTTCCGACGAGGGTGGAGTACTCGCCGGCGGGGTCGAAGATGACGACCTCGTCTTCGGGGAAGGCGAGCACCGTGTTCAGGATCTCGCGCTTGACGCTGAACGACTTGCCCGAGCCGGGCTTGCCGCAGACGAACCCCATGGGGCTCGCGAGCCGTTTGCGGTTGCAGATGACGAGGTTGCCCGACTGCTTGGACTGGCCGTAGTAGCCGCCGCCTTCCTGGTTGAGCTCCTGGGAGGCGAAGGGCATCTGCATCGCGATCTGGCCTGTGGTGAGGTGCCTGGAGACGTTCACGTGGTTGCGCCCCAAGGGGAGCATGGAGTTGAGCGCGTGCTTCTGGCGGTAGTCGAGCCCGACGATCCCGAGGGAGTTCCCCTGGGCCACGGAGACCACCTGCTCCACCTGGCGGTCGAGCTCCTCCAGGCTGTCGGCGTAGGTGTAGACGAGCCCGGTGTAGACGAAGAGGCGCTCGTTCTTGTTGCGCAGGAAGTCGAGCAGCTCCTCCGCCTCCTCCTTCGAGTAGCGCAGCTCGGGCGGGAGGATCGAGTAGTCGTAGCCCTTCTTCACCGCCGCCATCTGCTCGTCGATGATCTCCTTGTCCATCCAGTCGAGCTGGCGCTTCACCATCGCGAGCGCGTCGCTTTGCGCGATGGGCTGGATGTGCAGCGTCACGACGAGCGGGATGGGCAGGTCGATGATGTTCGCGAGGTAGTAGTCCTCGAGCATGCTCCCGAAGTCGCGTATGGCCAGCACGCTCCCGAACACCCCGTCGGACTCGAAGCAGTCCGCCCGTCCCTCGGGCGCGAAGTCCATGAGGTTCGGGGCGATGAGGTTCTTCGTGCGCAGGCCGCGGAACTGGGACAGTTTGTCCCAGCTGAACTCGAAGCGCTTCTTGGGGCGGACGATGGAGTCCATCGCGCGCAGGCGCTCCTCGCCGTCGATCGGGCGCGCGTCGCACCGGATGCGCGCGAGCGTCTGGCACACGTCCGCGCGGATGCGGGCGAGCTTCGGCGTCGCCGCATCCACGTCGTCGGCGCCGACCATGTAGGTGAGGTAGCGGTGGCGCTCGAGGTTGGACACGCCCTCGCGCAGCTTGTCGTTGAGGATCCGGTTGTACTCGTCCACGAGCCCGTCGTCGACGTCGGCGACGTGGCGGAAGAAGCGCTTGGACCCGATCACGTCGGCGGGGATGGGCGTGTTGGCGATCGAGAGCTGCACCGAGGCGTCCGCGTTGAAGTAGTTGTAGAGGCTCGAGAGGACGGAGAAGATGTTCTCCTGGGCGTCCCTTCGCGCCGATTGGTAGCTGATGTCGGAGAACTCGACCGTCTGGCTGAAGAGCCCTTCCTCCACCTGGGCGATGCCGTTTTTGTACATGGCGTCGTATCCGATGTAGTCGAGCTGGCGCTTCGCGGAGTTGCGGGCCTTGGACGTGCGCCTGGCCTTCTCCTCGCGGGCCTTCGCCTCGGCGCCCGTCGCCTTCCTGCCGCCGAGAAGGAGCCCCATGAGGCTCGACTTCCTGGCGGGCGCCTTTTTCCTAGAACTGTTCTGGGCCATGGACCTCGGCCCCCTTCCTCTTGGCCCTGCGGCGCGCCTTGCGGGAGGGCTTTCCTGCGACGGGGCCCGTGTATGTGCAGCCGGCGAGCGCGTCGCCGGTGTCGTAGAGCATCGTCTGGCTGTTCATGGAGTGCTCCCAGAGAAGGGGGAGGAACTCCTCCAGCTTCATCCCGAAGGGGCGCCAGAACCCGGCGAGCCAGAACGGCAGCGCCGCTGCCATGACGGGAAGCGTCGCGTTGCCGACCTCGATTCCGAGCCCGAAGTAGACGATCGCCGCCGCCGCGATGGCGGACGCGAAGCCGAGGGACACGCACGCGAGCGTGCGCAGGCTCATCTTGCCGACGATCTTCTCCTGGTACTCGCCGATGTCCTTCTGAATCGGTATCTGCAATGACATGCCGACCACCTACGCTGGGAGCCAGGATGTGTCGAGCATGCCGAAGTAGACGGCGGCCGCGATGATGATCGCGCCGCCCGCGATGGTCGAGATGGCGCTCGCGATCTGGGAGCCTCCCTGCTGCTCGCGGATGGCGAGGCCGAGCGAGACCGCGCCCCACACGACGAGGAACCCGCCGAGGAAGGTAACGCAGCCCGATACGAGCGTGATTATCTGGGTTAGCATCATGGTTTCCTTTCTTCTTCTCGCCGCGATCGCGGCGATGTGCCCTGGTCGATCCCGAGAGGCGCATGCGGGCGGCGGCCCCATGCGCGGTCGCCCGCGCATGGGCCGGGTCTCCGGGCGCCGCCGCCCCTAGGCTCTTCTTTCCCTCATGCCTCCTCCTTTTGACGTATCCGATAGGACGCGAAGCCGAACCGCTCGGCATGCCTTGCCTCTGGACGGCCGGGATCGATATGCCTGTAACGGGGATGCCGCTCGAGCGGGTACTTCTTGTCCTTGAACGGGAAGGCTCCCGTGATGAGCACGATCGCCTCGTCCCTGGGAAGCCTTCCGACCTCGGACGGTTGGATGAGGTCGCGCTCCTGCCTGTTGTAGTTGCGGGTCCGGCTCGAGTTGGAGCCGCGGGAGTCGTTGAAGGTGATCGTGGAGACGGTCTGCTTTCCGACCGCCTCCGAGATCTCCTTGTTGGTCTCGCCCGACTTCCCGCCGAGGAAGAGCGTCGTGTCGCAGCAGTCCTGGATGGTCTGCGCGTCGTCCTTGTAGCGGCTCTTGAGCTGGGCGAGGGACTGCAGGATGATCGAGCAGGATATGTTGCGGCTGCGCACGACCGCGATGGTCCGCTCGAAGTCCGGGACGTGGCCGATGTTGGCGAACTCGTCCAGGATGAAGTGGACGTGCGTGGGGAGATGGCCCGCATGCCGCCTCAGCGCGACGTTGCAGAGCACGTCGAGCGTCTGCCACATGAGGATCGCGAAGAGGAAGTCGAAGGTCGAGTTGGTGTCCGGCATGCTCGCGAAGACGACCGTCCTCTTGCCCTCCTCGCCGAGCTCGTCGAGGCCCATCTCGTCGCGCTCGAGGAGCTTCGAGACCTCCTTGATGGAAAGGGGCTTCAGGCGCACGTTGCAGCTGATGATGATCGACTTGAGCGTCTTGCCTGCGGCGGTCTTGAACGCCTTGTAGTTCGACAGCGAGAAGTCGTCCTCGGGCGGCACCGGCTCGCCGGTCCTCACCCACGTAAACCCTCCGGCACCGCTCGAGAACGCCCTGCTCTCGAAGTCCCCCTCGGCTGCCTCGCCGGTCTTCACGAGCTTCTTTCCCGTCTCGAGCTCGGCGAAGAGGATGTCGAGCGGGCTCATGTACGATTCGTCCTCCTCCTTCGCCTCCGCGAGCCCGAGCAGGACGAGCAGCCCGGGGAGGTTGCGGTCCTCCTCGGGGCAGTGCGCGAGCAGGTAGGAGACGAGCGCGGTGTAGAGCAGGCGCTCCGCGTTCTCCCAGAACGGGTCTCCGGCATGGTCCTTGTCGCCTGTGGTGTTCTTGATGAGGCATTCGACGAAGGTGAGGACGTCGGCCTCGCTCCTCACGTAGCGAAGCGGGTTGTAGCGGTTCGATTCGGCGAAGTCGATGGTGTTGAAGGAGCGGATCTCGTATCCCGCCTCCGCGAAGAGATGCCCCGTCTCGCCGATGAGGGTCCCCTTGGGGTCTGTCACGAAGTAGCTGGAGTTGAGCTGCATGAGGTTGGGCTTCACGTAGTAGCGCGTCTTGCCGGAGCCCGAGCCGCCCACGACCACGACGTTGTGGTTGCGGTCGGTCTTGAGGTCGAACCTCCCGCGGTCGAGCGCGATCCGCGCGTTCTTCGTGAGGATGATGTTGTTGTCGGGCGCTTTCGCGTCCCCGAACGCCCTCATCTCGGCCCTGGTCGCCCAGCGGGCGCTGCCGTGCTCCTCGCCGTTCCTGGTCCCCTTGGCCGTCAGGCGGTACGACCAGGCGATCCACACCGCGCAGACGAGCAGGACGCCGACGCAGATTCCCGCAGGCTCTCCGGTGAAACCGCCGCCTTTCGCGACGAAGCCCGGCAGCGTGACGGCGGCGGTCGCCAGGTTCGCGATCGGCTCTCCTGGAAGCGACGTCAGGTTCGACGCGTAGAGGTTCCCGGCCGCGAACGCGATCGGCGTCGCCATCAGGGCCGTGATGAGGGAAGGGCTCATTTGGACCTCACCGCCGCGATCTCGACCTCATGGGCCTTGCCGCGCGCCGCCTCTATCGCCTTCGCGCTCTCGCGGGCGGATGCCGCGCGCTCCTCGAGCGGCTGGGCGTCCCTTATCTGCTCGCGGGTCTTTCCGCGCTCCTCGAGCGCCCTGTCGAGGGCGATGTCCGCCTGCTTCTCCAGATCGCCGAACGTGCGGGAGACGCTAGGGGCGTCCTCCACCTTGAAGAGAAGGTGCTCCTTCCCTTTGTCCTCGAAGAAGGCGTGCTCGATGCCCTCGCCCGAGAGCTTCCCGTCGATGATCTCCTTGATGCTCCGGTATTCGGGGAGGGATGCGAACTGCTCCATGCTGAGCTTCGCCCACTCGGAAGGCTGCTCCGCGGCATCCTCCGGGCCCTTTCCCCTTATCTCCCCGCGGGCGTTTCGCAATGCGTTCTTCAGCTTCTCGGCGCTCGCGAGCATCGCCTGCTCGCTTGCGTCCTGGCCGATCCTCAGCACCCAGTCGAACAGCTTCTCGCCGCTCTCGTCCCCGAAATCAGTGGCCATCGGTTCTACCTCCGTTTCTCGCTGGGACAATCTGTCCCACTTCGCAAAACGACAAAGCACGCTCCAGCGGCATCGGATGCCTTGCTAGGAACGTGCTTTGCCGTTTCTTCCCGTTGCGTTTGAAGGGGGGTTGATCGCCGACGACGATTCGCGGGCTTCCGACGAAGCGTCTCTGAGGCTCCTGAGCCTGCTTCTCGCCGCCTCCGACCTCGATCTTCCATCGCTTTCCCGCGACCCCTCAATCAGGGAGGACAATGCATCGCGGGCTCTGCCCGAAGCGGAGACGATGCTGTCGCATGCCCCGTCATGGAACACGAGGGCGCGGGAGGCGCGGTCGGATATCTCGAGCATCGCGCCGTCGAAGCTCGGGCGCTCGTACGCCTTCACCGCGTAGTCGCCGCAACGGCTCTCGAGGATCTTGCATTCAACCTGATCGCCCGCCCGGTTCTCGGAGCAGGCGGTCATGAGGCTCCAGGGCTCGTCGAGCATGGGAAGCCTGTATTCGAGCCTCTCGCATTCGCTCGCGGAAGCCGCGCTCATGCCCACGATGAGATCGTTGAAGCCGTGCCGGTCCCGGCTCAGGCCGCCGAACGAGCAGTTCTCGAACGCCAGCCAATCGCCGGGCTCGCCCTCGTCGCCGATCTTCTTGAGGGTCCACCACTCGTCGCCGCCGTCGACCTGCTGGACGAAGGCCAGATCGCGGTAGACCACGCCCTGCCGTATCGCCCAGTTTCCGCGCCGGAAAAAAGAGCGAAGCTCCTCCATCGAGGATGCTTCGCGGATGTCGTAAGGATAGTCTTCGAGGTAGGGGTCGTCTTGCCAGGCGTATCCGCCGGCTCTCAGCCAGCCGTTCTTCTGGCATTTCGCCGCCAAGGATTCCTGGACGGATGCGTCGGCCCGGTCGGCCCCGATATGCGTCGCAGCGTGCGCCAACGACCTCGCCCCCTTTCGCTGCCCCCCGGATCGGCGCCGTCGGCGTCGGCGGGAGGACGGTTCGCGCCCATTGAACCATCGGGCGGGAGCGGTCGAGGTCGGTGGGCGGCGCGCTCGGTTCTATTCGGTTCCGCTGGTCGCTCGGCCTCCCGGATACCCTCCGGGAAGGCTCCTGAAGTCGACGTCGGGACGCTCGATGCGCGTGCAGGTCTCCTTCAGGCGGGACAGGATGGCGGTCGCCGGATCGCCGAACCCCTGCCGGCTCATTCGCCTCCCGAGGTTCGGGGGGTCGTATTCGCTCGTGACGATCGTCGAGCGCATCTCCCCATACCTCGCGTTCAGGATCTGGAACAGGGTGCGGACGGCCCAATCCCCCGCGCTCTCCTTACCCATGTCGTCGATGACGAGGAGGTCGCATTCGACGTACCTCCTCACGACGTCGAGGGTTGGGCTCGAGTCGTCGAACGTCCGCTGGATCTCCCCGAGCATGTCTATCGCCGTGGTAACGAGCACGCGCTTCTTCGCGTCGAAGAGCCTGCGCGCCAGCGCGCAGGCAAGGGACGTCTTCCCCGATCCGCACGTGCCTTGGATGTAGAGCCCGCTGCCGGGACGGGAGTCAAAGTCGGCGAGGAACATGGCGGCCTCGTTGCTGTCGATGACCGCATTCTGGTAGCGCGGAGGTATGCCGACCGCGCGGAGCTTTTCCGTGTAGCGCCGGTCTTTCTCGGCAGCCCTCCTGGCCTCCTCCTCTTCCTTCGCCGCCCTCTCCTGGTCGCAACCGCACCCTCCGCTGATCCAGACGACCTTTCCGGCGATCAGAAGGGCGAAAGGGGCCTTCCGCCTCCCGCAATGCAGGCATCGGACCTCGGGAGGGGGAGGGTACTCCATCCCCATTTCGGCAAGCTGCGCTTCGGTGAAGCGGCTTGGCTCAGAAGCTGTATCTGTCGAAGCCATCCTCGGCTTTCCTCTCCCTGGGGTTTTTCATCTCTATACTCTCTGGCGGAACTCGATTCGGAGGGCGTCGTCGTGGCCGTTCGGGCAGGGGGCGCTGCCCTTCGGAACTTTGTTCGGCGAAGTCCGTTCCGGTGGGACAGATTGTCCCACCAGCGCCCTTGAGCGGGTTCACGGCGCGGAAGACCTTGGTCGAGCGCCCGTTTCGCAGGCGATGCGAGCCGACCTCGACGACCAGCCCCTTCTCCCTGAGGATTCTGAGGGCCTTGCCGATCGCCCTCTCGCTCACGCCGAGGCTCTCGGCCATGGACCTCTGGGATTCGTAGCAGCCCGCGCCCCCTCCGACCGTGAAGCCGTATATCCTTGCGTACAGCAGCAGGGGGACCCCTTGCAGCTTCAACTGCTTTATCATGAACCTCCGGATCACGATGAAGCCTTCCTCGCCGCCCGCCATGGCCAGCCTCGCCCTTATCTCTCGGGGCTTCCGAGCAGAGGAGCGTTGCGCTCCACCCACTCGTTCAGCTCCCGCCTCGTGACGAGGTAGCCCCTCGTCCTGAACCTGAGCTGGCGGGCGGGCAGCGGGTCCTCAGGCAGCTTGATCAGCTTGTACGCCAGATGCTTGTTGATGTGGAGCATCTCGGCGACCTCTTCTATCGTGTAGATGTCCTTCTCGGTGCAGATGAGCTTGATCTCCGCGACCTGCCTTCTCCCGGCGCCTTCCTCTTTGGCCTTTATCTTCTTCACTCCAGCGTCCGACATGCACGCACTCCTTTCCGACACGCTTCTGCTGAAGCGAACGCGACCGTATGGGCATATGTACATTCAACGGCGGAAGGCGGCTGAACGGACGAGGGGCAGCAGTCGCGGATCCTGTAAAACGCTAAGACGTTCGCTTAAGCAAGCAAGCCGTCCTTGATGCACCGGTCGAGCGTCTCCCTGCAGATCAGGATTCGCCCCCTTACGCGGTGGGACGGTAGCTTGCCCTCCCTGACGAGCCTGTACATGGTCGTGCGCGAGACGTGCACGTAGTCGCACGCCGCCTGTACAGAGAGCCACTCCTCGCCCGCGGGCCCTTTGGAACCCGCATCGCGGCGCGGCTCGGCATCGGCGGGGGACGGCTCCTCGGCGGCCCGGAGTCGCGCCATGACGCCGAGCATCTCGGCAAGCAGGTCCTGCCGATCGTTGGTGCTGCCGGTCTTTCTTGTCTCCATGCCTGCTCATTTCTCTGTCTTCGTGCTTTCCGAAAAGAGACATCTCCTAATCGATGCCTGGCTAGATTATTGGGAATGGGCAGGTGAGCGGCAAACGAGAGGGGCGTTTTTCAGTTCTATTCGGTTCTATTCGCCCCATCGGAGGGGCACGGGAGAATTTCTCCGCGAAAGAAGGAGGACGTGAAACTTTGTGTTCGCAATGTGGAATCGCTGGATCGCCGATCGGCCCGTTTTTGGGCTAATGGCCCTGGCGTTTCATGGGGTTTCCCCAGGTTGCAGATTGTTTCATTGTATTTTAGCCCAAAATTAGCCCATAACCTCATCTCGAAGGGCGCTTCGACGGCGGAAAAAAGTGCCGACGTAGAGGTTCGGGCAAGGGCCAAAGGAGGGCATTTTAGCCCAAATTAGCCCAAAAACAGCCTGATTTGGGCAATAAAAAAGGCCAGAGGATTTAGCCTCTGACCTGGTGTTTTATGGTCGCGGGGGCTGGATTCGAACCAACGACCTTCGGGTTATGAGCCCGACGAGCTACCAGACTGCTCCACCCCGCAACATTGGCGCCTGCCCCTCCTGTCCGGTATACTGCAAACAGGAAAAGCGGCAAGATTGAATATTACTCATGTTTCATGCAGAGGGCAAGCCTTATCTTCCTCTCCACAAAACGCACGCAATTCGAAGAAACGAATTGAGGGGAGCGGATTTCGTTGCGAAGCCCAACAGTTTGGGGAGACTGATTGGCGCGGGCGCTGCGGGGATGCAGTACAATCGACAGCGAAACCATACGCGCGGTTCGTGACGAACCGCCTACCCAAGCGAGCAAGGAGCCCAGCCATGGCCGTCATCGACGTGCATGCCCATATCTATCCCGAGAAGATCGCCGAGCGGGCGGTCGGCGCCGTGGGCGAGTTCTACCTCGTGGACATGTACGGGCAGGGCACGGCGGCACATCTGCTGGCCTCGAAGGAGCAGGCGCCCCTCACGCACTTCGTCGTGCACTCGGTGGCCACCAAACCCAGCGCCGTGGCCAGCATCAACGACTTCATCGCCGAACAATGCCGCCTCCACCCCGAATTCATCGGCTTCATGGCCATGCACCAGGACCTCGAGGACCCCGAGACGGAGATCGAGCGCGCCGTCGGCCTGGGCCTGCGCGGCATGAAGCTGCATCCCGACACCCAGAAGGTGAACATGGACGACCCGCGCCTCATGCGCATCTACGGGATGATCGAGGGTCGGCTGCCGCTCATCGTGCATACGGGCGACTACCGCACCGATTTCTCGCATCCGCGCCGGCTCAAGAACATCCTGCGCACGTTCCCCAACCTCGTGGTGGACGCGGCGCACTTCGGCGGCTGGTCCGTCCCCGAGATCGGCTACGACGTGCTGCACGAGGAGAACGTGCTCATCGACGTGTCCAGCTCCTTAGCCTTCCTGGGCAATCGGCGCACGCGCGAGCTCGTGAGCCTGTGGGGCGCCGACCGCGTGATGTTCGGCTCCGACTTCCCCATGTGGGACCCGGCGAGCGAGTACGACACGTTCACGTCGCTCGGCTTCTCCGACGGCGACTTGGAGAAGATGCTCTGGAAGAACGCCGAGCGATTCACGGGCGTGAGGGTTTAGCGGTCCTTCTCCGAGCCTTCGGCCTCGGGCTTCTGCTCAAGCACTACGCGCACCTTGTCGATGCGGTGACGGTCCATGTCCACGACGGTGAACGTGGCCTTGCGGTCGTCGTGCTCGATGGTCACGGAGTCGCCCTCTTCGGGAATGCGGTCGAACAGCGACAGCAGCAGGCCGCCCGTCGTCTCGCATTCGGAGGCCTCCTCGGGCTCGAAGCCGATGAGCTCCTCCACCTCGTCGATGGCCATGGAGCCGTCCACGAGGTAGCTGCCGTCGTCGAGGCGCACCACGTCCTCCGAGCCGCCGTGCGCGTATTCGTCGTCGATGCGGCCGACGATCTGCTCCATGATGTCGCTCATGGTGACGATGCCCGACGTGCCGCCGTGCTCGTCGATGACCACGGCGATCTTCGTGTGCTTCGCCTGCAGGATCTGCAGCAGCTTCGCGATGGGAATGCCCTCGGGCACGGCCTGGATCGTGCGGATGCGCAGGTCTTCCATCGTGCTGTCGGGCGGCAGCGTGTAGAGGTCCTTCACATGCACGAAGCCGACGATGCGGTCCTTGTTGCCGCGGCACACGGGATAGCGCGTGTACTTGTACTGCATGATGAGCGCCAGGTTCTCCTCGAGCGAATCCTCAAGGTCGAGGCAGATGACGTTGGTGCGCGGCGTCATGATGGCCTCGGCGTCCTTGTCGCCCAGGTCGAAGATGTTGTCCACGTACTCGTTCTGCTCGGGATCGATGAGGCCGCTCTCGGTGCTCTCGTCGATGAGCAGCTTGATCTCCTCGTCGGTGTACACCTCGTGCTCGTTGGCGATGTCGTGGCCGAGCAGCTTCATAACCCCGTTCGTGATGCTGTTGAACAGCCACATGATGGGGTACGTGATGCGGTAGAACCACACGAGCGGCGTGGCGGTGAACAGGGCGTAGCGCTCCGTGGAGAAGATGGCGAGCGACTTCGGTATGAGCTCGCCCACCACGATATGCAACGCGGTGATGACGACGAAGCCGATGGCGATGGCAATGCCGTGGATGGCCGCCTCGGGCAGGCCGATCGCCAGCAGCGGACCCTCGATGAGCTGGGAGACGGCGGGCTCGCCCAGCCAGCCCAGGGCGAGCGAGGCCAACGTGATGCCCAGCTGGCAGGCGGAGAGGTAGGCGTTCACGTTGTCGGCCACGAGTTTGGTGTACTTGGCGCCGGAGCGGTCCTCGTCGACGAGGATCTCCACTTGGGACTTGCGCACCCGCACGAGCGAGAACTCGGCGGCGACGAAGAAAGCGTTCATGAGCAGGAAGAAAAGGACAAGAAAAAGGCTTAACGCAACAGGCATTAAAGCAGGTCTCCTTAGTTCGGTTTTCAATGTCTGCTGGGTGCGGCTTGCCTAACCGCTCCTTCGGGCAGCAGATTTTTGACTGTCCTCGTAATTTGTACCATCCCCGGCAGCCAACGCAGGGAAAAACTACTCTTTATACAGAAGTTGACACTGTTCTGCAACGTCTTGGCAGCTGCTCGGCCGCCAACGTGACGCGATCGTAAGCGAAAGCACAGGCACGTGCAAGGTTGCCGCAGGGCAGGGGCGGTATCGTGGTAGGCGAAGAGAGCCCCCGCGAGAAGGAGCATGGCATGAAGAGAATCCTCGTCACCTTGGCAACACTGGCCGCTATGGGAGGGCTGCTGGCCTACGTGGCGCTGCAGACGCCCCGGCTCGAGAAGAACCGCTAGGCCGGAGCGGGCGCGAGCTACGCGGGTGTTTCGACGCAGGCGGCCGCCCCAAACGCAGATTACGCGCGCGCCAGTTCGCCCTCCTCCGCATCGGGTGCGGAAGAAGGGGCTGGAACCCGGTCGGGAGCCGACACCGATGCCGCCGCGGGCACGCTTGCGGCCGCGGCGGCAGACGCCGCGCCGCCGCGCTCGCCCGCCGCATCCGGCGCATCCCCCGCCTCGGCGTCCCGCGGCAGCACGAGGTTCGCCACCACGGCCACCAGGAACACCACGGCCACGCAGTTCTGCGCGAACACGCTCTGCACGATCTCGGGGAACACCGCGAACAGGGCCGACGCTTGCGTGAAGCCAATGCCCACGGCCAGCGACAGCGCGGCGATGGTGATGTTGCGCTGCGTGAACCCGGCGCGCGCGATCATCTGGAAGCCGCTCACGATGATGTTGCCGAACATCATGATGGTGCAGCCGCCCAGCACCGCCTCGGGCAGCGACGAGAACACCACGCTGATCACCGGCAGGAACGCGGCCAGCACCATGATGACGGCGCCGGTGGCGATGGCGCGCCGGTTCACCACCTTCGTCATGGCCACCAGGCCCACGTTCTGCGAGAACGACGTGATAGGCAGGCAGCCGAAGCACGCCGACAGCGAGCTCACGAAGCCGTCGCACGCGATGGAGCCGGTGAGCTCCTTCTCCTTCACCTCGCGGTTCAGGCCCACCATCGTGAGCGCGGAGGTGTCGCCGATAGTCTCGGTGGCCGACACGAGGAAGATGAGCGTGACCGACACGATGGCGCCCAGGTTGAACTCCGGGGTGAACGGCATGAGCTGCGGCAGCGCGAACAGCTGCATGCCCGCGAACCCGCTGAAGTCCACCGCCCCCATGAACAGCGCCACCACATAGCCTATCACCAGGCCGAACAGCACGGAGAGCTGCTTGGCCTTCCCCTTCGCCAGCACTTGGAACACCAGGCACGACACGAGCGAGACGGTGCCCAGCGCCAGGTTCTGCGGCGACCCGAAGTCCGGCACGCCGCTGCCACCGCCGAACGACGTGGCACCCACGCCCAGCAGCGAGAACCCGATGGACGTTACCACCACGGCCGCCACGATGGGCGAGATGATGCGCCGCCAATACTTCGCGAACAGGCCCAGCACGCCCTCGATGATGCCGCCCACCATGATGGCGCCGATGGCCGTGCTGTAGCCGTACGTGGCCACGATGCCGCAGAGCACGGTAACGAACGTGAAGCTGATGCCCATGACGATGGGCAGCCCCGAGCCGATGCGCCCCAGAGGAAACAGCTGGATGAGCGTGCCGATGCCGGCGATGAGCATGGCGCTCTGGATGAGCGAACCCGTCTGGTCGGTGCCGAGGCCGGCCGCGCCCGCCACGATGACGATGGGCGCGAGATTGGCCACGAACATGGCCAGGATGTGCTGCACGCCGTAGGGCACGGCGCGCAAAAGCGGGATGTCGCCGTCGAGCTTGAACAGCTCCTCGGTTGCGAACGGCTTCATCGGCGGAACTCGATCTCGCCGGTTGCCGGGTCCATGGCGTCCACGATGGCGAGCGACTCCAAGCGGTAACCGCGCTCGCGCAAGCCGTCGCCGCCGGGCTGGAAGCCCTTCTCGATGGCGATGCCGATGCCCTCCACCGTGGCGCCCGCCCCGTCCACCAGCTCAATGAGCCCGTTGAGCGCGCAGCCGTTCGCCAGGAAGTCGTCGATGATGAGCACGTGGTCGTCCGGCCCCAGGAACTTCTTCGACACGATGACGTCGTAGACGCGCCCGTGCGTGAACGACTGGATGCGCGTGGTGTGCATGTCGCCGTCCAGGTTGATGGACTGCGCCTTCTTCGCGAACACCACGGGCACCCCGAAGTGCCGCGCCACCACGCAGGCGATGCCGATGCCCGACGCCTCTATCGTGAGGATCTTCGTGACGGGCGCATCGGCGAACAGGCGCTTGAACTCGGCTCCCATGGCGTCGAACAGCTCGATGTCCAACTGGTGGTTCAGGAAGCTGTCCACCTTCAGGACGCCCTCCGACTTCACCACCCCGTCGCGCCTGATGCGCTCCTCCAACTGCTCCACGTGCCGCCTCCGTCGTCCGCTTTCTCCGTCTCCCGAGCCGCCGTGCGCACCCCCGCGCGCACGGGCGAAACCTCTGCTGGACAGTGTAAAGGACACGCCCGCAGTTGGGAACGGGTCATTTGCCCGAGCAGCCGGAAAGCGAGACGGAAGCGAGCGGGGTGCAGGGCGCGGCAAGCAGCTGGTACGATGCGAACGGCAAAGTTTCAACCGGTAGGCTGCAAAGCCGCGCACCGCGCTCGTTCCGGCCCTACAGCACGACTTGGCCGGTGACTACCAGGACGATGGATGCCACGGCGGCGGCCAGGATGACGAGCACCACCACCTTGTCCAGCGTGCTGCGCAGGTACGGCTCGCCCCGCTCCTTCTTCCCCTTGATGTACATGAGGATGCCCGGCGCGTACAGAAGCGACATGATGGTGAGCCCCACCGCGCCGCTCGCGAACGCTAGGAAGAAGCTGTAGATAACGCCCACGATGCCGAAGATGCGCCAGAACACCAGGCTGCCGCCCACCTTGCCCTTGAATGCCTGCGGCTCCGTGAACGTGAGCTTGGCGAAGTACGCTGCCGACAGCAGGTACGGCAGCAGGATCATGCCGGCGGATATGGTGTAGAAGAACTGGTACGTGCTGTCCGAGAACAGCATGATCACGAGGAACGCCTCGATAATGATGTTCGTGACCACGAGCGTGACGATAGGGGCGCCCTTTTTGTTCGTCTTGGCGAACGCCTTGATGAACACGCCCTGCTCGGCCGCCTCGTAGGGCGATTCGCTCGAGAGCACGGTGTAACCCAGCATGGCGCCCACGAGCGATAGCACCACGCCGCAGTTGATGAGGACGGCGCCCCACTGCCCCACGGCCACCTCCATGACGCCCGCGAGCGCCGGGTTCTCCAGCAACGCCAGGTCGGACAACGGCATGACCCCCATGCTAAGAACGCTTACCAGCAGGTAGATGGTCAGCACGCACACGAACGCGATGATGGTGGCCTTGCCCACGTCGCGCTCCTTCTTCGCGCGCCCGGAGATGGCCACCGCACCCTCGATGCCCACGAACACCCAGATGGTCACCATCATGGTGCCGCTCACCTGCTCCCAGAACGGCAGGTTGGGATCGGCGCCCGTCGCGAGGTTCGCCATGAAGATGCCCAAGTCGAACTTCTGCAGGAAGATGATGGCCGTGATGGCCACGAAGATGGGCACGACCTTCGAGATGGTGATGACGGCGTTCACGCCGGTGACTTCCTTGATGCCGCGCGACACGAGGAACACGTAGAACCAGATGAGGCAGCTCGCACCGACAATGGACGCCAGGTTGTTGCCCTCCCCGAAAATGGGGAAGAAGTACGACAGCGCGCCGAACAAGAGCGCCGAGAAGCTCACCGTGCAGAGAAGCGCGCTGATCCAATAGCCCCACGCGCTGTTGAAACCCAGGAAATCGCCGAAACCGGCGCTTGCGTAGCTGTAAATGCCGCCCTTGAGCTGCGGCTTGATGCGCGAGAGCGCGAAGAACGTCAGCACGAGGCACAGCACGCCCACCGCCGAGATGCCCCACGCTGTGAGAATTGCCGCGCCGCTGGCGCCGTTAGCCGCCTGGTCGCCTGCCAGCGAGAACACACCGCCGCCCAAGATGAGCGTGATGACGGTTGTGACGAGCCGGAAGATGCCGAGGCCTCCCTGCGGGCGGAGGATATCGGCAGATGCAGCTGGCACGACCGCCGGGGCGGCCTCGATCGTCGATGCGGATTGGTGCGATGCGGAAGCGCTCATGGGACCACCGTTCCTCGTCGGGTTGACCGCATCATGATACTCCACCGCCCTGCATTACGTCAGAGCGTTATGCATTATTTTGTATGCCGTTAACGAAGGGAACGGCGCTGCCGCTCGATGACCGTGCGGTCCACGAGAACGTCGGCCAAGGAGGAGCGGTTGAGGTCGCAGCCCAGACCGTGCGGATGGCCGGTGCGGTTGAGCGTCACCCGGCCGCGCTCGGCCGTGTACGGCGGATCGGTGACATCCACGGCAAAGTAGCGTGCGGTGGCGCCGACGTCACCGGGCGCGTCGATGCCGGGCAGCGTTTCGAACGCGGCGTGCAGGCGCCTGGACACGCCGGTGTCGTACATACCGCCCATCCACACGCCAAGGCCGCGCACCTGCGCCAGCCGCAGGAAGTCGAGCGCAGGCTGCACGCCGCCCATCTTGGCAATCTTGAGCGCATAGCATCCCAGTTCAGGATGCTGCAACGCCCGCGCCAGATCGGCCGGGCGGGCGATGGACTCGTCCAGGCAGATGGGCGTATGCAGGCTGCGCTGCAGGCGCGCCAGCCGGTCGAAAAGGTCGGTCGGCCCGACGCCGGGAAGGCGGTGCGGGTCGAGCGGCTCCTCGATCCAGGCAGGGCCGCACGCGTCGAGGGCGCGCAGCTCGTCCAGGTCGTGCTCCGCGAAGCTCTGGTTCGCATCCAGCGTGATCATGAGCCGGGGATACGCTTCGCGCACCGCCTGCACGGACGACAGCGAGCCCCCGGGGGCAACCTTCAGCTTCACCCGGCGATAGCCCGCCTCGACGCAACGGCGCACCGCAGCCACCGTGTCGGCAGCCGCCCCCATGCCCACCACGGCGCCCGCCGGCACAGACGCCTGGCCCGCCGCAGCTCCCCCGTGGGGCACTGCGCCGCCGATCAGCTGCCACAGCGGCTTGCCGACGATCTTGCCGTACAGATCCCACAGCGCCGGCTCGAGCGCACCTTGCGCCAGCGGGAACGCGGCCGCCTCCGCGCAGGCGGCGAACGACGCGCTGGCCTCGGAGGGGTGCAGGTACGCCTCGTTCAGCACCAGGGGGGCCAGCACCTCCTTGAGCACGCGCACGTCCTGGTCGAGCGTCTCGGGCAGGTACCAGTCCGTGGGGAACGCCACGCATTCTCCCAGGCCCGTGCGCCCGGCATGATCCTCCACCTCCACTATGACGGACTCGCGGTCGCGCAGGATTCCCTTCGCCGTCTTGAACGGCCGAAGGAACGGCAGGCGGATGCGGTACAGCGTCACGCGCGCCACCTCGATGCGCTGCTCGTAGAGCGCCTGGAGCGCCGCGCGGTCGATCTTGCCGATGCCCGTGCGGGGGAACTCGTCGAGCGCGAAGAGGCAGCGCGGCTGGTAGAGCTTCGACAGGCGCGTGCTCAGGCTGGCGCGCACGGTGGCGGCGAACTGCTGCGGCGCGACCGGCTCCGTGCGCTGCGGGGCGGCGGGGCGCTCGCGCTCCACGAACGCCACGGGACGGCGGCCCCAGACGGCGTCGGGCGCGCCGAACACGTAAGCCTCGGCCACGCCGGGCACGCGCACGAGCTTGTCGCGGATCCCGGCCGGGTAAACGTTCTCGCCGCCCGACACGAACATATCGGTGGTGCGCTCCTTCACGTACAGCCGCCCGGCCGCAAGCGCCGCCGTGTCGCCCGTGAGGAAGAACCCGTCCACCGTGTGCGCCGCCCGCGCGTTGAGGTAGCCCTCGAACACGCCGGGGCCCTTGACGGCCAGGCGGCCGAAGCCCTGCGCGTCGGGGTCGACGATGCGCGCCTCGTAGCCCGGCAGCAGCCTCAAGCCCCCGTCGAACGAGGGCGTGACCTGCGCATGGGCAATCTGGCTGGACGTCTCCGTCATGCCGTAACTCGCGTACACGCGGGCGCCGGCTGCGGTTGCGCGGCTAAGCGTATGCGGGTTCGACGCCGCCCCGCCCAGCAGGATGCAGCGATAGCCCTTCAGCGTATCCGCCTCATCCTCGTTCAACAGGTCCTGCAGCATCTTGTCCACCACCGACACGTGGGTGACGTGCGAGCGCGCCGCATCGGCCAGCACGCGCTTAGCGTCGAAACGGCGGTAGAGGATGAAGGGAACCTGCCCCAGCAGGCTGCGCACGACCACCTGGAAACCGCCGATGTGGTACAGCGGCAACGCCGCCTGCCACATACCTGAGCCGGGGCTGTTGAGGGCGGCGTTCGACGCCTCGGCGGCGCGGCATACCTGGTCCCAGGCCAGCGGCACGGCCTTCGGCTTGCCGGTCGTGCCCGAGGTGAACATGATGAGGGCCCGTGCCTTCGAGTCGAACACGTGGGCGGAACGCTCCGCGAAGTGGATGATCTCCTCGAGCGCGTCCTGCCGCTGCGTCTCGTCGCGCCGGCGGCGTGCCGCACGGTTGGAGGTCGCCCGGCCCAGGCCGCGCGCAGAGCGCGGTGCCGCCGTGGCAGCCGAGGCCCGCGCCGTGAAGCTCGGGCGCATCGTGCGGGCGGCAGCCGGATCGGAGCGCTCCTCGCCCGCGAGCAGGGCGGCGGCATGGTCGAACAGACCTTGCGCGCGCTCCTCATCGATGCGGAACGCCACGCGCTCGCCCAGGCAGCGCTCCAGCTCCAGCAGGCGGGACAGCTTCTCGCCTGGTGCCAGCCGGTTGTTCACGGTCACGATGGTGAAGCTGCCGTAGGCGGCTGCCAGGACCAGCATCACGTACAGGGGGCAGTTCGGCAGGTCGACCGCGATGCAGCCGCCGCGCTGCACGCCCTTCGACTGCAGGTAGCGGGCAAGGGCAGCCGCGAGCATGCGCACCTCGCGGTACGAATACGGCGCCTCCTGACCCGCCCCGTCGACGTACGTGAAGCACGTCCGCTGCGGGTATCGGCGAACCATGCTCTCGAATGCGCTGATCATCGCCTACCCGTTCCTGATTCCTGCCTCGCATCCTGTCTTGCTCCCGGGAAGCCGCCCCGCCGAGCTGCACGACGCTTCCCTGACGACCCTGCCCGACCCTACGGAAATTTCGGGAACTGCGTGAAGTCGGGCGCGCGCTTCTCCTTGAACGCGTCGCGGCCCTCCTTCGCCTCGTCGGTGGTGTAGTACAGAAGCGTCGCGTCGCCGGCGAGCTGCTGGATGCCTGCCAGGCCGTCGGTGGCCGCGTTGAACGACGCCTTCATGAAGCGCAGCGCCGTGGGGCTCAGGCGCAGCATCTCGCGCGCCCAGCTCACGCACTCCGCCTCCAGCTGGTCGAACGGCACCACCTTGTTCACCAGGCCCATCTCCAGCGCCTCCGCGGCCGTGTACTGGCGGCAGAGGTACCATATCTCGCGCGCCTTCTTCTGGCCCACGATGTTGGCCAGGTAGCCCGCGCCGTAGCCGGCGTCGAAGCTGCCCACCTTGGGGCCCGTCTGGCCGAACTTGGCCGTGTCGGCCGCAAGCGACAGGTCGCACAGGATATGCAGCACATGCCCGCCGCCGATGGCGTAGCCGTTCACCATGGCGATGACGGGCTTGGGCACCACGCGGATGAGGCGCTGGAGGTCCAGCACGTTGAGGCGCGGGATATTGTCCTCGCCCACGTAGCCGCCGTTGCCGCGGATCTTCTGGTCGCCGCCGGAGCAGAACGCCTGGTCCTCGGGACGCCCGTCATGGTTGGCGCCCGTGAGGATGATGACGCCGATGCCCGCGTCGTCGCGCGCGACCGTGAACGCGTCGTAGAGCTCGTTCACGGTGAGCGGCGTGAACGCGTTGCGGCGCTCGGGCCGGTTGATGGTGATCTTGGCAATGCCATCGCAGGTTTCGTAGATGATCTCGCGGTATGCCTTGCCCGCCTGCCACGCGGTATCGCCCATGGCCGTCCTTTCGCTGCGCGCCTCGATCGTCCGAGCACGCCTGTTAGGGAAGAATGTTCGGTAGGATGAGCATATACTATCGCGCCCCGCAGCCTGGAACAGCCGAACGCAGAATAATTCCGAAAAAGAACGGTGACCGTCAACGAAAACATGAAGACGGAACAGGCGCTCCTTCCCCCGGCACGTCTCTGCAGGACCGCACCAGTCAACGCACGGAAGGACGGCGAATCTCACAGCGGCAGGCGGAGGCGAAAAAAGCCCGGCCCGGTCGTACTATAATGGTGCCCGCACCCGCCGAAAGCCCGAGCGAGGAGATCCGATGTACGTCGAACCGAAGGATTCCCGACAACGCTGTACCAAAGAGCGCCTGTTCGCGTCGTTCGAGCGGGCGTTGCAGAGCAAGGCCGTGTCGGACATCACGGTAAGCGAGGTCTGCAGCGACGCGGGCATTTCGCGCAAGACGTTCTACAAGTACTACTCGGATCCGTTCGCGCTGTTGCTGGCCATGCAGGATGACCTGTTCGCCGGGTTGGGGCAACGCTTGACTAAGCTACCGCCCGACGTGTACGTCATCTCGTCGGATATCATCGACTTCGTGGCCGAGCATCGCGTGGTGGCGAAGGCGGTATTCGAGAACCGTGGCGAGGGAAACCTCATCGATCGCGTGCTCGCCTACCTGCATGCCACCTATCACGAAAGCTGGGAGCAGGCGAACCCCGACATGTCCGAGCAGGCGGTGGAATTCCTGTTCCACTACGTTACCTCCGGCTGGGTGGGCATCGTCAGGCTCTGGCTCTTCCAGCACCCCGATCTAGAAGTAGGAGAGGTCAAGGCGCAGGCCGAGAGCCTGTTGAAGCTGACGACGCCCCGCGCTTGAGGAACACCGTGCGTCCCGGGAGCGGAATGGCACGGTGCGCAGAGGCCCTTGCGCCATCCCACTCCCGCCGTCGTTCGTACCCGCGCTCCTTCGCCGGGCGCGCGGGCTTAGGGGCGCGGCGCTATCCGGGGAAACCCTCGAGGGCACGCAGGTAGGCCGCAGGCGCCTCGAGGTGGACGTTGTGGCCCGCCCCGGCCACGATGCGCACCTCGCACAGCCCTTCATCCTCCAAGCCCTCGGCAAGCGTGCGGTACTTCACGTCGAGCGCGCCAGCGATATACCGCACCGGCGCGCCGCTGACGCGCAGCGAGGCGAGCACAGCAAGGGCGTCCACGCGCGCGGGCATGGCGTGCTGGCCAGCATGCTCGAACGTGCGGGCGAGGGCTTCGGCGTCGTTCGCCAGACGACTGGCACGCATGCGTTCGCGGGCCGAGGCAGGCAGGTCGCGCTGGGTGGCGAACAGGTCCAGGCGCTCCCAGGCATCCATGAACGCCGAGAGCCCGTCGCGGCGCAGGGCTGCGGCGTTGCGCGCATCGCGCTCGGCAGCGTCTTCGCGCTCGTGCTCGTCAACCGGGCCCAGCCCGGCGCTTTCCAGCACGAGGCCCCCAGCAAAACGGGCGAACGTTTCCGGCTGACTGCTGGCGGCGGCAAGCGCGACACGCCCTCCCATCGAGTAGCCCACCACCAAGGGTTTCCGAGAGCCATGCGCAGCCGATGCGGAACCTCCGTTTGACCTTCCTGGCGCGGCGAGGGCAGCAACGCCAACCGGAGATGCGAGGTACGCCAGCAGCATCTCGCCCTGCACCCCGAGCGCATAGGCATCAGCACCCTCCGGCCGGTCGCTGCCGCCGTGGCCAACGAGATCGAGCGCCACGACGGAGCGCGTGCGGCCCAAGAGCTCGGCTATGTTATCCCAGCTTGCGGCGCTCTGGGCAAAGCCATGCAGCAGCACGACAGGCGCGGCTTCGGCAGCCTCGCTTTCCCAGACGGCGAAGCGGTAGCGCACGCCATCATGCTGGAAGAACCCCTCTCGTTTCGCCATGGTGCGCCTCTCTCCCTGCGGTGCCGATACGGACAGAAGACAGTGGACAGAATTCTAGGCTATGGTCGAAAATCGGGCCGCACAAGCGAGACATCGACGTCAGAGACTTGGCAGCCAAGCAATACGCAAGGTCAGATGCTTGCTTTCTTCGGCCTCGCTCGCGCTGTCCAAACGACCCTTGCCCTAGCCTTGCATTTTGTCCATGACTCTTTTGGTTATTTATAGCGCCACTCACTTGGAAAGCGTCGCCGTGCCTCTACCAGTACGGGGCATAGCGATCCTTCAACCCCGAAAGCGGCACGCGCACCTCGACGAGCGAGATGCCGGGGGTGCCGAGCAGCGCGCGGTAGGCTTCGTCGAACGCCGGCACGGTGTCGGCGCGGCGGTACGGCACGCCGAACGCCTGCGCGGCCGCCCGGAAATCCACGTCCTGCGGGGTGAGGAACAGCCGCTCGAAATACGGGTCCTCCGATTTCTGGGGCAGCATGTCGAAGATGCCGCCGCCGTTGTTGTTCAGCAGCACGATGACGATGCTCGGAACCGCGCCGGGCGCGACGTTGTCGGATGCCGCATCGGTCGCATGGCCGGGCGTTACGGCGCCGGCCGCTTTGCTGGACGCCGCGTCGAGCGAGGCGGAGAAGCACGCCGCTGCCTCCCGCTGCAAGCGCAGCTCGCGCTGCAGCGCAAGGGCGTTCAGGTCGTGCAGCAGGGTGAGATCGCCCGTGACCAGCGTGGTCTGGGCGAAGTGCTGCGCCGCGCCCAGCGCCGTGGACACCGTGCCGTCAATGCCGTTGAGGCCCCGGTTGCACAGGACGGCGAGGCGCTTGGCACTTTTCAGGTAGAACGTGTCGAGGGCCCGCACGCTCATGGAGTTGGCCGAGAACAGGCACGAACCTTCCGGCGCGAGTTCCACGACCCGCCGGACGAACGCCCCCTCGAAGCCGGCCTCCGCATCGTCCACCGAAGCGATGCGCTTGCGCGCGGCGTCGTTCGCGTCGATCCACGCGCGCGCGAAGGCCCGCTGCACGTCGTCGGGATCGTAATCGATCGTCCGCACGTCGTACGCGAACCCGAGCGACCCCGCCAGCTCCGACGGCCTGCAGCGCACGAACACGTCGGTGGCCGCGTTGCAGTCCCGCGTCTCCAGCGGATCGACCACGATCTGCACCGGACGTGCCGCGGCAACCAGCTGCGTCGCCTTCTTCGACACCGGATAGCGCCCGAACCGCACGACCACCTCGGGCGCAAGGCCGTCGGGGGCCGCGCCGCCCGGGCCGAGCACAGAGTCGTAGTTGTCGATGACCAGGGGGTCGTCCGAAGACCGCAGGCCGGACAACGGGTCCGCGAGCAATGGCAGGCGGAAAGCTCGCGCCCAATTGAGCACCTTGCCGGCTTCGAGCTCGCCTGTGCAGGTCCCCTCGCCCGCGTACACGAGCGCGCGCCGGTCCGCGAGCAGCGCGGCCAGACGCCCGGCGTCGCTCGGCGCAAGCTGCTGCGAAACAGGAACGGATGTTTCACGTGAAACATCCAGGCGCCGCGCCGACTCGAACAGCCCTTCCGCGCTGAAGTCGGGCTTGAGCGGCTCGTCGAACGGGAAGTTGAGGTGCACGGGCCCGCCGAAGCACTCCTCGCCCGCCGCGATGACCGCCTCGCGCGCAGCCTGGCGTGCGAACGCGAGCGCCGCGCCGTCGGCCGAGGGCAGCGGCATCTGGCGGAACGCGCGCACATGGTTGCCGTAGGCGTTCAGCTGGTCGCACGTCTGCGGCGCGCCGAGGCCCTGCAGCCGCGGCGGGCGGTCGCCCGTGAGAACCACGAGCGGCACGCGCGACGACTCCGCCTCCATGACCGCCGGATAGTAGTTCGCCACCGCCGTGCCCGACGTGCAGACGACGGCGGCAGGATGCCCGCTCGCCTTCGCCAGCCCGAGCGCGAAGAAGGCCGCACCGCGCTCGTCCACGTCCACGAACACGCGTAGCCGCCCCGGCTCGCGCCGCGACAGCTCGAACGCCGTCATCGTCAGCGGCGTGGAGCGCGAGCCGGGGCTCACCACCATGTCGTGCACGCCCCACCGCGCCAGCTCGTCGAAGAACGCGCCCAGGAACAGCGCCGTCGCGCGCGGATCGGCGCTCATCGGCCGGCTCCTTCGTCAACGCGCTGGTCGCTCAAAGAGTCAGCGAGGGTTTCCGCAGCGTCGGCTTCATCCTCTCCGCTGAAAGCGGAGAGGATGGTCATGAGCTTCATGCCTATCTCGTCGTACTCGTCGTCGGCCACGCTGCCCTCCACGATGCCGCAGCCGGCGTACACCCAGCCGATCTCGCCATCGAACACGCCGGTGCGCAGCGCCACCGAGAACTCGCCGTCGCCCGCGCCGTCCACGTAGCCGCACGCACCGGCGAAGAAGCCGCGGTTGTACGCCTCCACCTCGCGCAGCAGCATCTTCGCCTCGCCCACCGGCGTGCCGGCCACGGCGGGCGTGGGGTGCAGATCCTCCATCATCGACCACAGGTCGACCCCCTCCAGAAGGCGCGCCCGCGCCGGCGTGCACAGGTGCTGCACGTGCGTGAGCGGGAGTATTCCCGGCTCGGCGGGCACGTCCACGCCGTGGCAGGTGCGGCGGAACACCTCGCGGATGAACCGCACCACGTAGTCGTGCTCGGCGCGGTTCTTCGGGTCGGCCATGAGCTCGGCCGCCAGACGCGCGCGCTCGTCCTCGGAGCCGCCGGCCGGGCAGGTGCCTGCCAGGCACATGCTCTCCAGCTCGGCACCGCGCTTGCGCACCAACAGCTCGGGCGTGCAGCCGCAGAAGAACACGTCGGCGTAGCGGTACAGGAGCACCGTGCCCCGCGCCGGCCCGTCTATCAGGTTCACCAGCAGGTCCTTCGACGAGAACGGACGTGTGGCCACCAGCCGCTGCCGCCGTGACAGCACCACCTTGTCCACGCGCCCCGCCTCGATGGCCGCCAGGCCCGCGCCCACGGCGTCGCGCCATGCCTCGCGCGAGTCGGGCTCCAGCCGGTACGGCACCGTCTCGCGGCGGCGCGGCGGCGCGGCGAGCGCCTGGCGCATGAAGCGTGCGATGCGGCCCGGGTATACCGGGCCGAGCGAGTTCACCTGCAACAGCGTGCCCCGTTCGTTCTCGATGAGCACGATCTCGGGCAGCATGAACTTCAGCCGGGGGAACGCCTCGAACAGCTCGTCGGCAGGAGCCGGATTCTCCGCATCGAAGCGGTTGAACGAGAAATACACGGGCGGCTGCTCCACCGGCCCCTCCAACTCGCTTTCGGCCCCGTCGAGCGTCGGAAGCGCGATGCAGCGCCCGAGCCCCATATAACGGCACGCCCGCTGCTTGTCGTAGTATACGAACTGGTCGGTGAACCCTTTCTGCATCAGGCAGAACGCGTCGACGATATCGGCCCCGATCGGGAGGGTATGCGAATGGATCTTGGTCATGACGCTCCTTACCGCACCTGCTCGAAGCCGAGCATCGTCTTAACCGTGGTCTTCACTTTGTTCACGAGGTCCTCCGATCGTCCGGGAACAGCAGCACGCGAGATCGCACAGCCCCATAGTATACCCGTCCGAGCGCCGGGTTCCCGACCGCGGCCGCAAGGGGTTGCCAGCGTGCGCCGGTCAACGATTCCATGAACTTCTCGCCTGCACGCCGGCCGCATCCTATACTGGAACGAACCTCCGAAGACGAAGCGTCACGATCGACGAAAGGGCCTCCATGAAGAAGTTTTTACAGGAATTCAAGGATTTCATCAACCAGGGCAACGTGATGGACCTGGCCGTGGCCGTGGTCATCGGCGCGGCGTTCACCGCCATCGTCAACTCGGCAGTGAGCGACCTCATCATGCCGATCGTGGGCGCGTTCACCGGCGGCGTGGACTTCTCGGACATGAAGCTGTACCTGCCGCTGGGGGCGGGCGATTCCGCCATCGCCTACGGAAGCTTCATCAACGCCGTCATCCAGTTCGTCATCATCGCGTTCGTGGTGTTCCTTATGGTGAAGGCCCTGAACAAGGCCCGCTCGCTGGCGAAGCACGGCAAGCAGGCGCAGGAGAAGGAGGCCCCGCACTGCCCGTACTGCCTCGAGGAGGTGGCCGAGGGAGCCACGCGCTGCCCCCACTGCACGGCCGAGCTGCCCGAACCAGCCGGCTTCACCGCCAAGGCGTAGGACGCTCGCCCGCCGAGCGTTGCCATGCCCGCCCTCATACCTCTTCGGGCGGCAGGGGCACGGCATCCTCCTCGGTGGAGAACATCCGCTCGCGCTTCGCGACGAACGCCTTCAAATCGCTCTCGGAGTGGATATCCAGCTTGCCGTACAGATTGTGCAGGTGCGTTTTGATGGTGTTCGAGGTGATGTACAGGTCCTCGGCTATCTCCTTGCGCGACTTTCCCTCTATCAGGCTGTACATGATCTCCAATTCGCGCTGCGTCAGCCCGAAGTCCTGCGCCACCACCTCGCAGGTGCGATAGCTGTCCGTGGCCTCATCGGGATCTCCGGGACGCACGAACCCCCAGCCCGTGCGCATGTTCGCGTTGTTGGTGAGCAGCAGCGCCGTCATCAGCACCAAAAAAGCCAGCGTGCAGAAGAACACGACGATCTGCGCGGAATCCGCCAGCACCTGCAGGGCCACGCTGCCCACCACGATGCCCAGCGCGCGCCCCAACATGAGCGCCGTGCTGGGGCAAGAGGCAACCCAGGTAGCCGGCTGGTCGCAGTTCTTGATAAGGTACGATCCCAAACCCCACAGCACCAGGTCAAGGTACAGGAATCCCGTCACCTGCAGCACGCCCGCCATTACCGACGACGGGCCCAGCATGCCCACCGCCAGCAAACCTGCCCCCGCAAGCGGAAACCCTATTTGGTAGATTGAGCGGTTGAAGTCCATCTGCAGCACCAGCACCGCCAGCAAGGCGAGCGCTGCCGCGAAGAAGTACCCGACCGAATCGAGCATCTGGGAGAGAAAGCCCGAGAAGCTCAAGAAGCCCAGCGGTATACCCAGCGCCAAGCCCTGCGTGACGGAGGTGGCCATGAAGCGATAGGGAATGAACAGGTCGTTCGCAGATTCGCGGTAGAGCACCTTCTGATCGGGGAACACCCTGCCCTTCGCGCAGTAGAACAGCAGCACGATGAAAGCTGGCAGCACGAAGGCCACGACCCACCGCAAAAGCGGGTCGAGCAGCGTGATACCCAGCGACAGCACCCCCGTGGCAAGCGCCGAGGCAATGCCGAACGTCAACGTGGGCGTCATTCCCAGCATGCCGAAGATGCGCCCCAGCTCTATATGGATGCCCATGGTTCCCACGGCCAGCAGCACCATGCCCAACACCAGCGTCGCGAAACGGAACGCGTCGTCCGCAATCCCCGCATGGGTTTCCATGAAGAGAAAGAACACGCCCAGCACCATGCTGACCACAAGAAACCAAAGGTACGCGTCCTTGTCGAATACCTTGATCTTCCTGAAGCGGAATGCGAAGAACAGGCACACGCCCGCGCAGATGAACAGAAACGGCACGATGGTGGAGAACTCGAAGCCGGCTACCCGGAACGTGCCGGGAAAGAAGAAACCGTCCAGGAACAGCAGGACGGCGAACGTCTTGTAGGCGGTGAAGCCAACGAAAAGCGTCGGTTGCTCCCGCACATCGTGGACAACTTTACGCATGCCGCCAAAGCGAGTGCCCTCAGCCTCCATATGGATCCCCCCGATATCCATCGACTTCGCGAGCAAACGCACAGCCCCACGTCAAACAGGCTGTATAGCCCCCGCTCACGCCACTGGCGAGTATACCTAAACCCGCTGGAAAAGCATCTAATACTTATGGGGTGAGATGCTCGGGAAGCGTAAACCACCTCTGGCGGAGGATGGCGCCGGCCAAGCCGAAACCGCATTATTTTATCCAGCACGTGCGCCTTGCCCGGCATTTCCGAGGAAGGAATACCGCAAGGAGGTGAAACAGGGGGACGGGCACGAGCGCGACAAACTACTGAAGTTTCGCGAGAAAGCGGAAACCAAGTATCACCCCCTGCTCCCCTTCCGGGTCGCTCCCGGAAGGGGAGCGTCAAAATGAAGGGAGGCGTCGTTCGCCATGAGCACCCGAACACCCGCCCACGGCTCCGAGCGCTACCTGGATTTCACGAACGCCCAAGGACTCTGCTTCCGCATGCAGGTTGAGGACGACCCTCATGACGCCTGCGCATTCACCGTCCGCGTCACCCCCCTGCAAGGCCACGGGGAGCCCGACGCGAGCCAACCCGCCTTTTCGCAGCACGCGCTGCTCTCCGCCCTCACGTCGCGCGAGCGCGACGTTGCACTACTCATAGCCGAGGGCTTCACGAACGACCAGATCGCCCTCCGGCTGTGCATCAGCCTCTCCACCGTCAAATCCCACATCCAGAACATCTTCGCCAAAGCCCACGTGCCCAACCGCACGGCGCTCGTCGCCCTACTGCACGACGCGGCACGCTAGCCTCTGCGCAGCGCCGCACCAAGCAGAACACAGAAGGCGCGAAGTCGAGGGATATCGTCAAGAAGCCAGCCACCCCCCCCCGGAGCGAAGGACCCGAGGAGCGCTCCTCGGCAGCCGAAGCACCTTAGCTAAAGCCTTTTCGCAGAAGGCGCCTCTTCGGACGTCCTCCCCCGCCGCGCCTTAACCGCACAGCGCAAAAGCCCCCCGCCGCGGGGACTGAATGCGGCGAGGGGCTCGAGGAATAAGATGTCGAGCGCGCCTGTCGGTGCGCGCTGCGACCGGGTAGTTAAGCCAGCATCGGCATGATCAGGTACATGACGGCGAACGACCATGCGGTGCATACCGTGAAGATAGCAACCTGGATCAGGCAGATGGGATGGTAGGTTCCCTTGAAGCGGAACACCTTCAGCACCCACTCGACCAGCGGCGCGAACACCACGGCGCCGATGAGGATGGTGGGGATGACGATGGCCCAGCTGGGCGGATAGGTGCTCACGACGGCGGACGCGAACACGATGCCCGCGAACGTGAAGGCCATGCCCGTCTTCTTCCACTTGGGGTACCAGATGAGGATGGCCAGAGCGCCCGTGACCACCTGCACCATGATGAGCAGGGGGAAGTTGCCGGAGCCGTATGCGGGATGCAGCGGGTTCATGACCCACGAGATGATGCCGCCCACGTACATGCCGATCGTGGCCCACGAGCTGCCCCAGATGGTCAGCTGGCCGATGTCGCCGAAGATCTGGTGCACGAAGAACTTGCTCTTGTTCTGGTCCGTGGGGTTCGCGCCCTCGGCCGGCGCCGGGATGGTCATCCACGGCATGAGGCGGAAGATGAGCGAGCACACCGGCACCACGATGGCCACGCCGGCGGACACGGCGATGAACAGCGGCAGCCCCAGCGGGGACACGATGCCGTACAGCAGGGCGTAGCACACCGGGCAGGTGACGATAGTGCCCAGGATGAGCGACGTTGCCACCTTCTTCAGGTCGGACCCGTAGAAGATCACGAACACCTGCACGGTGAGCACGGTGGCGAACGTGGGAATCCAGCCGCTGGCGAACAGGCCGCCGTAGAGCAGCTGGCCCAGGATGAGCGACAGGCAGGTCGTCACGAACATGGTGGTGAAGATGTGGCCGTTGCCCGCCACGCCGGTGCCGGCGTGGGCCGACTTCTTGCGCTCGAGCGCGGCGGCCACGAAGCCCATGATGATCATGCCGATGGAGGCCGGGAGCGCCGCGATGAACGAGCCCTCGGTCAGGTCGGCGAAGAACCAGGCCACGCGGTAGAGGGGCGAACCCTCGATGCAGCCGGTCATCATGGTGCCGAAGTCGTAGATGAAGTTGTTGTTCATGAGCAGGGGCTGCACGTAGCTCATGAGCGCGTACAGCGCGATGGCGGCTACGACGGTGATGCAGAACGCCGGCAGGATCTCCTTGCGGGACACGGCCGTCGCGGGTGCTTTCGATGATGCGGGTGCGTCTGCGACGATGGTCGCATCGTCGTCGATGATCGTGTTCTCCACGATGACACCTTCTCTCGTTTCCGATTGGTATTGCCACAAAACCCCTGGCGAGCAGGCAGATGGCCGCCCTTGTCGCCCTTTGCAGCACGTTATGGATTTTTCCGAGGAAGGATTACGTTGCGGCCCATCCTACCCCACGCCCCCGCCGGAAGGGAATCGGCCGAAAGTACGATCATACCCGCGATATCGTCCTTACGGCCGGTGGCAGGAAGGACGAGTTTTACTCTATGCTGTGCAGCGGGGATGATTCATGGTTTCACGATAACGCCGACCGGTGCGGCCGCATTGCCGCATGCAGGCAAAGGCGCTCTTCCGCTTTTCCGCGATAGTATCGAAGGAAAAGGAGAACCTGTTATGAGCACTTGGTATCCCGAGGCAGACCTGGTCATCCAGCATCCGAAGATCTACACCGTCGCCATCACGTGCGACGAGGTGAAGGAAGGCAAGACGGACTTCCCCATCATCGAGGACGGCGGCGTGGCCGCCAAGGACGGCAAGGTCATCGCCGTGGGCACGGCCACCGACGTCCAGCAGTTCATCGGCGAGCACACCGAGGTCATCGACGCCTCCGGCAAGATCCTCACGCCCGGCTTCGTCGAATGCCACATGCACTGCAAGTGGACCGGCGAGCAGATGCTCAACCTCGACTTCAACGGCGTGACCAGCCGCCAGGCCATCCTCGACGCCGTGGCCGAGAAGGCCGCGAACACCCCCGACGGAGAGTGGATCGAGGGCGACGGCTGGAACGAGCTCATCTGGGAAGACAGCCAGGAGGTCATCACGCGCCGCGAGCTCGACGAGGTCGCCCCGAACAACCCGGTGTTCCTGCTGCACATGTCCGTGCACACCATCGCCGCGAACTCTCTCGCGCTCGAGGCGTGCGGCTACACGAAGGACACCCCGCAGCCCGAGGGCGCCGAGATCGGCCACTACGACGACGGCGAGCTCGACGGCCTGCTGTACGAGAACGGCGCGCTCCAGCCCATGCTGAAGGCCAAGCCGGCCCTTACCGACGCCCAGCACCTCGAGAGCCTCGTGCTCATCGGGCAGCGCCTGAACTCCTTCGGCATCACCAGCGCCATCGACGCGAACCTCAACTACAAGCAGATGCACATCTACAACGAGGCCCGCAAGCAGGGCAAGCTCACCTACCGCGGCAACCTCATGTTCTACCTGGACCCGCAGTTCGGCTCCTTCGAGGACAACCTGCGCCGCCTGGAGGAGATGGACTGCGTCACCGGCTTCGGCGACGAGATGCTGAAGCTCAACGGCTGCAAGGTCACGC
>NZ_PPTS01000008.1:0-138456 GCF_003340385.1 Gordonibacter pamelaeae | reverse complement strand
CGCTCTCCAAGGGCGACGAGTCGAAGGTCACGCCCATCCAGGCCCTCATCATGTGGACGAAGAACGCGGCGTTCTTCAGCCACGACGACGACAAGATGGGCTCGGTGGAGGTGGGCAACTTCGCCGATATGTGCCTGTTCGACAACGACTTCATCGCCGGCAACGTGGAGGATTACCGAACCACCAAGGTGGCGACGACCATCCTGGGCGGCGAAGTGATGTACGAGCGGTAGACGCCCCTGGCGTCAGCTTGTGGCCGTCATAACAATCGCACAAGAGGCGTCCGCCGCAAGCGAACGATCTACAAGGGGCCCGGCCGCAAGCAGCCGGGCCCCCCTTGACTCCGTCCAGCACTATGAAAGCTTTCTGCAATCGGGAAATAGCAATCCTCTTACTTCTTGGCGTCTCCATCCGATACGCAGCCCGTCGCTTCCCAAACCAATCCCTTGCTTGTTCGGTAGGCAACGCGGATGCAGGCCATGGCCAAAAAGCAGATGACCATCAATCCCAGAAAAGCGGGGACGAAGGTGCCTGCGAAATCATATGCCGCACCGACGACAATGCCCGAAAACGATCCGAACACCCCCACGCCGGTACGTATCCACGCATGGATCTGCGTGTAGTTCTTAGAACCGAATACCTCTCGAATGAGCAGAGGAAGGCTCACCGACATAAGCGAATCCTGCACGCCGAACAAAACAGCGGACACGATGAGGAAAACCGGGTTGTGCAGCAGAACGAACCCTAAAATGCCCAGCACGATGAGCACAAGCTCGATGATGGTGGTTCGCTGCACCCCCAGCTTGTCGTTCAGCCAGCCCATGACCAGTTTGTCGACCACCGATCCGACGGACTGGGCCGATACCACAGCTGCGGCGAATGACGAGGTGAACCCGACAGACTCGACGTAACCGGGAAGATGCTGCTCGATGCCTCCATGAATGAACGACGCAATACCGGCGAATACGAACAAGCACCAAAACGCCAAGGAGACCACGGCTACCTTCACCGCAACACCTCGTACAACTGACGCTTTTCCGACTACCTTATTGGGCACGAGCCCATAGGGGACGGCACCCACGTCGAACGGATTCCTTCTCAGCAGCAGGGCACAGGGAAAGATCACGCAAAACGAGGCGACACCGACGAACAAATAAGCCTCTCGCCATCCGTCGGCCACTATGATGCCGTGCAGAACCTGCGAGAACACTGCCGCCGATACGCTCGAGCAAGCCATGACAATGCCGTATACCATACCGCGCCGTTTGACGAACCAGTTCCCCACCAGCGTCGCGGAAGGCAGCACGAATATGCACGAACCAGCCGCCCCGACGAGAAACCCTGATGCCTGCCACTGCCATATCGCCGTGTAGGTTGACATGACTCCGACGGAGAACGAGAGCACCACGATGGCCAATGCCATGACAACGCGTATGTCATACCGTGAGAGAAGCTTTCCGGCCAAGGGCGTTACCAACGTCGTTCCGACGAAATAGCCTGTCATGTACGTGGCAATCTCCGATCTAAGAAACCCCATATCCTCGCAGACAGGAACATAGAACAGACTTCCACAGTTCAATATGAGGCCCATGCCAAACGCCTGGAGAAGGCAGCAACACCCCACGATCACGAATGCATACGGTACTCTCCCTAGAAGCTTGCCATCGCGAACTAGCATGCGATCCCCCTTCGGCAGAAGAGGCCGGCGGGCGCCGGCCCCGATCACTCGAATCCAGTACAACCATCTTTTACGTGCCGTTCCCCCAACTAGACGGTTTTCTCGATATCGGATTGCTTACCCGGTTCTTTCAGGCCGGCGATCAACTCGGGATGCTTCGCTTTAGTGATAACGATGATAACGGCCACAAGCACGGCCATAGCTGTCGCAAGCGGCCATGCCACGTTCCAACCGGCAAATTGGCCCGTAGCCGCCACGCCCATGAGACCGGCGAAGAACGCAAGCACGTAGGCGGAGAAGTACTGGCACAGATTCTGCGCCGCAGCCAAAAGCGAGAGCCCCAACGTGGCACCTTCCTTGGGCAGAACCTTCACGATCTGCAGGATGAGGGCGGGGTTGAACATGCCGAACGCGAGCCCGTATACAATGGCGCCTGCGTAGTAGCCCGGCACCGAGACGATGTGCGTGAGAATCCAGAAGCCCACGGCCTCGCCGAGTAGAGCGATAGGCAGGTCGAATCCCCGAAGGCGACCCTTAAGAAACGCACCGTAGCAGATGGCGCCCACCGCGGCGGCAAGCGTCTGCGTGGAGCTGATGATGCCAGCGAAGCCCGTGTCGCCCAAACCCGCCTCCTTGATGCACAAGGAGATGTTGGTGAAGTACGAGAACTGGAAAAAGTTCCACACGCCTGCCAAGAGGATGACGATCCATGCGGCTACCGTGATGGATTTGAGCGCGTTACCACGCTTGCCGTCGGCCGTCGTCCCAGCCGGCTTTACGTCGGGCTCCGGAAGCCAGAGCACAATCATCGCCACGATGGGGATGATGAACAGGTAGCCGATGAAGGAATAGCGCCACGACATGACGGCCAGGAAACCGCCGATCAGCTGGAACACCGAACCCGAGAGACCTCCCACTGCCGTTTTGAAACTCATGAGGCGGTCGCGCTGCCTGCCCTCGAACAAGTCGGCTATGAACGATGACGCCATAGGGAATATCATGCCGCGGCCGAAACCCAGCACCACGCGGCACGCCAATATGCCGTAGAAGCCCTCGATGGTCTCCGGCATGAGACCAGCAACCACCCCACCGACGAGGGTGCATGTCATGGCAATGATAAGCATGGTCTTCTTTTTCATATAGCGCTCGAGGATGCCCACGGCGAACGCGCCTACAATAGCCATAAGCGAGGGCAGCCCTTCGATGTTCTTAAGCATGAGCGAATCGACGCCCGCAGGGGCGTATGCCGCTCCAATGGCCGACATGGCCGGCGTCGAGAACGACTTCGCATACTGCAGCGTGATAACGAGCAGCGCGGCTATCTGGACCGTGATGCCGAGCGCCTTCTTCGCGGTAGCTTTCTGTTCTGCGGTCATTTCATTCTCCTCTCTTCCATGAACGCCACGAGCTCCCCGATGTCGTCCAGCTCTTCAAGATGCGTAACCATCTCAACCACCTGTGCGGCAGCCTCGTGCGGCAGCGTGCGAGAAAACTCGATGTTCCGGTAGAATTTGTCGAGAACCTCCCCTTCGGTCAGGGGGCTGCGGTAGATATCGCCTTTGGGCACGTCGCAGCGTGCGTGATAAGACGTGCCGTCCCGCATGACCACGTCTACCTCCGCCGTCTGGTACTCGTCGGGCGGCAAGGAGGGATCGATGGCGATCTTCGCTATCATGCTTTTCAGCGCGGGATCCTCCATGGCCTCCCGGTTCATGTGCTCGGGGCGCACAGCCTTTTCCACAAGGGCGACTGCCGCCGTGTAGATGATGCTGAAAGCTCCGCTCACCTGGGGCTCTTCGCCTACCTCGAACGGCTGCCCCACGAACCCTTGAGCTGTGCGGGGCGTGGTATGAATGGTTACGCTCTCCACTTGCGTTGGATCGAATTCGTGCGCTTCGACGATCTTCATGCAGGCATCGATCGAGGGGTGCGTGGCGCGGCAGGCCGACCACGGCTTGATGACCACATCGCCGTAGAAAACGCGCCCCAAGTCCTTGCACAGCAGCTCCGGCTGCTGCTTCTCGCCGCAGAACAGGAAGAAATACCCTTTCTTGCCCCCGATGGCGTCGTGGGTGGCCGTCATGCCACGGGCGGCAAAGTCGGCCGAGAAGATGGCGTTGCGGGCAGCAAGCGCCATGGGGAGCTTGAACGCGAGCGTCTTGTAGTTGATGTTGTCCATCGACCCGCCCAGCATGTTCAGGCTCAGGCCGAGCGCGTTGTTGAGCTCCTGCTCGTTGAGGCCGCCCAACTTGCCGGCGACAACAGTAGCGCCCAACCCGTTGATGGTGTTGGTGTTATCCCAGCCTCCATACACATCGAAGCCAGATGCCGCTCCCAGACGCGCGGCAACGTCATCGCCCACCACCAAAGCCGTGAGGAACTCCCTGCCGCTCGCATGTACGCGCTCTGCGGCGGCGAAGGCGGTGGGCACCGTCGTACCGCTGATGTGAGCGGCACTGCTCTTGCGATTCTCGTTCTCGGCCTCGATGGCCTCGAAATCGTAGGATCTCATGGCGAAGCTGTTCACCATGGCAGCTTGCGGAGCGCCCATAAGCTCGCCGCGAAAAAACGCCGTGCTTTGAGGCGCTGTTCCATAGCTTTTGAGCAGGTTGAACAAATCGTCGCAACGAGGCGCGTGCACCCCGGCAGCTATGACGCCCACCGCGTCGAGCACACGGGTCTTGACTCGCCCGACGGTGAAATCGTCGAGTATCGCGTAGTCTGCGGCCGCGACGTGCGCGCAAACTTCGTCGGTCATGTTCATGGAACCCCCTTTTCAATGGTTTCCGGGCGACTTCGCGCATGGTTCCCCTCTCGGTCTAAGCCGCCCGGCCCCCTTACTCCTTGGTGGTCGAAAGCGTCCAACGGGTCTTGCCGTCCATTTTCTTGACCAGGTCCTCCGCCTCACCGTAGTACAGACACCATGCCTGGCAATGCTGCACGCACATGGGCATCTTGCCCTCCTTCGTACGGTCGGCGCACAGATTGCATGCCTGCGTCAGGACGGGCATATACGTCCATTCCCATACGCCCTTCAGCCCCTGGTCCCTGCTGTACTGGAACGGCCCCACCTCGCACACCTTAATGCCGAACTCGCCTTTCGGCAGGCCACGCTCCTTTTTGCAGGCCACCTCGCATGAGTGGCAGCCCGTGCAGTAGTCGTAGTTGACGAGAATCGCCTTAGTCACGGTCGTTCGCCTCCTTTTCTTGGGTCGTTTGGGCGGTCAGGCATCCTGCAGGCCGTCGGCGTGCTCTTTCGCGTAGATGAGCGCGTTCCGGCCCTGCATGTCGGCGTCCTCTACCTTCATCTCCTTGGCGCGCCGAGCGGCCTCGATCTGGGCGAGCAAGGCGCTGTTGCCTTCGGCAGCCTGCCTCTCTGCCGATTCTTTGTCACCCGCCATAACGCCGGGCAGGTAGTCGCCCCAGCCGCCCTCGCGGGTGACCTTCTCGCCGGGCATCTGGTCTCCCTCGACGTAGGGGTAGATCTTTGCCAAGAAGCTCTTGATACCGGAACCGATGCCGCCTTGCCCCGTTTCGAAGTTGAGCGCCATGTTATTGATGTTTGAGTCGAACGTGCCGTACAGGCTGGGCTCTGCGGCTTCTTGCTCGGGGAACCACCAAGCGTGCTCCATATGAATGGTGTCCTTCTTGATGCCGGGGAAGAGGAACGCCTTCTGGCGGCATCGGCCATGGGTGGTCTCGATCCACACCCAGTCGCCATCCTCGATGCCGTATTCAGCCGCAGCCTCGGGATGAATGGTCACAAGCGGCCAAGGATGGAACTCGCGCATGGTTTCCAGTTGACGGTGCTCGGAATGGAAGAACTCGTAGGACCTTCCACCCGACGTGGCGATGAACGGGTACTCTGCCAGCTTCTCGGGCGTGGATACTGGGCTATCCTTCGGCTCAATGTGGTAGGGCATCGGATCGACTCCCCAATGGTTGTACCCCCAGCTCCAGAACTCGAAACGACCCGTTGCCGTGTCGAAGCCCGGCTGGCCGTCGGGGCGACACATGCCCTTCTGGTACTTGTAGTACTCGGCATCCCACGGGTCATACTTGTAGCCGCCGCGCTCCTGCAGCTCCTCGAAATCACCCTCGTAACGCGTGCCGCCCTCGGCGTACTGGTCGGTGAGGTACCACGTGGCCAACTCCTTGTCGTCTTTCCAGGGCCAGTTCTCGGGCTTCAGTCGGCGACCCAGGTCGAGGATGATCTGCTCATCGGACTTTGCTTCGTAGTAGCTCGCGCACTTGGAGATGGACCGGGCGGGCGTCCACCAGGTGCGCACGGAGTTGCGCTCGCAGCTCATGGCAACCGGCAGCACGATATCGGCATGAGCCACGGCAGTCGGCGTCATATAGGGGTCGGCCACCACGCAGTAGGGGATCTTGTTCATGGCCTCGTACATGCGCGGTGCGTCCATGCCCGAGCAGGATAGCGGGTTGGCACTTTGCAGCCAGATAATCTGGGGCATGAAGGGCTCGCCTGTCTCCACAGCGTGCAGTAGGGCATCTGAGGACGCACAGGCCACGATATCGGATGACTCGATGCCCGCCGACAAAGTAAGCTTGCCTGCATAGTTTTCGCGCGGGATTTTGAAATCACCCAAACCGTAGCGCTTCTCGATATCGAATGCGCACTTGATGAGCAGGTTCCCTCCGGGATTGTCGATGTTGCCGGTAACACCCATGAGATCGCACGCCGCCGCGGTGACGCCCAATGCGGACAGTTGCTGCTCGAACGCGAGGCCCCACTGGATGGACGCGCTTTCCGCCGTAGCGTACAAGCGGGCTGCTCCGCGTATGTCGTCCGCCGGTACACCGCATATCTCGGCGGCCCAATCGGCATCCTTACCCTGCACCGATTCGACGAGCTGCTGGTAGCCGTAACACCAGCTGTCGATGAACTTATGGTCGACCATATCCTCGTTGATGACGGTGTTCAGCATCGCTATGCCCAGCGCGCCGTCGGTTCCGGGGCGCACCTGCAACCAGTACGCGGCTTTGGCTCCGAGCCAGGTTAGGCGCGGGTCGATGGAGATGATCTGGGTACCCATCTGCATGCATTCGACGATCCAGTGGCCAAGGAAGCCGTCGGCATTGGCCTTAAGAGGCTCGTTACCCCAAACCATGATCACATCGGGGCGGCGGAAGGATGGGTCGGCATAGCGCATCTCATGCGTTTCGGACACGTCGGCGATGGTCATTTCTCCCATTTTCGCCGATGCGCCGATCATACGCGGAAGGTAACAGGCAAAGCCAGTGAACCCGAAGTTGCAGACGTTGGGCGTCTCGAGGGCAGTGGATGCGAACAGCGGCAGCTGCCAGCCGATGTTGCGTCCCGTGCCATGCACGAACAGGATGGTGTGGGAGCCGAAGTCTCGCTTGACGGTGTTCACGCGCTCCACGATCTCATCGTAGGCCTCGTCCCACGTGATGCGCTCCCATCTGTTCTCGCCGCGCTTGCCGGCCCGACGCAAAGGGTACTTCAACCGGTCGGGATGGTTTACGGCCTCCACCATGTCGAGGCAGCGCATGCAAAGCTTGCCGTTGTTGAAGGGCGACAGCGGGTCGCCCTCGATGCGGGCAAGCCTGCCCTCTTGGTCGACGTAGAGCAGCACGCCGCACCCGTTATGGCAGCCAGGGGGCGACCAATGATTGGTGCGGGTGACGGTGTACTCGCCCTCCCGCCACCGCCATTCCCCCTCGTGGTAGGCCTCGCGGTCGACCGAATCGAGGAACTCTTGGTAATCCATTCCTCCTCCTTTTCTTGGCGATTCATCGATCTGGGTTTTCGGCAGCCGGCCAACGCTCAAACCTCGGGCGGGCAGAGCGTTGGCCGGAAGCTTACAGAAACGGGACTGTTGCCTACGCGCAACGCTCATGGGTGCGGAACACGGGGCGCTGATGGAGACGCAGGCGGAGCCGGGGCCCCGGGCGGAACGGGCACACCGGGGGCACCGGGCATGCCGGGCATGGCCGGCACCTTGGGGAGCGCCGCTCCGCATTGCGGGCAATGCTCGAGATTGAGCGCGCATTCGCATCCGCACTGCGGACACTTGTTGGACATTTCGACCGCCGCAGGCCTAAAACACATACGATCCTCCTTTAACTAACCACTTTTGGCTTAGGTCAATTTGGTTTAGTTTGTGACATCAAAATAATATTATTTAGTATTAGTAATCAAGGTGTCTATTTATACTATTTTTTGGATAAATAAACTGGTGTGTTTATATTTAACAGATGTTTTACCTGCATATTAGGCTTTTTTCGAACTAAGTGTTCCTTTAAAATCCTGTAACATATTCTTAAAATAGAATAGTACATAGTCTTTTTAGTACTATTCATTTAACCCCTTTCGTATTATTTTATTGAAAGGCGATGGCAAAGAATTAATACTATTTCGGTTTAGTCATCGCACGTCGAGAGCATTGAGAGAAAGAGGTTCGCCATGTGCTTCAGACCAGCCGAGACCGAACTGCCCCCCGCCACCTGCCCGTCTTGCGGCAAGCGCATCAACCGCGTAGCGGGGCAGCTGCCCAAGAAATGCCCCTTCTGCAAGTCGCCGACCGAAGGCGCCGAGGACGACGCGCCCGCACCGGCTTCCCCGGCAGTCGTACCCGCACCAACGGCTCATGGGATGCCCAACGCCCCCTCTGCCCCGAAGGCGCCGGGAGCGCCCATCAGCAAGTAGGCCCGTGGCTCCGGCACTTTCCGGCATTTAGAGGTCGCCTTTCTCAGCGAAATCATCCTTGAAACCGGAAAAGTGCCACCACGCGATAAACAGCACGAGAGAGGAGAGGTTATGTCAGAGCGGATAATCGAATGCGGTGACGGCGTGGTCAAGTGCCGCACCTGCGCCTGGTCGCCGCCGGGCGACCACCCGGTGGGGTGCGGCATGTACCTGACCGTTAAAGACGGCAAGGTGGTGGACGTAGAGGGAGATCCGGACCACCCCATCACCCAAGGGCGCCTGTGCGTGCGCTGCCTCACGCTTCCCGAGTATATGTACAGCGAGAAGCGCGTCCTGAGCCCTTTGAAGCGCGCACGCGAAGATCGCGGGAAGGACGCCTGGGAGCCCATTACCTGGGACGAGGCGCTCGACATCATCGAAGAGCGGGTGAGCTACGTCAAGGAGAATTGGGGCGCCGAGTCCATTGTGGCCTTCCAGGGCACGGGCCGCGAGGCCACGCTCTACAAAACACCGCTCGCCTATGCCGCCCTCGGCACACCGAACTCGTGCTTCCCCATGAGCGGCGACTCGTGCTATGGGCCACGCTGCTCGGTGGCCGACTTCATACTCGGGGCGGGCTATCCCGAGCTCGACTACGCAGCCTTCTTCCCCGACCGCTACGACGACCCGCGCTACGAGGTGCCGAAGTACATCGTGTTATGGGGAAAGGATCCCCTGTTCTCGAACCCCGACGGGTTCTTCGGCCATACGCTCATCGACCTCATGAAGCGCGGATCGCGCTACGTGGTGGTAGACCCGCGTGTCACATGGATGGCTGCTCATGCCGATTTCCACCTGCAGCTCCGTCCCGGCACCGATGCCGCACTCGGCTTGGGTATGATCAACTATCTGATACAGGAAGATCTCTACGACCACGACTTCGTTGAGAACTGGTGCTACGGCTTCGATGAGCTCAAGGAGCGTGCTGCCGAGTACCCGCTGGATAAGGTGGAGGAGATCACCTGGGTTCCGGCCGCCACCATCGCCGCTGCCTCACGCGCCATCGCAGAGAACCATCCTTCATCGTTCATGTGGGGGCTCGCCATAGACACGAACGCAAATGGGGTGCAGGCCGGCCACACCGTGCTCATCCTCGCGGCCATCCTCGGCGATCTGGACGTGCCAGGAGGGGTGACACTGGCCGTGCCAGCGAGCTTCATGGGGAAGTGGCGATACGAATGCGCCCAGCAGCTCCCGCCGGGCATGCTCGAAAAGCAGATTACCGACCCCCGTTACCAGGGATTTCGCGCCGCACACCTCATAGCGCATCCCGACTGCATCCTCGACACACTGGAAACCGACGAGCCCTATCCGCTCAAGATGGCGTGGTTCTACGCCACCAACGGCATAGCGAACACCACCAACGCGCAAGGCAAACGCTGGTTCAAGGCGCTCGAGAAGATGGAGTTCAACGTCTGCCAAGACGTCTTCATGACCCCTACGGCCATGGGCCTGTGCGACCTGTTCCTGCCAGTGACCACGTTCGCCGAGCACGACGGCGTGGTGCTTCCCCACTTCGGGCGCAACACTCACATGGTCATGGCCATGAACAAGTGCGTCGAGGTGGGAGATTGCCGCTCCGACCTCGAAATAGATTTCATGGTGGGCAAGCGGCTCAATCCGAAGGCATGGCCATGGGACAACGTGGCCGATTTCTTCACCGAGCAGATCAAGCCCCAGCTCGGTATCACGTTCGAGGAGCTGCAGGAGCTGGGCTGGGTGCAACAGGAGTTCGAGTACCGCAAGTACGAGAAGGGCCTGCTGCGACCAGATGGCGAACCGGGCTTCAACACCCCCACAGGCTTGGTCGAACTATGCTCGAGCCTTTATGAGGATTGGGGTGAGGATCCCCTTCCCTACTTCGAAGAGAATGCACTCACGCCGTTCAGCCGTCCCGAACTTGCCAACGAATACCCGCTCATTATGACCACGGGTGGACGCGAAACCACTTCCTTCCACTCCGAGCACCGACAAGTGCCGTCCTTGCGCGCCCTCATGCCGAACCCTCTTGTGCAGATCAACCCCGAAACGGCAGCACTATACGGCATCGAGGAGGGCGATTGGGTGTGCATCGAGAACCCGCTCGGCAAAGCTATCGAGAAAGCGCACGTCACCCCTATTATCGATCCGCGAGTCATACACGCCCAGCACGGATGGTGGTTCCCCGAACAGGATCCAGAAGCACCCAATCTAAGCGGTGTGTGGAAGTCCAACATCAACAGTCTCGTGCCACATCGTGCTATAGGCCGCATTGGCTTCGGTGCTCCATTCAAAAACGTCCTATGCAAGATATACAAGGTGGACGGGCTCGACGCACTCGGCTCCTTGAGCCCCGACACCGAGCAGGGCGCGATCGGCATTGATCCAGCAAGCCCCGTCGCTACGAGGAAGGAGGCCTAACATGAGCGAATATGCACTGCTGATAGATTATAAATATTGCACAGGCTGTCATGTGTGCGAGGTCTCATGCCGAAAAGAGCATGATCTCCCGCTTGACGAGTGGGGCATCAAGGTCAACGAACTGGGTCCTGCGAAGATGAAAGGCTCTTGGCTCTGGGATTACGTGCCTGTTCCCTCAGATCTTTGCGATCTGTGCGAAGACCGTGTGAAAGCCGGGAAAAAGCCTGCCTGTATTCATCATTGTCTGGCCCAATGCATAGAGCTCGTCGCGCTCGATGATCTGTCCACGGCCATGGCCGATCACGGTAGGAAAGTAACGTGCTTCATCCCCTAGGCAGAAGCAAGCCAGCACTAAACTGTTATGTTCCGGGGCCCTTTTCAAAGGGCCCTTTTGTCGGCAAAAGATTCTTTATCGTTGATCGATCTACTTTGATTACACTATGGATATAATACCCAATAGTATTACTATCAAGGGAAGTGCGGTGTTATGGACGAAAACGAAACGAAGGTGCTCGAAGCGGCAGCCCTGCTTTATAATGCCATTCCCGGCTATCTCGCCGAAACGCAAAGCAAGCAGCAGCTTGGACACCTTCTTGTAGATCTGATCGACGCATTAGATACCATAGAGTTCACCCGGTCGGGAACGCCTTTGTTCGATATTATCGGCGGGAACATTCCCGGCAGGAGAAAGAAAGCCATTCTGGCACTTGAACGGGAATACGGGCTGACCGAACGCGAGGGACATATCCTCCGCTACCTAGCGAACGAGCGAAACCCCACGTATATCTCCAACGCGCTGGGTATTTCCCCGTCTACCGCCAAAGCACACAAGTACTCGATTTACAGGAAGCTGGGCATACATAGCTCATCGGAGCTGAAGAAGCTGCTTGAGCAGAACCAGCAGTGACGTAGCCGCCCTTCATCTTTCTTTCGCGATTTCACCGTCATCGGCAGCCCCTTCTTCCTCTTCCTCGTCGGTCACGCGGCGCAGCACGAGGAAGCCGGCGACGCCGGCCACGAGCGAAGCAGCCAGAATAGCCGCCTTCGCCATGGCGATGGTGCTCGCATCGACGAATGCCAGGTTCGTCACGAAGATGGCCATGGTGAAGCCCACGCCGCCCAGCACGGACACGCCTGCGATATGGCCCCAGCTCACGCCAGCGGGGAGATCGCTTAAGCGCAGCTTCACCGTGAGCCAGGTGGCCAGGAAGATGCCGAGCGGCTTGCCGAACAAGAGGCCGCAGAACACGCCGATGGTCACGGGGTTCGCAATGACGGCGAGAGGGTCCATACCCGTCAGCACCACGCTGGCGTTCGAGAACGCGAACAGCGGCAGGATGAAAAAGTACACAGGGATGTGCAGACGGTAGTCCAACCGCGTGATGGGCGGAATGGCCATGCGCGACACGCGGCCGATCTCGTCGAGTTCGCCCAGGTACTCCTTCTGCACGATGTCGGGCTCGCCGGGGTCGTAGCGCTCGTCGGCCTTGCGCGCCCTCGCCTCGAACCAGCCCGGCGCCCGATCCAGCTTTACCTGCGACTTCGCCGGAATGGCCAGCGCCAGCAGCACGCCCGCAATGGTGGCGTGCACGCCCGAGAGCAGGAAGCACACCCACATGGCCAACCCGATGAGCAGGTACGGCCACAGGTCGTACACATGCAGCCGGTTGATGACGAGCGCACCGGCGAACAACGCCAGGCCGCCTGCCAGCCAGGCGATATCGAGGTCGGCCGTGTAGAACACCGCGATCACCAGAATGGCGATCATGTCGTCGGCTATGGTGAGCGTGGACAAGAACGAGCGCAGCCCCGCCGGTATGCGGCTGCCCAGCAGCGCTAAGATACCCAGGCAGAACGCGATGTCGTTCGCCATGGGAACGCCCCAGCCCTGCTCGAAGCCGCTGCCCATGTTCACCACCGTGTACATGACGGCCGGCACCACGGCACCGCCGGCCGCGCCCAAGATGGGCAGCAGGGCCTTGCGCGGGTTGCGCAGCTCGCCCGCCGTGAGCTCGAACTTTATCTCCAAGCCCACCAGCAGGAAGAAAATGGCCATGAGGAAGTCGTTGATGAAATGCTCGAGCGACAGGTGCGGCGCGAAGCTGCCCAGCGAGAAGCCCAGGTCGAAATCGTGCCAGAATGCGGCGAAGTACGGGAGCACCGGCGTGTTCTCGATGACAAGAGCCGCCACGGCCGCCACGAGCATGAGCATAGTCGCCCGGGTGGACGAGTGCGTGAACTCCAGGAGCTTGCGCCTACGCCGATGATGGTGCCGCACCTCCGGCTCCAAGATGCGCTCCGTAGGCGAGCAAGCCGGATCGCCGCTCAAGCAAGCCGGCCCCAGCTCGTCGCGCCCCACCTTGTCGTTCCCTGATGTCATAGGTTCCAGTATACGGAAGACCGCCGAAAGCATCGGCTACGGAAAAGCAACGAACAGAATCTGCCCAACAAGACATGCGCCTTGAGCACTTGGATGTGTTTCGTCGGGAAACCATGTGTCCGAAAGGCATGCTTTGCCATGCAGAGATGCCCACGAGGAGCGTATTACTAAATGCCTTTGAATAACTGCTCCACGGAAATGCCGAATCCGGCAGCAATGCGCTCGACAGTCTTGATCCCCACGTTTATCTGGCCGTTCTCGATAGCGGCCAGATAACTGCGATCCAAACCGGAAGCCTCGGCAAAGGCACGTTGAGGTAGGTCGCGCTCTTCGCGCAACTCCTTGATTCTCAAACCGAGCGCCTTTCTAATGTCCATGTTAAGAACGGTACGAAAAGCTGCTGAACTGGAGTGTAGCAAATCACCAACGAATTGCCGCTAGAGTCCCTCCATCTCATGCAAAAGTACGTTTCCCCTAGATCTTGTACATGTACTGGAAAACGTCCTCGCGCTGGATGATGATCTGCATGCCCAGGTCGTCGCTGATCTTGGCGAGGCGTTCCTGCACGGTGTTGAAGTCGGCCTTCTCCGTGTCGAGGGTGGTGAGCATCGTCATGGAGAAGATGTCGTCCAGGATGGTCTGGCTGATGTCGTCGATGTTCGCGCCGCAGTCGGCCAGCGCGGTGGCAATGGCGGCCACGATGCCGCTGCGATCCTTGCCCAGAACGGAGATGACGCATTTCATAGGTTGGTTCCTTTCCTCGTGGCGCGAATCGGCCTCGCACCTCGTAACGAACGTATGTTTCACGTGAAACATTTCGGCGGTTCGGCTGCCTTGCCGCTCGGCCACGCCGCCAAGTGCGGTGGAGCCCCTAGTCCCGTCGCGCGAAGATGAGCGACAGGGCCTCCGCACGGGTGGCCTGGCTGCGCTCGAAAGCACCGCGGACGGCACTTGTGGTGGTCTTCGCGCCGGCCTTCTTCACGCCGCGCATGCTCATACACAGATGCTCGGCCTCCAACACCACGATGACGCCCTGGGGGTGCAGCTGCTCGATGAGCGTGTCGGCGATCTGCGAGGTCAGGCGTTCCTGCACCTGCGGGCGCTTCGCGAACACGTCCACGAGGCGCGCGAGCTTCGACAACCCGCAGATGCGCCCGTCGGCCGCCGGGATGTAGGCCACGTGCGCCTTGCCGAAAAACGGCACCAGATGGTGCTCGCACATAGAGTAGAACGGGATGTCGCGCACCAGCACCATTTCCTCGTGGTGCTCGTCGAACGTGGTGGCGAAGTGCTCCGCCGGGTCCTGCTCCAGGCCCGCGAACACCTCCTCGTACATACGTGCCACGCGTGCCGGCGTCTCGCGCAAGCCCTCGCGCTCGGGATCCTCCCCCACCCCTTCCAAGATGAGCCGCACCCCTGCTTCGATTTTCGCAGCGTCCATAACCGTCTTTCTTCGTCGTTGGTCGAATGCATGATAGCACGGATGCGCGCCGGCGCCCGCCCGGGCGCCGCGGGGGCCACGGAAAAGGAAGAAGACCCGGCGGGGAGGGAGGGTTGCCGGGTCTTCTAAGGAGGCTCGCCGCCGCAAGGCAGCCAGCCGGAGGCGTCCGCAGGGTCGCAACCGCCTCGAGGCCGCCGAGGGCGCGGCCGCTTCGCCGGAGCCGCAGGATAGCGCGGCCCGGGGGAAGGCGAGGTTCAAGCGCTAGGCCACTTCGCGTTCGCGCAGCTCATGGCAGGTCCCGCATTGGAACACGCCCTTGTGATGGCACTGGGCGCACCACATCATGGCATCCTTCTGCAGGTTCTTGCTATGGATCTTATGGCAGTCGGTGCAGGTGGGCGGGTTCGCGTCGTGCTGCTCGTTGCTCACGTACTCGTGCGGGTTCTGGACCTTGCCCTTCTCGTCCTTGAACTCCGTGTTGTCGGCGGTCTTCACCGCCATGTCGGCCATCGTGCCGTGGCACGCCGGGTCCTGGCAGGTGAGCGCGTCCACCGTCACCACGGTGGCCTTCGAGGCGGGCTTGTCGGCGTAGGTCACGCCCTCGTGCGCCTCCTTGAGCGGCGTCTCCAGGGTATGGCACTGGTTGCAGGCCAGGTCGCCATGCTCGGACGCCTGCGGGCACTGCACGTCGGCCAAGGTCTCGGTCTCGGTCGTATGGCAGGTCTTGCAGTCGATGTCCATGGTCCAATCCACCTGCTGGGTGGCCATGGGGTCTTCCTTCGGGACCTTTGCGGAGCCTTCGCCTTCGCCCGCCTGCTTCGGCGCGCAGCCCACGGCCGTGCCCAGCACCACGGCCAGGGCCACCACCGCCACGGCAACGGCCAGGGCCATGAAGCCCTTGCGGGCGGTATTCGTCGTTTCGTTCGTCATAGCCAGCTTTCCTATCATGGTTGCGGCCCGGCCGGCCGCAAACGGCCGACCGGGCCCGGTCGCAAATGCGCCCGCGCGCCGCAGGGAGGGAGGGCGCGGCGCGCGGCGTCGTCAGGTTGCGGGACTACTTCTTGTCCCAGGGCTCCAAGCCGGCGCAGTGACGGCCGGCGATACGGCCCCACACCATGTTCTCGGAGTTGTTGCCGCCGGTGATGCCGTAGCTGTGGGCCTGGAAGTTGCCGAAGCTGCCCGCGGCGTACAGGCGCGGGATGACGTTGCCGGCCGGGTCCAGCACCTCGGCGTTCACGTTCTTCTTCGGGCCGCCCAGCGTGGAGCAGGAGCCGGGGTAGATGGAGATGGCGTAGTACGGGCCGCTCTCGGAGAGCTTGTTCTCCTCGGCCGTGAGCTCGCGGTCGAAGCGAGCGTCCTTGCCGGCATCGCAGAAGGCCTGGTACTCGGCGAACGTCTCCTTGAGCGTGTCGATGTCCATCCAGTGGTCGAAGTCCTTGATCTTCTGGCCAAGCTCCTCGAGCGTGTCGCCCTTGAGCACCCAGCCGCGCTCGATCTCAACCTGGTTGTCGTCGGACCAGCCGTCCCACGCGCGCAGCTCGTCGGGAAGGTCGGTGGTGTAGTTGCCGCACTCGAACCAGCCGCCCTGCTGCGTGCCCATGGGGCCGCCGTCGATGCCCTTCTGGTCGAAGATCTGCCACGACGGTATGCGATCGTAGTCGTCGATCTTGTCGCTGAACGACATGAGGGTGTGCCAGCCGTTATGCGCCGTGCCGCCCGTCTTGGCCTCGTTCTGGTAGCGCTTGCCCAGGCGGTTCACCGTGAAGAACGCGTCGGACTGCGGGCTGGCGAAGATGGCGAAGTCGTAGTCGGGGTCGCGCGTCCACATGGCCGTGGTGGAAATGACCATGTTCATATGCCAGAGCTTCGCGCCCACTTCCTCGACCATGCGGATGCCGTCGCCCGTGTTGTACTGCCAACCCTCGAACTTGAAGGGGTAGATGCTCAGGTAGGTGTTCTTGAGCTCCTCGTTGAACTCGAAGCCGCCCGTGCACAGCACGACGCCCTTGCGCGCCTTGATGGTCTTCTCGGCACCATCCTCGAGGAAGCGCACGCCCGCGATCTCCTTGGTGTCGGGATTCTGGATGAGGTGCTCCTCGGTGCAGGCGAACTTGAGCTCGATGGGCAGGCCCAGCTCGGCGCGCTTGGCCTCCAGCTCGTGGAACGTGGTCATGCCGAAGCCCTCGACGTTGGACACGCCGATGCAGCCCGCATACTTGCCGTCGTCCAGGAACCAGTACTCGGGGATGGTGCCGGCGAGCGCCTTCTCGGCCACCTCGTAGGTCATGCCGTACTTGTCGGCGTAGTCGGTGTGCTTCGTGGCCTCGCCGATGTAGGCGTCGATCATGTCCTCCTCGATGAGGCCATGGCCGAACGCCACGCAGTAGTCGCGGAACAGCTTCTCGTCCTTGATGACCGTCCACTCGCCGTTGTTGATGCGGCTGTTGCCGCCGCCCTCGACGGGCGCCTTCTCCAAGATGACGACCTCCGAGCCGCCCTCGTCGGCCGCGACGAGGGACGACCACATGCCCGCTCCGCCGTAGCCCACCACGACGACGTCCGTCTCGTAGTCCCACGACTTCGGCATCCAGTCGCCCGAGGCGGCCGAACCGCCCGACGAGCAGCCCGCGAGCGCGGCGGAGCCGGCCACGGCGGCACCGGCCACGGCGGCGCCCTTCAGGAAATTGCGACGTGAAATCTCGCTCATGGTTCCTCCTTGCAAAATCGAACGGGCTCCTGTGATCGATGCTCCCCGCATCGACCGTCCCCCTCCTCGGTGACGGCCCGTCCGTCAACAGGCGCATTCTAGGCGCGTTTTCCCACGAGCACACCAGATGATGGGTGTGATTATCATAATTATCTGTTACTTAGTTTCTGAACTGGGTAAACATACCCTTCTCACATTATCGATCCGATTGAAGCCGACGGGGTTCGCCCGTATGATGAAAACGGCCCCCGCAATGGGAGGTCGCGCTGCCCGCCGAGCGGGAACGGAGCGCGACGGTTCGTGCAGGCGGAACGGGGCCGGGGGTAAGGGGAGGCGCGCGCGACATACGGTTGCTGGCCGGCGTCGCATGCGACATGGCAAGGGGAAGCCCATGAAGAGCAAGACGTCCGCAGCCGATGCGACGCCGACGGAGCAGCGCGCCCCGAACGCGCCAACCGTCCGGTTCTCGCTCGACTATCTGATCGTTATCGCGGGGTTCGGCCTGTGCCGAGCCTGGATCGTTTTCAGCCTCTCGGCCTCGGTGTCGAGCTTCGAGGCCCGCACCGACTGGGTGTTCCTCGTGGCCGGCGCCGTGGCCGCAGCGCTCGCAGCGTTGGTCATGACCCGCTTCGTGGGAAGCATGCCGCGCATGCACGAGCGGCTCACCGACATCATGCTGGGGCTCGCGGCGTCGTCGGCGCTGTGCATCCCCGCTGCAACCTGGCTTGACTCGGCATCGCTGCTCATGCTCGGACTCATAACGGGAGGTGCCGCGGCAGGTCTTCTGCAGGTCATGTGGGGAGAGCGCTTCGCCGCGCAGGACCTGTACTTCTCGCTCGCCTGCGCGCCGGCTGCCGCCGTGGTCACGGGCCTCGTGCTGGCCATGGCCTCCGACGGCAACCTCATCGCCTTCATCGCGCTGCCGGCGGCGTCGATCGTCCTGCTGGCCCTGGAATGCCGCCGTTGCGGCATCGTGTGGAAGACGGGCCTGCCGGAAGGCCAGATGGAGGACGAGCCGCAGGAGGCAGACGAAGGAACGGCCCCGCAGGAGGGCGGGGGAGCCCCCTTCGCGCGCGGGCGCGCGCTGCACGGCTACCTTCGCCTCGACGCCTCCTCCACGAAGCTCATGGTGTCCATCATGGTGTTCTCGTTCCTCATCCGCATGCTGGATGCCTTCCCCATCGTCGGCGACGACCCCTTCGAACTTTTGGGAGGGATCGGGTCGTTCAGCCTGGTCGTGGTGGGAGCCGTGTTCCTCGTGATCGTGTTCTTCGTCAAGGACCGCATGAACATCACGCTGGTCTACCGGCTTTCGCTGCCGGTGATGATAGGCGGGCTGATAGCGCTGGCGCTCGTGTTCGGCGAGCGGGCGCCCTTGGCCGTGCTGCTCATCGCAACGGGTTACGAGCTGTTCGACATTCTGGCATGGGTGCTGTTCGGAGAGATCGCTCGGCGCATGGGGCCGGGCGCCGCGCCGTACGTGTTCGGCGTGGGCGTGGCCTATATGCTCCTGGGCATGGCCGCGGGCTACGTGGCGAGCGCCGTCATGATCCCCTTGGTGGACGCGGGCGTGCTGCAGCTGAGCGCCGTTGCGCTGGTGGCGGTTCTCTGCCTGGTGATCATCGCGTTCCTCGTACTGCCGGAGAGCGTGATATCCTCGATTCCCCTGATCAAAGGTGCCGGACGTCGCACGGAAAAGCCTGCCGACGATCAGGAAGAGCACCCCGAGCCGCAGCTCACGCTAGAGCAGAAATGCGCAGGCGTGGCCGAGGCGTGCGGCCTGACGCCACGCGAGCGCGAGGTGCTGCAGTTCCTGGCCCGAGGGCGGACGCTGTCCATCGTGGCGCGCGACCTGCACATCGCGAAGAACACCGCGCGCACCCACATAGAGAAGATCTACCAGAAGACCGACATCCACAAGCAGCAGGATCTCATCGACTTCGTGGAAGGCTGGGAGGAACGCTGACGCCCCCTTTTAGACTACTACCTTCCGCTCCAGCAGGTGCGCAAGCGCCTGCATGGCCTGGTAGACGGGGTTTGGAACTTCCTGCGGGCCGTCCTCGCCTTCGACGACGATGGTTTCGGGCAGGTCGTCGTCGCTCGGAAGCGGGGCGGCGCCCTCCACGCGCACGCTCTCGATGTCGTCGCCGATACGCAGGCGGTGCATTACGTCGAGTCCTTCCTCCACCTGGCCGAACACGGTGAAACGGTCGTCGTATTCCGGATGGTCCGCCAGCGAGAAGAAGAACTGGGAGCTGCCGGTGTTCGCATCCTTCTTGTGCGCGAGCGACAGCGACCCCTCCATGTGACGGTTGCGCGGGTTCGCCTCCCACTCGTCGGCGATGACGTAGCCGGCGTCGCCGATGCCCGGGTGCACGCCGCGCAGCTGCTCGCGCACGGCCATGCGCACCTGCTGCGGGCGCAGCGGGCGCGTGACGGGGCAGCCGCCCACCACCACGTCGCCCTCCACGCGGCCGTGGAAGTTCTGGTGGTCGTAGAAGCCCTTCTGCGCCAGCTCCACGAAGTTGCCCACCGTGACAGGAGCGTCCTTCCCGAACAACCGCACGCGTATCGTTCCCTTGCTCGTCTCGAACACGGCCACCTCGTTGCCGGTCGGCACGTAGCGCGGCGTGTACAGCGGCTTGACGATCATTCCCATAGCCCTCCCCTTCCCTCTGCTCTCACGTTCGAGGAAACTCTACTCCCCGCGCTCCGCTGCGGCATCGGATGGAGAATCGTATTTTGTCTTCAGCCCCAATTGTCATCGGATCGCCTGATCGCAAAGCCCTCGGGCTCTCACGCCTCAATCAAGCAGCCAGCTCCAAGCCGGCACAACATGGATGGTTCCCGTTGCAGTCTCGATCGTCTCGGTTTCGTCCAGGGTGACGATCCACGACTCGTTCACACCGTACAACGGCATGGCAGCCTCCAGGGCGCGCACTTCGCGACGGCGCGTTTTCGCATCCGCCAAGCTGCACGACACCTGCACGAGCTGCCACGCCTCTTGCAGCAGCGCATCGCCGACGACGAAATCGACCTCGTGCCGAGCCGAGCCTTTCTCGAACGACAAGCGGGCGATGCCTCCCTGCCGAACCAGGTTCGTCTGGCGTCGGAGCTTGTTGAACACCGCCGTTTCAAGCTTTTGCCCTTCGTCGCGCGTCGGAGAAGGCGAGAACGCCGAGAACATGGCCGGATCAACCGCGTACACTTTCGCGCTCGAGCGCGCGTTTTCGGAAACCGCCCTCGAGAACTCTTTCACCGGGAACAGCAGGTACGCCTCTTGGTAATAGCGAAGCAACCGGGCAAGCATCTCGCGCGACGTGGACAATCCCCTGCTTCGAAACTCTCCGTGCACCTTACTCAACGAAAGCTCGCGTCCGGAAGAAGCGAGGCATCGGGACAGAAAACTGCTGGCCACCAAGGGGTTCGAGATATTGTACCGCTCGATGACGTCGTAATTCACCGTGCGGTTCGCGTACTCCTGCAGCAGCAACGTCGCATCGGACGGTTCCAAACCCTGGACGGCGACGAAGCCGCCCCTGCCCAGGTACTTGCCGCAGTCGTGTCGCAAATGCGCGCGCATGTTGCTTGAGAAAGCGCGCTTGGCAGAAGCGGAGTCGTTCGAAGAAGGCGCCTCATGCCCCTGATAGCGAACGAATTCGGAAAAGCTGAGAGGAAAGAGCTCGCGCGGCAAAGCGCGGCCGCGGAACTCGGAGGCCACTTCCGTTGAAAGCATTTTCGAAGAGGAGCCAGTCGCATATATGGTCGCCTTGTAAGTGTCGACCATTCGACGCAGGAACAAACCCCAGTCCGGCACCTCCTGGATCTCATCGAAGAAGAAGAAAGCACCCTCTTGCCGCGCGCGGGGGTTGCGTGCATAAAAAACCTCGATGACCTCCTGCAGCAGCTCCTTCTCGTAAGGCTTCAGTCGCTCGTCCTCGAAATTGAAGTAGAGGATGGAATCCTGCGGATATCCTTCGGCGACGATCCGGTGCATCTCCTGATACAGACGGTACGTCTTCCCGCAGCGCCGCACGCCCACGATCACGTTCACCAAGTTGCCCCGTGCCGGCGGCTGGATGCGTCCCAAAGACAAGTCGCGGTCGAAGACTTCGGGGATACCCTCCTCGGCGAAGTCTTTGATCTTCTCGGCTATGACCGTGCCGATGGACGTATCCATGTCGACCCCTCCTGGTACGATTGATTATCTTGCCATATCATTTGGCAAGGTTACTATATATCTTGCCAAATAACATGGCAAGATTGTTGGTTAATCGTCAATCTGTCGGAGGGAAGCGAGTTCCGTTTACAGCTCCAGCTCCAAACCAACCGGGCAGTGGTCGCTGCCGTAGACCTCGTCGTAGATGCAGGCGCTCGCCACCTTCGGGGCCAGCGATTCGCTGACCAGGAAGTAGTCGATGCGCCATCCGGCGTTGTTCTGCCGCGCCTTGAAGCGGTAGCTCCACCACGAGTAAGCGCCCGTCACGTCCGGATGCAGGCGGCGGAACGTGTCGACGAAACCGGCTTCCAGCAGGTCGGTGAACTTGCCGCGCTCCTCGTCGGAGAAGCCGGCCTTGCCGCGGTTGGGGCCCGGGTTCTTGAGGTCGATCTCCTGGTGCGCCACGTTGAAGTCTCCGCACATCACCACGGGCTTCGGCGCAGCCGTCTCGCCGGGCTGCGTGAGCGGCAGCTCGCTGATGCACACGTGGCCCTCGCCGGGCGCCGGGCGCTGCACCGGCACGTCGGCGGGTAGCACGCCCTCCTCGAGCCCCTTGCAGAAGTCGCGGAACGCGTCGTCCCACTCCATGCGGTGCGCGATGCGCGCGAGCTCGTTCTGGGCATTCGGCGTGTACACGTCCACGAACCAGAACTGCGGGAACTCGAGCGCCACGATGCGCCCCTCGGCATCCAGGTAGTCGCTGCCCAGGCCGTGCAGCACCTGCAGCGGCTGCTCCTTGGTGAACACGGCGGTGCCGGAGTAGCCCTTCTTCTCGGCATAGCTCCAATACTCGCGGTACTGCGGCAGGTCGAGCGTGGCCTGGCCCTCCTGCAGCTTCGTCTCCTGCAAGGCTACGATGTCGGCGTCGAGCTCGCACACGATGTCCTCGAAGCCCTTTTTCTGCACGGCGCGCAGGCCGTTCACGTTCCACGAGATGAAGCGCATGGTGGTACCTTTCCTCGTTGGTCGACTTGACCGCTCTGCGGTTACATTTCCCCGTTCTGCAGCTCCGGCATGTCGCCCCCGCCCTACGGTTTCTCGGTTTCGCCATTATAGCGCTCCCGAGAGGGCGAGCTCCGCCTGATGCGAGCGCGCAGAAAGCGGCCCTGCCCGCCCCTTACTTGTGGTACGGTTCGCCGCGCGAGATCTTCTGCGCGCGGTAGAGCTGTTCGAGCAGCACGACGCGCGCGAGGTTGTGCGGCAGCGTGACGGGGCCGAAGGACAGCGTCTCGTCGGCGCGCTGGCGCACTGCGGCGCTCACGCCGTCGGAGCCGCCGATGACGAATGCGATGTCGCTCGCGCCGTTCAGCTTGAGCGCGTCGATGCGCTGCGAGAAGCCCTCGCTCGAACGCTGTTTTCCGTCGATAGCCAGCAGCACCACGTGCGACGACGGCGAAAGCGCCCCCACGATGGCCGCTCCCTCGCGGTCGCGCGCCGCGTCCACGCCGCCGGCACGGCCGGGATCGACATCGGCTATCTCGCGCACCTCGGTTTTCGCATACGGCTGCAGGCGCTTGAGGTACTCGGCGCACGCGTCCGTCCAGAACCGCTCCTTCAGCTTCCCCACTGCCACCACGGTGAACCTCATGCGCTCCCCTCCGAACGGCCTTTTCTTCAAGAGAGATGATAGCGTACTTCCGCGCCGAGCGGCCGGCACGCCCAACTTGCTCCGGGGAAGCCCGCCCAGGCATGAAAGTAGCCGGCGGTTTCCCGATCCCGTCAAAAAGGCCGGGGCCTCGCACGCGAAGCTCCCGGCCAAACGTTTACCGTGCTTGAAGGACCCGCCCAGCATGTCGACCGCCTGCGCAAAGGGGGCCGGGGGTCGGCCCCGGCGGCCGCAGGGGCTAAGCGGGCAGCACGATACCGAAGTGCTCTTCCAACAGCGCGCGGAACTCCTCCTCCGACTCGACGGTTCGCGTCTCCTTGCCTTCCGGCGTCACGCGCACGAACTGGTCCTTCGTGATGGAGACGTTGCCGTCCTCCGTCCGGCGGTTCACCATCCTCCATTGCGTGAACACGGAGTCGGGGTGCGTCGAGCAGTAGTACGAGAGCGGCACGCAGTCGGTCAGCGCCGCCGGGGCGTCCAGCAGGGCGAACACCGGCGTGGGGGCCACGTCCTCGCCGCGCTCCCGCGCAGCTGCGAGCCTGGCGGCGGTTCCGCGATAGATGACGTGCCACCAGCCTCCGTCGTGCAGCTCCACGCGGAACACCTGCCCACACGATTCGAGCTCCGCGCCGTCGACCAGGGGGGTGGCACACGCCGGCGTCGGGCCGCCGTACCCCACCTCGGCGATATAGCGCTCATCGCCCAACGTGACGATGATGCCGCGATGCAGTATAGGGTAGACGTAGCCGCGATCCTTCAGGCTGCGCCCAAGGCAGGCCATGGTCTTGACGCCCGCATCCTGCAGCAGCGCATCGAGCAGCGCGTTGAGCTCGAAGCAGTAGCCGCCGCGATTGCCGACGATGATCTTCTCGAACAGGTCGGGGATGCCGAGCTTGATGGGACGGTGGAAATCGCACACGTCAAGGTTCTCGAAGGGGATGCGGCTCTGGTGCGCGAAGATGATGCGGTCCAGGTCGTCCTTGGAAAGCGGCGCCTCGGGGCGGGACAGGCCCAGCTTATCCCAGTACCGGTTCGCGTCCGGAAGCTTCTCGTACAGTTCCTCGTACATGGCGTCACCCCTCACGTCAGCGCCGCCGGGCCACTCGCGCCCGCAGCGGCGATCCCCATCGCGTGACGCTATTCTAAGGCAGGGGTGTTGGGGACGCTTCCTTCCCCAGGGTCGAATGATCCCGGAGATTCGTCCCCGAAGGCTGATTTTAGGGTTTACCAGTCCGCGCCGAGCACCACGAGGAAGTCGCCGTCGAACACGTACTCGCCGGTGTTCTGCTGGGCCTTGCCCACGCCGATGGCGTTCGCAATCGCGCGCGCCTCGGTGGCCTGGTCGCCCCGCTCGTAGATGACGATGGTCTGCGTGTAGTCGAAGCTGTCGGCGTTGCCCGTCTCCACGGTGTAGCCACAGGCCTCCAGCTTCTCGGCGGCCTCGGCTCCTGCGCCTGCAAGCCCGTTGCCGTTCTTCACCACCACGGTGCTGGACTTCTTCTCGTTCGAAGTGGTGGGCGCGGCGTCCTTCTTCTCTCCCTCGACCGCACCGGAGCCAGTGGTGGCGAGCACGGTTCCCGACGTCTCGTCGATCTCGTCCTCCTCGGTGGGAGGCAGACCCTGGTCGACACGGGACATCATGGTCTTCCACGCCTTGGCATCAAGGTGCTCGTACCAACCCCCGTTGATATAGGCGGAGGTCGTGGGCTCCATGGCCGTGTAGATGTCCTTCTCGGGATCAAGCCCGCGCATGCTCTGGGCAATGGACAGGATGTCGGTGATCTCGAGGTCGGTGGTCACGTACTGAGAAAGCGCCTGCACGGAGCCCACCATGGTAGCGGCATCGGAGGTGAGGATCTTCTTCGCGATGGCCGACAGCACGAGGCGCTGGTTGGCCGCACGGTAGCGGTCGCCGTCGCCGAACTCGTCGTAGGCATGCCGCGCACGGCACAGGATGAGCGCCTGGTCGCCGTTGAGCGTCTGCAGGCCCTCGTCCACATGACCGCCGGCATCCTCGTCATCGATGGTCATGGGCACGTCCACCTCCACGCCGCCCAGCGCGTCCACGATGTCCTTGAAGCCGTCGAAGTTGATCTCGGCGTAGTGGGTGATGGGCACGCCCGCCAGCTTCGACACCGTCTCCACCGTGTACGACGCGCCTCCGATGGAGTGCGCCGCGTTGAGCTTCTGCTGGCCGTACTCGCCCATGTCCACGAGCGTGTCGCGGTGCAGCGACACGAGCGCCACCTTCTTGCCCTGCGGGTCGATGCGCGTGACCATCATGCTGTCCGAGCGGAACTGGTCGCCCGCGTACTCTGCGGACGCCTCGCGGTCGGACGAGCCGTCGGTTCCCATGAGCAGCATATAGAAGGGACCGCCCTCGTAGGGGTGGGCCGCCTCGGCGGCTGCGAGCGTGCGGGCCAGATCGTCGTCGATGCCCTGGTGAAGGTTGTTCGACACCGTCTGGTAGTACGCGAACGCCGCGCCGGCCCCGCCCAGGCACAACACCAGCACCACGGCCACCGCGACGAGCGCGATGCGCTTGCGCTTGGCTCGCTTGCGGCGTTGGGTGTACTCGGCTTGGGAGACGCGGCGGGTGTAGGGGTTGTCATCGTGCGTCGAGCGCGGGGAGGGGGTGCGCGAAGAATCAGAAGAGCGTCCGTACGCCGACGGATCGAACGAATCGCGGCGCGTGTACGCACCGTTGCGGGAGGCCCTGTCGGGGCGGCCGTCGAATTCCGTGGAGTTGGACGACCGGCGAACGGGGCGGCGCTGATTGCTTCTTCTGCTGTTCATGAAGAACTATTTTGAAGGGCGGAACGCACGAGGGCAAGGGCTGGCCGGCGTCTCTAGGAAAAAGCCATAGGGACTTGACGGGAGGCGCGGCACGGCGACGCCCTGCGCTAGCCCGCGTTCAGGCGGTTGCGCACGTACTCGTTCGCCGCGTTCTCCACGGCGTCGTCCAGCGGAGCGAGCTCCGGGGCGGGCACGCCGGCCCGCCGTGCGCGGCGTTCGAGCGCGCGGATGAGCAGGGCGTCGGCCACCTGCGGGTTCTTCGGCAGCAGCGGGCCGTGCAGGTAGGTCCCCACCACGTTCTTGTAGCGCACGCCGTCGCGCTTGTCGCTGTCGTTGTTGCCGTGGCCCGTCGATGACGCCACGTCGCCGAACGCCTCCACGCCGGTGCCGAGGTGCGTGCGGCCCGCGTGGTTCTCGTAACCCACCACAGCCTGATCGGCCAGCGGCGAGCGCAGCGCGATGTTGCCGATAAGCCGGTTGCCCGAGCCGCCGGGTGCGCGCTCGGTGGTCATGTCGACCAGCCCCAGGCCCTTGACCACTTCCTCGCCCAGCAGCCACTCGTGCCCGAGTATCTGGAAGCCGCCGCAGATGGCCAGCAGCACGCCGTCGTCCTCCACGTAGGCGTGCAGGTCGTCGCGCATGCGCATGAGGTCCTCCGAGGCAAGCCGCTGCTCGCGGTCAGGGCCCCCGCCCAAGAACACCAGGTCGACGCCCGCCAGGTCCACGTGCTCGCCGTGGTTCACGCGGCGCACCTCCACGGGGATGCCGCGCTCGCGCGCCCGACGCTCGAGCACCTTGACGTTCCCGCCGTCGCCGTACAGGTTGAGCAGGTCGGGGAAGAGGTGCGCGATCACGAGCGGGGCGGCGTCGTCCTCAGCCGCCTGGACGCCTCCCGACCCGGAAAGACCCTCGGACGGCTTAGGGGAGAGCGGCGCCCCGGCCGCCTGTCCCCCGTCCGCAAGCCTTCCCAGCTCGGCATGCACGGGCGGAAGCGCGGTGTAGTTCGCTATCACGTAGGCGCGCGCGTCGGCCGGCAAACCGTCCAGCTGCGCGAACATGCCGGCTGCGTCGTCAACCAGCGCGGCATCCAGACCGGCGTACTTCAGGCGCACCTGCACGTCGTTCTTGCGGATGCCGCCCGCGAACACGCGGAGGCCGGACTGGCCGGCCAGCTCCTCGAAGTCGATGTCCCACAGCCACGACACGTCGCGACCGTCGCCCTCCTTGTCGTTCACGAAGAAGGCCACCGCCTTCGGCCTCTCGTCCTGCAGGATGATCTTGATGTTCTGGTTGAACCCGGTGGGGTTCTTGGCCAGGTTCAACAGCGTGCGGCGGCCCGCCACCGCGAACTCCTGCAAGCGGCCGTTGCGCGGGTCGAACGCGTCGATGGCACGCTGCAGCGCCTCGGCCGGCACGCTCACGAGATCGGCCGCGGCCCAGGTTGCCAGCAGGTTGTACACCATGTACGCGCCGCTGAACGGCGCCTCGATCTCGGCATCGCCCCGAGGCCCGTGCGCGGCGAACGACAGCCCGTCGGCGCCCAGGTGCACGTCCCGGGCGGCACAGTCCAGCGAGGGGCGCGCGAACCCGCAAGCGGGGCAGCAGTACGAACCCAGCTGCCCGTACTGGCGGTACGCGTATTCCAGCATGGCGGAGCAACGCTGGCACATCTGCGCGTCGGCTACCGTGTTCTGCGGCAGGTGCAGGTCCTCGTCCACGCCGAAGGCGACCGTGGGGTTGCCCACGCGCTCGGCGATGGCGGCGCACAGCGGGTCGTCGGCATTGAACACGAGCGTGGTCTTCGGCGACGTTGCGAGCGCACCCGCAATGCTCTCCTGGATGCGGTCGATCTCGCCCACCCGGTCCAGCTGGTCGCGGAACAGGTTCAGCAGCACCACGTAGTTCGCCTGCAAGTGCGGCAGGATCTTCGCCAGCCACAGCTCGTCGCATTCGAACACGCCCCAGTCGGCCTCGCGGGCGTGCAGCAGCGCCGTGGCCACGCCGGAGTCCAGGTTCGCGCCCGTGCGGTTGCACACCACGCGTTGCCCGGCGGTTTCAAGCGCGTCCGCCAGAAGGTTCGTCACCGTGGTCTTGCCGTTCGTGCCCACCACGCACACGGACCCCTTCTGCAGGCGCGGGGCAAGGTCGGCGATGACGCGCGGGTCGGCGTAGAGCGCGATCTTCCCCGGGAAGTTGGCGGCGGGGCGATGGAACACGTGCTTCAAACCCCACGTGGACACGGCGCTGACGGCGCGCGCGGCGGCGAACTGCAAGCCCATGGGCAATCCTTTCGGTTCGAGACGCGCCCAGTATAACCCTTATCGCCGGCGGGTCCGCAGGCACCGCGGCCCGCCGTCTCGTTCCCTCCATACAAATATCAGTAGAAAGGCCCGCCGACCCTCCGCGACAAGGGTTCGAACATGCTAAGGTGTTAAATTGGAGCATATGAGCGGTTCGCCGGCGGCGAGACGTTCTTCGCGCGCTCGCCGGGCGCGCGTTTCCGGTAGAATGAAGCGGACGACGACAACGACGAAGCACGGCGTTCGATCGCCATGGGGGCAGAGATGTACGACGAATTCGGAGAACACCCCTCGCACAACGCGGACAGCGGGCGCATGCCGCGACCGGAGGGCCGCGAGCACGCGGATGCAACGCACCGCCGCATCCCCGAAGACTCCCCAGCGCGTCAGGCGCGCGCCGGCGTTGCACGCACGCATGTTTCCGCGCGGGACGACGATGCCGCGCCAAGCCAGCGCGCTGCAGGACGCCCCGTCTCCCGCACCTCGTCCCGAGTGGGAGGGCGCCCCTCCCACTCGGGACGCATTCCCCAGCAAAGCCGCAACAGCCAGCGCTACAGCCCGTCGGCTAGCGCAGGGGCGCGGCCGCGCCGGACAGGCGGCGCCTCCCGCGGCAATGGGCGCGGAGCGCAGGTCGACCCCGCCGCGGCCCCCTACCAAGATCACGACCGCTATATGCGCATCGCGCAGAAACCCGAACGCCCCGGCCGGCGGCTTGCGGGCGTGCTCGCCGGCGTTGGCTTGGTGGCCGTTGTCATCATCGGCGTGGTGCTGTTCGTGCAGAGCCTGCCCGCCAACGTCACGCTGAACGGGGCGAGCGTCGAAGTGCACGGCGGCAAGACGCTCGGCGACGCCCTGTCCGCCAGCGGCATCAAGCCCCAACCGGGCGACCTGCTGGCCGTGGACGGCAGCGTGCTGGAGGCAGGCAAGGGGGAGCCGTTCGACGCCACGGTGAACGGCGAGAAGGTCACCGAGCTTGACGCCAAGCTGGCCTCGGGAGACGTCGTGGAGATAGGCAACGGCGGCCCGATCGAGGAACCGTCCGACTCCGTGGAAACGACCATTCCCTGGACGGTTGCGCAAGAGGGCAACGGCGCCATACACCTGGTAGAGGGCGAGGGCAAGGACGGCGTTAAGGCCACGAAGACCGGCAAGGTGTCCGGCATCACGGCCGAGCAGGTCGTACAGGAGCCCAGCAACATCGTGCGCCGCAACGTATCGCCCGACGTGGGCGACGACAAGGTGATCGCGCTCACGTTCGACGACGGCCCTTGGGGCGAACAGACCGGCCAGGTGCTCGACGTGCTGGCCGAGCATGGCGCGAAGGCCACGTTCTTCACCGTGGGCAACCGCATCGAGCAGGACAACGGCGACGCCTTCATCAAGCGTGCGGTGTCGGAGGGCCATCAGGTGTGCACGCATTCCTACGACCACGCCGCCGGCAGCGGCCAGGGCGTGAATCTGGGCTTCATGACGCCCGAGGAGCAGAAAGCCGAGGTGGAGAAGGGGCGCGCCGCCATCGAGGCCGTCACCGGGACCGAGGCGAGCCGCATCTTCCGCACCCCCGGGGGCAATTTCGGCGACGACGTGGTGAAGAACATCGGCCCGCTCATCAAGGCGGAGATCGGCTGGAACATCGACTCGAGCGACTGGCGCAGGCCGGGCGCGGGCGCCATTGCGAACCAGATCGAGGATGCCTGGCCGGGAGCCATCGTCCTCATGCACGACGGCGGCGGCGATCGCTCGCAGACCATCGAGGCGCTCAAGCTGGCGCTTCCCCGCCTGAAAGACCAGGGCTACCGCTTCATCACCATCGACGAGCTCCTCCAATACCCCTTGTCGTAGCAGCGGAGCCGGAGCTCGCCTGCCGCACCTCCAACCGGGCATCGCGGACAGCACGTCGCGGACGCCGTCACGCGCAAGGCGATTTCACCCTGTCGCTTGCTTCCCGATATTGGTATAGTGAGGTGATCTGGCCGCTTGACTGCTTCGAGCAGGCGGGGGCGGGGTGAACATCGTACAGCCCGGTTCGCAGGGGGAGCTCGCATGGACGTAAGCCAAATCGTATCGATCGCGGTGTTCGTCGTGGTCATGTTCGCCATCATGACGGAGAAGCTGCATCGCTCGCTTGCCGCCATCGTGGGCGCCATGCTGGTGCTGGCTCTGCACGTGCTGCCGTTCGACGCGGCCATGGAGCACATAGACTTCAACACGCTCGGCGTGCTCCTGGGCATGATGCTGTTCGTTTCGGTGGTGAAGCTCTCGGGCATGTTCGAGTTCCTGGCCATCAAGGCCGCGCGGCTCGCCAAGGGCGAGCCATGGAAGGTCATGCTGCTGTTCGTGCTGCTCACCGCCGTGCTGTCGGCGTTTTTGGACAACGTTACCACCGTGCTGCTCATCGGCCCCATGACGCTCACCGTGTGCAAGCTGCTCGACGTGAATCCCATACCGTTCTTCATGACCGAGATCCTCGCGTCGAACATCGGCGGCACCGCCACGCTTATCGGCGACCCACCCAACATCATGATCGGCTCTGCGGCCGGGTTCACGTTCTTCGACTTCATCCTGTACGATGCACCCGCCGTCGTGGTCATCCTGGCCGCGGTGCTGGTGGTGTTCTACTTCCTGTACGGCCGGAAGATGCAGGTGAACGAGGAGCATCGCGCGCGCATCATGGAGCTGGACGAGCACGCCATGATCAAGAACAAGCGTCTGCTGAAGCAGAGCTACGTCATGATAGGCCTGGTGGTTGTGGGCTTCATGGCGCACGGCGCGCTGGGGCTGGAGTCGAGCGTCATCGCGCTCGGCGCAGCCGGCATTATCATGCTCATCTCGGGCGAGAGCATCGAGGAGGCGCTCGCGAACGTGGAGTGGACCACGCTCGCATTCTTCGCCGGCCTGTTCGTCATCGTGGGCGCCATGGCCGAGACGGGCGTCATCGAGATGCTGGCGCACGCGCTCATCGACGCGACGGGCGGCAACGTGTTCGTGACGATGCTCGTGCTGCTCATCGGCTCGGCCGTCATCTCCAGCTTCCTGGACAACATCCCGTTCGTGGCCACCATGATTCCCATTCTCTTGGCCATGGAGTCCTCCGGCATGGACGTGACGCCGCTGTGGTGGGCCGTGTCGCTGGGCGCCTGCCTGGGCGGCAACGGCACGCTCATCGGCGCGAGCGCCAACGTGGTGCTCTCCGACATCAGCAAGAAGAACGGCCACGAGATCACGTTCGTGCAGTTCCTGAAGACCGGCTTCCCCATCATGCTGCTGACCGTGGCTATTGCAGGACTGTACCTGGTGGTGAGGTTCCCGCCGGCGTAAGGGCCGCGCACCGGAGGCGCGGGCGGCGTCAGAGCGGCACGATGTCCTTGTGGAGGAAGCGGAGGCGGCCCTCCTGCTTCTCGATGTGGAAGTGGCCGCAGTACCAGCGGCGGTAGCGAAGGCGCTGCTCGATGCGTTGGAGCCAGTCCTCCATGGAGGTGTCCACCGTGGACTGGTCGATGGATGGCAGCAGGGCCTCCTGCGGGACGAACGCGGCGGGGCAGGTGTGGGAGAGCACGGTGTCGATGCGCCAATGGCGGCGATCGAGGGCCTGTTCCACGTGCTCTTTCTCGGCTTCGGTGAGCTGCTCGTCGGGGAACCAGAGATGGCCGTTCGCCAGCCGGTGCCGCTTGTCCACGCTGTAGGCGCCGCCGATGGCGATGGCGGAGCGGCCCTCGAGGTCGAACACGCTGCCGTCACGCGCGAGCAGGAGGGTGGGGTAGGCAGGGTCCACGTACGCCTCGCCGCCGCGCCACGGTTGCAAGCGGTAGTCAGCGAGCGTCGCCGGATTGCGATCGCGGTTGCCGCGGATGCAGAGGAAGGTGACACCCGCCCGGGCGGCGCGGGTTTTCACGGCGTCGTCGCGCTCGTCGCCGAAGTAGTCGAAACCGGTGTCCCCCAGGCAGACGATCACATCGTCGGGGCCCAGGCTGTGCTCGCGCGCGAAAGCGCGGACGTGCCGGTAGCTGCCATGGGTGTCGCCCGTGACGTAGATCATGCGCAACTGCCAGGCATGACGAGCACGATCTTGCCGTCCTTGCCGCGCTCGGCGACGGCGCGATGGGCGTCGGCAGCCTCCTCCAAGGGGAACGAACGCGCGACGATCACCTGCATCCCGCCCTCCAACGCGGCGGACAGCGCGTGCATCGCCAGATCAAGCTCGTCGGGACGCAGGTTGTTCACGCCCATGCCGCGCACGTCGAGGTCGGCCTTCATGAGCGCGCGGGGATCGAAGTCGAACGAGCCGCGGCTGCCCACGACCACGATACGCCCGCGCGTCGCTGCCACTTTCGCATCCTTCATGAGGTTGGCTTGCGCCGCCATGTCGATCACGACATCGACGCCGCGGCCCTGGGTAGCCGCGAGAATCTCATCCAAGTAACCCTCGGCGTGGTGGTCGAAGGCACGCCGGGCGCCGAGGCGCTCCACGAGCTGCCGGCCTCGGACGTCGCCGGCCGTGCCATGCACGACGGCCCCGATGCGATGCGCAAGCTGCACCGCGAGGGTTCCCACCCCGCCGCTCGCACCGTGGACGAGCACCGTTTTGCCGGGACGCACCCGCGCACGCACGAACAGCGCGTCGGCCGCAGCCAGCCCGGGAGTGCCGAGGCCCGCGCCCTGCTCGAACGGAACAGCGTCGGGGAGCGGGGCCACGGCGGAGGCGTCGCAGACGACGAACTCGGCATAGGTGCCGGTGCAGCGGCGGGCGCGTGCCGCCGCCACGAACACGCGCTCCCCCACGTGCGGAGCGCCCGAGGGGAGGTTCGCCCCGCACGCGTCGACGATGCCAGCGCCGTCGTTGCCTGGAACGTAGGGCAGTTCGGGCAGCTGGGCGTACTGGCCCGCGCGCAGATAGGTTTCCACCGGGTTGACGCCGGCAGCGCACAGGCGCACGCGCACCTCGCCCTCATGCGGCTCGGGCACGGGTATGCGCTGCTCCACCAACGCATCCGGCCCGCCGAACGCGCTCACCACGATCGCCTGCATGTCTGGCCCTGTGCTCGGTTTCGCCATCGGACCGCTCCTTCCGCCTTCGTTAAGACCTCTTTGCCGTTCGCAGCCCGATCGTAGCGCGGCATGCGCGCCCTTCTCCGCGTCGAGCGGTCGGCTTGCGAAGGTCGTTACCGGCCTGGCAGCGAGCCGGAACGCCTCGGCCGCGCCCTCTTGAGCCACGCCCCTGGCAGCAGCGCCCAAATGCGCACGAAGGCATGCGATGTTCCAAGATAAATTTAAGGATTGCTCGCAACGGCCTATTGCAGGTCGGAGCACCTTTCGGTATACTGCGTATTCGCGCTTCGCAAAGAAGCCGTGACGCCAACGTGGCTCAGCTGGTAGAGCAACGCACTCGTAATGCGTAGGTCAGCGGTTCGAATCCGCTCGTTGGCTCCAGAAAAAGTGCAGGTCATCGGGGTAAAACCCGGTGACCTGTTTCTGTATCTGGGAGTGGAATTTTGCCGAACTTGACAATCCCGTGAATATCGCAGCATGGCGCTAGATGCCCTGCACCACTTAGCGGTTCGAATCCGCTCGTTGGCTCCAAAAAAGTGCAGACGGTCTTCGTCTGGCCTGTTTCTGTTTGACCATCAACGTATTGCGTTCGGCGCTTTCTTTATTTCAAACTTGGCTATTTCATGCATGTTCAAACATCAAGCTGTCAGACGTTTGCCAGACGAACAGCTCTCCAGGTTCACAGCCTATCGCCTCGCATAGCATCTCGATGGTCGAGATCCTATACCCTTTGTACCTTCCACTTTCAATGCCTTCAAGCTGTTCCAAAGACAAGAGGGTTCTTTCTGATACGTCTTTCATGTCTAGCCCTCTCGACTGAAGAGCTGGGCTGATTTTGAAGGCTAGATTCATGTTGCTCCTTGCATTGCGAGTCAATAGCGCTTTCAAGTCGAAACACTCAATTATCAGTGATCACAGATAAACATGGCTATTTTACCGCATATCTTGAGATTCATGGAAGCTCAAGAACGCAAAGTGAAGCTAGGAGCACGCGTGCGAGAACTGCGAGAGGCCCAAGGACTCTCGCAGAAAAAATTCGCGCTCATGATCGGCACGGGACAGTCGTACTTGAGCGACATTGAAGCAGGGCGGATCAATGTGGGTTATGACCTTCTTTGCCGAATAGCAGAAGGGCTCGACGTAAAAGTTGGCGACCTTACCGACAAAGCGTAACAGCATTTGGGCAGTCCTGCATTGGCGTCGGCGTTGATATCTACAAACGTTCACCCGATCTTACCGGCTGAAGCGTGTCTGTTTTAGATCAATCGGTGCGAATATCAGTGATCGCATATAAAGGATATCGAGTTGCTTCATATCGTGGACGGATATGGATGCTCAATCTCGAAAAGAACTTCTCGGGTCGCGAATAAGAAAATACCGCGAAGCCGAGAATATCACCCAAGAACGCTTTGCCGACATGGTCGGCACGGCTCAATCGTACTTGAGCGATATCGAGGCGGGACGCGTCAACGTGGGATTCGACTTGCTGTGTCGCATTGCCGAAGGTCTCGATGTGTCGCTCGGCGCTCTGGGCGATAGAGACCCGGACAAATGGCAGGAGCGCGCTAAGTCTAAGTAGACGATCCGGCGAGCATGGCCCGCCGGTTCATTATCCCGTTACCTCTTTCTGCCGAGATAGAACACGTAGCCGTAGTGTTGCTTGTACTCCTGGTAGAGCTCGACCTCATGGCGGTTGTCGGCGACGAAGGCCTCCACGGTCTCGTTGCCGGGGTAATTCCGCAGCAGGCCTTCGAGCGCCGCTTCGCGCGGGGTGAAGTACTCGTCCGTCCAGCACGTCTCCGGCAGGGCAAACGCGGCGACGAACTGGTAGCCGCATCGCTGGAGCGCCTCGATGTTGCTGGCCACCGAATCCAACCTGCTCCCGGCGTCGGTCCAAAACCGCTCGATGACGGCGGGGCGCTCGTCCGTGAGCCAGGAGGGACAGGTGACAGCAACATAGCCTCCCTGTTTGAGGAAGCCGCGCCAATACGCCAGACCCTTCTCGAAACCTATGTTGTCGATAGCACCTTCCGACCAGATCAGGTCAAGCGACTCCCTCTGGAATGGCAGGTCGTCCATCGAGCCGACGACGCCCCGCACCCGGTCGGCGACACCTTGCTCGCAAGCCTGCCCGTTCAGGACGTCGACGAAGGCTGGAAACAAGTCCAGGCCGACAACCGACCCCTTCAGGTGCTGCGCGAGCAGCAGCGTCTGGGCCCCGGTGCCGCAGCCCAAGTCAGCCGCGTTCGCAATAAGGTCGAGATCGCCGAGGAAGGCGAGAGCCCTGCCTGTCTCCTCGGCGCAGCCGGGGCCCTGCCTCTCCAGCCCGGTGTGCGCTTCCACCAGCAGGTCGATCGGGGACGGCTGCTTGCTCTCCATGTTGAACGCCTTTCTTCACGTCGGGAACAAACCGATTGCCGGCCGGCTTTCAGCCGCCGGCAGCATGCTCTTCGAAAGCGGCGACCTCCGAACCTGCCGCCGCAACCTACCTTACCACAGGCGTTCCTGGCGGAGCCTCCCAGAGCGAGGGCTTTCCCTTCCGTAACCTGCCTGCGTGCAAGCTGCGCTACCTCCGATGACCGTGATGGAGCTTGCGGGAACGCAGCGTGCTCGCGGCAATGACCAAAGCGGCAACGGTCACGACCGCAAGGGAGCCGATGCCCGCTTGCAAGTTCGCCAGATGAAGCGCGGGCACTCCCTGAAGGATGCCCAGCGTGTAGGGCATGAGCCAGAACAGCCAGACCACGATGCTGAACGTATGGAACCGCTGCTTTGCCCGCTCGCTGCCCCTCAGATAGGTGAAGGTAGCCCAGGTGGCATGGGCCGCCATGAGCACGATGGCCAGCACGCCGGAGGCGGCGTGCATTCCCAGCGCGGCGTTTTTATGAACGTTGTTCACTATTGCCGCCGTCCAACGCCTCTTGCGGTCATCGCTTCGCGAACGGGGGCGTGACGGCTTCGCGACTGCGGCGGAGGCGATGCTATCATCGTCGCTCCCCGATGCCGATGCGAGGAGCGTGCATGAGACCGTACTACGAAGGCTGGTACATGAAGCAGCAGCAGGGCGGCGACATCCTGGCCGTCATACCCGGCCGCGCCCAGGACGAGGCGTTCATCCAGGTGGTCACGGCGGACGGCGCCTATTACCTCCCCTTCCCGCTGGAGGACTTCCGCCAAACGGGAACCCGCAGCATGCGCGTGGGCCGCAGCCTGTTCTCGCCCATCGGCATGATGCTGGACGTGCGGGCGCCCGGCCTGGAGCTGGTCGGGCGCCTGCGCTACCGCGAGCTCACGCCGCTGCGTTCCGACATCATGGGGCCGTTCGCCTACCTGCCCATGGAAACGAAGCACACGGTGTTCAGCATGCGCCACCGCGTGGCCGGGGAAGTAGAGCTGAACGGCCGCACGCTGCGCTTCGAGAACGCCAAGGGCTACATGGAAGGCGACCGCGGGCACAGCTTCCCCCGCGGCTACACCTGGATACAGAGCACCGACTTCGGCTGCGCGGCATCCGTCATGCTCGCCCTGGCCGAGATCCCGCTCGCCGGCCTGCGCTTCACCGGCTGCATCGGCGTGGTGTGGATTGCGGGTGTGGAGCACCGCTTCGCCACGTACCGCGGGGTGCGCATCCGCGAGGCCAGCGACACGGCCGTGGAGGTGCGGCAGGGCGACATGACGCTCCGGGTGGAACTGCCGGAGGCGGGCGGCCACCGCCTGCAGGCGCCTGCGCAGGGCTCCATGGCGCGCCCGATCCGCGAGAGCCCCGCCGTGCCCGCACGCTTCCGCTTCGTGAAGGGCGGCCGCACGCTCCTGGACAGCCCCGATGCCTGCACGAGCTTCGAGTTGGTGGCGCCGTAGCCATCGTTCTGCGCGAACAGGAGCCCCGTCGAAGCCTCGCGCACCGTGCCCGACGCGCGCGGCTCCCCAAAGGCGTCGGCCCAGCAAACTTGTGGGCAGCTTATGGGGAAGCGGCCCCAGCCCCCTCCCCTTTGTAAGATTCTCGCAAAATCCCCCGGTCCTTCGCCCCCTGCCCGCTATCCTGCACCAGACGCAGCGATCGCGTTGCGCCGCCACGCCGCGGCGCCCACGACACGGCGCGAAAGGCCCCTTATGCGCAAGGCGAAAGAGCTCCTCATCAACTTCATCCGCGGGTTCTGCATGGCACTGGCCGACAGCGTGCCCGGCGTGTCGGGCGGCACCGTCGCGTTCCTGCTGGGATTCTACGACCGCTTCATCGGCTCGCTCGACGACCTGTTCCACGGCAAGGGGCCGGCGAAGGTCGCGGCACTCTCCTTCCTGGTGAAGCTGGCGTTCGGCTGGATCATCGGGTTCGGCCTGTCGGCGGCGGCCCTGACCAGCTTCTTCGACTCGCACATCTACGAGGTCAGCTCGCTGTTCATGGGATTCATCGTGTTCGCCATCCCCATCGTGGCGCTGGAGGAGAAGCGCGTGCTGAAGGGCCGCGCGCGCAACCTGGCGTTCGCGGTGCTGGGCGCGGCCCTCGTCGTGGCCGTCACGCTGCTGAACCCCACGGCGGGCAGCGGCATGAGCGTGGCGGTTGAGCATCTTGATGCAGGACTCTCCGTTTACGTGTTCTTCGCGGCCATGGTGGCCATCACCGCCATGGTGCTGCCGGGCATCTCCGGCTCCACGCTGCTGCTGATATTCGGCCTGTACGTTCCCATCATGGGGGCGGTGCGCGCCGTGATGGGCCTCGATATGGCGTACCTGCCCATCCTTCTGGTGTTCGCCGCAGGCGTGGCCGCAGGCGTGCTGGTGTTCGTGCGCCTCATCCGGCGCTGCCTGGAGCGGTTCCGCTCGCAGACCGTGTACGCCATCCTCGGCATGATGGCGGGGTCGCTGTATTCCATCACGCAGGGACCCCTCACGCTGGCGGTGCCGCAGCCGGCCATGGAGCTGGCGACGTTCAGCCCGCTGTTCTTCGCGGCGGGCGGCCTGGTGGTGGGCGGCCTGCAACTGATGCGCAGGCGGCTGGAGGACCCGGCCGATGCCGGGGGCACGGCTCCGGAAACGAAACCGTCCGAATGCGAGCCGAACCGCCAGCCCGACCTTCCTTAAGGCGGATTGGCAGTGTAGGATAGGGGCAACGCTCTCCCTCTGGGAAGGAATGCCCATGAACACGCCGCCGCTCAGCCTGCTCGGCCGCCTTGGCCGCATCGGGCGGGTAGCCCTTGTCCTCGCGTTCGCCTGTGCGCTGATACCGCTCACCGCCCATGCGGAGCCCGCAGTATCCACGAAGCACCCTGCCGGCACCATGGTGCAAACGGAGCGGGGACCTGCGTTCATCCCGTTCGACGGAGCGGCGTACAACGCGAGCGAGGGTGCCGCGACATTCGCCGCGCTACCGGAGAAGTACGACCTTCGCAACGTGGACGGCGCCTCGTTCGTCACGAGCGTGAAGAACCAGGGCGTTTACGGCGACTGCTGGGCATTCGGCACGCTGTCGTCGCTTGAATCGAACTTGCTCAAAACGGGCAAGGCCGCGAACGTCGACCTTTCCGAGCGCCATCTTGCCTGGTTCACCTACAACGGCACGGATATGAGCGACGATGCGAGCCTGTGGGCGGGCAAGGACACGTTCCTCGTCGACGAAGGCAAGGACGCCTACACGCAGGGTGGCGGGCGATTCAAGGCGGCAGCCACGCTCATGCGCGGGTATGGCGCCGTCGAAGAGGCAGCCGCCCCGCATCAGGCGGATGAAGGCATGGGGGCCGTCGACGACGGCTTGCGCACACGCTCGGACGTGCGGGCCCAAAACATCTCCTTCCTGCCGGAGGTCAACGTCTTCACCCGTATCGGGACAACCGAAGCTTACGACTACACGCGTGACGCATCCGCCGTCGACGCCGTCAAGGCCGCTCTCATGGAGCGCGGCGCCGTGGATGCGGCATACTACACCCACTATCAAGGCGACAAGTCAACCTACTACTGGAACTGCGAGGAGAGCGCGTATTACTGCGCATATGAATACGATCAATACGAAACAGCCACGCAAGTGTCGAACCACGAGGTGTCCATCGTCGGCTGGGACGATACCTTCGAGAAGGAGAAGTTCCCAACGACCATCTCCCTCCCCTTCGGCGACTACCAGTACCAAGAGCCGCCTGCGGGCGACGGCGCATGGATCGTCAAGAACAGCTGGGCGGACGACTGGGGCGACGGGGGCTACTTCTACCTGTCCTACTACGACACCACCTTGTGCGACTTCACGTCCTACGAGGCCGAGGACGCGACGTACGCGGCAGGGAGCACCGACCACGCCTACGACGGCATCTACCAGTACGACGGCGCGGGCATGGGCGACGGATGGTGGCACAGCGACACGCCCATGCGGTTCGCCAACGTGTTCGAAGCACGCGGTTTTGAAACGGTAAGTGCGGTGAGCACCCTCGTGAACGAGGCCGGTAGCACCATCGAGCTGACCGCGTACAAGAACCCCTCGTCCACCGTCGACAAGACCGAGCGGCTCGATCCCACGAGCGGCGAGCTCATGTGGAGCACGACCCAATCCCTGGACAACGCGGGGTATCTCACCTTCGAGCTGGGCGATGCGGCGTTCGAGGTGGAGCCGGGCGACACGTTCTCGGTCGTGTCCTCCGTTCAGTTTGCAGACGGCTCGTACCAGATATCCGCCGAATGCGACGACGGCTCGTACGAAGTCGCGTACACGAAGTGCGAACCCGGCCAGAGCTACTACACCGACGAGCTCACCGGCATCGATGCCTGGTACGACCTCGCCCTCGACGACATGGGCGGCGAGGGCGCCAGCGACAACTTCTGGTTCAACAACGCCACGTTGAAGGCCTATACCGTGGAAACCCCCGAGCGGCCCTTCGCCATCCTCCACACCAACGATGTGCACTGCGGCGTGGACGAGACCTTCGACAAGGAAGGCGACGCCACCAGCATCGGCTACGCGGGCGTCTCGACCATCAAGAAGGAGGCCGAGACGACCTACGGCGTGGGCAACGTGGCGCTCGTGGACGCGGGCGATGCCGTGCAGGGCAAGCCCATCGGCACGCTCTCCGAAGGGTCGTACCTGGTGGACATCATGAACCAGGTAGGCTACGACGTGGCCGCGCCCGGCAACCACGAATTCGACTACGGCATGGACCGGCTGCGCTTCCTGGCAAACCGCTCGAACGCGGCGTACACGTCGTGCAACTTCGACAACCTTGCGACCGGCAAAACCGAGTTCGCCCCCTATGTGATGGAATCCTACGGTCCCACGAAGGTGGCCTACGTGGGCATCACCACGCCCGAGACGCTCACCGCGTCGAACCCCGCCCACTTCAAGGATGCCGACGGCAACCTGGTCTACGGCTTCTGCCAGGATGAGACAGGGCAGACGCTCTACGACCGCGTGCAGCAGACCGTCGACGACGCGCGCGCCGCCGGGGCCGACTACGTGGTGGCGCTCGCGCACCTGGGAGAGACGGGCGTCGCAGCACCGTGGCGCTCGAGCGCCGTAATCGCGCACACCTCCGGCATCGACGTCGTCATCGACGGCCACTCCCACGAGCAATATGAGAAGCGCATCGCGAACAAGGACGGCGAGGAGGTGATGCTCGCGCAGACCGGCACGCAGCTGCAAACCTGCGGGAAGATCGTCATCGACCCCGTCAACGACATGATCTCGGCCGAGCTCGTGAAGCCGCCCGTCAAGCAGGACGAGGACACCGCCGCCTTCATCCAGAACATCGAGGACGAGCTGGGCAAAACGCTCGATGCGGTAGTGGCCCGCTCCGAGGTGAAGCTGCGGGCATACGAGGACGACGGCTTCACCTGGGCGGTTCGCACGCGCGAGACGAACCTGGGCGACCTCGTGGCCGACGCGTTCCGCACCGAGCTGGGGGCCGACATAGGGCTCGCGAACGGCGGCGGCATCCGCTCCGACGTGGCGCCGGGCGAGGTCACGTACGGCGACGCCATTGCCGTGCTCCCGTTCGCCAACGCGCTTTGCATGGTGGAGGCCTCGGGCCAGGCTATCGTGGACGCGCTGGAAATGGGCGTGCGCAACCTGCCCGAGCCGAGCGGCTCCTTCCTGCAGACCTCGGGGCTCTCCTTCGAGGTGCGCACCGACATCCCCTCGCCCGTGAAGCTGGACGCGCAGGGCGCCTTCGCCGGTGCGGACGGCGCACGCCGCGTTCAGAACGTGCAGGTGAACGGCCAGCCCATCGATCTTGACGCCACCTACACCGTGGCCTCCATCACGTACCTGCTGCGCGACGGCGGCGACGGGTTCTCCATGTTCGAGGACGCGAACGTGCTGGTGGCGGAACAGGGGCTCGATTACGAGGCGCTCATCTCGTTCATCCAGAACGACCTGGGCGGCGTGGTGGCCGCAGACTCCGCCTACGCGAACGAGAACGGCGCCGGGCGCATCGCGGTGAAGGGCGGGCCAAGCCCCGTGCCAGGGCCGAGCCCCGCCCCCGTACCTGGCAACGCGCACGCGCTGGTTCCCACCGGCGACTCCACAGCAACCACGGCAGTGCTCTGCGCCGCAGCCCTCTCGGCCCTCGCGTGCGCTTGCGGATCGGGCCTTGCAGCGCGGCGTCGCGAACGCGTGGAAAACCCGGCACGGCTGCGGGAGGACCTGCGATAACCGCCCTGCTATACTGAGAGCGACGTGATTGCGCCCCCGACGGGCGCCTGGCGAGAGGAGCGGCCATGCTCTACGACAACATCATGGTTCCCTACGACGGATCGGAATCGGCGCAGGCGGCGCTGGCCGAGGCCGTGCGCTACGCCCGCGAGGACCCGGGAGCCGCGCTTCACATCGTGCAGATCGTCGACACGGAGCAGCTGGTCATAGAGAAGCTGGAGAAGGAAGGCCGCAACACCCCCGACGAGCTGTCGTCCGTGCTGCTGCACGCCCACTACGACGAGGCCCTCGCCGAGGCGGATGCCGCATTGCGCCGGCAGATCGGCGGCCTGCTGAAAGGCCTGATGAACGAGATAACCGTCGACCTCCTGGACGAGACGGTGCCCGGCGAGCAGATCGTGGCCTTCGCCGACGAGCATGCCTGCGACCTCATCGTCATGGGCTCGCGCGGCCTGGGCGCCCTGCGCGGCATCCTGGGCAGCGTGAGCAGCCACGTGCTGCGCGAGGCCGCCGTGCCCGTGCTCATCGTGAAGCAGCGCGCGGAGCGGTAGCGGGCCTTCGCCCGGATCGCATGAGGCGGGATACGGGACGATGGAGGAAGCCGGCCGTTGATGGTTTGTCGACATTCTCGTGCTATGCTCGGCCTCCGAGCGCTCCAACACGAGCGGCCGACCGACATCCCGAAGGAGAACCTGCCATGACCGAGTGCGAGCACCGGGCAACGCTGCTGGTTGCCGACGACGAGCCCGAGATAGTGGAGATGCTGGAGGAATATTTCGCCGGCCGGGGCTTCCGCGTGCTCACGGCCGGCAGCGGCCAGGAGGCGCTTGAGCAGGCCGTGCACGGCCCCGACCTTGTGCTGCTGGACGTGGGCATGCCGCGCTTGGACGGGTTCGAGGTGTGCCGCCGCCTTCGCGAGCACCTGACCTGCCCCATCCTGTTCCTCACGGCGCGCGTGGAGGATGTCGATGCGCTCGAGGGCTTCGCCTGCGGGGCCGACGACTACGTGCTGAAGCCGTTCTCGCTGGCTGTGCTGGGCGCGCGGGTGGACGCCCACCTCGCGCGCGACCAGCGCCAGCAAGTGCGCGCCGAGGTGCGCTTCGATGGCGACCTTGCCGTGGACTACCGCACCCGCACGGTAACGGTGGCGGGCGCCCCCGTCGAGCTCACCCGGCGCGAGTTCGATATCGTGGCGTTCCTGTCGAAGCACCCCGGGCAGGTGTTCGATCGCGACCGCATCCACGAGCGCGTGGGCGGGTGGGAGAACGAGAGCGATTCGCAGGTGGTCACGGAGCACATACGCCGCATACGCAAGAAGCTGGCTGCGGCCGGCACCGAGCACGACCCCGTGGAAACCGTATGGGGCATGGGCTACCGATGGCGCGTATGAGAAGCTCGCGCACGGGGCGCATCGCGCGCCTGCGCGAACGGTGGCATAACGCGTCGCTCAAGACCTCGTTCATGGTGTACATGCTGGGGTTCCTGGTGGCAGCGCTCGGCTTGTCCACCGCCACCGCATCGGTATTCGCCGCGCTGCATAACGAAGTGACCGCCGACGCCTACGAGATATCGGGGCTCTACCTGTACGACGCCGAGGCGAACGCGCTCGTGCCCGCCCGCTCGCTCGCCATCGACCAGGCGGGCAACGAGCTGTTCGTGCAGCGCGCCGACGATGGGCGGGAAACGATACCGATAAGCAACCCGCCGGCGAGCCTGCACGTGGAGAGGATCCAAGCCTACACGTATTCGTACCGGGTGGAGACCGGCGAGGAGGGCATGCTCGTTCTCGAGGAGTACTTCGCAGGCAGCAGCGAGCTTTCCTCCTACGAGGGCGAGGACGGCATAGCGGTGCAGGACGTTCCCGCCTACGACGCTCGTGCCCGCGAGCTGTTCGACGAATGGGCCGCCGAGAACGCCAACAACCCGTACGGCGCGTTCCTCGACGAGGGGACCGGCAACGGAGCGGCGGACGACGGGGCGGGCTCATCCCGTTTCGGCGACCTGCTCGTCTCGCCGATAGGCTACTACGTCCACTCTGCTCCCTCGGAGGGAGCGAGCGTGCTGTCAACGCTGTTCGGACTGCTGATGTTTTTCATGTTCCCGTTGTGGTTCGGCGTGTGCATCTTCGCGGCGGCACGGCGGTTCTACCGCATGCGGCTGGCGCCGGGGCTCTCCACGCTCGACGCGGCGGCGTCGAAGATCGCCGATCAGGACCTCGACTTCTCCGTGGCGTACGACCGGGACGACGAGCTGGGCCGGCTGGCCGCGTCGTTCGAGACGATGCGCGCGTCGCTGGCCGCCTCGCAGCGCGCGCTGTGGCGCACGGCCGAGGAGCGCAAGCGCCTGAACGCCGCGTTCGCGCACGATCTGCGCACGCCGCTTACCATCCTGAAGGGCAAGGTGGAGCTGCTGGAGGCGCACCTGCAGGCCGGCGACGCCACCCCGGGACAGCTGGCGTCCTCCGCGGCCTCGCTCGCTGCGCAGGTGGAGCGCTTGGAGCGTTACGTGACGGCCATGAGCGGGCTGCAGAAACTGGAGGACCGCACCGTGCGGCCGGCTGCCCAGCCCTTCGATGCCGTGGCGGGCGCCGTGGACGACATCGGCCGGTCGCTCTGCGCGCCGAACCGGGCGTTCGCGCTCTCCGTCAGCGCGCAATGCAATGCCGAGCGCCCCGAGCTCGCCGTCGACCGCTCCCTGGTAGAGGAGGTGGCCGAGAACCTCGTGGGCAACGCCGCCCGCTTCGCCGCCGCGCACGTCGAAGCGCGGATGGACGTGCGCGACGGGTTCCTCGTGCTCACGGTGGAGGACGACGGGCCCGGCTTCTCGCCCGCGGCGCTGGAGCAGGGATGCGCGCCGTTCTTCAGCGAGTCGCCGTCGAAGGACCACTTCGGCCTGGGCCTCAACATAGCTGCGCTGCTGTGCGACAAGCATGGCGGCAGCTTGACGCTGGGGAACCGCGCCGAGGGCGGCGCGCGCACCACGGCGCGCTTTGCCTTGAATTTTCCAGCCGTTGACGACCAGTAGATATTTGCCCCGTAGCATCGGAAGCGTACCGAACGCACCCGAGAAACGGAGCATCCCATGGAAGACACCGCGACCTCCTTGGCCCCCGTCGTTCCGCGCCCGGCGCCGGCACCCGGCGATACCGCCCGGCACCAGGCGATCGTGCGGAAGCGCATTGCCGTCGTCGCCGGCCTGCTATGCGTCACCGCCGCCATCGCGGCGCTGTGCGTGCGCTTTGGGCCTGAGCTGCTGGCGTTCGTGGGCGACGCGCCGCGCTTCCGTGCCTGGGTGGACGATGCCGGCGCCATGGGGCGCGTCCTGTTCGTGGCGGCCAACATGGCGCAGGTGGTGTTCGCCTTCCTGCCGGGCGAGCCGCTTGAGCTGGGCGCGGGCTACGCATTCGGCTTCTGGGAGGGCACGCTATGGTGCCTCGTGGCCAGCGCGTTGGGAACCGCCCTGGTCATGGTGCTGGTGCGCGCCTTCGGCATGCGCCTCGTGGGGCTGTTCTTCCCGCCCGAGAAGATAGCGTCGGTGCGGTGGCTGCGCGACGCGCGCCGCTTCGAGCTGCTGCTGTTCCTGGTGTTCCTGATCCCCGGCACGCCGAAGGACCTGCTCACCTACGTGGCCGGGCTGGGAACGAGCCCCGTCTGGCGCATCGTGGCCCTCACCACCGTGGGCCGCATTCCCTCCATCGTCTCGTCAACGCTGGCCGCCGGCGCGCTGGGCGACGGCAACTACACCGTGGCCGCCGTCACCGTCGTGCTCACCCTCGCGCTCGTGGCGGCGGGGGTGGTGGCCTACCGCCGTCTGGCCGCCCGGCAGGCAGCGGAGCAGGAATAGCCGTACGGCATGCGCGCCGGCCCCCTCCGGGCGGCCGAATTGTGCTTATTGAGAGAAGTTCTCAATAAGGAAGATTATTTTTCGAGACTTTTGCCGACTTCCGCAGTACCATATCCTCCAAGGTAAGAGAGACAACCGCCGCTCGGCGGATCGCCTGCTCGCCCGAGCGCTTCGCGCTTCGGACGGTCGGCCGCACCGCCGCGGCACAGCGAAAGAGAGGGACCATCATGCCCAACTTCCCGAACCCGTTCTCCGGCAACGTCGACCGCAAGATGACGAACGCGGAGCTCATGCAGGCCCTGCGCATCGACATCGCGGGCGAGCTCGAGGCCATCTTCCTGTACGAGGCGCACTACCTGGCCACGGACGACCCGGCGGCCAAGGCCGTGCTGGCCGACATCCGCGACGAGGAGAAGGCCCACATGGGCGAGCTCATCACGCTCATGCGCCATCTGGACCCCAAGGAGACGGAGTTCTTCCTGGAGGGCGAGGGCGAAGTGCAGGAGCAGCTGGCGGAGCTCGGCATCGTGACGGACGGCGAGATCGCCCCGGCGCCCGAGGCGCCCGCAGCCGCCCCCACCGTGGGCGACTTGTCCGAGTAGCGAACGCGCACCCCGAACGGGTGTTTCACGTGAAACACCCGTTCGGGCCTGGGACGGCCCTCCTGTCGGACGTTCGCTCGGCGCCTTTTCCGGCATTCGCCCGCCCGACGACTGCCGAATGTTTCACGTGAAACATTCGTTCGTAATGGGGAGGCCGCACGGCGCGCTCGTTCGGCCTCCCGACGCAAGCCATTGTTTCGCACATCGTTTTTTCATTGAGCGAAAGGATCCACCATGGACTACTTGGCACGAGAATCAGCCGACCTTTCGGTCGAGCTCTGGAACCGCATCGACGACACCGTCATCGGCACGGCGCGCAAGCAGCTTTCCTGCCGCCGCTTCCTGAAGGTGTTCGGACCGTTGGGCCCCGGCGCCACCACCGTCGCGGTTGACGGCGTGGGCAAGGAAGAGGTGCTGGAGGACGGCATCGGCCGCATCGTCGGCCGCACGCAGCTCGAGCTGCCGCTGTTCTACGAGGACTTCACCCTGCTCGGCCGCGACCTGGAGCTGGCCGCGCAGACCGGCCTGCCCGTCGACCTGTCCGCCGCCATCGCCGCCGCCAAGAAGGCCGCGCGCCGCGAGGACGACCTTGTGCTGAACGGCAACAAGGCCCTCGGCGTGGACGGCCTGCTCACCGTGAAGGGCTCGGCGAAGGTGAAGAAGGGCGACTGGAAAACCGGCGAGAACGGCTTCTCCGATGTGGCCGCCGCCGTTTCGCAGCTGGCCAAGACCGGCTACCTGGGCCGCTACGCGCTGGTGGTGGCGCCCGATTTGTTCCTGGACCTGCAGCGCCTGCAGCCGAGCACCGGCATGCTGGAGATCGACCGCATCCAGAAGCTCATCGGCGACAACGTGTTCATGACGAGCGCCCTCGCCCCCGGCAAGGCCGTGCTCGTATGCGCCGAGCCCGAGTACCTGGACCTGGCCGTGGGCCTGGACCTCTCCGTGGGCTACCTGGAGCTCGCCGACTTCAACCACACGTTCCGCATCATGGAGACGGCCGCCCTGCGCGTGAAGGACCCCGCCGCCATCGTCGTGTTCGCGTAACGCGCGATTCGTGTCAAAACCCTACCACATTTGGGAGGGTTTTGACACTCTCGGGACAAGGGAACCGTCCCCTTGTCCCGCTCCAAAAACGCACAGGTTGGCGCAGTAAGTCAGCGAGAAGGGCCGTGGTGCCCGAGATTCGCGGGATCGCAAAGGCGAAGCGTACTTCGGTACGCGAGCTTTTGGGATCGCGCGAAGATCGGGTGCCACGACCCTTCGCAGCGTCGGCAGGTTCCGCCGGCCGCCAAGCCGGCGGAACCCCCTCACTCCACTTTCTCGTCGTTGCGTTGCTGGTGGCGGGTGAGCAGGACGCGCCAGATGACGTAGACGCCCAGCACGAACGCGCCCAGGTACCCCAGGATGCCCAGCAGCGGCACACCGAGCAGCTGGGGCTGCATGGCCGTCTGGGCGATGAGGCTCGATCCCACGAACAGGCCGGCCGAGATGAGCGCCATGGCCACGATGCCGCTCACGGAGTACAGCGCCGCGGTGAAGTCGGCCGGCACATGCAGGTCGGCGCCCACCTTCACCTGGCCGCGGTCGAGCATGTCCAGCGTGTGCGACACCTGCGTCGGCAGGCGCGTGGCCGCCTCGGCGGAAGCGGCCGTGGCGGCGAACAGGCTCTTCGCCTTCGCCTCCAGTGCATCGACGTTGAACACCTGGCGCTTCACATGGTCGGAGATGATCTCCACCACGCTCGTGTCGGGGGCGATGTCCACCAGCACGCCCTCGATGGTCACCATGCCGCGCGCGAGCATGGTGAGCGACGGCGGCAGCGTGAGGTTCTGCGTGCGCATGACCTCTATGACGTCGAGCAGCGCCGTGCCCACGTTGATGTCGGCCAGGTCGACCGATGCGTACGAGTCCAACAGCGCGCTTATCTGGCCGAGCAGCAGCCCATGGTCCACCGGGCCGTGGGCCTTCGCCAGCGCCAGCAGCGCGTCCTTGAGCGCGAACGGGTCGTTCTTGGCCACGGCGGCGAACAGCCGGCCCACGATGGCACGCTCGGAGGCGGAGAGCGTGCCCGTCATCCCCAGATCGATCCACACGATGTCCTCGCCGCGCACGAGGATATTGCCCGGGTGCGGATCGGCGTGGAAGAAGCCGTCGTCGATGACCTGCGTCACGTAGCTCTCGGCCAGCCGGCGCCCGAGCGCGGCCGGGTCGTCGCCCTGGGCGCGCAGCGCGGGAAGATCGTTGATGTGGGCGCCCTCCACGTACTCCATGACCAGCACCTCGTCGGTGCTGAACGCAGGGTACGGGCGGGGGCTCTCGACGTGGGGCTGGCTTGCCAGCTCGGCGCCGAAGCGCTCCAGATTTCCCAGCTCCACGGTGAAGTCCAGCTCCTCGGCCGTCGTGCGCGCCAGCTCGTCCACCAAATCGCCCAGCGTGAGCATGATGCCGTCGGTCACGTGCGTGAGGTCGGCCAGCGCCAGTGCGTGCCGGATGAGCGTGATGTCCTCGGCCATCTGCTCCACCACGTTCGGGCGCCGCACCTTCACGGCCACGACCGGCCCCTGGGCCGTCGCAGCGCCTTCGCCGTTGCCGCCCGCCGCAGGTCGCTCCTCCTGTGCGCCCGCCGCCACCGGGTCGCCCAGCCCCTGCGCCAGCCGGGCACGGTGCACCTGCGCCACCGAGGCCGAGCCCAGGGGCTTCTCTTCGATGTCGGCGAACGTCTCGCGCCACGGATGCCCGAGCGATTCCTCGATCGTCTGCACGATCACCTCGAACGGCACGGGCGCCACGTTGGCGCGCAGCTGCTTGAACGCGTCGGCGTAGGCCTTGGGTATGATGTCGCTGCGGTTCGAGGCGATCTGCCCCATCTTCACGAACGTAGGCCCCAGATCCTCGAGGATGGCCGTGGCCTTCTCGGGCGTCAGGCCGGAGAACGCGTGGTGTGCGCGCAGTATCTTCTCTATCTCGTGCATGCGGCGACCGGATGTGTTGTCCTTGATGGTGATCTGGGCCGCGCGCAGCACTTCGCGGAACGTGGGCATGCCTCTCCTCCTTGTCACGGCAACCGCTCCATCGTAGCATGCGCCGCCTGATCGAAGCCCCCGCTCCCCTCCTTCAACAGCAAGCTGAAACCTAGACGCCGCCGTTCCGGGGCAGCCGTGGTATGATGCAGCGGCAATGGCCCGTATCCTGAAAACACCCGCTCCGCTGCCGCTTTGGACGTACAAGGCGTTCTTGCTGGTGGCTGCCGCCATCTGGGGCCTCGGCACCGTCGTCATCAAGTCGACGGTGGACGCGTTCCCGCCCGCGTGGATCGTGGGCGTGCGCTTCACGGCCGCGGGCATCATCCTGGGCGTGGTCATGCTGCCCCGCATCAGGAAGCACCTCGACGCCGAGCACCTGTGCAAGGGCTCCGTTCTGGGCGTGATGGTGTTTCTGGCCTACTGGAGCAACTCCACCGGGCTCACCGACACCACGGCGTCGAACAGCTCGTTCCTCACGTCGCTCTACTGCGTGATCATCCCGTTCCTCGGCTGGGCGCTCCGTGGGCCGCGGCCCACGCGCTTCAACCTCGCGGCCGCCATGGTGTGCGTGGCGGGCGTGGAATGCGTGTCTTTCGCCGGCGCGGACGGGTTCTCGCTGCGCTTCGGCGACCTGGTCACGCTGCTGTCCGCCCTGTTCCTGAGCTTCCACGTGGTGTACACGGCGAAGTTCGCGCCCGGGAGCGACATGACGCTGCTCACCGTCATCCAGTTCTTGGTGGCGGGCTTACTGGGCCTCGCGGCCGGCCTGGCGCTCGAGCCAATGCCGAACTTCGCGGCGCTCGGCGCCGACACATGGACGAGCCTGGCCTACCTGGCCGTGTTCGCCTCCTGCGTGGCGCTGCTGCTGCAGAACCTGGCGGTGGCCCACGTGGATCCGGCGCCCGCCTCGCTGTTCCTGGCCACGGAGTCGGTGTTCGGCGTGCTGTTCTCGGTGCTGTTCCTGGGCGAGCTGCTCACCGCCCCGCTGTTCGCCGGCTTCGCCCTCATCTTCGCCGGCATCGTGGTGAGCGAGTACCTGCCCCAGCGCGCCGCACGGAAGGCGGGTGCGGCCGGGTCGGGGTCTGCGCAGGTGGAAGCAGCCGAAGCGCGGCTCGAAGCGCAGGCGGCGCCGACAACCGTTCGGCCCTTGCCGGACGATGCGGACCCCCTGTCCAATTAGCCGGGCATCTCGCAAAAATTCGGAGTCTGTACTCTGCTTTGCATAAAAACCCACAACCAAATGCCATCATGGAAACTGTCGGTCGATGTGATCAACTGAATTTTTCCGATGAACGGCATAATTATTCAGCATTACCGCGCATCTGTACCAGCTTCGCCCCACGCAATGTGGCCGCTTCCGCTACACTTACTCTATCGACGATGGATCTGGTTGGCGTTGGGAAGCGCAGCTGGCTCCATTTCGGCCGCAAATGATCGGAAGGCGCGCGATGGCGGTGGTTTCGAACACGTTGGCGTTCAAATCCCTGCAACAGGACGATGCAGCCTGGAAGCTTCTGAACGCCCAAAACGCGGCGGTCGTGATAGCCATCTTGGACGAGCACTTGGGCGGGGAAACCTCCAAGCGAACGGTGACAGATCTGGTCGGCCTCGTGGACGCGGACCTCGAGGAGCTGCGGGAGCGGGTGCCCGGTATCAGCATGACGCGCTCGGCGAACGAGTACTGCGAACAGTGGCGCCGCGACGGATACCTGATGCGCAAACCAATGACCGGCAGTCGCCAGGAAACCTACGAGCTTTCAGGTGGAGCACTCGCTGCCATTTCCTTCGCCAAGGGGCTGTCCAAACCTCATCGCACAGCAACGAAGTCGCGGCTGTCCACCATCCTCGACCGCATAGCCGATCTCTCGCTAGCCACCGATCCCGACTACGAGCGTCGCCGCTCAGTGCTGTTGTCCGAGAAACAACGCATTGACGAACAGCTCGCGGCTCTCGATCAAGGCGAGCTGGAGGTCATGGATCCCGCCCAGGCGCTCGAGCAGGCGAGGGATATCCTCAACATGGCGCAGGAGATACCGCGCGACTTCGTGAACGTGAGCGCCGACTTCGAGCACATTAACAAGAGCCTGTACGCGCAGATCATCGGCTATGAGGACGGTTATCAGGAAACGCTGGCCGACGTGTTCGCCGGCGTCGACCATATCGCGCAATCGCCTTCGGGACAGTCGTTCCGAGGCTTCTACGATCTGTTGCGGAACCTGGAAGCTTCAGAGAAGCTACAGGACGACATTGACCTCATCCTCGACTGTGATTTCGCCCGCGAGCTGGACCCGGAGGAGCGTCGCTTCCTCAGGCATTTTTTACAAACGCTGCTCGATCAGGGACGCGAGGTCAACGAGACCATGACCGGGTTAGCGCGCGGCTTGCGCAGGCTCGTGCAGAGCCAGAGCTTCCAGCAGGACCGCGTGCTAAAACGGCTGCTCGACCGGGCGCTCGGCACGGCCGGCACGCTCACCGAGCTTTATCGCGGCACGCACGCGCTCCCCCTGGAACTGGAGCTCACCAAGACACCCATCGCGCCGATATCACGTCTGGAACTGCGCAGCCCCGCCGCCGCGACCGCCCCGCCCATCGAAGACGCAGTGGTCGAGGAGGCGCGGCCGATAACGCTCGCCGAGCTGCACGAGCAGGTGCGCGAGGAGGAGATAGACTTCGACGAGCTGACGGGCAACGTGAACGCATGTCTGGAAGCGCGGGGCGAAGGAGCGACCATCGCCGAGGTGCTCGCGGCCCATCCCGCCACCCAGGGCATCGCCAGCGTGGCGGGACTCATGATGCTCGCCGCCGACCAAGGCATGCGCGCCGGCGGAGCGGAAACCGTCTGCTGGCGGTCGAAGAGCGGGCAGATGCGTAAGGCGCGCATCGAAAAGTTCCTGTTCACCAAGGAGGTTCGCTGATGACCGACTTCGCACCCGACCCCTACGGCATCGCCGACGAGGACTCTCCCGACGTCGCCTTCAATCTGGCGGCCGAAGCGCCCCTCGATGACAAGCGCCTGTGGCCCGAGGATACGGGCACGCTCCCCTTCGACGCCCGCTGCGCTCTCCTACAGCTTGTGCGAGGACCCTACCTCCACGAGAAGCGGGACGCACCGCTGTGGCGCGCGCTCCTCAACCACCGCGCGGCGCTGGCCTCGCGTTTGGCCGATCTGTTCCTAGAGCTATGCGTCGACCAGGAGGCGGGCGTCGCGTTCGCACACAACGTCTCGACGGACGAACGCGAGGTGCCGAAAGCGGCGCGCAGCAACGCAATGACGCTGCTCGACACCATCATGGTGCTCACCCTGCGCAAAGAGCTACAGATGGGCGGGGCCAACCGCGTGTTCATCGGTCAGGGTGAGCTGTTCGAGCAGCTGGCCCAGTACCGCAACCTAACCAAGCAGGACCAGTCGGGCTACCAGGACCGGCTGAAGGCATCGTGGAACCGACTGGTCGACTACCGCATCCTCATCAGAAGCGACGCGGAGGACCGCTTCGAGATTTCACCCGTCCTCAAGCTGATATTCGGAACCGAGGAGGCCGAGGCGGTCAACGAGGAGTTCGAGCGCATGCTCGAACTCGCGCAGCCTCTCGCGGAAGGAGGCGATAACAATGCTGAAGCCGAGTGACCTTCCCGACGTGCCTTATCCCGGCCAGTGGCGGCTCGCCCGCGTCGACATGGCGAACTGGGGAACGTTCAGCGGATACCAGAGCCTCCCCGTCGACCGGCGCGGCCTGCTTCTGACCGGCGCGTCGGGCTCGGGAAAGTCCACCATCCTCGACGCGGTGTCAACCGTACTCACGCCACCGAGCCACCTGCATCTAAACGCCGCCGCCAACAGCGGCAACCAGCGCGACAAAGAACGCTCCATCAGCAACTACGTGCGCGGCGTGTGGGGTCGGCGCTCCAGTGCGGCCGGCGAACTGGCCCATGCCTACCTACGTCCGAAACAGGCAACATGGAGCGGCGTCATGCTGCGCTACGAGGACGGCTTCCCCTACGGCGAGCTCGAAGGATCCGAACGGCGACGCCACGAGCCGGTCAACCTGCTAGGCATCTTCTTCCAGAAGTCGAACACCGTGGGCCGCGAGGGGCTCAAGAAGTTCTACGCGGTGGTGCGCGGCGACTGCGCACTGCACGATTTCGCGGCGTACGGCATGAACGAGGCCGATATGTCAAAGTTCAACAAGGACTTCAAGGAGACGGGCCGCGCCTGGAGGGATCATGCCAGTTTCGAGGCGCACCTGTGCGGAGTGCTGCGCATCAGCAGCCCGAAGACGCTCATCCTGCTGCACAAAACGCAGGCGGCCAAAGACATCGGCTCGCTCGACGACCTGTTCCGCAAGTACATGCTCGACACACCCCGCACGCTCGAGCTAGCCGACGCGGCCGTCGAGCAGTTCCAAGAGCTCTCGCAAGCGCACGAGGGTGTGGTGGATCAGCGCAGGCAGATGGAGTGCCTGGAGCCGCTGCTCGTACACGACGAGACGCACGCCCAGGCACTGGCTGCAGAGGTCGAGGCGCGCGGTTTGCTGGACGCGCTCAACCCGTTCGCCGACGAGACAGCCGTCGAGCTTCTGGAGCAGCAGCTCGAGAAGAGGGCGCGCCGAGCGGATGCGCTCGTCCAGGACGTTGCCTCGGCCAAAGCCGAGCAGAGCTTCGCCAAGCAGGCGCACGACAGCGCCATGGCGCTGCTGAGCAAACGGGGCGGCGTCGCGCTCGATACGGCGCACATGCAGGTGGACGAGCGGAACCGCCAGCTGCTCTACGTGCAGAAGAACCGCGATTCACTGAAGCAGGATCTCGCCACGTGGGACGGCGTCGCACTGCCGGCAACGCGCGAGGAGTTCGAGGCCCTGAAGCGCCAGCTGTCGGCGAAAGCGCAGGAAGCCCGCTCGTGGCTGGACGGCAACGAGGACGAGAAGGTGTCCCGTTTCGGACGGGTGGGCGAGCTACGCGAGCGCCGTACCGATATCTCGGAGGAGCTTCGACATCTGCGCAGACAGCGGAGCAACATCCCCTCGAAGCTGCACGCCATCAGGACATCAATCGCCCATCAACTGGGGCTCTCCCTCGCCGACCTGCCGTTCGTCGGCGAACTCATCGACGTGAACCCCAACGAGGCCGCATGGCAGCCAGCCATCGAGCGGCTGTTGGGTGGACGGGCCCGCACGATGCTCGTTGAACGGCGGCACGCGGAGGCCATTAACGAGTTCCTCGAAACCCGGCACCTCGGTGAGCGGTTCGAGTACGACGCGGTGCCCGACCGGGTGTCGGTCCCTGGCGTGGCCCTCCACGAGAAGTCGCTCGTGCGGAAGGTGACCGTGGCGAACGTGCCGAACCACGAATCCTTCGCGCTGTGGGTGAACAAACTTCTGCGCGAGCGCTTCAACTACGTGTGCGTCGATACCCCCGCCGATATGGAGCGACACCCCAAGGCGCTCACGCGCGGCGGGCAGACGAAGTCCGGCGAGCACCATGTGAAGGATGACCGGCGTAACATCGCCGACCGGAGTCGCTGGGTGCTGGGCAGCACGAACGACCAGAAGATCGAGCGGTTCGAGGGCGACCTGGCCGAATGCGAACGCCTTCTCACGGCCGCCCGCGCGGAAACGAACGACATCACGGCGAAGGAGCTGCGTCTGCAAGCGATCTGCCGCCTGGACGAGAGCCTACGGTCGAAGCCCTGGGACGACTACGACGAGGCGCAGGCCAAGGGCGAGTGCGAACGAGCCGAGGCGTTCTACCGAGAACTCGAGCAAAGCGACGAGTTCCGCGAGGCCGAGGCGTTGCGCGCGAAGGCGGAGGCACGCCTCGAGGCGGCGAACGAGGCCGTCCAGAAAGCGCTCGTCGCCCAACAGGCGAACGAGGAGAAGCTGAAGGACATCGAGGACCAAATCCACGACCTCGAGCAGCGCGCCAAACGCGGGCGGGACGAGGGCTCGCCGCTTTCTGCGGAGACAAAAGGGCAGCTCACCAAGCTGTTTGAGGAAACCGAGCAGGGCTTCCGCTCATCGGTGTCCTCGGTGTACCAAACGGCGAACCGTGTGCAGCGCGCCCTGGACGAACGCGCCGGCAAAGCCGTGCGCGCGCAGCAGAACGCGCGGCGGAAGGCCGAGCTGGTGTTGCAGCAGTACAAGATGAAGTGGCCCGCCCAAGCCGCCGACCTCAGCGGCCGGTTCGAGGATCGGATCGCCTACCTTGACCGATACCGGCAGATCAAGGCCAGCGGCCTGCCCGAGTACGAGCACAAGTTCCTCGAGGTGCTCAACAGCTTCAGCCAGGACCAGATCACCGTCATCGCTTCTGAGATCCGCAACGCGTTCCGCGAGGTGAGGGAGCGGCTCGAGCCGGTCAACCGCTCGCTACTGCTGTCCGAGTACCGTTCGGGCGTGCACCTGCAGATCGAGGTCAAGGAGAATCGCGGGCCGCGGGTGGACGAGTTTTTGGCCGACTTGAAGGAGATCACGAAGGGATCGTGGAGCGAGGACGACCTCGCTTCGGCAGAGCGGCGCTACGAGCGCACCGCCGCCGTCATGAAGCGCCTCGGATCGAGCGAGACAGCCGACCGCACCTGGCGCATGGCCTGCTTGAACACGCCCGACCACATGAAGTTCATCGCCCGCGAGGTGACCGAGGATGGCAGCGAGCTGAAGGCCCACGACAGCGACGGCGGCCTCTCAGGCGGCCAAAGGCAGAAGCTCGTCTTCTTCTGTCTCGCCGCCGCACTGCGCTATCAGCTGGCCGACGAGGATCAGCCCATCCCCTCCTACGGCACCATCATCCTCGACGAGGCGTTCAACAATTCGGACCGCTTCTTCGCCGAGGATGCGCTCGCCATCTTCGGGGCGTTCGGCTTCCACATGGTTCTGGCCACGCCTGGCAAACTATTGCAGACGGCGGAGGACCATATCGGATCCATCGTGGTAGTCACCTGCGAAGACGAGAAGAGATCGAGGCTTTCGCCCGTAGTTTTCGAAAACGATGCACTGGCAGCAGAAGGGAGGGAAAGCCGATGAGTGACGTTTGCATGATCACCCCGGATGAGGCGGCGGCAAAGGCTCTGAAGCGCTTCGAGCGCGACTGCCGCGCATGGGCGGCCGCCCTGTTTGCATCTTCCTGTGGAAGTGCGGGAGAACGACCCCAAGCCTATTCGATCCCGCTGCATCCGCCCACCGAGAAACAGGCGATGGCCGACCGCAACGCCGCGCGTGCCTGGGCGAGAACGTGGCACTCAAGCCCGCTGGCAGGCGACGTGCAGTGGACCTCCCGCAACTGGGGGAGCATCGGGCAGCAGACGATCCCCGTACGCTTAACACTGGAGAGTCCAAGCGACATCGCACGCGCGGCCGGCGCCGGCGCGCTGTGGGAGCGGATGAGCGAACGAACGCTCCGCCTTGCAGAGCGGTATAGCGAACGCTGGTCGAAGGCGTGCCCCTCCACCGATCCCGATGCACTCGTAGCGGCAGTGCGCGCTGTCGCCGGCCGCTGCTGCGAGCTCGAAGAGCGCGATTGGGAGATGCTGCTGCTAGCGCTCGACTGGCTCGTGGACAACCAGGACGCGACCTACTTCGTGCGCCAGCTACCCATCCGAGGCATCGACACAAAATGGATGGAGGGCCATCAGGGCTTGGTCAAGCCGTTGCACCGAGCGCTGACCGGGCGCGACCCGCAATTCGCACGGCAAGCGGGGCAGTTCCGCGTCCACGTGCTCGACGAGCGTCTGGCACCGGGCGATCTGACCGACCTCGCGCTATCGGTTGAGCAGCTGGGCAGGTGGCCTCGCCTGCCCGATTGCGTTCTCATCTGCGAAAATATGGTGAATGTGCTCGCACTTCCCCCGCTTCCGGGAGTCATCGCCATCCACGGCGGAGGATTCGCCGTCGGTGAGCTGGCAAGCGTGCCGTGGCTTTCCCACGTGCCGCTTCTCTACTGGGGCGACCTCGACAGCAACGGCTTCGCCATCCTCAACCAGCTGCGCAGCCATCATGGGCACGTCACCTCGCTGATGATGGATGCGCCCACGCTCGATCGCTATCGCGACCTCTGCGTGGAAGAGCCGACGCCGAGCAAGGCAACCTGTTCGCACCTCACGCCGTCCGAGCAAGAGGCCCTCGCACTCGTCCTCGCCGGGGATGAGTCCTGCAACCTGCGCACCCTGCGCCTCGAGCAAGAGCGCATCGAATGGGCTTGGGCCTGCGAGCAGATCAAGCGAAGGGTCGAATATACGGCACCACGAAACGAACGCCCAGAAGAATAATGAGGCGGAGCAGCGTGGAAGGACGATCCTATGAGCCTCGGGCACGAAACGGAGCAGGTCGAGTTCAAGAAATTCACCTCTGAGCTCAAAGAGGGCGCAGTGTCCGTCGTTGCCATCCTAAACAAACACGGTCGAGGCGAGCTGTACCTCGGCGTGAAGCCGAATGGAGACACGTGCGGTCAAAACGTCGCAGAATCAACACTCAGGCAGATCAGCCAAACCTTGGGCAAACCGGCGGGTTGCGGAAGAGGCCGGTGTGCCCTTGGGCTCGACCACCCAGTATTTCAAGAGCATCGACGAGCTGCGCCGCGAGGGCCTGGCCGAGGTCGCCCGCAGGATAGAATGCGAGTACGACGAGGCGTTCCGCGTCACCGAGCAGGGAATCCAGAACGCGACGGCGCTTGCCGACTTCATCAACGAGTACCTCTCGGACCGCCAGCGGGTGCACGCCGATGCCGCCCTCTACGCAGCGGCCATCGAAGACCCCGAGGTCGAAGATATCACGAGGAGCGCCTTCGAGTCGTTCCTGCGCCGATGCGAGCCCTTCATGGACGAGCAGCGCGCGAAGATCCTCTGCGCGTTCATGGAAGGCGCCATCATCAACTCCTGCTTCATGGGACTCCCCTACGACCGAGAAACCATCCAGAAAGCCGTGAGCCTCATTCTGGAAGAGGATCACACGGCCAGGTAAAGCCCCCGGTCCAGGCAGCACGGAGCGCGGTCGGGCCGGCCTCCCTCGCCCGCCGCGCAGCCATCCCACGCGGCATCGCCCGTTCTCGCCGTGCAGTGCACCGCGCCTGACGTCGACCCCCTTCCGCGGTGCAGTGCGCCGCACGCGGCGAAAGCGCGGCTTGCCCCATTTTCGCGCCCTCTTTTCTTGAAGGTTCTCGCTCTTCAGAATAATGACGATTGCGTAAAGGATGCCGAGAAGGCAACGGGTTTATGGCAAGATGGAGCATTGCATAGTCATATGCAGGGACACACGGCAACCAGGGTCGCGCAGGCGCGAACCGTTGATGCACGCACGATGCCCGCCCCGCGCACGATGCGACGCACGGCGCCGCCCCCGCGAGGCAGCCCACCCGGGCCGGGCGCGTGCGATAAAGGAGACGCAATGGGCTTTCTTTCGAGGTTCGAGGGCAAGATGGAGGACACGTTCGAGGGAGCGGCCGACCGCATGGCCAACGCGCCCATCTCGCCCGTGCAGATTGCCAAGAAGGCCGAGAAGCAGATGCGCCGCGAGAAGATGGTAGGCGCCGGCAAGCAGTACGCCCCCACGCTCTACACGGTGCTCGTCAACCCCGACGACGACCAGCGCCTGTTCGGCTACTACCCCACGCTTGCCGGCGAGACGGAGACGTACCTGGCGGCGAAGGCCGCGGACGAGGGCCTGGTCATGGACGGCCAGCCGCTCGTGCGCTTCATCGTGGACGACGGGTTGAAGCACGGCAAGTTCGACGTCATCGCCGAGCCGGTGGCGGCGCCCATCATCGCCCAGCTGCGCGCCGAGGAGATGCAGCGCTACGGCATCGGCGGCGGTCAGGCCCCGGCCGGCTACGGCGCCCCGGCGCCCGCGCCCGGCTACGGCGCCGCGCCCGCGCAGCCCTACGGCTACGGCCAGCCCGCGCCCGCAGCTCCCGCCGGCGGTTACAGCGCCCCGGCGCCCGCCTATCAGCATCCCCAGCCCTACCAGGATATCGACGCCGGCTTCGACGAGTTCGGCGCGCAGAACGCCTACGGCGACTTCGACCCGAACGGCAAGCCGCCGCTGCCCTACGTGCCCGAGGACGAGATCGACTACTCCATCGACTACGGCGAGTACACGTTCGACAGCCAAGACTTCGACGACTACCGCCAGAACGGCCGCTCGCAGGGCGCACCCGTCTCCGGCGCAGCGGCCGCAGCCGCCCCCGTCGCCATGGGAGCGGCCGCGGCCGGCATGGCCGGCGCCGCCGCAGCGGCGGCCCCCTACGGCGCCCAGCCCGGCGCAGCCGTACCCGCCGGTGCCCCCGTCGCCGCCGACACGGTGGTGTTCGCAGGCGGCGCGGCGCAGGCGAGCCCCGTGCCGAACCAGGCCGCCGTGCGCGCCAGCCTCATCGACACCACGAACAACCGCACCTACTCGCTGGCCTCGGCGCGCCTGCTCATGGGCCGCGAGTCGAAGAACGACATCGTCGTCCACGACATCAACGCCAGCCGCACCCACGCCGAGCTGCGCTTCGAGCCCCAGGGCGTCTGGACCATCACCGACCTGGGCTCCACGAACGGCACGCTCGTCAACGGCGCGGAGATCGCCACGCACCCGCTGCGCGAGGGCGACCGCATCACCATCGGCATGACCAACTTCGTGTTCACCCAGGCCCAATGACGCGAAAGGCGCACGCGTGATAGTTGTTAACCGCACAGAGCGAGGGGTGTACTCGTGATCGACGTCGTACTGCTGATCGGACGCCTGCTGTTCGTAGCCTTGCTGTACCTGTTCCTGTTCGCCCTCATGAAGACCGGCATCGGCCTCGTGCGCGGACAGCGCAAGAAGGAGCGCACCTGGAACCTGTCGGTGGAGCGCGGGCCGAAGGAGCTGCGCGGCGTGTCCATCGTCGTGCGCGGCCCCGTCATCGTGGGCCGCAGCCCCGGCGCCGACATCGTGGTGGGCGCGGGCTACGTGTCCGGCCGCCACGCGCGCTTCTCCCTCATGGGGCAGAACCTGTTCGTGGAAGACCTGGGCTCGACGAACGGCACCGCCGTTAACGGCCAGGTCATCGGCGAACCGGTAGCGCTCAAGAACGGCGACGTGGTCAACGTGGGCGACGTGGCCATCCGCGTGAGGTTCGCCTGATGGCCGCCGAGCGCCCGTACAAGTCCACGCCGCACACGCGCAAGGGCGCCACCACCACGTTCGGCAGCCGCACGGACATCGGCTGCTTGCGCGACCACAACGAGGACAGCCTCGTGGTAACGCCTCCCCTGTTCGCCGTCGCCGACGGCATGGGCGGTCACGCCGCCGGCGAAGTGGCCTCGGAAATCGCCGTGAACGTGCTGGCCGAGCGCGCTCCTGCGCATCCCGACTCCGAGGCGCTCGGACGCGCCGTTGAGGAGGCGAACCGCGCCGTCATACGCGCCGCCCACGAAGGGCGGGGCCGCGAGGGCATGGGCACCACCATGACCGCCGCCATGCTGGAGGGCGAGCGCCTGATCATCGCCCAGGTGGGCGACTCCCGCGCCTACCTGCTGCACCAGGGCAAGCTCCAGCAGCTCACGCGCGACCACAGCCTGATGGCCGACATGATAGAGGCCGGCCAGCTCACGCCCGAGGAGGCGCGCTCACACCCCAACCGCTCCGTCATCACGCGCGCCTTGGGCAGCGACCCGCACACCCAGCCCGACCTGTACGAGATCAACGTGGAGACGGGCGACCGCCTGCTCATCTGCTCCGACGGCCTGTCGGGCATGGTGTGCGACAACGAAATAGAGTCGACGCTCGCCCGTGTACGCGACCCGCAGCGCTGCGCATCGCAGCTGGTGAACGAGGCTATCGCCAACGGAGGCCACGACAACGTCACCGTCATCGTGGCCGACGTCACGGGCTTTGCCGAGGTGCGCCGCAAGAAGATGGCGCGCAAGACGAAGCTCTCCATCGCGCTCGTGCTGGTGCTGTTCGCCGCCATCGTGGGCGGCGCGGCCTGGGGCACGAACGAGTACCTGCACAACGCCGCCTACCTCGCCGACGACAACGGCAAGGTGGCCATTTACCGCGGCGTGCCGGGCGACGTGTTCGGCCTGACCTATTCCGAGCTGGTGGAGTCGACCGACGTGTCCGTGAGCGACCTGCAACCCGGATTCCAGGAACGGCTGAAGGAAGGCTGGCGCGTGGACAGCGTGGAAGCCGCCGAGGCCCTGGTCAAGGAATACCGAGAGGACATTGACGCCAAGAGCAAGCCGGCCGGGGACGAAGCGGCGAACGCCGACGCCTCCGCCGCCGACGCGGCCGGCAGCACCGGCGGCACGCACGATGCGAACCCGCCGGCGCCTGCCAACTCGCAAGGCGGTGCCGCATGACGCGCCGCAACCTCGAGCTCGTCCTGCTGTGCGTGGCGGCGCCCATCGTGGTGCTGCTGTTCGCCATGCTGGCCATAAACCAAGGCCAGAGCCTGAACGCCACCACGCTGGGCGTGCCCATCGGCATCTTCGTGGCGTTCGTCATCGCGCATTTGGCCGTGCGCAAGTTCGCGCCCAAGGCCGACCCCGCCATCTTGCCCATCTCGTTCGCCCTATCCGGCATAGGCATCGCGTTCATCACGCGGCTCGCGCCCTATGCGGACAAGTCCAGTATCGCCATCAACCAGGTGATGTGGCTGTTCCTGGGCGTGGCGTGCATGGTGCTCGTGCTCGTGCTGTTCCGCAACCTGGACAAGGTGGCCAACTACAAGTACACGCTCATGATCGTGGGCTTCGCGTTGCTGCTCTCGCCGCTTCTGCCGGTCATCGGGCAGGAGATCTACGGCAGTCGCATCTGGATCGGCATTCCCGGCGTGTTCTCGTTCCAACCGGGCGAGATAGCCAAGATAGCCATCGTGCTGTTTCTGGCGGGATACCTCGCCCAGAACCGCGAGATGCTCTCCGTGTTCACGTGGCGTGCAGGCCCGTTCAACCTGCCCGACATCCGCACGCTGCTGCCGCTTCTGCTCATGTGGCTGGTCGCCCTGCTCATCGTGGTGTTCGAGAAGGATCTCGGCAGCGCGCTCGTGTTCTTCTTCGTGTTCCTCATCATGCTCTACGTGGCCACGGGCAAGAAGTTCTACCTGGTGGTGGGCCTTGGGCTTATCGCCGTCGGCGGAGTAGGCGCCTACCTGGCGTTCGGGCATGTGCAAACGCGTGTGGACATATGGCTGGACCCGTTTGCCGATGCGCAGAACACGGGCTACCAGCTGGTTCAATCGCTCTACTCCATCGCCGACGGCGACCTGTTCGGCGTGGGGCTCGGGCGCGGCCTGGCCGGCGGGGGCAACGGGCTTCCCCAGATCCCCGTCGCGGAAAGCGACTTCATCTTCACCGTTATCGCCGAGGAGATAGGGCTTCTGGGCGCGGCCGGCGTGCTGCTGCTGTTCCTGTGCTTCGCCATCCGCGGCTTCGTGACGGCGGCGCGCGCGAAGAGCGACGTCAGCTCGTTCGTGGCGGTCGGCCTCACGTCCATCGTGGTTCTGCAGGCGTTCATCATCGTGGGCGGCATCACGCGCCTCATCCCCCTGACCGGCATCACGCTGCCGTTCATCAGCCAAGGCGGCTCATCGCTTCTAGCCAGCTTCATCATCGTGGGCTTCCTGCTGCGCTGCGGCGACGAGGGCACGGGCGTGGGCGAGGAAATGGCCAGCGCCACCACCTCGCTGCATGCGAACAGCGTGCTCGGGCGCGTGTCGCTGGGCAAGCGGCTCACGCACGCCATGATCATCCTGTCCACCCTGTTCGCCCTGCTCGTGGCCAACCTCACCCTCATCATGGTGGTGCAGGCGAGCTACTACCAGAACATGCCCGGCAACAACCACACGATGGCGAAGGAGTCGCGCACCGAGCGCGGCACCATCTCCACCTACGACGGCGTGATCCTCGCGCAGAGCGTGCAGCAGGAGGACGGCACCTACGAGCGCGTCTACCCCGCCGGCAACCTGGCCACCCACGTGGTGGGCTACGCGTCCACCCAGTTCGGCACGTCCGGCATCGAGGCCGCCGAGAACGACACGTTGAAGGGCCAGCAGAACTACGCCAGCTGGACCGACGTGCTGAACTCGCTGGCCGGCATCGGCGGCGTGGGCAACGACGTCACGCTCACGCTGAACTCGAAGATACAGCAGGCGGCCCAGGACGCGCTCTCCGGCTACGCCGGCGCGTGCGTGGTCATGGACCCCGAGACGGGCGCCGTGCTGGGCATGGCGTCGTCGCCCACCTACGACGCGGCCGACTTCGCCGCCGAGATCGAGAAGGCCAACGCCAACCCCGATGGCGAGAGCACGCTGCTGAACCGCGCGATACAGACACTGTACGCCCCCGGCTCCACGTTCAAGATCGTCACGCTGGCAACGGCGCTCGAGGACGGCGTGGCCAGCGAGGACACCGTGTTCTCGTCGCCAGGCACCATGGACATCGGCAACGCGCCCGTCACGAACTTCAACAAGAACTCCTACGGCGACATCACGCTCGCCCGCGCCACCGAGCTGTCCAGCAACACCGTGTTCGGCCAGCTGGGCGTGGAGATGGGCGCGGAGAAGCTCGTGGACGGCGCCGACAAGTTCGGCTTCAACCGCAAGATCGACTTCACGCTGAACACCGCCACCTCGCTCATGGCCGAGCCCGACGAGATGACGAAGTGGGAGCTGGCCTGGTCGGCCGCCGGCGAGCCGGTGAACCCCCAGAACCACCCCAGCCCCGCCGGGCCCCAGGCCACCGTGCTGGAGATGGCCCTCGTGGGCTGTGCCATCGCCAACGACGGCGCCATCATGAACCCCTACCTGGTAGAGGGCGTCTACAACGCCAACGGCGAGCGCAGCTTCACCGCCACGCCGAACAAGTTCCTGCAGGCCGTGAGCAAGGAGACGGCCAACCGCGTGAAGGACGTGCTCAAGGGCGTCGTCACGGACGGCACGGGCACGGCCGCCGCCCTCCCCGGCGTGGAGGTGGCCGGCAAGACCGGCACGGCCGAGAAGGAGAACGGCAACGACAGCTGGTTCGTGGGAATGGCGCCCGCCGACAACCCGCGCGTCGTGGTGGCCATCAACCTGGAGCTCGCCGACGAGGGCATGGGCACCGAGCGGGCGCAGAATGTGTTGAGAACGGCCCTGCAGGTGCAAGGGCTTTTGTAAATAAGGTATGCTGGTGGCAATCGTATCAACATCGACACGCAGTACCGCCACGGGGCATGTGACCTAAAGGAGCAGAAACGTGACCGGAAACATGACAGGCAGGGTGTTCAACAACCGCTACCAGATAACCGAGCGCATCGGCATCGGCGGCATGGCCGAGGTGTACCGCGCGCAGGACAACGTGCTCGGGCGTCTGGTCGCGGTGAAGGTCATGCTGCCCCAGTACGCCGCCGACCCCAACTTCACCAAGCGCTTCAAGCAGGAGGCCGCCGCCGCGGCCAACCTGCAGAGCCCCTACATCGTGAACGTGTACGACTGGGGCCAGGACGACGGCACGTACTACATCGTCATGGAGTTCGTGCGCGGAAGCGACCTGAAGACGGCCATCAACGAGCGCGGCGCCATCAACCAGCGCAAGGTGGCCGAGATAGGCTCGCAAGTGTGCCAGGCCCTGTCGGTGGCGCATAATTTGGACATCATCCACCGCGACATCAAGCCGCAGAACATCATGGTGCAGCCCGACGGCAACGTGAAGGTCATGGACTTCGGCATCGCGCGCGCCAAGAACTCGGTCATGACGCAGACGTCGTCCGTGCTGGGCACGGCGCACTACATCTCGCCGGAGCAGGCGCAGGGCAAGGAGCTCACCGCCGCCAGCGACATCTACTCGCTGGGCATCGTGCTGTACGAGGCCGCCACGGGCAAGCTGCCCTTCGACGGCCCCGATGCCGTGAGCGTGGCCATGAAGCAGGTGAACGACCTGCCGGCCCCGCCACGCGAGATCAACCCCGACATCGACCCCGCGCTCGAGGCCATCATCATGCGCACCATGGCGAAGAACCCCGCCGAGCGCTTCGCCACCGCGCAGGACATGCGCTACGCGCTGAACGACTACCTGGCCGGACGCCCCGTGAACGTGGGCGGCGGCTTCACCAGCGCCGAAACGGCCGTCATGGGCGGCGTGGTGGCCCCCATGGCCGCGGCCGACGGCACCGCCGTCATGCCCGCCGGCATGGGCGCGGGCGGCGTGAAGCCCGCGGGAACCCCCGGCGGCGCGAAGAACTACCGTTCCGACGACGGCAAGAAGAAGAACAACAAGAAGACCATCGGCATCGTGGTGGGCGTCATCGCCGCGCTGGCCATCGTAGGCCTTGCGGCGTTCGCCCTCATGGGCGGCTTCGCCTCGGGCGACCCCGTGCCCAACGTGACGGGCAAGACCGTCGAGGAGGCCACGGCCATCTTGAAGGAGGCGGGCTTCGAGCTGGGCACGACCGACCAGAAGTACGATGACAAGGTTCCGGCCGGGCAGATAGTCGGCCAGGACCCGAAGGCCGGCGACAAGCGCGAGAAGGGCTCGAAGGTCAACGTCACCGTATCGCAGGGCGTGGCGCAGATCACCGTGCCCGACGTGAAGGGCCTCGACGCGGAAAAGGCGAAGCAGGCGATCAAGGACAAGGGGCTCGTGCCGAGCGCAGGAACGCCAGCCTATTCCGACACGGTTGAAAAGGGCCTGGTCATCAGCACCAATCCCGAAAGCGGCACCAAGGTTGAAAAGAACTCGACCGTGGAGTACATCGTATCGCTCGGCTCCGAGGGCGTCGAAGTGCCCAACGTGGTGGGCCAGCGCGAGGGCGCCGCAGTCGCAGCGCTGAACGATGCCGGCTTCTCCGTGACGACCGACTACGCCAACAGCGATACCGTGGCCGAGGGCCTGGTCATCAGCCAAAGCCCCTCCGCCGGCGAAAAGGGCAAGGAAGGCGGCACGGTGAACATCGTGGTGAGCAGCGGCAAGGCGAAGCCCACGAAGTTCACCGTATCCGCCTCGGTCTCGGGCGAGGGCGGCTACGTGTCGCCGTCGTCCATGGAGGTGGACGAGGGCGGCAGCATCACGTTCCAGGTGACGCCCAACAGCGGCTACACGGTGTCCTCCGTCACCGACACGAACGGCAACAGCTACAGCGTGTCCCCGAGCGGCGGCAGCTTCACCGTCAGCAACGTGAAGAACAGCATCGCCGTCACCGTGGTGTTCGCCAAGCAGTCGACACCCGACCCGACGCCGACGCCCAACCCGACGAACTAGCCGCCACTTATCGTCCCGTGCGCACGTTCGGGGCTTCCTGTACCGAAACATGAGCGGGCCGCCTTTTTGGGCGGCCCGCTCATGTTTCCGGGTAAGACAACGCTTCGCCGTCAAGCTGCCAACGAGCAAATCCCCACCTCGTCCTGCATGCGAGCTAGCCCTACAATGGGCGGATCACCCGTGTGAAAGGACCGCCAGGATGAACCTCTCCCTCATTGCCATCGTCCTCGTGGGCCTTGTCGCCGCGCTCTGCGGGCTCGTCGTAGCCAACCTGAAGGCGCAGCAGCGGGACGTGCAGGCTGCCTGGAACCGCTTGGACGGATTGCGCCGCCGCGGCATGGAAGCGGTGCCGGCGTTCGTCGCCGCCGTCTCTCAGGACGAGGCTGCCGCGCAGCGCGCAGCCAGCAGCCCCTCGGTCGTACGCCGCGCCCTGGACGACGTTGCCGCGGCCTCGCGCGCCTCCGCCTCTGCGGAGGACCCGCATGCGGCCGCAGCAGCAGACGACCGGCTCGTACAGGCCATCGAGCGCGTCTACGCGGCGGCCGAAGTCGAACCGGGCTTCGTGGCGAGCCCTGCCAGCCGCAAGGCCAGCGCGCAGCTCGATGCGGCCATGGAAACCCTCGCGTACGAGCAGCAGATCTACAACAACGTGGCCACCATCGCCGCGAATGCGCAGCGCTCCTTCCCCGCCCTCCTGTTCGTGAAGCGCCTGGGGCTGTCCGAGCCGCAGCGCTACGAGTCGGAAGCGGCCGCCCGGCGCGCCGCGCTCGACTGGACGCGCGGGAGCCTCCCTTCGCTCGCCGACGCCTCCCCGCATGTCATGAACCCCCAGATGCTCTGGGTCTCCTCCATGGCCGACGCCGCCATGGACGACCGCACCGACGAGCGGCGCCGTTAGGGGGAGGGGGGGGGTCGGCCGCGCCGTGCCGCCCCACCTCACCGCGCCATTCCCCTGCGGCCCTGCGGGTCCGCGGACCTCTCCCTCGAATCTGGATAATTGGCAGGTATTTTCGTCATACATGGGTTGCGTGGTAAGATAGAGGGCACATTCGCTCGGACATGCCCCAGGCCCGTCAAGGAGGTACCGCATGCAAGAGCCCTCACCCGCCCTTTCGCGGCGCACGTTCGTAGGGGGAGCAACCGCCCTCGCCGCCGCATCCCTCGCCTTCCCCCAGGCCGCGTTCGCCGTGACCGCTGCCGAGAAGCAGGCAGAGGCCGACGCCGTCCGCAACCAGCTGGTCGGCCTGAACGCCGATCTCGAGGCAGCTGCCGAGCGCTATTACGGCGCACTGGACGAGCAGAACGCCGCACGCACGGCCATGGAGGCCGAACAGGTGAAGATCGACGAGGCCACGGCCCAGATCGCCAACCTGCAGGATCACCTGGGCACCCGCGCCCGCAGCATGTACCGATCGGGCTCCGCCACGTTCCTGGACTTCCTCATGGGCGCCACCTCGTTCGCCGAGTTCACCCAGAACTGGGATATCCTGAACGGCTTGAACGAGAACGACACCCAGATGGTCGCCGAGACCAAGACGCTGCGCGAGACCGTGGAGGCCTCGAAGGCCGAATACGCCAAGCAGGAGAAGATCGCCGCCGACAAGGCCGCCGAGGCCAAGGCCATCAAGGAAGAGGTCGAGGCGAAGATCGCCCAGGCCGACGCGCTCATGAACTCGCTCGACGCCGAGGCACGCGCCCTGCTCGAGGAAGAGCAGCGTGCCGCCGCCGAGGCAGCCGCCGCGCAAAAGCAGGCCGAGATGGAGGCCGAGGCGGCACGGGAGGCGGCGAACAGCGGCAACGCCGGAGGTGGCGGAGACGGGGGTACCGGCGGCGGCAACCCGCCGAGCGGCGGAGGCGGCAACGGCGTGGACATCCCGTCACAGGGTTCCGTGGTCGATTACGCCATGAGCCGCATCGGCTGCCCCTACGAATGGGGGGCGGAAGGCCCGAACTCGTTCGACTGCTCCGGCTTGGTGACATGGGCGTATCGCCAGATCGGCATGTACGTTCCGCATCAGAGCGAATCGCAGTACAGCGCCGCACGTCAACGCGTTCCCGTCTCCGAAGCCCGCCCCGGCGACGTGCTCTGGCGCTACGGCCACGTGGGCATCGCCGTCAGCTACGGCGGCACCCACTACGTCCATGCGCCCGACCGGGGCCTGCTCGTGCGCGACACCGACCCGCTCTCCTGGTCGAAGTTCACCTGCGCCCTGCGCTTCTAGTACCGCCGACGGGAAAACGGCCCGACGCCTGCCAGCGGCCCGGACCATTTCTCTGGGCCAAGCGCTGTCGGGAATGCTACAATAGCTGCCGCGCCTCCGTAGCTCAGGGGACAGAGCACCGCTCTCCTAAAGCGGGTGCCGCGCGTTCGAATCGCGCCGGGGGCACCATCGATTTCTCGCGACGCCGCCTTGAGCGGCGTCGTTTCCGTTACAGCGGGCATCAGCGCGCCCTCGCCTTCGGAAGTACGACCGTAACGCACGTTCCCCGCGGCTCGTTGGCCTCGATGGCAACAACACCGCCGGCGTGCTCCACAAGGGCGCGGGCAATGGACAGCCCGAGGCCGCTGCCAGGCGTGGTGCGCGCCGTATCGGCGCGGTAGAAGCGCTCGAACACGCGGCCGCGATCCGCCGGGTCGATGCCGCATCCGGTATCCGCCACCGAAAGCGTTACCCGAGCGCCCCGTTCTTCGCAGCGCACCGCCACGGAATCGCCTGCCACCGTGTACTTGAGCGCGTTGTCCAAGAGGATGCCCAGCACCTGCCGCAGCGCATCCGCCTCGATGCGCACCTCGCCCGCCGGCCGGACGGCTACCGTCAGCGTTTTGCCGGCGACCTCCGCCACGTCGGCGTACAGGCCAGCCACATCCTCAACGATGCCGCCTACCTCGAGGGGCGCCGCCTCGCGCTCATCCTCGGTGCTCGCGTCTGCCGACGTCAGCGTCATAAGGTCGTCCACGAGGCGCGCGAGGCGCTTCGTCTCGTCCGCCACCGCGCCCACGTCCTCGAAACGGTCCACGATGCGGGCTCCCGGCTCCGCCAGCAACCGCTCCTGCGCGGCAAGGATGATGGCCAGCGGCGTGCGCAGCTCGTGCGAGGCGTTCTGCACGAACTCGGTCTGGCGGTTCATGCTGGCCACGATGGGCTTGACGGTCCTGCGCGACAGCAGGAAGCTCACCGCCGCCGCCACGGCCACGGCCACGGCCAGGTAAACGACGAGCACCCGTGTGAAATGCTCGAGCAGTGCCATCTCGGAATCCACGTTCACCAATACCTGCACATACGCCCTGTCCGAAACCTCCCCCTCGGCAATCCCGCCGCTCCCCATGGCGTAATTGATGCCGCGGTACACATGGCCCCCCGCCCGCACCTCGTACGCGCGATCCAAGTCGCCAGGGTCGAACGGGATGTCGTCGAAATAGGCAGGGTAGCTGGCGTAAAGCCCCTCGGTACCCGCCGCCTTGCCGTCGGCATGGCGCCACAAGTAGATGAGCTGCGGATTCGAGGCCACGTACGACCGGTTCAAGATAGCAATGCCGCCCTCGTCGGCATCGTCGGCCATCGACTCCTCCAGCCCGGCGCCGACCCCTTCCGCCTCAGCCGAAAGGTTCCCGTCCGACAGCACCTCGTAACCGTCTCCGCCGTCCCCCGATTCCCAGTCGGCCATGGCCGAGGAGGTCAGGATGCGCAGCTCCGCCAGCTGGTTGTCGGCGGGCTGGTAGATGCTGGAGCTCACCATCTGGAATATCAGCACACCGAACAGCGAGAACAGCACGGCGAACGCCGCGAAGAAAAGCAGGGTGTTCCGTGCGAGCAGGCGGCGAACGCGCCGCTCCTCAAAGCCCATCGTCGTCCGTCCACACGTAGCCCGCCCCGCGTATCGTCTTGAGGAAGCGGTCGTACCCATGCCCCTTCAGCACCTTGCGCAGCGCGCTCACGTATACCTCCACCACGTTCGACGACGTGTCGTTCATGAACCCCCATACCCGGTCGAACAGCTGCGTTTTGGACACGAGCTGCCCCTCGTGGCTCACCAGGTACTCAAGAACGTCGTACTGCTTGCCCTTGAGCACGACCGGCGCACCGTCGACGGCAGCGCGCCTCGTGTTCGGGTCGAGCGTCAGGCCGCGGAACCCGAAGGCGTCCAGCGTGCGCACGCCCATGCTGCGCCGGATGATAGCCTCGACGCGCAGCACCAGCTCGTCGCGGTCGAACGGCTTCGCCAGGTAATCGTCGGCGCCCAGTTGCAGGCCGCGCACCCGGTCGTCGCGGGCGTTCTTCGCCGTCAGCATGAGCACGGGCGTGTCCATGCCGTCGGCGCGCAGCCGCTCCAGCACGCCGTAGCCGTCGAGCGCGGGAAGCATGATGTCGAGCACCACGAGGTCGTATACGTTCTGCTGCGCGAAGAACAGCCCTTCTTCGCCGTCGAACGCCTGGTCGAAGGCGTAACGCGAGCCCAGCGCCGCGGCGATGGCGCGGGAGATGGCGCGATCGTCTTCGATGATGAGTATCTTCATGCGGCCATTCTAGCATCGGCTTCCTTAAAAAGCGCTGAAACGTGGTGCTTTGCGCAGGGGGCTGCGCCGGGCTGCCGCGCCGAGGCGCGCATCCCTGCGCCCCGGCGCCCTCGCTGGCGAGGCCCTTCTGATGTTTCAGGAAGTTTTAAGGCGGCCTCCGCTAAGATGCCCACGCATTCGACAGCTAACGGAAGGAGAACCATGAGCGCCAAGACCATGAAGATCGTCATCGGCGTGCTGGCCGTCGCCCTTGTGATCTTGGGCGGGCTGGCCGTCCTGAAGAACCTCGGGCCGCAGCTCGGCGGGAGCGGGAACAGCCTCCAAGGAGAGCGTGAACAGGCTCTCGAATCGGGCCTGGCGGAGCCGGACACCGCCGGAAGCGCCTCCGTCGACTACGAAGCCTTGACCGACGCGAGCGACGGCGAGTAGGCCGGCAACAAGGAGCATCCCATGCCAGACAACAGCAAGCAACACCGAAAAGCATCAGGCGGTCTGATCGCCTTGGCGGCGGTGCTGGCCCTCGGGCTCGGCGCGGCCGCCTGGTGGCTCGCAGCGGGCGAGGAGGCGTTCGGAGGCGCCCTGGGCAGCCTGGCCTCCCCGGGGCAAACCGACCCCGCACCTGTTCCCACCGCTCTTGTGACCAGGGGTAATATCGAGAAAACCATCTCCGGTACCGGCGAGGTGAAAGGCAGCGCGTCCGAGAGGCTCAAACCCGCCTCCTGGCGTTACTTCAAGTCCTTCGACGCGCCGCTGAACAAGCTCGTGCGCGCCGGGGAGCCATTGATGACCTACACGAGTGGCGAGGTCATGTCGGCGCCGTACGACTTGGTGGTGAAATCCCGCACCGTACCGAAGGCCGGAGAGGCGCTTTCCCCAGACGACCACTTCGCGGAGGTGGAGCGCATGGACACCGTCCATGTGGAGATGCCGGTTGCCGAAAGCGACCTGGCGAGCCTGGCCGAGGGCCAGGAGGTCGACGTCGTCGTGGGCAGCCAGGGAACGCGCACGGGCGCGATCTCGAACATCAACCAGGTAGGAGCCTACCAGGCCAGCGGCTCGAAGTTCACCGTGACCGTGGAGGTGCCCAATGACGGCAGCATCTGGCTGGGCATGTCGGCCACACTCTCGGTCAAGGTTGCGCAGGCAACCGACGTGCTCACCGTCCCCGTAAGCGCCGTGCAGGGCGACGGCGACGCCAAAACCGTGACCGTGAGGGAACCTGACGGCTCGCTACGCACCGTCGGTGTGTCCACCGGCCTGTCGGACGGCTCGAAGGTGGAGGTGGCGGGCGAGATCAGCGAGGGCGATGCCGTCGTGCTCCACGAATCCGCAGCCATGCCGGGTGGGAGCGCCGGGGACACCATCGTGACCATGACGGAGACCGCATGACCGCCGGAACAATTTGCCCGAGCTGCGCCGAGCGCATGGCCGCAACCGGCAATGCCCGGGCCACGGGCGCGGTACCCTGGAAGGCGCGCAGCACGAGCAGCCCGGTCATACGCATGGAGGGGCTGGGCAAGCGCTACCCCATGGGCGAGGGGGAGGTGCGCGCGCTGGAAAACGTCGATTTCGCCGTGCAGGAGGGCGAATTCGTGGCCATCGTGGGCCCTTCCGGCTCGGGAAAGTCCACCCTCATGAACATCATCGGGCTGCTGGACGTGCCCGACGACGGAACCTACTGGCTGAACGGGCTCGACGTTGCGGAACTGGCGGACAACGCGCTGGCCGACCTGCGCAACCGCACCATCGGGTTCGTGTTCCAGAACTTCAACCTGCTGGGCTCGCTCACGGCGCTGGAGAACGTGAGGCTGCCCTTGTCCTATCGCGGCACGAGGCCGCGCGAGGCCAACGCCTTCGCCCGCCGTTACCTGGCGAAAGTCGGTCTCGAGGGACGCGAGCGGCATCTTCCGCACCAGCTCTCGGGAGGACAGCAGCAGCGCGTGGCCATCGCCCGCGCGCTGGTGGGCAACCCTTCCATCTTGCTGGCCGACGAGCCCACAGGAGCGCTGGACTCGCGCACGAGCATCGAGATCATGGGGCTGTTCGAGGACTTGCACCGCGAAGGGCAGACCGTCGTCCTCATCACCCACAACCCGAACTTGGCAGCCCGGGCCGAGCGTACGGCGAGCATCGCCGACGGACGGCTGCAGGAAGGCAAGGGCTCCGGCTCGAAGACGGCAGCTGACGAGGCCGCGCGTCGGATAACGCTGCAAGCCCGAGGCTTTGCAGGGGAAGGAGGCCGACGTGCGACGGACGCGATCAGCTAAAACCGCGCTCTCCAGCATCGCCCGCAACCGGTTGCGCACGGCCCTCACCATGCTTGGGCTGGTGATAGGCATCTCGTCGGTCATCGTGCTGGTGGGCATCGGCGAAGGTTCGAACCGGCAGGTGGAGGAGCGCATGAAGGCGTTGGGAGGCGACATGGTGTCGGCCTACGTGTTCAAGGACTCGCTCGGCTACGATGACATCGCCGCCTTGCGCGGACTGCCGGGCATGGGGTCGGTTGCCCCTTCGAAAGGGGTTGGCGGCGACCTGACGGACGAGGGGCGCTCCACGAAGCGTAGCACGGCAGAGGTCTCGGACGAGCACTACCTAACCACGCGCAGCCTTCGGCTCGCAACCGGGCGCAACCTGTCGCCCGTGGACCGCGAGAACCGCTCCAACGTGTGCGTAATTGGGGCCAGCACGGCAAACGACCTGTTCGGGACGATGGACTGCCTAGGCAAAACGCTTAAGATAGCGGGGGTGCCGTTCGTGGTCGTGGGCGTGCTGGAACCTATCGGCCAGACCATGGGCCTCAACGCCGACAACCTTGCACTCGTGCCGTTCTCGGCCCTTCCAAGCCTGGGAGAGGAGACGAAGATCGAGACCGTGTATGCACGGCCCGCTCTCGAAGGAGGCGTCGACGCGACGAAGGCGGCCCTGTTCGACTACTTGTCGGGCGAGAGGGGGCTGTCGCCCAACCAGTTCGCCGTCGTATCGCAGGACGACATGCTAAACGCCTCCAGCGAGATCAACCAGACCATGACGCTCATGCTGGTTGGCATTGCCAGCATCTCGCTCGTGGTGGCGGGCATCGGCGTGATGAACGTGATGCTGGTGTCGGTGACGGAGCGCACCCGCGAGATAGGCATCAAGAAAGCGCTCGGTGCGCGAAGGTCCGACATCCTGCGGCAGTTCCTGATGGAGGCGCTGCTGGTGAGCCTCATGGGAGGCGCGGCGGGCATCTCAGCCGGGCTGGCATTCGGCATGCTGGCGAGAAGCATGGGGTTGGCATTCTCGGCTTCCTGGGACGTCGTTGCCGTTGCCGTGGCCGCCAGCACCGCCATCGGCCTGGCGTTCGGCATCTTCCCCGCCTACCGGGCCTCCCGCCTCACGCCCATTGAGGCGCTGCGCCAGGAATGAGGACCTGCTGCAGCAAGGAGCAAGGGCTCGCTGGGGCGAGATTCGTGGTTATGGCCTAACCTTTTGTCCATGACCTATTTGGTAAGGGAGTGTTTCACGTGAAACACTCCCTTTATACGGAAAGGCTAGCGAACGGCGAGGTTGTCATCGCACTCTTCGAGAGAGCTCGAAGCGGCGGAGGCAGGCTCGTCAGCCGAAGGGGGCTCGTCGGCTCGAGCGGAGTTCGAAACGGGAACGGAAACGGGAGCATCTGGCTTCCGCGCGCCGAGCGAGAGGGAGATGGACCTCGTCGGGCAGTTCTCCAGGCAGTCGCCGCACAGCGTGCAGGCTTCCAGCACAAGTCCGTCGGCGGCGGCCACGTCGATGTTCTCGGGGCACACGGTCGAGCACGTGCGGCATCCCTCGCTCGAAATGCAGGTGTTGCACGACGCCTGCGGGCGAACGCCGAAACCCAGCTTCGTGCGCGCCTTCTCCACCAGGCCGAAGAAGAATCCCAGCGGGCAGATGGCCGCGCACCAGCGCTTAAACAGGAACAGCTCGGCCAGCAACATGAGCGGGAACACGATCAGCTCCCAGCCCGGCTGCAGCAGCACGAACACGCGGTTCAGGGCCCAGAGCGTCCCGAACACGAGCCCGATGGGGCACAGCAGGCAGAACACCGGGAACTCCACGGCGAACGACACGACCAGCAAGACGGCGAGCACGACTCCCTGCGTCTTGAGGCTCGCACCCGTTGCCGAGGCGCACGTGGCGCAGCCGGCCTTCGGCGCCTCGCCGCTGCGGCCGTAGAGGCCGCGCGGGGTATGGCCGCCGAAGATGTTCTTGAGCAGCTGCGAAGGGCAGAGCCACGAGCAGAACGCACGGCCCAGCAGAAACACGATGGCCAGCACCGCCAGCACGCCGGGCAGCAGGTGCCACGGAACGCTCTGCGACGCCACCGCTATCTGCGCGAAACCCACGGGACACAGCACGCACAGCGTCCCCACCGCGGCTCCGCCGCCAAGATGGGCTGCCGCCACGGCCGCCACGAGAACGGCGGCTGCCACGAGGATGCGGACAGCCCTCGTACGCGTCTTCATGATAGGTCTCCTGCCTCGCGCGTCGCGTCCGGCCCGTCGGGGTGGACGCCCTTCGTATGGGGCGGCATCGCGTCCGCCAGCGCGACAGGGACCGTGCGACCGGCCAGCAGCTCCTCGCTGGAGACTGCGCCCGCCGCCCGCGCCGCCTCGCTCGCGCGCGAAACCACCACGATGCCCTTGTTCTCCACACTCGCGTCGTAGGCGCGCAGCGAGGACGAGGGGCACACCTGCTCGCAGCGCCCGCACCCGTCGCAGAAATCGGGGTGCACGACAGGGCGGTCGTGGTCGTCCAGCGTGATGGCGCCCTCCACCGGGCACTCGTCCTTGCACACGGTGCAGCCCGACCAGTCCCAGGCCACGCAGGCGTCCTTCACGACGAGCGCCACGCCCAGGTCGCGCTCATGCGCGCCCCCGTACGAGAGCGCGCCCGTGGGGCATGCGTCCACGCACTTCATGCAGAAGTCGCAGCACCCCTGCTCGAACGCGAGCGTGGGCGTGCCGTAAGCCACCAGGCTCCCGGCCAGCGGCACCGGCGTGATGATGCCGTACGGGCACGCCTGCAGGCAGCGCTGGCAGCGGTTGCACGCCGCCGTCAGCCGCGCATTCGACTCTGCCCCCGGCGGGCGCACGAAAGCGGCGTCGGCCTGCCTCGTCACCGCGCCGAACCCGCCGACGCCCACCATCGCCACGCCCACGGCCCCGGCGGCGAGGAACCCGCGCCGAGAAATCGTCTCCATTCCCATCATCCCCCATCACCTGCCCAAAGGCAGCTTGCTAGTCTCCCACCACCTCGGCCAGCGCCTCGGCATCGGCGGCCAGGTACGCTTCCGTGAACGTGGCCAGGTGCGCGTAGAAGCCGCTTTCGGCGGACGCCTTCATGTCGCGGGCGAAGGCGGGCACCCAGTTCAGCAGGTGGGCCCGAACAAAGGCACGCTGCTCGGCCAGCGCCGCCTCCGCGGCGGCCTCGTCGCCGGCGCGCAGGGCCTCCACGGCCCGCTCGCACAGGCGCACCATGAACGCCAGCTCCACGGCCAGATGGTCCTCGGGCTCCGTGAAGCCGGGGTCCTTCGCGAAGCCGGCTGCGCGGTAGAGGCGCAGCACCTCGCTGTAGGCGTCCTGCATCATGAGGCCGCCCTCGCTCGTGTACACCGACTCGTAGGGGAACGCCTTCTGCGCCGAGCGCGGGCCCATGCCGAAGAACACGCGGTCGAACACCACGGCCAGCAACTCAAGCTGTCCGTCGTCGCACCCCGCCAGGTCGGTCTGCAGCGCCGCGAAGCCTTCGGCGAGCGCCGGGTCGTCCGACTCCACGCGTGCCGCCTCGGCGAGTTCCGCTGCGAACGCCGTGTCCAGCTCCTTCTCGTAGCAACGCAACAGCAGCGCGTACACGCGCGCGCGGTTCTCGCAGAAATCCACCAGGTTCTCCACCAGCTCGGCTGACATGACCTCTTCCATGGTTGATGCTCCTTCTTCGTTGTCGTCGGCCGTCCCCCGTAACGGAACGCGGCGGGGAGGGAAAGCCGCATTCCGCCACGGGGGAGGGTCGAGGGGTTGGACGCGCCCCGTTGCAGAGGCGCGCCCTTCCTACGATCAGTGATAGATGAACTGCTCGACGCTCGTGCCCACGCCGTACATGATGACGCGCAGGACCACGGCGCCCACGGCCGAGCAAGCGCAGGCCGCGAACATATAGCCGGCCAGCGTCGACGGCTTCACCGTGCCGGTGCCGCCCTCGCCCTTCGTGGCCTTCACGCAGGCCAGCGCCGTGAGGGCCGTCGGGGCAACCAGCCCCACGACCACCACGCCCAGCCAGAACATCACGGCCAGGTCGCCGGCCAGCAGGCGCTCGATAGAGCGCGACGGTGCCTGGTACGGCGCCACGGCGATCCACACCACGTAGGCAACCGACGTCACCACCATGATGACGACGCCCGCCAGCGCCAGCTTCAGCGCGAAGCCGCCCTCCTCGGACGCCTTGCCGCGCAGGAGCACGAGCCCTGCCATGAGCGTCATGCCCATGGCCAGGCCGCCGCCCAGGTACATGAGGGGCAGCGCCGCGCTATCCCACGCGGGACGCGCCGCGATCAGGTACGAGGCGCCGGCCACCAGTGGCAGCACCAGGCCCAGCAGCGCGCCCAGCACGCCGAGCACCTTCGACACGCCGGGGTAGTCCTTCTTCGCCAGAATAAGGTACACGAGCGACACGATGCCCATGATGGCGACGATGAACAGCTCTTTCGACAGACCCGAGCCCAGGTTGCCCAGCAGGTGCGTCGCGCGCTCCGGGTGCCCCATGTGCAGCACCGACACGCAGCCGCCCACGGCCAGGCACACGAAGGCGATGAGCGCGCCCAGGAAGCGCACGTCCTTGAACTTGCCCTTGAGCTCGCCCACGCCCAGAAACACGAAGCATCCCGAGGTCACGCCCAAAAGGACGCTGAAGATCAGAAGGGGCCACTGGATATCCATGCTTACTCATCCCCTTTCCAAGAGAACTTGTCCAGGCCATACGTCACGCCCGGGTGGTTCCCCACGTCCTTGAGCTTGTGCGTGCTCTTGCGGGCGATCATCTTCGACACGTCGGACTCGGGGTCGTCCGCGTCGCCGAACAGGCGCGCCTGGCCGGGGCAGTGCTTCACGCACGCCGGTTTCTCGCCCTTGTCGATGAGGTGGGCGCACATGGTGCACTTCTCGATGACGCCCTTGTCCTTGCCCTCGTCGTAGGCGCGCACGCCGTAGGGGCAGGCCATGACGCAGTACTGGCAGCCGATGCACTTGCTGTGGTCGACCAGCACCACGCCGTCCTCGCGCCTGTAGCTGGCACCGGTGGGGCACACGCTCACGCACTCGGGGTTGTCGCAGTGCTGGCACGCCACGGGCAGGTAGTACATCTCCAGGTCGGGGTACGTGCCGAACGGGCCCACCGTCAGCACCTTGTTGTAGTAGGTGCCCAGCCCCACGTTGTTCTCCTGCTTGCACACCACGGCGCAGGAATGGCACCCGATGCAGCTATCCAGGTCGATAGCGATGATGTTGCGGGTCATACTACTTCACACCTCCCTTCACGGTCACTTGCCTAACGCCGTCGGCCTGATCGTCGGAGGCGATCGCGTCGGCGCTCATGGGCAGGAATATCTTGAGGTCCTCCTCGGTCATGCAGATGTTCTTCGGGGCGCCCTCCTCGGCCTTGTATATCTTGCACAGGCCGCCGTAGTTGTCGGTGCCCACCGCCGGGTCGTAGGGGCCGTTGTTCTCGAACAGCACGTTGCAGTTCGAGTCGATGGCACCGTGCAAATCGTCGGTGGCCTCGCGCTCGGGGAACCACCAGTCGTGCTCCACGTGGATCATGCCGGGCTTGATGGCCTCCGTGAGGTTCGCGCGCTGGCGGATCTTGTCCACGTACGTCTCGATCCACACCCAATCATCCTGCGCGATGCCGTGCTCGGCGGCGGTGGCGGGGTTGATGTCCACGGTCGGGAACATGTGCACCTCGCGCATCCACGGGCTGTTGCGGTACTCGGTGTGGAAGAACGCATGGGAGCGCCCGCCCGTGATGAGCGTGTACGGGAAGTCTTCCAGCAGGTCGGGGCGCGCGAGCGGCGTGATGGGCGGCTCGATGTACAGCGGCAGCGGGCCGTTGCCGTACAGCAGCAAGTCCTCGCTCCACATCTCCATCTTGCCGTTGTCCGACTGCGGGTGCGCCGGGATGACCTTGCCGTCCGGCGTCTTCGTGCCGGGGAAGCGGTAGACCGAGCCCATCTTGTTGCCACGGTACATAGTGTTGAAGCCGGGACGGAAGTCGCTCGTCTTACGCATGAAGCCCGTCTCGTACTTCGGCGCCTGCTTCACCGTGGCCATCTCCACGCCGGTCACGCTGATGCGCTCGCGGAACTCCTCGAAGTTCGCGCAGGAGAGCTGCGGCGGAAGCGTCTCGGGGCCCTTCACCATGTAATCGAAGAACTCGTACTTGTCCTTCCAGTACATGTCCACGTCCATGTACTTCGCGAACTCGAAGCAGATGTCCATGTCGTCCTTGCACTCGCCCAGCGGCTCGTGGAACGGCTGGCGGATGAGGTAGGTGTGGCTCGTCGGGTAGCCGTGGCCGGAGTGAGCCCACTCCACGCGGTCCACCTCGTTGGGGTGCGCGGCCGGCAGGATGATGTCGGCGAGCTCGCCCGAGGGGGTCATGTAGATGTCCACGTTCACGAAGAAGTCGAGGTTCTTGAAGCCCTCGATGATCTCGTGGCCGCCCTCGATGGAGAGGATGGGCTCGGACGTTTGCTGCCAGTAACCATGGATCTGGAACGGGTCGCCCTTTACCATGGCCTTCGTGGTGGCCGCGCCGAAGCCGCCCTGCTGGCCGTAGATGACCTGGCCGCCGGAGTTCTGCGTAGTCTCGCGCAGCTCGCCCGTGGCGTCGTCGGCCACGAGTATCTGCTGATAGCCGGTGTTCTGGCACACGGAGAGCTTCTTGATGTTCTTCGCCGTCTCCATGCGACGCTTGCCCATGCGGCCTTCCTTGTTGGGAACGACGTCGAACATGAACGAGTCGTAGCCGGTGGCGGGCTCGCGGCCGATGTTCTGGCCGCCCTTCGAGTCGAAGTTGCCGGCCAGCGCCATCATGATGGTGAACGCCTGCGAGATGCCGGACGTGTTGATGGAGAACTCCACCTTCTGGCCGCGGCAGAAGCACGCGTGCGGGCTCGCGTCGATATAGGTCTGGATGGCCTCGCGGATCTTGTCCTCGGGCAGCTCGCAGAACTCGGCGGCGCGCTCGATGGTCCACGGGGTGACGTGCTCGACGAGGATATCCCAGCTCGTGCGGTACGTCTTGCCATTGATCTCGCGGCTGCCGGAGAGCGCCGGCTTCGCGTCGGCCACGATGTTGCCCTCGGCGTCGAGCCACTGGAAGGCCTTCGGACCGCCCACGCCCTGCTTGTTCTGCCAGTCACCGGACCAGAAGATCAGCTGGTCGTGCGCCTCGTCCCATGCGGGGTACAGCTCCTCGTTGCCGCCCTCTTTGATCATGGATTCGCGCAGCTGGTAGCCGGTGCCCTCCTCATCGATGAAGAACGGAGCGTTGGTGCAGAAGCGTGCGAAGTCGTTGGCGCACTTGTCCGAGTGAATGATCTCGTTGATGAACGCCAGCACGAGCGCCATGTCCGAACCCGGACGGATGGGCAGCCACAGATCGGCCTTGCTGGCCGTGCACGTGTAGCGAGGGTCGACGCAGATCACCTTCGCGCCGCGCTCCTGGGCGCGCTTGACGGTGAGCCAGTCGTAGTAGCCGCGGCTGCGCTCCTGGCGGCACCAGATGAGGATGCAGTCCGTGTTGTTGCCGTCCCAGCCGGTGTACTGCGTCTCGTCGCCGTAGAGGCGCTGGCTGGTGAAGTACGAGCCCACCCAGCACAGGTTGCCCACGCCGAACGTGGCGGTGGAGCCCAGCTCCAGCCACAGCTTGTTGATGGCCTGGAACTGCAGCATGTCGCGGCCGGTGCCGTACTGGTGGGCGATGGTGTGCCAGCCGTACTTCTCGCCGATCTCGGTGTAGCGGTCGGCGGCCTCCTGGTAGGCTTCCTCCCAGGTGATGCGCTTCCACTGGCCGGAGCCCTTCTCGCCCACGCGCTTCTGCGGGTAGCGAACGCGCAGCGGGTTGTACAGCTCCTGCGGGATGGCGAAGGCGCGGCCGCACAGCGTTCCCTCGCTGAACAGGTCGGGATTGCCCTCGATCTTCGTCAGGCGGCCATCCTTGACGTGCCCGAACAACGCGCAGCGGCCATAGCACTGGCGGCACGCGCTCGGGATGATCTTCACGTCATCGGACGACGTCGCCTTCGCGCCCTCTGCCGCATCGTCCGCGAAAGCCGTGGCAGCCTGCGAGCCCAGCAGCAGCGTCGAAGCGGTCGCGGCGGCGGTTGCCTTCACGAAGCCCCGGCGGCTCATCTTAAGTGACATCTCTCCTCCTCCTTTTGCACTCGTGGCTAAGATTTGCCCTGGAGGGAAGGACGCGGGAGGAGCCCGCTGGGACGGGCGACGATTCATGTGCAACGCTGGTCGCTCCCTTGGGCGAATTGGATGCGGGCAGCCGTCGGCGCGCCCTTTGCTGCGCGCTGCCCTCGTCCGCTACCCCCTCGTTCACCCGGCGCGTCCCCACGCGCCTCTCCCATCCTTGGCAAATTACTTGCAATGCTAATTATATTGGCATCAACTATTAGCGCAACAGGTATTTGCAAAGAATAGTCCTGATCTGCTACAAGCATGCACAGAACAGTCGATTCGCGCGGCAGAGGGCGAGGAGATTCAACCGATAATCTTCTGCGTTCTTGACGGGGCCTAGCCGCTTATGGTTTCTTGTAGGCGAGAGAATGCGAAACGCCGCGACCGAACGATCGTGCCACCTCCTTTGCATGATCGCCTCCCCGTCGCCCGGCGCGATACGCCCCACCGCACGCGACAACGCAAAAGCCGCCCTGCGCATATCGGAAGGGTTCAACATGGAGAGCAAGCACAACCGCCTCATAGGCTACCTGGTGTACGATGCGCAGAAGCACATCACGAAATCGCTCGAGGTCACGCTCAAGCCCTACGACATCACCCCTGGCCAGTGGAACCTCATCAACCAGCTGGACCAAGCTGGCGAGCTGTCGCAGAAAGAGCTGGCCACCATCACCCACAAGGAGCAGGCAACCATCACGCGGTACCTGGACACGCTTGAGCGCAAGGGCCTCGTGGTGCGCAACAAGCACAAGACCGACCGCCGCTCGCATGTGGTGAGCACCACCGACAAGGCCCACGAGCTTATCCGCACGGTGCTGCCCCTTACCGCCATCACGGCAAACCGCCTGATAGAGGGCATCGACCAGCAGGATATCGACACGTTCGTGACGGTGCTGGCCGCCCTCAAGGAAAACGCCGAGGCCATATCCGGGGAGTGAGCTCCTCCCTTGCCGCGAGCGCGCCGATGGGCGCCCCCCTTCGGAGACGCCCATCGCCTGCAAGCCGGTCGATGCGGGAACGCTTACCTTAGCGCCTCCTGCGTCGAAGCGCCAGCATGCTGGCACCGCCCACCGCCGCCGCTAGCGCCAGCGCGGCCGTGCTCACGGCCAATGCCGTCGACGCGCCGTCGCCCGTGCCCGCGAGGGACACCGGCTTCGTACCGCCCGCCGGCGGGGTGCCCGGCTGCTGCGGCGTGCCGGGTTCCTCGGGCTCGTTCGGCACGACCGGCTCCTCGGGATCGGGAGGCACGGGAGTGTTCTTCATGGTAAGCTCGGCCTGCGCGGGCTGGCCCACCGCCACCGAGAACTCCACCGGCGTGTCGTCCAGCACATAGCCCTCGGGCGCGGCGGTCTCCACGAAGCGATAGGAACCCACCAGCAGGTCGCGCACCTCGATCAGACCATCGGCACCGGTCACGAGGGCGCCATGTCCCGGAACAGTTCCCCAGGCGCCATCGGCCAGGAGCTGCTCGAGCTTGAACGTGGCGCCGGAAAGCACCGCGGTCGGGTCCTCGGCGTCCACCTTCTTCAGCACCGCGCCGCCGAGCACGGGGCTCTTCGTGTTGGGCGCCGTCACAGCGACCTCCAGCCCCGGCGTGTCCTCGGCAAGGGTGAACTCGATCGGCGTGGTCTCCAGCTCGTAGCCCTCGGGCGCCGACACCTCGACGAATCGGTACGTGCCCACGACCAGGTCTTCAACGGTGATCAAACCGCCGCCGTCGGTCGTGAGCGCCTCGTACCCGGGCAGGTCCGTCCACGTGCCGTCGGCCGCACGTTCCTCCAGCTTGAACACCGCGCCGGGCAGCTTCACGGTCTCGTCGTCGGCGTCGACCTTGGTCAGCACCACCTTGCCGAGCACGGGGCTCTTCGTGTTCTCGGCCGTCATCGTGGCGGTATGGTCCGGCATGGACGACGTGATGGCGAATCCGATGGGCTCGGCCTCCATGACGTAGCCCGCGGGCGGCTCGATCTCCACGAAGCGGTACTGCCCCAGCAGCAACCCGGCCACGGTGATCTGGCCGCTGGCGTTCGTGGTCAGGCGCTCCGATCCTGCGACCGTTTCCCACGAGTTGTCAGGCTGCATCTTCTCCAGCTTGAACACGGCACCCGAAAGCGTGATGCCGGCATCGCCCGCATCCACCTTCGTCAATATAGCTTTTCCGTCCCGTACTTCCACGCCGCCCGATATCTCCGTGAAATAGGCGCTTCCCGACCCCTGCGACGACGAGGAGTCGCCGTAGGTGAGCGTGGCGGTGTTCTCGTACCGGCCGTCCTCGGACGCATCGGCGCGCATCTCCACCAAAAACGACGTGATATCGCCCCCGTTCGGGCCCGCTGTGCTGAAGTACTTCATGACGATGGCCTTCTGCGCAGGTGAGACCCCAGTCTGGTCGAGGATGTACTCCACAACCGCCTCGCCGTTTCCGTCGAACAGGTTCTTGACGTTGAGCGTGCTTGTGCCGTTGCCCGAGGGAACGTCGCCGAATCCCACGTACACCACGCGGTTCTCCCACACGCCGATGGTGGGCGTGGCAGCGCCTCGCACGCTGTTGGCGAACTCCTCTTGCGTCATGCCGTCCGCGGCCGACTTGTCCACCTTGTCGAACAGGCTCATTATGACGAAGGAGGCATACTGCTGGCTCTGCGCCTCGCCTGCATTGGTGGTGGCGTAGATGGGCATGCGCACCACCACGTCATCCGACGTGATGGCCTGCCCGCCCTGCATCTCGTCGGTCAGCAGGAGGTTGGGCCGCTGCTCGGACTGGCTCGACCCGCCGGCCGCGTAGTCGGCATAGGCGCTCGCCACGATATCCGAGTTAACATGGGCAACTCATCTGATCTGGTTCTGGCCGGCCTCCTGCGTGCCGTACTTCAGGAGCGGCGTGTCCGGGATCGGGCGCGACGGCTCCGGCACGATGTCGACAGGCGCCAGCGCCTCCCCGTTCACCGTGAAGACAATATCGTTGCCCGCGCCTTGAACGTAGCCTTCGAGCGTGAAGAAGCCGTTGTGCAGCGACGGGAACTGCGCTCCGTCCTCCGATAGCGTGGTGACGATGGTGATCATGTTGTCGTTCATGCTGCCATCCGGGTTGCGGTTGCCGTTGACCACGTACGATCCGATCACCTTCGAGGTGCCGGGATCGACGAGGTCTGCCGGACCGAAGTTGCCGGACAGCAGGTGGCCCTGCGGGTCGATGGTGAACGTGAACGTGTCGCCGGGATTGACGCCGGTCATGTCCGGTATTTCCCAATCGATGTAGATGCGCACGTACGACCAGTTGGGAACCGATCCGCCATCGGGGACGTCGGTCCACGTGTTGCCGTTCTTAACCTGCAGCTTCATGTCGTTGATCATCACCTTGCGGGTGATGTCCGCGGATGCCCGCGGCACAGGCTCGTCGCCGGTCTCGTCGGGAACCGCCTCGTCGGCGAACGCCGGCGTACGAAGAGCCAGAAGGCAGAGGACGGCCAACCCTGCCAGAACAACGAGCATGCGAAGTCGACCCGCGCGCAAGGGCACGCGGTCGGGAACGGTCGGCCGGAAAGCCATATATCCTCCTTGTGTAGAGATTTCGAGATACCCGCCAAGGTAAGGGGGCGGGCAAGGCTCGTAGCTGAGGCTTGCAAACCGTGCCCTGCCCGTTACCTACCGGATACCGCTGCGCAACAATGCCCGGCACGCATAAAAGTCAAACAACGGCTTAACAACGGTTGTGTTCCCTGCTACAATGGCGCAGCACAATTTCATAGCATCACCCCGTTGATACGTCCTGGATCTCACGAGACAGGGCGAGGAGGGGCCTCTGGAGAATCCCGATCGTCGGGTGCCGAAGGGGCAAGGCGAGTGACCAAGGGCCGCATCGCCGAAACTCTCAGGCAAAAGGACAGAGCAAAGCTGCAGCTTGTTGCGCGCACGCGCCTTCCCTTTTCCCCATATTCCTCCAGAGCGCCGCGTCCTCGGACGGGGTTCGCCGAAATTGCACGTACATGCTTGTATCGAGGAGGAAACTGGTGGAAGGCTTTTTCAGCGTTATCAACGATGGGCTCGTCGCTATCGACGACTTCATCTGGGGAGTGCCGCTCATGGTGCTCATCCTGTTCGGCGGCATCCTGCTGACGGTGCGGTTGCGCGCCGTGCAGTTCCGGCAGCTGCCGCGCGCCCTGCGTTACATGGTGAAGAACGAGAAGGGCGGCGCCGGCGAGGTATCGAGCTTCGGCGCGCTGTGCACGGCCCTGTCAGCCACCATCGGCACGGGCAACATCGTGGGCGTGGCCACGGCCATCGTCGCCGGCGGCCCGGGCGCGCTGTTCTGGATGTGGCTGGCCGCGCTGTTCGGCATGGCCACGAAGTTCTCCGAGGGCTTGCTGGCCGTGAAGTATCGGCGCGTCGACAAGAAGACCGGCCACGTGCTGGGCGGCCCGTTCTACTACATCGAGCGCGGCATGGGCATGAAATGGCGCTGGTTGGCGAAGATCTTCGCGTTCTTCGGCATGTGCGTGGGCTTGTTCGGCATCGGCACGTTCACTCAGGTCAACTCCATCTCCAGCGCTATCACCGGGTTCTTCGACCCCGAGAAGAACGCCACGGTGAGCATCCTCGGAATGGACTACTCCATCTTCACCGTCATCGGCTCGCTGCTGCTCGCGCTGCTCGTGGGCCTCGTGGTCATCGGCGGCCTGAAGCGCATCGCGAAGGTGTCCGAGCGCGTGATCCCCGCCATGGTGGTGCTGTACGTGGGCTTCTCGCTCGTGCTCATCTTCACGAACCTCGACAAGGTGCCCGGCGCGTTCGCCGTCATCTTCCAGAGCGCGTTCGGCCTGCAGGCGGCGGCCGGCGGCATGCTGGGCGCCATCATCGTGGCCATGCAGAAGGGCATTGCGCGCGGCATCTTCTCGAACGAGGCGGGCCTCGGTTCCGCGCCTATCGCCGCGGCAGCCGCACAGACGAAGGAGCCGGTGCGCCAGGGCCTCGTGTCCATGACCGGCACGTTCCTCGACACTATCGTGGTGTGCTCCATGACGGGCCTGGCGCTGGTCATGACCGGCGCGTACCAGATCCCCGGCCTTGAGGGAGCGGCTGTGACCACGGCCGCGTTCCAGGCGGGCCTGCCGTTCCTGCCGCCCGAGGTGGTTTCGTTCGTGCTCATGGCGTGCCTCGTGCTGTTCGGGTTCACCACGATCCTCGGCTGGGACTACTACGGCGAGCGCTGCCTGGAGTACTTCAGCAACGGCAACATGAAGGCCGTGAAGGTGTACCGCTGGCTTTACATCTTCTGCGTGTTCATCGGCCCCTACATGACCGTGGCGGCCGTGTGGACCATCGCCGACATCTTCAACGGGCTCATGGCGCTGCCGAACATGATCGCGCTCATCGCGCTGTCCGGCGTGGTGGTGAAGGAGACGAAGGACTACTTCGAGCGCTTGCAGGCTGCCGGCGACGAGGATGCCATGGAGCCGCACCTTCCCGGCGACAACTGGGACATCCCGCCCATCGACCCGCTGAACGCCCCCGACTCCGACACGGCCGGCGCGCGGGCATAGCGGCCGCCGGGGCATATGCGCCCGTAGCTTTTCCATCGCGCGCCGAGCCTTCCCGCTCGGCGCGCGGCGTTTGACGCCGGTACAGCTTGGAGGGGCGGTGCTAGCCGAGCGCGGCGTTGAGCTTCAACACGATGGCCGCCAGCTGCCGCTTCTCCGCATCGTCCAGCACCGCCAGCGTATCGCGTGCGAACGCGCGCTGGTGGTCGCGCGCCTCCTGTGCCTGGTCGCGGCCGTGGTCGGTGAGCTTGACCTGCCTTGCGCGGCGGTCCTGCTCGCCGGCGGCGCGCTCGATGCAGCCGTCGGCTTCCAGCCGGGCCAGCAGCGCCCCGAGCGACTGTGGGCGGATGCCCACGATGTCGGCCAGCTCCACCTGCGACAGCAGGCGCGGCGCGAACCCCTCGACCATCGCCTCCTCATGGCTCGCCAGCACCGCCAGCACGAACGAGGCCCCCGTCGCGCCGCCCGCCTGGCGCGACCGGCGCGCGATCACCTGGCTCATATGCGCCATTTCGCGCATGATGGAGTCGTCGCTTAGAGGCTCCATGGCCCTCCCCCTCTCTTCGCCCGGCGTCCGCTACGCCTGCTGCGCGGCAGCATCGCCCAGCTCGCCCGCCGCAACGGCAGGACGCACCGCGACGCGCGAGGCTTCGCGCAGGCCGCGCAGCTTGCGCACCTCGCGGACCACGAACACCGTCGTCATGAGCGTGGCCAGGCCGTCCGATACAGGTGCGCTCACCACCACGCCCTGCAGCCCCGTAAGCCCGAACACGGACGTCAGCACCGGCGGCAGCAGCAGGTACAGCGGGATGAGGAAGATCACCTGGCGCGTCATCTCCAGGATGGCGGCCTTGAGCGGCTGGCCGCTGGACTGGAAGTAGCTCGATCCCACGATCTGGAAACCGACCAGCGGATACAGCAGCGTGTAGATCTGCAGCGCCGTGACCGCGAACGACTCCAAGTCGCCCGTCACGCCGAACAGCGCCACGATCTGCACCGGTACCGCATGCGAAAGCACGAGGAAGAACGCCCCGATGGCCACGCCCGCCACCGACGCCCACTTGAGCGCGTCGAGCACGCGCTGCCACGAGCGGGCCCCGTAGTTGTACCCGATGATAGGCTGCGCTCCCATGATCAGGCCGATGAGCGGCGTGATGGCGAACAGCGTGGCCTTCTGCGCCACGCCGATGGCCGCGAGCGCGCCCGTCACGCCGATGGGGTCCTGCGAGCCGTAGACGCCGACGACCTGGTTCAGCACCACGCTCACCACCGTGGAGGCCACCTGCATGACGAACGACGCCAGGCCCAGCGTGAGGATGCGGCCCATGAGGCGCGCATCGGGACGGCAGCACGACAGGCGCAGCCGGAACGGCGCGCCCTTGCATACCGCGAAGTACCACACCACCGGCGCCATGCCGCACGCCTGCCCCAGCACGGTGGCGCCGGCGCTGCCCGCAACGCCCCAACCGAGCACGAGCACGAACAGGTAGTTCAGCACGATGCACATCACGGTGCCGAACACCATGGTACCCAGCGCCAGGTTCGGCTTGCCTGCCGTGCGCAGGAAGTTGTTCAGACCCATGCCGAGCGACTGGAAGACGAAGCCCACGCAGATGATCTGCACGAACGTCTTGGTGGGCTCCCACAGCTCAGCACTCGTGCCGATGAGCGCGAGGACGGGATCGATGGCCGCAACCGCTGCCACCGCCACCAGCACGGCCAGCCCGCACAACAGCACGGCCGAGTTCCCCAGCGTCTTCTCCACCTGCGCCTTGCGGCCCTCGCCCAGCTGGATGGCCGCGAGCGCGTTGCCGCCCTGGCCGGCCACCATGGAGAAGCCCATGAGGATGGTCATGACCGGCAGCGCCAGCGTGGTGACGGCCACGCCCGTGCCGTCGGGGAACGCCTGGCCGAGGAAGGCGGTGTCCACCACGTTGTACAGCGAGTTGAACACCATGCTGATGATGGCCGGTATCGAGAACTCCAGCAGCAGCCTGCCTATCCGCTCCGTCCCCAACCGGTCCGTCCCCTTCGCCGCCCCGGCGCCACCTGTCGCTTGAACCTCGTTCGCCATGCAATGCCTCTTCCGCGTCCTCGTTGCTCCACATCAAGTCGCTTCCAGTTTAACCTGCTGCGCGTCGATTCTAAAATAATAAGTTAACTTATTATTTTTCTCCATAAGGCTGTCTGGCGCGATAACATCGTTTTTTGATGCGCCGTGCTCTTGCCCGCATCAGCTTGCGGCAAGCGGCCTTTGCAGGGGCGCCTTGTCCGAGGGCCCGGCATGCAAGAAGGACCCTGTGTTTCACGTGAAACACAGGGTCCTTCTTCGAAATTCGCGCAGGTGGCGGGGGTGTTTCCGCCTTATCCCAGACGCGCCCCGTCGGGGACCTCGCGCTCGGGGACGGCGAGGGCGGGGAGGATGCCGTCCTCGTAGCCGATGTCGTAGATCATGCCCTCGGACACCTCGCCGGCCATCTTGCGGGGCGCCATGTTCACCACGAACAGCGCTTGGCGACCCTCCAGTTCGGCCTTGCAGTCGTCCCGCTCCTCCTTCATGCCGGAGAGGATCGTGCGCGTGAACCCGCCGAAGCCCACCGTCATCTTGATGAGCTTCTTGGAGCCCTCCACGTCATCCACCCGCGTAATGCGCCCTACGCGGATGTCCAGCTTGTCCAGGTCGTCGATCGTGATAGGAGGCTTGACCGGCGCCGTCTCGATGGTTTCCACGGCAGCGTCCTAGCGCAGCGCGTCGGCCACTTTGCGGGCCGCCGCGGTGATCGACAGGTCGTCGATGTTCACGGTGATCTCGGCGTACTGCTCGTAGAGCGGCTTGCGCTCGTCATAGAGCTCGCGCAGGCTCATGCCGATGCCGCCTTTGAGCACCACGCCGCGCTCCTGCAAATCGTGCAGGCGGCTCACCAGCTCCTCGTACGATATCTGCAGGTACACCACGCGGCCGATCTCGGCAAGGTGCTTCATGGCCTCGTCGGAGTACACGGCCGAGCCGCCGGTGGCGATGATGGAGTTCTCCGCCTCGATGTCGCGCAGGATCTCGTTCTCCACCTGGATGAAGCCCTCCGGGCCGCATGCGTCAATGAGCTTCTGCAGCGTCTTGTCGCATTGGTTCTGGATGACGAGGTCGGCGTCGACGAACTGGTAGTTCAGTATCTTCGCCAGCACGATGCCCAACGTCGATTTGCCCGCGCTCGGCATGCCGATCAGCACTATGTTGTTCCGCTCTTGCTCCATGATGACTCCTCTAGCCTCGATTCGACGGCTGCCCTGCCGTCGGCTTCCCGGCCGCCCAACGCGCCGGCCGTTTCCGGCGACACCACCGGGCCGCCGGGGGTTTCCAGGGCCAAGGCGGGGGCGTCGTCGCCCGCCTTGCGTTTCAGCGGGAACGTTTCGCTCACCACTATAGCAACGAAGATGAGGGCGAAGCCGCCCACCAGGCGAAGCCCTATCTCTTCCCCATACAGCAGCACGCTGAACAGCACGCCGAACACGCTCTCCAAGCTCAGGAACAGCGAGGCCTGCGCGGGCGGCACGTGCGCCAGGGCCACGTTCTGGATGACGAGGGCCACGCACGACGCGAACACCACGAGGTAGGCCATGTCCATCCAGAAGGCCGGCGTGAGGGACTCGGCCGGGGGGAAGCGTCTCGAAGCAGGCGCCGTACGCCACGCCGCACACACCGCCCACCGCGAACTGCAGCAACGTGAGCACGAGCACGTCGCTTTTCTCGGAGAACTTCGACACGTACACGATGTGCACGGCGAACAGCAGCGCCGACACGAGCGTCATGGCGTCGCCGAAGCCCATGGACAGCTCGGAGAGCGAGCCCGAGAGCGACACGAGCCCGATACCGCCCACGGCCATGACGGCGGCCACCAGGTTGAACGCCGTCGGCCGCTTGCGCGCGATGGCCCACCAGGCGAACGGCACGATGACGCAGTACGTGGCCGTGAGGAAGGCGTTCTTGCCAGGCGTGGTGTGGTCGAGCCCGATGGCCTGCACCCAGAACGCCAGATAGCACACCACGCCGAGGATCGTGCCCTTGACCAGGTAGTCGAGGGCCCTCTCGCCCGAGAGGGCCGCGCGCAGGCGTCGGAAGAACAGCGCGGCCAGGATGGCCCCCGTGGCCAGGAACCGGAACCCTATGAGATAGGCCGGCTGCAGCACGTCCACGGCATCCTTCATGACCACGAAGCTCAAACCCCAGATGACGGTGGCCACGACCAGCAGGAGCTTGTAAACCCCTGTCGGAATGCGATGCGCTATGCCGTCTAGTTTTTCCACAGCCGCCCATTATACGGTGCCCCCCGCCCGAATGATAGGGGCTGAACCGTCAACAGGGACGATGGTTGAGGCGCAGCAGCCGCACGAACGCCGCGAAGCCGCCCAACCTCAGTACTCGCGCTTGGCGCCGCCTATCAGGACGAGCGTGACCTTCGTGCCCACGCCCAGCTCGCTTTCCACTTCCATGTGGGTGTCGGAGCCGAAGTAGCCGCAGATGCGGTCATGGACGTTCTTCACGGCGATGCCGCAGCCGGTGGATGACTCGGGGTGCAGGATGTTCAGGCGCGCTTCCTCGGTCATGCCCACGCCGTCGTCCGCCACGCACACGATAACGTCGTCGCCTTTCACCTGGCCCGTCACGCTGATGGTGAGCTTGCCTTCCGACGGCATGGCGTGGCGCACGGCGTTCTCCACGAGCGGCTGGATGAGGAAGGGCGGCACCATCATGTCGTCGACATCCGGCTCGATGTCCACCTCCATGGCCACCCGGTCCTCGCCGAAACGCGCGATCTCGAACGTGAAGTAGCGCTTCGTCTGCTCCATCTCGCGCGCGAACAGGATGAGGTCGGCGGAGTCCTCCAGCGTGCGGCGGTAGAACACGGCGAACTCGCGCAGCAGGATGCGCGCCTTCTCGGGGTTCGTGCGAATGAGCGAGGCGATGGTGTTGATGGTGTTGAACAGGAAGTGCGGGTTGATCTGGCTCTGCAGGGCCTTCAGCTCCATGCTGGTGGCGAGCTTCGTCTGCTCCTCGAGCGCCGAGGCCGCCATCTGGGTGGACAGCAGCTGGCCGAAGCCCTCGGCGATGGACTTCTGCGTCTCGGAGATATGACGGGCCCGGCGGTAGTAGAACTTGAGCGTGCCCTCCACCGTGCGGCCCACCACCAGCGGGACGATGATGGCGGCCTGGATGGTGGACGAGCCGGACGGGAAGCCGATCTCCTCCGGTGTGAACAGGATGCGGCCGCGCCCGTCGGAGAGCGTGGCGTGGGTTGCGTGCGTGCGGATAACGCTGCCGGAGGGGTTGTCGGCCTCCTCGTAGCCGGCGTAGCCCAGAATATGGTCCTTGTCGGTCACCGCTACGGCGATGGCAGCCGTCGATGGCAGCAGCAGCTGGCAGATGCGCTGCGCCGCGTCGCTAGTCATACCCTCCTTCATGCAGTCGAGCGTCTGGCTGGCCAGGCGCAGCATGGCGTCGGACTGGCGTGCGCGCACGGAATCGGGGTCCATGAGCAGCCGGATGACGATGACGAGCGAGAGGGTGAACACGATGCCTGCCACGATGAGCACGGCGATGCTGCGGTACGGCGACACGGAAGACCAGATGAGCACGAGGCCCGACAGCACCGCGACGGTGAACATGAACATCTCGAGCGTGAAGAAACGGGGCAGGGCGGTCTTCTCCGTCGTTTCCTGTTGCACCTGCTGCAAGGCGAACCTCCTCGTCGTGGCTGAAGGCACCATCCTACCAGCATCCGGCGTGCAATGCACGCCCGTTTGTCAGAGCACCCCCACCTCGTTCAGCACGAGCACAACCGCGGCCACGATGAGGAATCCGCCGAAGATGAAGCGCAGCGTGCGCTCGGGCACAAGCCGCACGAGGCGCGCGCCGATCACGGCGCCGGGAATGGAGCCCACGGCCACGGCAATGCCGGCCATATAGTCGATGTTGCCGAGCAGCCCCTGCTCGATGGTGCCCGGAATGGCCAGCAGCATGACGGCGATGAGAGACGTGCCCGACGCCTGCTTCATGGAGATGCCCACGAGCGACAGCATGAGCGGCACCATGATGAAGCCGCCGCCCACGCCCACGTACCCGGACGCCAGGCCAGCGCCCAGGCCGATGGCAGCGCCGATGGCCAACTGCTTGCGCGTGAGCTTGGGAAACGCCTTGCCCGTGTCCGCTGCGACGGACGACTCGCCGGCCGGCACCTCGGGTGCGGCGTCGTCGTTCGCCGCCGCGTCGCCCGCCTGCTCCACGGCGGCCTCGACCGGAGGCTCGCCCGCCGGCGCCGCCGGCGCGACCACGCCGGCGCGCGCGGGCTTCATCTTCCACGCCTTCCGCAGCATGTTCACCGCCGAGTAGCCGATGATGAGCGCCGCCGCCAGCATGACCATCCACGCCGGCGAGATGGTGGCGAGCCACACGCCGATAGGCGACGTGCAGGCGCCGCCCAGACCGGCGGCCAGGCCGAGGGAAGGCACGCACGTCTTGTGCCGTATATGCGACACGGCGCCCGAGACGGAGGTGGGGATGATGGTGAACAGCGACGTGGCCGTGGACATGATGGGGCTCATGCCGAACGCCAGGCGGAATATCGGCACGAGGACCGTGCCGCCGCCGATTCCCAGCATACCCGAGAGGATGCCGATGCCGATGCCCACAAGGGCGGGTATCACGAGCGAGGTGAAGATATCCATGGGCGCGCCTGCCAGTCCCTTCCCCGATCAACGATATGTCCGCGACCCAGTTTAGCGGAAACGGCAACGCGTGCACGTCAAAGGCGCGTCAATTCCGCAAGCGTCAGGCTTGCGTTGCCCAGCGTTGCCTGCGCGTCGCCCCAAGCCCGCGGCAACCGCTCCCGCACGGACGCTACTCGGCGATGTTCAGGCGGATCTCGCTCGTCACGCCGGGGTCGATGCCGGCGGCCTGCGCGGCCACCGCCGCCGCCTGGCGCGGGGAGTCCACGCCCAGCTGGCGCTGCGCGGCCGATTGGATGAGCGCCGTGCGCAGGATCTGGTCGTTCTCCATGCGCGCCATGAGCTCCGGCCACACGAACTGGAACTCGAAGTACTTCGAGCAGTTGCGCTGAGCGTACGTGGTGGCCTCGCCCGTCGCGGCCTTCGCGGCGCGGCGATAGGCCTTCTTGTCGGGGCGCGCCAGGCTGCGCAGAAACGCCGTCAGGCGGATGCGCCGGGTGATGCCCGGCTCGAGGAACGGCCCCGGGTAGGGCTCGAGCGAGGAGGGCTTCACCTGCAAGAGGTCGATCTGGGTGCGGCTGTACTCCATCTTGCGGAACTCGTAGAGCCAGCGGAAGATGTCCTGGCGGAAGCGCGTGCCCTCGCTCTCGGTCTCGGGCGGCAGGTGGCGCAGGCTCCACTGGTTGTCCAGCCAGATGTCCGATCCGTACATACGCAGGTCCAGCATGTAGTCCAAGTCCTCGCCGCGGGCGATCCACGGGTCGAACGACAGGCGCTTGAACGCCTCCTTGTGCAGCGCCAGGCAGCCGCCGCACACGTGGTTCGAACGCGACAGGCGCGGGCCGCGCATGGCCTTCGCCATCATCTTGTTGAACGCCTTGCCCTGCTGCCAGAAGTGGTTGTACCACTTGTCCTGGCTCTTCGAGAAATACGTGCCCTCGGAGTTGAAGTAGAAGCCCGTCTTGGCCAGGATGGGGATGCCCTTCTTCGTGAGCTTGCCCAGGCCGTACATGGCCTTCTGCAGGAAGTCGGCGTCGTCCACCACCTCGTCGTCGTCCAGGAACACCACGGAATCGAAGCCGAGCGTGTTCGCCACTACGAGCCCCAGGTTGCGGATGGCGCCGTAGCCGGACAGGCCGATCTCCTTCTGCAGCTTGCCCAGCCCCAGCTGCTCCATGCGCTGCTGGATGAGCGCGAGCTCGGGCGCACCCACCACGGCCACGTTGAGCGAGGGGTACTGCGACACCTGAGTCTGCACCTTCTCGGCCGCCTGGTTCTCGATGGACGGCTCGCTCACCACCAGCACCACGATCTGCCCGATGCCGCGCACCTTCTGCAGCGAGTGCAGCAGGCGCGGCAGCTCGCCCGGGGCCGAGATAGGCGTGGCGTGGTCGTAGGTGGTCAGCACGCCGCCACCTTCCTTGCGGCGGCGGGCAGAGACGAAGGTCGGTATGACGATAACCGGGTTCATGCGCTTCCTTTGAAATCGGCGAGCCGACGGTCCTCTTCGACCGCCCTCAAAACTGATCTATTGTACCGCGTGACCCGTGCTTTGGCCCTGCACCCTCTTGATTACACCGAATTTGCGAAGGAAGGTCGGGGGCAGGGATCAGGGAGGAGGCGTTCCTACGACGCCTTCGCCGGCTGCTTCACCACATGGAAGCGCTTGAGCGCCGAAAGCAGCGGCAAGCCCAGCACGTACATGACCAGCGCCTCGCCGATGCCGGTAGCCACCAGGCCGAACAGGTACATGGGCACGTAGGCACCGTCCAACGCGATGCTCGTGAACGGAATGGTGTAGAAGCCCAGGCCCTGCAACAGGAGCGGCAGGTACGCGGGCACGACCACCGCGTTCGCGATCACCGGCCCGAGCAACGCGAGCTTCGGGCGCTCGCGCATCTTCCAGCACCACAGCGCGCCCAAGAACGTGGCCAGGCTGCCGAACACCACGTCCAGCAAGCCGAGCGCCCCCGTGCCGTTCACGGCCAGCGCAATGAGATTCGCCACGATGCAGCCCACCGTGAGCCCCGGCACGGCCGCCGGCGTGAGCACGGCCAGCACGCATACCGCCTCCGATATGCGGAACTGGACCGGCCCCCATGCCAGCCCCTGCAGCAGGAGCAACGCGACGAGCGTGGCGGCGGCATACACGGCCGCGATCATGCCCGCCTGGGCGACGTACGACGATCTTCCCTTGTTCATGGGTTTCTCCTTGTCTCCACACGACCTATCGGCCGCGGGCTTTGGGCAACGAGTAAACCGCGAGTGCAGGGCCCAACGATACAAACGCGGAGCGCCCCCGCCATGCGCAACGCACAGCCGAACCGCCGCAGCGAAGTATAGCAGAAGCGTTCCGCGCAGGTGAAGGCGAGGAGCACCTCGAATGAGAGCTTAAGCCGAAAGCGAGTCGGGCATGGTCTCCAAGCGATCGAGAAGATGCTGTTTCGAAGCGACGCCGGCTTTGCGGTAAAGATGCTTGACGTGCGTTTTCACCGTGTCGTCGGCTATGCCGAGCTCAATGCCGATACGCAGGCGGCTGCGCCCGCGCGCCAGCAACCTGAGCACGTCGCACTCCCGCGGCGTAAGGCCGCACGTCTCCGCGAGCGCGCAGCATCGCGCATCGACCGCGTCGGGCGCGGGCGTCATGCGCGCACCTCCTCCACCGAAGCGACCATCCTCCGATCGAGCAGCGCCCGCGTCACCCGCAGCACGGCATACGTCCCGAACACGGCAGTGTACGCGGCGACGCTCGCCTGGGCTGCCGCGCCGCCCTGCAGGGCGGAGGGAAGCAGCATGAGCAGCAGATGCACGTACACGAGGCCGAAGAACGGGTAAGCCAGCAGTTGAACGCGTTTCCACGTGTCGGCCCTCATGCGCCTCTTCACCGCATTGAACGACGTAACTCCCAGCACCAGCAGCAGTGCGAACAGCACGAGGGCCAGCATGAGCGCGGCCAGCACGTTGCCGTCCACCCTGCCCCCCAGCAGGCGGGGCGCGTAGGAGGCCAAGTACAGGGCCATGTGCCCGAGCGACAGTATCCAGGCTACGATGGAGAGCTCGGCCCGCACCGGGCGCAACCATGCCTTCGCCCTCGATTCGCCAGGCAGCACGCCGATAAACATGACCACCGCGAACAGCGCCAAGGGCAGCAGGCACTTCTGCACCAGCACCAGAAGCAGCGACCACAGCGGCCGGGGCAGAGGAACGTACGCGCCGAACACGAACACCGCCACGACCAAGACCGCCAACGCGTAGAACAACAGCGGCACCCGTCTGACGACGTTGCGCAAGGCAACGCAAAAGAGCGCCGTCACGACCAAGACCATCAAGAATTCCATACGCTAACACCGTTTCTTTCTTTGGTCGATATCGGCATCGAGCACGGAGAGGAACAGCTCTCCCATCAATGCCAGCGCGGCGTACTCCACGCCATAGGTCTGGAGGAACGCCTCCTCCCGCGTCCTCCCCATAAAGGCAGGAATCCAGCATCCGAGGTGCTCATCCCAGAAACGGACGGCACGTCCGCTCCATACCGCAGCGTCGTCGCGGCGACCTTCCTGTTCTGCGGCGGCAAGGCTGCCGTAGAGAAACGACAGAAACGAGAACTCGTTCCATACGCTGTCGCTGGGCTCCTTGCGCGCGGTCTTGGGCAGCACGCCCGCCTCGCGCATGTGGCGCTCCACGTCGAGGGTCCGGGCCGAGCGGAACAGCGCGGGCGAGCCCTCATGGCCCTCGGCGGTATAGCGGAATGACGCCTCGTACGGCCAGATCGGCACGTCGACTCCTGGGGTCAAGTACAAAATGGTGTGGCCCTTGCGCATCCTATCGGCCAGCCCGACAACGTCCGCGCCATCGAACGCCGAAAGGGCCGCTGCCGCCTTATCCACGGTAGCCGTGGCTGCGCCGGCATCCGCGAGGCAGGCGAGCGCGTCGCTTTGGAGCGATCCATCCGCCAAAGCCGCTGCAAGCTCCGCGTCGGGAAATGCGAAGGCGGCCGCCATCAGCTCGCACGAATCCGCCAAGCCTATCGCGCGACGCACATCGTCCTCGTCCATGGTCTTCCTTTCTGCTTGGCTCGGGCGTCGGTCCGCCGGCACGCAGCGGGCTTTCTGCCGCGGCGCCCCTGCCGTTCAGGAAAGGGCGCCGCAGGATCGGCTAGCGGATGTAGCTGACCTTCGGTCCCGTGCCGTCCTCTTCCTGCAGAACGACGGCCTCCCGGGTGGCCAGGTACTTCGACACGTCGGACTCGGGATCGTCAAGGTCGCCCCAGTACCGCGCGCGGGCGGGACATAGCTGCATGCAGGCCGGCACCTCGCCGCGATCAATGAGGTTGTGGCAGAACGTGCATTTCTCCACCGTGCCCGCCTTGTGGGTAGGCGCGTCGAACTCGCCTACCACGACATCGAGGTAGTATTCCGGCTCGTTGGCGATCAGCGTGCGCACACCCTCGTAGGGGCATGCCTTGATGCAAGACTCGCAACCAATGCACAGCTCGTTGTCGACCCAGACAATGCCGTCCTCACGCTTCTGCGTGGCGCCCGTCGGGCACACGTTCAGGCAAGAGGGGTTGTCGCAGTGCTGGCACTGCATGGGCAGGAAGTCCAGCGTGCAATCGGGGTACGACCCCGCTGCGCAGTCGTTGCTCGTGCCGCCTATGGTGAGCACGCGGTTGTACACGAGGTCCTTCGGCAGGTTGTTCGCCACCTTGCAGGCCGCAGCACACGTTTGGCAGCCGTAGCAGCGGGTCATGTCGATAGCCATTCCGTAACGCGTCATCGTTCGTCCCCCTCCCTACATCTTCTCTATCGCCACGGCGACGTCGTTGAACGCCTGGTTGGCGCACACTTGGTTGTACTCACGCGACGGAAGGCTCGCATAGTGGCCGTCGATGAAGTCGCCTATCTGCCAGCTGCGCGCAGAGCTTACCATCCTGCGCGGCAAGCCGGCGTTGATGGCAGCCTTCATGACCACGAAGCCCTGGTCGTTGGACAGCTTCACCACATCACCTTCCACGATGCCCAGCTCGGCGGCATCGTCGGGGTTCAGACGCACGATCGGCTCGGGCTCGTACTCCTTCACGTACTCGCAGTCCCACCATTGCGTGTGGGTGTGGGTGCGCATATGCTCCGACAGAAGGTGGAACGGGTAGGTTTCGCGGTAGGCGCGGTCCTCGCCGGCGAACGTCGGCGTCTCCCAGTGCAGGCCTCGCTCGATGGACTCGTCCACCTCCTTGCTCGAAACGTAGGCGCGCTTCACAGTATCCTGGTACAGGCTGATGCGCCCGGTCTCGGTGCCGAACACCTCGGCCGAGGCGATCTTGTCGCCTTCGGGGTAGATGCGCGTAGCTTTTTCACTCTTCAGCTTCTCCACTGTGCAGCCCACGCTCTTCCAGTATTCGGAGTCGAGCAATGTTTCTAGGTACTCCTCCTCGGTGATGTTCCAGAACTCCCCCAGGCCCATCTTCTCGCACAGCAGCCCGAATATCTGGAAGTCAGGCTTTGACTCGCCAAGCGGCTCCACGCACTTGTCCTGCCAGAGCAGGTAGGGATGCGTTGAGAACAGGAACCCGAGATCCACCTGCTCGAACCAATGGGCTGACGGCAAGACGATGTCGGCATGCTTGCACGTCTCGGTCATGCACAGGTCCGCCACCACCACGAACTCCAGCTTGTCGAACCAACCGGTGGTGTAGTCGTGGTCGCACATGGTGACGACCGGGTTCGAACAATGGATGTAAGCGCTCTTGATGGTCAGGTCCTCGCCTAGGAGCTTGCCCGTTTCCAGCACATCGGCGATCTGCACCGTGTGGATGAGGTTGGCCTGGCCACGGCACGGCTTGCCCGAGGAATCCTTCGGGCTGCACGCCGCCGCGCTGTTCGAGTACAGCATCTGCGGCAAGTACTCCTCGGACTGGCCGATGGCCGCACCGGGCTTGCCCGCATTGCCGGTGAGCAGCGACACGAGGTAGACCGGCCATGCGCTGTAATGGCCGTTTCGATAGTGGTTCATGCCCATCATGATCTCGGTGGTGACGGGACCGTCCTCGTGGTAGATGCGCGCAAGCTCGCGCACGTGGTCCTCCGTGAGACCGCACACGGCAGCAGCGACGGCCGGCGGGTACTGCGCGATGTAGCCCTTTGCGTTCTCGTATACCGTCTGCACCTTCACGCCGTTGATGTCGGGCACGCCCGTGAGCGCAGGGGCGGCCGTCTCGCTGAAAGCGACGGCCTTGCCTGCCGCCTCGTCCCATACGGCCGGCGGATCGACCACGGCAGGTTTGCCCGTCAGCGGGTCGGGGTCGCCCTCGGTGGGCTCCACGCCCAGCTCGCTCATGCGCAGGAACGTGCCGTCCTCCTTGATGAGGAGTCCGCAGTTCGTCTTGGCGCGCAGCGTCTCGTCGTCGATCCAGCCGTTCTCCAGCAGCACGTTCAGCACGCCGAGAGCCAGGGCGCCGTCGGTGCCGGCCTTGATGGGAACCCACCAGTCGGCCTTCGAGGCGCTGGCATTGTACACCGGGTCGATGACCACGAGGCGCGTGCCGTTCTCCTTGGCCTCCAAGAAGAAGTGCATGGTGTGCATGAGCGAGATGGTGGGGTTGTTTCCCCAAATGATCTGCGTCTTGGCGTTCTTGCGGTCCGTGAGCTCGTTCGCGAGGTCGATGCCGCCCGTTGCGCGCGAGCTGCCGAAGCCCACGGCCGCATCCACGTCGAGGCTGCAGTACGAGCAGCCCATGACGTTGACGACCCGCTGATAGGCTCCCACGCTGTTGCAAGAGCCGCTGAGCGCGGCGTAGTTGCCGGATCCCAGGAAGAACATGATGGCGGTAGGGCCGTACTGCTCGGTGTAGCCCTTCCATTTCTCGGCGATGGTATCCAGCGCCTCATCCCAGCTGATGCGCTCGAAATCGCCCGAGCCGCGCGCCCCTACGCGCTTCATGGGATACAGCACGCGGTTCGCCCCGTACATGCGCCCCACATGGGTGAGGCCCTTCGTGCAGATGCGGTTGTACTGGGGGTCGGGCATGTCGCGCGCCGAAGTGCGCACCACCTGGCCGTCGCGCACGTGCACGTTCAGAAAGCACCCGCCGCCGCAGTTGCCTCGACAGGTGCCGGAGAACAACTCGTCGGACGATACGGGTGCCTCCGGGTCCACCTTGTCCTTATCGTTGGTTTTCGGTGTGCAGCCCGCCAGCGCTCCAGCTGCGGTGAGGGCGGCGGCCCCCTTGATGAAGCTCCTGCGCGAGAAACCGCGCGCTTGTGCCGTCTCGGCCATGCGATGCTCCTCTCTTCCTTGTTGTCGAAGCCGCTGCGCGCAACGGCATGCTGCACGCGCTTCGCCCGGCGGCTCGATGGGCCTCGCCTGCGGAGGCGCGGGGAGGGAGGGTGTACCGGCTCCGCGCGGCGAGGTTGAGAAGCCATCTGCTTTCCCCTGGCTTCCCGTTGCCTTCACTCTACAAAACCGTACAGCTAATGACGATAAACCGGCGATAAGGATTTGCTTAATAAAATATTAACCGGGCATTAACCCCTCCGCTGATGCCCGTCGGTGCGCATATCGTCGAACAGGTGCGTGTTTCACGTGAAACACCCGGCGCCACCATTCCCCCGAGCTCCCCTACAGCGCGTCCGTCATCTTGTAGCCGACGCGTTGAACCGTGAGCAGGTATTTCGGCTCGGAGGGATTCTCCTCGATCTTCTCGCGGATCTTGCGCACGAACACGGTGATGCTGTTCGTCTTCACATCGGACTCGCCCTCGCCCCAGATATACTCCTGAATCTGGCTGCGCGTGAACACCTTGCCGGGGTTCGCCGCAAGAAACGCCACGATCTCGAACTCCTTCGTGGTCAGCGCCACGGGGCGGCCTCGCAGCAGCACTTGGTACTCGTCGAAACGCACCTCCAGCTCGCCTATGCGCGCGGCGCCCTCACGGTTGCAGCAGCGCGCGAACTCGATGGTGTCCTTATGGCGGCGGATGTTCGCCTCTATGCGCAGCAGCAGCTCGGTGGCATTGAAGGGCTTGGTAACGTAATCGTCGCCGCCGGCCTTGAAGCCGATGCTCTTGTCCACGATATCGCACTTCGCCGAGAGGAAGATGATGGGGATGCGCCGTCCCTCCTCGCGTATCCGACGACACAGGTCGAAGCCGTTCATGCCCGGCAGCATGACGTCGAGCAGCAGCAGGTCGGGCTTCTCGCCGGCCAGCAGCGCCAACCCCCTCTCCGCATCCTCTGCGCCGCAGAAGGCGTAGCCGTTCTGCACGAGCAGCTTCTCGATGGCCGCATGCAGGTTGTCCTCGTCGTCTATGAGCATCACTTTGTACATGGGAGGTCCTTTCTCGGACGCGCGCCGGAACGCGCGCCGCATTCAGCCGACGATCGCGTCGGGCGGTATGGTGATGGTGAACGTGCTTCCCCGGCCCAGCGCGCTTTCCACCGACACGGCGAAGCCCTGCACGGCGGCATACTCCCGCACGAGAGCCAACCCCAGGCCGCTGCCGTTGTACTTGCGCGTGGACGTGCTGTCCACCTGGAAAAAGCGCTCGAAGATGCGCTCATGGTCCTCGGGAGCTATGCCGATGCCGTCGTCGGCCATGCACAGGCGCACGCTGCCGTTGCCCGCGTCCAAGTCAACGCGCAGCTCGACCGTGCCACCGTCGGGCGTGAACTTGATGGCATTGCTTGCCAGGTTCTCCAACATGCGCTGCGTCTTCTCGAAGTCGCCGTTCACAAGCGGCACATCGGATGCCACGCGCGTGCGGAAGGCAACGCAGTATTTCCGGGCAAGCGGGGTCATGGTTCCCCGCACCGATGACACGATGTCTCCCAGGTCCATGGGCTCGCATGCCACATGCACGCTCCCCGCATCGGAACGAGCGATGTCCAGCATGTCGTTTATCATGGTCAGCAGGATCTGGCTGTTCTTCTCGATCTCCTCCCACGAATGGCGTTCGCTCTCGCGGTCGGGAGGGCACGCCTCGCGGGATATCTGCGCGAACGTGATGATGGATGTGAGCGGAGTGCGCAGCTCGTGGTTCACCATGGACAGCAGGTCGGATTTGAACTGCGTCTCTTCAGCCAGCTTCTCGTTCAGGCGCTCCAGGGCATCGCGCTGCTGCTCGAGGGCGACGTTGGCCCTTCGCAGCTCGTCGGTGCGGCTCTCCACCTGATCCTCCAGATGGTCGTACGTCGCATGCAGTTCGGCGGCCATGCTATTGAACCGCTCGATGAGCCGGCTGACCTCGCGCGCGGCATGCGCGTCATCCAACGAAACGGCCAGCTTGCCCTCCCCCATCTCGGTGAAGGCCAGCTTCATGCGGTTGAGCGGCCGGAACACGAAGAACGTGGTCACGGCGTACACCACGGCACCAATGAGCAGCGTGATGAACAGGAAGTACACCACGTCGCGCACCACGTTGTCGCGCACGGCCTGTTGTTGCTGGTCGAGGGGAATCACGATGCTGATGGCGCCGCCCACGGAATCGAGGGTCCAGCCCTCCTTCACCTTGCCGGTGATGTCGACCTCGCCCGCCGGCTCGCCGTGGCATTCGAGGCAGCTCTTGTCCACCTCGAGCGCCTGCGCGTAACGGAACCGCTCGACGCCTTGGAAGTCGGTCACTTCGTAGTATTCCGTAACCGCAGCATTGGCATTGAACGCCTCGAGGGCCTGCGCCTCGAACGCGTCAGGCTCGTCTTGGGAGTTGCGTGGGTTGAAGTTCGTGTAGCGGATGGTGTAGTCGCTGCCCTTCGAGAACAGCGCGCCCACGCTCTTTCCCACGCGCGAGCAATGGAGTCCCTTGAACTCGTAAACCCCGTCCGACGTGGTGTTGATGACGGTTTGCGAGTTGTCCATGAACTGCCAGACGGCATCCATCTCGCGTGCGAATGTGCGCGCCTCCTCCAGCATGGCTGCCTCGGTCTGCCGTTGCTGCGACTGCAGATCGAACAGCACGAACATGAGGAACGACACGGCGAACACCGCGGAAAGCGCGACCAGGTAGATGGTCTTCAGGCTGATTTTCTGCATATCTCCCCCGGCGGACTGCGGCCTTGGCGGCCACCCCTCCCCGCACGCCGCAGACTTTAGCACGAAAGGAAAAGATACGCAAAAGAGTAGGCGATAACCCTAGCCTCTCTTTCCCTTGCGGGATTTGGGGGGGCGGCGCTTGCCGCTGGTGGAGGCTTTCTCGCCGCGGAGGCGGCGGGCTTCCTCGCGGCGCTCCTTCACCTGGGCCGTCTCCTGGCGCAGGCCCTGGTAGGAGGCGAAGCGGGCCTCGCTCAGCTCGCCCGAGTCAACGGCGGCGCGCACGGCGCAGCCGGGCTCGTCCAGGTGGCGGCAGTCGCGGAAGCGGCACTGCTCGGCCAGCTGCTCCACGTCGGCGAACGCGGCCTCGATGCCCGCGTCGGCGTCCCAGAGGCCCAGGCCCCTCACGCCGGGCATGTCCACAACGTAACCGCCGCCCGGCACGGGGATCATCTCGCGGCTCACCGTGGTGTGGCGGCCCTTGCCATCGCCCTCGCGCACCTCGGCCGTTTCCTGCATCTCGTGACCCACCAGCAGGTTCACCAAACTCGACTTCCCCACCCCGCTCTTGCCGATGAACACGGCCGTCGTGCCCGCCGGCACGAGGACGCGCACGGCCTCAACGCTCGCGGGGTCTGCGGCCGACACCACCACCGTCTCCGCAGCGGGCCCTGCCAGCTCGCGCACGCGGTCGCGCACGGCGCGCACGGCATCCTCGCTCTCTGCGAGGTCGGCCTTCGTGAGCACCACGGTCACGGCGGCGCCGGTCTCGTAGGCCAGCACGAGCTCGCGCTCGAGCCGCTTGAAATTCATGTCGGAGAGCGGCTGCGCCACGAACACCCGGTCGAAGTTCGCAGCCAGCACCTGGGGCAGCGCCCGCTCCGTGGGATCCTTGCGCACGAACGCACGCGTGCGGGGCAGGATGGCCTCGATGATGCCCTTGTCGTGGCCCTCGGGAACCGCCACCTCCACCCAGTCGCCGATGACGGCGCGCACCTGCTCGCCCTTCACGAGCGCCGTGGCGTGCTCGCAGCGCACAAGCCGCCCCCCGTCCGTCCGCACGAGCGGGTATCCGCGATCCAGCTTGACGACCTGGCCCTTCTGCAAACGTACCCTCCTCGCTCTAGCGCTGCCGCTCGCGCAGATAGTAGAACACGCCCATGAGCGCGAGCCCGAGCGCCGTGGCAATGGCGCCGGGAACGAACGCGTTCACGTCGAACTCGTCTTCGTGGTGCTTGCCCTTCTCCACCACGGTCACGATGTCGGCGTGCAGGTCCGTGAGCCCCTCGTGCTCGGTGCACACCAGGTGGAACGTGCCGCGCACCTGCAGCTTCGTGCCGGTGGTGCCGTACTTGCCGTACGTGTCGATCTTCGCCGCCTGCTCGGCGGTCATGGATACGGACACCGTGGAAGTGGAATCCTTCTCGTTGGCGGCGAGCGTGATCCACTTGTGGCGGTTGTCCAGGCCCTCGCGGATACTGTCGCCGATAACCTCGCCCACCACCTGCACGGTCTGGTTGTCGTAGTACGCATCGGCGCTGCCCAGCGCCGCGATGGACGTGTCGTAGATGAACGAGCTGTCGGGGCGCTGCTGGGGGTTCACCAGGTTCTCGTCATCGTCCGCGAACGCTGGACTTGGCACGAGCGTCGCCGTCAGCGCCGCAGCCAGCACGAGCGCGGCAAGGGCGCCGCGCAACCAACCGAGGGCCCCAACAGGGAAGCAGCCCGCCCGCATCACAGCACCTCGCCTGTTCGTATCTGGGGCGCGCGGCGGCGCGGCTTGAACGACACGAATATCTCCACGATCAGCGCGAGCAGCGTCACGAATTCCAGACGGCCGGCCCACATCTGCACGATGTAGAACGCCTCCAGCGTGGCCGGCATGCCCGGCGCGGCCAGCCCCGACGACACGCCGCCGTTCGACGCCATGGACACCGACTCGAAGATGGCCTGCGTGGCCTCGTATCCGTGCGCGATGCCCACGAGCGCGCCGATGACGTAGGTGAGCACGTACAGCGTGAATACCGTCATGGCCTCCTTCACCACCTCGGGCGTCACCATGCGACGGCCCACGTGGTTGTACGACACCACCACGCGTGCCGAGTCGGGCGCAAGCGCCTCCTTGATGGTGGCCACGATGGACTTCGCGATGATGCCCACGCGGCTGAACTTCACGCCGCCCGACGTGGACCCGCCGCTGCCGCCCACGGCCATGAGCAGGGCCACCACGAGGAATGCGCCCGATGACAGCGCGCCGGTGAGCTGGTTCGTGGTGATGTTCTGGAAGCCCGTGGTGGAGAACGCCGAGATGACCATGAACCCGCCGCGCCTCAGCATGGCCGGCAGGTCGGAGAAGTTCAGGCTGGCGGACAGCGAGGCAGCGAACACGCACGTCATCACGGCAAGCCACAGCACCATGGTGCGTATCTCCAGATCGCGGAAGAACACGGCCACATGGCCCTTCCATATCTCGGAGTGCAGCACGAAGTTGACGGAGCCCAGCAGCATGAGCAGCATGAGCACCACCTCGATGGGGAACGAGTGGTAGTACATGATGCTCTGGCTCATGGGCGCGAAGCCGCCGGTCATGAAGCCCGAGACGGCCAGCCAGAACGACTGCAGGACCGCACGCAACGGCTCCATGCCTATGAAGAGGCACACGAGCGACAGGATGCCCGTCGCCAGAATGATGAATCCCATGCCGATCTTGGCGATGAACTGCGTGGTCTGCACCACGTTGGGCACGACGTGCTCGCTGCGGCCCTCCGACGAGTACAGACTCGCGCCCGAGCGCTTGCCGAACAGGCCGAACGACAGCGCCACCACGATAAGGCCGAAGCCGCCCAGCAGGTGCATCATGAAGCGCCACATGTTGTCGGCGTAGGAAAGGTGGTCGAGGTCGAGGATGATGCTGGCGCCCGTGGTGGTGATGCCCGACACGCCGTCGAACAGCGCGTCAAGATAGCTGGCGAAATGACCTGAGAGATACAGCGGGATGCTTGCCACGCACGCGAGCACGATCCACGCGAAACCGGTCACGGCCAGCGCCTGCTGGCGGCCGAGCCGGCCGGGCTCGATGCGCAGGAAACGCAGGCCCGAGCCGAGGATGAGCGTGATCCCGATGGTCAGCAGGTAGTGCGAGGCCGGCTCCCACTCGCCGCACGCGATGGCCGTGGCCAGCGGCACGAGCAGCGCGATGGTGGAGAAAAGGACGAGCACGCCCAGATAGTGCCCGATGACGCGTATGTCGTAGAGGGAGAACCGCTGCCACATGGCCTATCCCCTCCGAAGGCCGGCGCGAGGCACGGCCCGGTTGCCCGTCGTCATCCCAACACAACCCTCACCACGATGATGAGCGTCCACAACAGCAGCAGGAAGCACACGAGCGCCAGCAGCACGACGCCGAACCCGATCAGCGGGGTGGTGATGGCCTGCCGTATGCTCTGCTTCGAAGTACGCATGCCGGTATTCTAGTACAAAAGCCCCGCGCGCGATACGTCCCGGGCGCCAACATCGCGAAACGTTGATGCGGCGCTCCTCGTTCGTCGCATGCCCCAGAAAAGGCGCAGGCCGGTGTTTCACGTGAAACACCGGGACGAGAATGCGTCCAGAAAACGAGTGCGGGCCTCGCGGGCTGAAAGGGCGGAGCCCAGCATGTCCGCACCGGCGAGCGCCTCCTCGAGGAAGCGCCGTTGGGCGGGAGCAAGCGGTAACTCGTCGCGCCAGGAACCTCCCCGACGCGACGAGTCGAACGACGAGTACCGCAGGTACAGCACAAGATCGGCGAAACCGGCGATATCCGCGGCGCAGGCGGCAGCGAACACCTCCGCACCGTCCTCCTCTTGCCGGCTCAAGCCGAAGTCGATGAGCGAGACGCGCTCGCCGTCGTACAGGATATTCGCCGGACGCAAGTCGCCATGAGCCGCGCCGGCCTCGTGGAGGGCAACGAGCGCGTCGGCCAGCTGCGAGCCTATGCCCGCGACCTCAACGGGCCCGAACACATGGCGTCGCTCGAACAGCCAGGTAGCAAGCGAGTCGCCCGGCATGCGCTCCAGCACGATGAAGTAGGCGCGTCCCGCACGCACGATGCCGCGCCACGCCGGCAAGGCCGGATGGTCCACGCGTGAAAGAGGCGCCACCTCGCGCCATACGGCGGCGAGGTCGTAGGAAGGACGGAGGGGACGCAGAAGCTTCAGCGCCGCCGGGACGCCGCCGGGACCGACGGCGTCGAACACGGCACCCGAGCCACCGATGCCCGCCAGCCTCCCCAGGCGGTAGCCCTGCACCGAGCGCCCGCAGAAGCGCCGGTACGGCAACGCCACGAGGAACTCGGCCGCACGGGGCATGGGAGGCCTCCCGGTGCGTGCAGCGCTATCGCGGCGTGCCGCAAGAGGGGCAGAACTTCGCGCCCGGCGGCAGTTGCGAACCGCACGAAGCACAGAAGCCGCCGCCCTGCTCCACCTTCGCGCCGCACTGGAGGCAGAACTTGGAGCCGGCCGGAATGGCCGTGCCGCACTGCGTGCATGCCATGCCGGCAGGGGAAGGCACGGTGCCTGCGGGCTCGGCGGCCATGGGCATGCCGCCGCTGGGGAAGGCTTGCCGATGCCCCTGCATCGGCTGCTGGCCGTACCCCTGTTGGCGGTAGGCCGCCTTGCGACGGTCGGAGCTGCTGAACGAGCCGAAGCCCAGTCCGGACAGGAAGCCCTTCTGCTGGTACTGTGCGCTGCCGCCCTGGCCGTACTTGCGCTTCTTCTTGCTGCTGAACGAGAACATGCCCATGGATGCCGCCTTTCGAAGGTCGCCCCGCGCCCCGGCGCGCGGCGAGAATCGCTGCAAAACGTTGGAACCACGGTAGCAGAACCGCGCGGCGCGAAGATCAAATCGAGGTAAAGGATAAGGCTGCCGCCCGGCGTTCCCGAAAAACCGCACAACCGTGGCAAGACGCAGAACGACCCGCCGCGCAGCATGCGGGCGGGCCGTTCAGTTCGCTGCGTGCGCCGCGGGAACACGATGCTCCGGTGGCTGACAGCGGCTACTTCTCCAGCAGCAGGTCGTCCAGAGCCGTGGCGTCGAGCTCCAAGGGGGCCTCGACGGTGCACTGGTAGTTGCCGTCGGCGTCGATGTCGATGAGCACGTGGCTGCGGTCGCGCAACTGGCCCTCCACCACCTTCTGGGCGATGCGGTCCACGATCTCCTTCTGGATGAGGCGCTTCAGCGGGCGCGCGCCGAAGATGGGGTCGTAGCCGTCGATGGACAGATGCTCCATCGCGGCCGGCGTCACGTCGAGGGTGATGCGGCGGTCGGCCAGGCGGTCGCGCACCTCCTCAAGCTGCAGGTCCACGATGGGCTCGATGTTCGTCATGTTGAGCGCGTTGAACACCACCACGTCGTCGATGCGGTTGATGAACTCGGGGCGGAACGTCGCGCGCAGGGCGCCGTCGATGGCCTGCTTCATGGCCTTCTCGTCGCCGTGCTCGGCGAACTCGCGGATGAACTGGCTTCCCACGTTCGACGTCATGATGATGATGGCGTTCTTGAACGACACCACGCGGCCCTGTCCGTCGGTCAGGCGACCGTCATCGAGCACCTGCAACAGGATGTTGAACACGTCCGGGTGCGCCTTCTCTATCTCGTCCAGCAGCACCACGGAGTACGGCTTGCGGCGCACGGCCTCGGTCAGCTGGCCGCCCTCGTCGTAGCCCACGTACCCCGGAGGCGCGCCGATGAGGCGCTGGACGGAAAACTTCTCCATGTACTCGGACATGTCGATGCGCACCATGGCGCGCTCGCTGTCGAACAGGTACTCGGCCAGCGCCTTCGCCAGCTCCGTCTTGCCCACGCCCGTGGGGCCCAGGAACAAAAACGAGCCGATGGGGCGGTCGGGGTCGGAGAGCCCGGCGCGGTTGCGGCGGATGGCGCCGGCCACCGAGGACACGGCCTCGTCCTGGCCCACCACGCGCTCGTGCAGCTTCTCCTCCAGGTCCACGAGCTTCGCCATCTCGCCCTGCATCATCTTCTGCACGGGGATGCCCGTCCAGGTGGACACGACCTCGGCGATCTCGTCGTCGGACACCTCCTCCTTCAAGATGGCGCCGTCCTGCTGCTTCACGTTCAACGCCTCTTCGGCGGCGTGCAGGCGGCGCTGCAGGTCGGGGATGCGGGCGTAGCGGATCTCGGACGCCTTCACCAGGTCGCCCTCGCGCGTGGCGCGCTCCTCTTCCAGCTGGGCGCCTTCGAGCTCGCTCTTGAGCTCCTGCACGTTCACGATGGCGTCCTTCTCGTTCTGCCACTCGGCCTTGCGCTTGTCGAGGTCCTCCTGGGCGGCGGCGATGTCGCGGCGCAGCACCTCCAGACGCTCCTTGGAGGCCTCGTCGGTCTCCTTCATGAGCGCCTGCTCCTCGATCTGCATCTGGGTGAGCTTGCGGTCGGCCGCGTCAACTTCCTCCGGCATGGAGTCGATCTCGATGCGCAGGCGGCTGGCGGCCTCGTCCATGAGGTCGATGGCCTTGTCGGGCAGGAAGCGGTCGGAGATATAGCGGTTCGAGAGCTCGGCCGCGGCCACGATGGCGGCGTCGGTGATGCGCACGCCGTGGTGGATCTCGTACTTCTCCTTCAGGCCGCGCAGGATGGCGATGGTATCCTCCACCGTGGGCTCCGTGACCAGCACCGGCTGGAAGCGGCGCTCGAGGGCCGCGTCCTTCTCGATGTACTTGCGGTACTCGTCGAGCGTGGTGGCGCCGATGGCGTGCAGCTCGCCGCGGGCGAGGGCGGGCTTGAGCATGTTGCCGGCGTCCATGGAGCTGTCGCCGGTGGAGCCGGCGCCCACGATGGTGTGCAGCTCGTCGATGAACAGGATGATCTGCCCCTCGCTCTGCTTCACCTCGCGCAGCACGGCCTTCAGGCGGTCCTCGAACTCGCCGCGGTATTTAGCGCCGGCCAGCATCGCCGGCAGATCGAGGGCGATGATGTCTCGGTCCTTGAGCGACGAGGGCACGTCGCCGTCGACGATGCGCTGGGCCAGGCCCTCCACGATGGCCGTCTTGCCGGTGCCGGGCTCGCCGATGAGCACGGGGTTGTTCTTCGTGCGGCGGGACAGCACCTGGATGGTGCGGCGGATCTCCTCGGCGCGGCCGATGACCGGGTCGAGCTTGCCCTCGCGGGCCTGCTGGGTGAGGTTCTGGCCGTACTGCTCCAGCGCCTCGAACTGCACCTTGTTCTGCTGGTCGGTCACGCGGGTGTCGCCGCGCAGCTCCTCGTAGGCCGCCTCGATGGTCTTGCGCGTGATGCCTGCGGCGTTGAGTATCTTGCCGGCGGCGCCCTTCTCCTCGGCCAGCGCGATGAGCAGATGCTCGCTCGTGGCGTAGCTGTCTCCCAGCTTCTCGGCGATCTTCACGGCGCTGTCGATGAGGCCCATGAGCGCCGGGCCCGGCACGCCGCTCATCATCATGGGGCCGCTCGCGCTCACCTTCGGCATGCGCAGGATCTCGTCGTCCACGTTGGCCATCAGCTGGAACGGCTCGGCGCCGATGCGCTTGATGATGGCCGACAGGTTGTTCTCCTTCGATTCAAGCAAGGCCTTCAGCATATGGATAGGCTCCGCTTGGGATGCTTCGTTCTCGGAGGCGATGGTGATGGTCTGCTGCAACGCCTCCTGGGCGGTCAGGGCCAGTTTGTTCAGGTTTCCCATGCTCATAGGTTCGTTCCTCCTTCGCTTTCGTCCAATGGCAAAAGCCGAGAATGCAAGGTTAGGGAAGGCGGCGCAGCGCCGTGGGCATGTCGGATGCCCGCACAAGCGAGTTCACGCTCTCGCGCGTTTCCAGCTCGTGCACGCGGTCGGCCAAGCGGCGCACGCGCTTGTGCAGGTCGTCCAGCTCGTTGTCGCGCTCGTCCAACCGCCCTTGCAAGTCCAGGATGCGGATGACGCCGGCCAGGTTGATGCCCTCGCCGGTGAGCTCGTTGATGAGCTCCAGCCGCTCGATGTCGGCCTGCGAGTACATGCGCGTGTTGCCGCTCGTGCGCTGCGGCGTGACGAGGCCCTTCTGTTCGTAGGTGCGCAGCGTCTGCGGGTGCACGCCGGCGAGCTGGGCGGCCACGCTGATCATGTAGAGCGGGCGGTTGCGGTCGGTGCGGTCGGTCATTGCCAGCTCCTCACGTCATCCGTCGTGGCAGCCAGGAAGTCCTCCATGGCCTTCTTCTGGCCCTCGCTCATGGCCTTCGGCACCTGCACGTCTATCCTCACCTTCAGGTCGCCGGTGCCCTCGCCCTTCACGCGCGGGGCGCCCTTGCCCTTGATGTTGAGCACTGTCTCGTCCTGCGTGCCGGCGGGCACGCGCACGCGCACCTTCGTGCCGTCGGGAGCGGGCACGACGATGCTGGCGCCCAGCGCGGCCTCGGCCACGGTCACGGGCACGTCCACCTCCACATCGGCGCCCTTGCGGGTGTAGTAGGGGTGATCGTCGATCTTCGTCGTGATGAGCAGGTCGCCCGCCGCGCCGCCGTTCTCGCCGGGGCCGCCCTTGCCCTTGAAGCGCAGGCGGCCGCCGTCCACGGCGCCGGCCGGTATCTTCACGGTGAGCGTTTCCTTGTCGGCCCTTCCGGGCACGCGCACGGTCACGAGCTTCTCGGCGCCTTTGAACGCCTCGTCGAACGACACGTTCAGCGTCACGTTCATGTCCTGGCCCTTGCGGGGTCGCGGCTGGCGCGCGCCGCCGCCGAATCCGGACAGGTCGCCGAAGTCCCAATCGCTGCCGAAGGCGCCATCGCCGTGACGGATGCTCTCCAGGATATCGGCCCAACTGCCGAACCCGCCGCCTCCGCCGCCGCCGAAGATGTCCTCGACGTTCACGTTGCCGCCGCCCCATCCGTGCGGGATCTGGTTCTCGTTCGCGGTCCCGTACTGGTCGTACAGCTTGCGCTTCTTGTCGTCGGACAGCACCTCGTACGCTTCGTTGAGCTCCTTGAACTTCGCCTCGTCGCCGCCCGTGTCGGGGTGGTGCTTGCGCGCGAGCTTGCGGAACGCCTTCTTTATCTCGTCAGCCGTGGCGTTGCGCGCAACGCCGAGCGTTTTATAGTAGTCGGGAGTCGCTGCCATGCTCCACCACCTTTCGTTCTACCTCGTATCAAGCAGAAGCGGGCCTTGAATCCGCCCGCTTCCGCCTGCTGCTATTTCTTGTCTTTATCGCCCTCGTCAGGCGCTTTCTCGCGCTTCGGACCACCGCTGGTCACGGTCACCATGGCTGGTCGCAAGACTTTCGATCCCATCTTGTAACCTTTCTGGTAGACCTCGGCCACCGTCTCGTCGGGCACGTTCGCGTCGTCCACCGTGGCCACGGCCTGCGCCTCGAGCGCGTCGAACGCCTCGCCCTGCGGATCGATGACCTCCACGCCGTCCTTCTTCAGCACGTCGACCATCTTCGTGTGCACGGCGCTCACGCCGTCCAGCAGTCCCTGCTCGCCGTTCTTCGTGGCGTAGTCGATGGTGCGCTCGAAGTCGTCCAGCACGGGAAGCAGGCCCGACACCAGCTTCTCGGTCGCGCGGGCCTTCTCGGCCTCGCGCTGCTCCGCCGTGCGGCGGCGGTACGTGTCCCATTCGGCGTGCAGCCGCAGGAACTTGTCCTGCCACTCCTGGGCCTCGGCCTTCGCGGCAGCCACCTGCTCGCTGTCCGTGGGCTTCGCCTCCACCGGCTCGCCTTCGAGGGCCGCCTCGGCCTCTGCGACGATGCGGTCGGCGTCGCTGCCCGCGGCCGGCCCCTTCGGGTCGGCCGCCGCGGCGGTGGCACCGGGCTCGGAGGAGGGGGCTGAAGAGCCGGTGCCCGTGTCGGCCTGATTCGCGGAGGGCTGGGAATCCCCGGCCGCCCCGCGCGTGTCCTCGATGGGGATGCTCCTGCCAGCGCCCTGCGCCGGGCGCCCGGACGGGGGTGTGCTCGGCTTGGCCATGGCGGTTACTTCCCTTCCTTGCCGTCGTTCTCGTCGACGACCTCGTAGTCGGCCTCGATGGTGTCGTCAGCCGGCGTGGACTCGGCCGCAGCGGCCTGCGCACCGGCGTCCGCTCCCTGCGTGGAGTACACGACCTCGGCCAGCTTGTAGCCCGCCTGCTGCATCTTCTCGGTCGCGGCCTTGATGGCGTCGAGGTCGGAGCCCTCGAGCGCGCTCTTGGCCTCGCTGATGGCCTCTTCGGCAGCGGACTTCACGTCGGCCGGGGCCTTGTCGCCCACCTCGGCGAGCGTCTGCTCGGTGGCGTTCACCAGCGCGTCGCAATTGTTGCGGACCTCGACCTCTTCCTTGCGCTTCTTGTCCTCCTCGGCATGCAGCTCGGCGTCCTTCACCATGCGCTCGACCTCGTCGTCGTTCAGGGCGGTGGAGCCGGAGATGGTGATCTGCTGCTGCTTGCCGGTGCCCAGGTCCTTCGCCGACACGTTCACGATGCCGTTGGCGTCGATGTCGAACGTGACCTCGATCTGCGGCACGCCGCGGCGCGCGGCCGGAATGCCCGAGAGCTGGAACTTGCCGAGCGTCTTGTTGTCGTGGGCCATCTGGCGCTCGCCCTGCAGCACGTGCACCTCGACGGACGTCTGGTTGTCGGCGGCCGTGGAGTAGATCTCCGTCTTGCGGGTGGGGATGGTGGTGTTGCGGTCGATCATCTTCGTCATGACGCCGCCCATGGTCTCCACGCCGAGCGACAGCGGGGTCACGTCGAGCAGCAGGATACCCTCCACATCGCCGGCCAGCACGCCGCCCTGGACGGCCGCGCCCATGGCCACGACCTCGTCCGGGTTCACGGACATGTTCGGCTCCTTGCCGGTGAGCTTCTTCACGATGTCCTGCACGGCGGGCATGCGGGTGGAGCCGCCCACGAGGATGACCTCGTCGATGTCGCCGGCCTTGAGGCCCGCGTCCTTGAGCGCCTGCTCGACGGGCTTCTTCACGCGGTCGAGCAGATCCTTCGTGATGCGCTCGAACTCGGCGCGCGTCAGCGTGTAGTCCAGGTGCTTCGGGCCGGAGGCGTCGGCCGTGATGAACGGCAGGTTGATGTTGGCCTGCGTGGTGGAGGACAGCTCCATCTTGGCCTTCTCGGCGGCTTCCTTCAAGCGCTGCAGGGCCATCTTGTCCTGGCGCAGGTCGATGCCGTTCTCGGCCTTGAACTTGTCGGCCATCCAGTCGATGATGCGCTGATCCCAGTCGTCGCCGCCCAGGTGGTTGTCGCCGGCGGTGGCCGCAACCTCGAAGACGCCGTCGCCCAGCTCCAGGATGGACACGTCGAACGTGCCGCCGCCCAGGTCGAACACGAGGATCTTCTCGTCCTTGTTCGTCTTGTCCAAGCCGTAGGCCAGCGCCGCCGCCGTGGGCTCGTTGATGATGCGGAGCACTTCGAGGCCGGCGATCTTGCCGGCGTCCTTCGTGGCCTGGCGCTGCGCGTCGTTGAAGTACGCGGGCACCGTGATGACGGCCTGCGTCACCGGGCCGCCGAGCTGCTTCTCGGCATCGTTCTTCAGCTTCTGCAGGACCATGGCGGAGATCTCCTCCGGCGTGTAGTCCTTGCCGTCGATGTCGACGACAGCGCGGCCGTCCTTGCCCTTCTGCAGCTTGTAGCTCACGGTCTTGCGCTCTTCGGGGGTCTCGTCATAGGAGCGGCCGATGAAGCGCTTCACGGAGGACACGGTGTTCTCCGGGTTGGTGACCGCCTGGTTCTTCGCGGCCTTGCCGACCACGCGCTCGCCGTCCTTGCGGAAGCCCTCGACGGACGGCGTGGTACGGTCGCCTTCCGCGTTCACGAGGATTTCGGGCTCCGAACCCTCCATAACCGCCATGGCGGAGTTCGTGGTGCCCAGGTCGATGCCGAGAATCTTAGCCATTATCGTTCCTCTCTGTTGGAGTTGTTACCTTGTTGGGTCGTGCCGGGTCGTGCTCTGAGGTTCGTTTTCTATGCAAAGAGGTGCGCCGCCGCGCACCCATTCGCCGTCCGAACATCGGGCGGCGGCGGGTACTCTTTGCCGCTCAATCTTCTTTCGACGTTTTGCACTATATAATCTAAGTCTTTAGTTGTCAAGTTATGTCATGGGTTGCTGTTGATGTTTTGTAACAATGCACACTATACTCATACCGAAGGAGCTGAGACGGCGGGGACAAGAGCGTTACGGCCCCTGCATGCGTTCGTTTCCCGCGCGATGCCCCAGCAGGATCGATGTGTGCGGGCAATGGAGAGACGGAGGCGGTGGCGCAAGGAAAGGGCAGGCGTCGGCCAATGTTTCACGTGAAACATCTGTGCGTAATTATGCGGGCGCCTGGGTGCGTCTTTTATTGAGCAGCATACGCAGCAGACGGAATCTTCGCTTCGTTTTTTCAGGCACGCACCAAGCACCTCTGCAGGTATATCCCGAAAAAGCAAAAGCCCCCGCATCTGCTTCCACAGATGCGGGGGCTGGGTGATCCGATACAGGGGATCGCTTTGCGGGGCGTTAGTCCTCGATGACCTCCGGGATGGCGCCCATGGGGCATTCCTCGACGCAGTCGCCGCACGCAATGCAGGCATCCTCGTTCACAACGTCAGCCTTGCCGCCAACAACCTCGAGCACTTCCTGCGGGCAGGCGTCGACGCAGATGCCACAGCCAATGCACTCATCGGCATCGATAACCGGGTGAGACATATCATTCTCCTTCTCGTCCAAAATACCCGCGAGCACACGGGCAACTTCCCCAAAAACTTACTGCCCGCAAGATACCATGGTTCTATGCAAATGCAAGAAAAATCGGCGATTTTTCAGGGTGCGGTACGAATTCTCTCATGGATGCTTGGCGTGCGCGCGAGCAGCGTGAAGGCTGCGCGTTTGCGTGTGTGCGGGCAACGACGAGGGGGCGCGCGAAAGAGGCGGAACTTTTCGCCTCGGAAGCGGCGCACGCACGCCAACGGGCTCTCCGCACGGAAGCGCCCTTCCGCATACCGCAGAACGGCCTCTGCAGAACCTCGATCCGCCCGCCCGACGTCAGCAGATGCGCGGCAGCTGCTCGCCCACGAGCATGTCGAGGATGCGCGTGCCGCCGAACGCCGTGCGTAGGAACACCTTGGGGCCGCGCTCGGGCTGCGCCGAGGCCACTTCGCCGATGATCGCGGCATCCGCGCCATAGCGGTTCGCGCGCATGGCGGCCAGCGCGGCATCGGCCTCGTCGGGCGCCACCACGCACACCATCTTGCCTTCGTTCGCCACCTGCAAGGGGTCGTACCCCAGCATCTCGCACGCACCCAGCACGGCCGGCTTCACTGGCACGGCATCCTCCTCAACGGTGATGTCGGTGCCCGACTGCGATGCCAGCTCGTTCAGCGTGGAGGCCAGGCCGCCGCGCGTGGGGTCGCGGAAGCAGCGCGTATGCGGCGCCGCCGCCAGCACCTCGGCGATGAGATGGTTGAGCGGGGCGGCGTCGCTTTCGAGGCCGGACGAGAAGCTCAAGGACTCGCGGCAGCTCATGATGGTAATGCCGTGGTCGCCCAGCGTGCCGGTGACCAGCACCTTATCGCCGGGCCGACACTGCGCGCCGCCCAGCTCCACGCCCGGCGCCAGCGTTCCCACGCCGCTCGTGTTGATGAACACGCCGTCGCCATGGCCACGGTTGACCACCTTCGTGTCGCCCGTCACCAGCGCCACGCCCGCCTCGCGAGCGCACTCCGCCATGGAGGCGCAGATGCGCTTGAGGTCCTCGATGGGGAAGCCCTCCTCCAGCACGAAGCCCACGCTCAGGTAGCGGGGCGTCGCGCCGCTTGTGGCCACATCGTTCACCGTGCCGCACACGGCAAGCCGCCCGATGTCGCCGCCGGGAAAGAAATGGGGCGTCACCACGAAGCTGTCCGTGGAGAACGCCAGCCGTTCGCCCGGCGCCGGCGCGGGCAGCACCGCGGCATCGTCGCCGCGCAGCAGCTCTTCGCCCGCATAAGCAGCGAAGAACACATCGTCGATGATGCGCTTCATCATCGTCCCGCCGCTGCCGTGCCCCAACATGACCGTGGTATCCATAACGCTCCTTGCCTTCGATAGTTGCGAACGAATGTTTCACGTGAAACACCGCACGTCCTGCAAAGTCGGCGAGGGTTCCCGTGGTGCCCGCGATCTCCCCTGTTTCGCGGCCGGACGTGCTTTGCACGAGAGGGCAAGCGAACAAAGGATGAGATCGGGCATCACGCGAAGCCGCAGCGTCGACCCGCTCCGATGGCTGTCAGGCCGTCGGAACGCCCTACCTATATATATTGTCCCGTGGTCGTGACCACGAGGCGCCCGTTCTTCACGCCCTTCGTGCCCAAGATGAGGTTCGCAATATCCTGCACGAGCCCCGTCTCGCCGCGCAGCACGATGACCTCCAGGCAATTGTGCTCGTCGAGGTGCACGTGCATCGAAGACACGATGGACTCGAAGTACTCATGCTGGATGGCGTGCAGCTTCTCCTGCAGGTCGCTGGCATGGTGGTCGAACACGATGGTGAGCGTTCCCATGACCTCGGCGCCCGGCGTGGCGCATTCCTCTTCCACCAGCGCATCGCGCACGAGGTCGCGCACGACCTCGCTGCGGTTCTTGGCCAATCCGCGGCGGGCAACGAGCCTATCGAAGCGCACGAGCAGGTCCTCGGGCATGGCCACCGAGAACCGCATCAGATCGTTGCTCATCGACGTGCCCTAAACCAGGTTGACGGTGACGTTGCTGGCTGCAGCGGCATCGTCCTCGAGGGCGTCTTTCGCCTCGCCGAGCAGCGCGCGCACATCGTCGAGCAAGGCCTGGGCGGCATGCATCTTCTCGGACACGGTGGCGAAGCCGGCGTCGCCCGCAAGATGCCCCAGCGTGTGCGCCCAGCGGCGCTCCAGCTTCACATGGTCGTCAACCTGCTCGATCATCTGCTCGAGCTGTCCGGTGTTCACTCCGTTGGTGCACATAAGGCTGCCTCCTGTGTCGTTCGCGGGGCGCGCGGAAGGGTGCCTCGCCGTTGCCGTCGGTTCTTGCTATCATGATCGTTATACGTGGAACGCCCGGCGACCGCAAGGGACAGTGTGAAAAATTCCGAAAATGGTAACATGTATGAGGTGACGCTCGAAGAGACATGGGATCTGTTCGCGCCCTACCTCGATGGCGCGCGGACGGGCATCGTATGCGTGGCGAGCGCGGCCCGGCTCGGCGACGCAGCGCGGAGTGCGCTCGAGAAATCGGCCGCCGCGCTCGGGTACGGGTGTGCGTGCTGCACGTACGTCGTCCTACGGGCCGATGGTGCTGCCGGGGATGCCGCGCTCGACGGCCAGGCGCTGTTCCTGCTGCTGGAAGGATTGGATCCACTGATCGTTGTGGCGGCGGACGCCGAAGCCGCTCGGGCACTCGGCGCCGCCTATCGCCAGGAAGTTCCCCTCGATGGCGCCTGCCGCCTGTTCGGGCGGGACGCCGTGGCATTCAAGTCGTTCGAGCATATGCTGGACGACGCGCAGAGCAAGCAGGCCGCCTGGGCGCTGCTGAAGAAGCTGCCGCGGTTCGGCGAGCGCTAGCTACGCCCTCACCACGGCCTCCGCCGCGTCGAGCAACGCGCGCACCTCATCCACCGTCTCGGCCTCGGCGTACACGCGCACGAGCGGCTCGGTTCCGGAGGGGCGCATCATGACCCAAGCATCGCCTTCAAGGTAGAACTTCACGCCGTCACGGCGGTCAACGTCCACGACCTTCTTCCCGCACACCTCGTCGGGCGCATAGCCGGGCACGATGTTCGCACGGAAGCCCGCCATCTGCGCTTCCGTGATAGAGAGGCCACGGCGCTCGAACTCCAGCTTGCCCACCTTCTCGAACATGTCGTCCACCAACTGGCCCAGGCTCATGCCGCGCTGCGCCATCGTCTCGGCCAAAAGCAGAGCCATGAGCAGGCCGTCGCGCTCCATGACGTGCGTGGGTATGCCGATGCCGCCGGACTCTTCGCCGCCCAGCATAACATCGCCCTTCTCCATCTCGGCGTAGATCCACTTGAAGCCAACCGGCGTGCTGGTGAGCTCCAAGCCCAGGCGCTTGCACTGGCGCGCGAGCATGGCCGATGCGGTGATGGTGGACACGACGCGCCCGTGCTGGCCCTTGTCCTCGGCCAGGTGCGAAACGAGCAGCGTGATGATACGGTGCGGGTTCACGAAGTTGCCGTGCTCGTCCACCGCGCCGATACGGTCGGCGTCGCCATCGTTGATGAAGCCGGCGTCGTAGCCCAGCTCGGGCACCTTCGCAATGCAGCGGTCGACCCAGGGCGGAATGGGCTCGGGATGCAGGCCGTCGAAGGTCGGGTCCTCGGCGTTGTTGATCTCGCACACCTCCACGCCCAGGTCGCGCAGCAGATCGGCCAGGTAGTGGCGACCGGCGCCGTAAAGCGGGTCCACCACCACGCGCAGGTTCGCGTTGCGGATGGCACCCACGTCGACGCGCCGCTTGAGAGCATCGAGGTAGGCGGTCATGAGGTCGGCCTCCTCGCAGGCACCGCGCTCGGCGGTGGCAGCGTCGGGCAACACGGCCTCCACGCGGTCGGTGAACTCCTTGCCCGCCGCGCCGCCGTCGGCCATGCGCAGCTTCACGCCCAGGTACTCGGCAGGGTTGTGGCTGCTGGTGAGCATGATGCCGCCCACGGCGTCGGCGTCTTGAGCCACCGACCAGCAGAGCGTGGGTGTGGGGCAGTAATCCTGCGTGAGCAGCGTGCGGAAACCGTGCGCCGCCGCAACCTCGGCCGCAAGGCGGGCGTAGGCATGCGCATCCTGGCGGCAGTCGTGCCCGACGATGAGGGTGCCGGGGGCGTCGGCGGGACGCCCGGCAGCCACCGCGTCCTCCTTGAAGACGCGCGCGGCCGCGTCCACGACGCGCACCAGGTTGTCATCCGTGAAATCCTCACCGATGATGGCGCGCCATCCATCGGTGCCGAAGTGTATGTCTGCCACAGGTAGTCCTTTCCACACGGGAAGCCTCGGTTGCGGAAAGGCGCACGCCCGTCCGCATTTCCACACATTATAAGGCTCATCGCCAAGACCCGCCAAAACGATGCAGGATCATCACCGACGCAACAGCGAAAAATTCAGCAACAGTTTCCGCAAGCGAGTCTTTCATCCTTTTTCGGCTGATGAATTTTTCGTTGTGCGCTTCCTGCTCTGTTCGCGGGCATTCGCTGGCCGAGCATCGGCCTCATACCCCTCCCTCGTTTTCACCACCTCGTTCTTAACCTCGATTTTTCGTTGTCTCGCTTTCGGCACGATTTGTCGTCGCTTAATTTTCGATACGCGCGAAGAGGGAACACTCGCTAAAAGGATTACGGCAAAATAGAATCCCGTTCTTCGGGCATTGTTTCACGTGAAACATCGGCCGGAAGATGCGCGCCGAACAGCGACGGAGCAGGTCGCACTGAGCCGAAAGACGATTAAAAAATTGAACGCTGGCAGGATGGGGAGACGGGGAAGGCGTGCAAGCCAAGGGAGGGATTCCGCCCGTGAGCACAGAACGGAAAACGCAGATCGAGGCCGCGGGGGGAGCGGCCTCGATCTGGACGAGTGGAGAGAGAAGAGTGGAGGAGTTTTTCTCTTGCTCGCCGATTATACTATCGAACTTATTATACTTTGTCAAGAATATCTTTGTTCTTGTATAAATTAATGAATGCCGCAGAGTCAGCCCCTTGCCTCTCCCTGCCTGCCACTCATGTTGCTTTCGACGAAATCGCCCGGCAGCACGCCATCGCCGGTACAATAGCCGCAAGAGAAAAGCTTGTGCGCGGCACGGCGGCCGCCGGAAACGAAAGCGAGAATGCCATGGCGAACAGAAGCCTTGCTAAGGGACCCTCGGATACCTGCGTGCTGGTCACAGGAGGTGCCGGGTTCATCGGCAGCCACACGTGCGTCGAGCTGTTGAACCGGGGATACCGCGTGGTCGTGCTGGACGACCTGAGCAACTCGAGCGAGGTTGCGCTCGACCGCGTGCGGGCCATCACCGGCGTCGGCGATGATCGACTGGCGTTCTACGAGGCCAGCATCCTCGACCGCGAAGCGCTCGACCGCGTGTTCGCCGAGAACGACATCGATGCCATCATCCACTTCGCCGGCTTCAAGGCCGTGGGCGAGAGCGTTCAGAAGCCGCTCGAGTACTACTGGAACAACGTGGCGGGCACCCTCGTGCTGTGCGAGGCGGCGCGTGCGGCCGGATGCAAGAACCTCGTGTTCTCGTCGAGCGCCACGGTGTACGGCGAGCCCGAGTTCATCCCCATCACCGAGGATTGCCCAAAGCACGAGGCCACGAACCCCTATGGCCAGACGAAAAGCATGCTGGAACAGGTGCTCACCGACCTGTACGTAGGCGACGGCGAATGGAATGTCGTGCTGCTGCGCTATTTCAACCCCATCGGCGCGCACGAGAGCGGGCTCATCGGCGAAGATCCGAAGGGTATCCCGAACAACCTGCTGCCCTACGTGGCGCAGGTGGCCGTGGGCAAGTTGGAGCGCGTGGGCGTGTTCGGCGACGACTACCCCACGCCGGATGGCACGGGCGTGCGCGACTACATCCACGTGGTCGACCTCGCGCGCGGGCACGTGGCGGCCCTCGACTGGATGGGCGGCAAGGTGGGCACGGGCGCGGCCAGCACGCTGGGCACGCTGGCCGGCGAACCGGCCAGCGACGGCACCCGCCGCGGCGTGGGCATCTTCAACCTGGGAACCGGCACGGGCTCGAGCGTGCTTGACGTGGTGCATGCGTTCGAGCGTGCCTGCGGCAAGGAGCTGCCCTACGAGGTGAAGCCGCGGCGTGCAGGCGACATCGCCGAGAACTACGCCGCCTGCGACAAGGCGCGCGAGGAGCTGGGCTGGACGGCCGAGTACGACCTCGACCGCATGTGCGCCGACAGCTGGCGCTGGCAGTCGCAGAACCCTGACGGCTACGCCACGTCTGCAGTCACGGCTTAGCAGGCCGAGCAGCCGCGAATTCGGCGCCCTCCGCGCCACGCGCACCACCCACGGCCCCCCGGTTCGGCAGCGAACCGGGGGGCCGTTCCCTATGCCCCGTCGCGTTCCTGTTTTTCCCGATACATCGCACGATCGGCAGCATCGAACAGCTCCTGATAGGTCTTTCCATCGTGCGGGTAGCGCGCCACTCCTATACTGAGGGAAACCGATACGCCCAAGTCCTTCGTGATGAACTCGGTGCGATCGCGCAGTGCGCGCCGCTTGGCGTCAACCACGTCAGCTTCGTCGGCACCGCGCGCGAACGCCACGAACTCGTCCCCGCCGACGCGCCCGACCGGATCGTCGCAACGGAACACGTCGAACAGCGCACGGGCGATGGCAGCGAGCACCTGGTCGCCCACAAGGCGCCCGTTGCTGTCGTTGATCTGCTTGAAGTCGTCCACGTCTATCATGAACAGCAGGCCGCGATCGTGTGCGGCAAGCGATGCGGCTATCTTCTCTTCGACCGTGACCTTGTTGAGCGCCTTCGTCAAACCATCTATCTGCGACTGCCGCACCAGCTGCTCCTCCAAGGCGCGCTGCTGCGTTATGTCGACCATCTTCCCCACCGCGGCGTAGGGCTCCTGCCCTTCGTACAGGTATCGGCACTTGATGGAGAACCAACGGTACTCGCCGGTCAGCGTGCGCGCGCGGACGATAGCGTGCCGCGCCTCGCCCGACGGTGCAGGGTTCTCGAGAATCTCCCCAACCAGCGAAACGTCCTCTTCGTGGAAATCGATGAGCGGGATACCGCGCTCCAAGTAGTGCTCGCGTCGCAGGCTGTCGAGCGAGAACACGCTGCGCGCGTTCGGTGTCAACTCCAAAACGTCATCGCTATACGAATACTCGAACAGCACGGTGTCCGAGAACTCCGCAAGCACGGCATACCGATCGGCCTCGCGCAGGGCACGACGGCGAAACCTGCCGATAACCAGGGCGACCACAATGCAGGCGATGGTGCTGATAACGACGAGAACCGTTCCCGCCACCACGGTGTCGTGAAGAATGACCTGGGAATGCTCGGCTATCGTGTTCTCCTCGGTGAAGTTCACGATAGTCCAATCGTTCTCGTTGAGGCGCACCGAGGTGAAGAACGTCGTCTTGCCGTTGCGCTTTCCGATGGCCAGGGTGGCAACGTCGCTGTCGTTCTCTACGTTCTCCTGCATCTTGTTTACGATCGCGTCCGCATACCCTTGGCTGCGCAGCACGTCGTACAGGTTGGAGCCATCGTAGAGCTCCGACTTCTCGGAGTCGACGATAATGGTGCCGTCGCCCTTCATGAGCACGGAACCCAGCAGCGTCACCGACGACTTGATCTGGGTGGTATCGATGAGGGTGTGCGCATCCACGATGCTGCGAAGCACGCCCACAACCATGTTGTCCTTCACCACCGGTTCGGCGATGCTGTAGAAGTAGCCGTCCAGCCGGTTGGACTTGCGCACGTCCGACACGACGCTCTCGCCGGCTTTGAGCCTTCTCAAGATCTCGCGATCGCTTTCCTTTCGATTCGAATCGTCAACGCCCTCTTCGAGCGTGGCGATGGAAACGTAGGTCACCCCGAAGGACGATCGCTCGTTCCACGAGTCCAGAAAATCAGTGAACACCTCGCCTTCGGGGTCGATATCGGGCGATTCTGCCAACGTCCGAATGGTGAGCACGGTGTTGCGAATCTCGCCGATGGATGATTCCGACTCGATTTTCTGCGCCGCCGTGAAGTCGTTCATTCCCTCGGCCGACATCTTGTTGAACTCCTCGCCCAACGAAACCGAGTATGCGATGAACACGCCGTAGATGATCGCTCCCACGACGAGGATGGATGCAGCGAGAACGGCGACAGTGCGTGGGGAGCCGAACCAGCGCCAGCGGAGCGGCCGGTTTTCATATTTGGTATCGGTTGGCTCGGCCATCAGGTCAGTTTTCCTTGCTCTCGCGCGGACGCGCATGTCCAAGGGGTGCCCCCGAATTCGATAGTATGCTCCCGGCCAGGGCAAAATACAAGGTTGCCATGCAAGTGCATGCGTTCCGTTACGCGACAGCGCCCGCATCTCTGAAGAGGAAGCGGGCGCCCAAGAAGACTTTTTCGCACGATACCGGCGTACACGCTAGGCAGCGTATCCCGTGTCGGAGTAGTCATCATAGGACCCTTCGCTGTAATAGCCCGATCCGCTCGTGTAGCCTCCGGGTCCCACACCGCTGACGCCCACGATAGTGCTCGGGTCGCCGCCCTCCTCGATCGTCTTCATCATCTGCTTCGTGGCGGTGGGATCGTTCAGCACGAACGACTGGCCGTTTACCAGCTGATCCATGAACACGGTGGGAGCCATGGCCGAATACACCGTCAGGTCGCCCTTGCCCTTGAACTGCTCGGCCAGGGCCACGATGTCGGTGACGGACAGGTCCGTGGTCACGCACTTCGCCGCACCCTGGATAACGCCGGGAAGCTCGGTGACGGGCATGTCGAGCACTTTGTTCACCAGCGCCATGATGAGCTTGCGCTGGTTGGCCGTGCGCGTGAAGTCACCATCGACGAAGGCGCGGCTGCGCGCGAACACGAGTGCCTGCTCGCCGTCGAGGTGCTGCAAGCCCTCCTCGATGATGATGCGCTTGCCGTTCGGGTTGTCCGTGGTGTTGTCGGCGTCGGTGTCGTCGATGCGCTCCGTCACCTCCACGTCCACGCCTCCCACCGCGTCGACCAATTGCACCATGTTCTCGAAGTTCACCTCGGCATAGTGCGAGATATCCACCCCGAGCAGCTGGCTGGCCTCGCGAATAGTGGACGACACGCCGCCGTAGTTGTAGGCGGCGTTGAACTTCGAAATGCCCACATTGTCGATGTCGATCATGGTGTCGCGCGGAATGGACACGATGCTGGCCTGGTTTCTTGTAGGATCGACGTACACGACGATGTTCGTGTCGGAGCGTGCGCCGGCTTCGTCGCTTCCGGCGCGCTCGTCGGATCCCACGAGCATCATGTAGAACGGTTCGTCGAAGCTCTTCTTCGGGGCGAGCACGTCTTGGATGGCCTGCATCTCCTCGGAGGTCATATCCCCGATCAGTTCGCTGTTGATGGAGTTCACGTACAGGGCGAACGCGGTGCCGCAGCCCACGACGGCCACGAGGACGGCGGCCAGAACGCCGATGGCCACCTTCTTGCCGCGGCTCATGCGGCGGTTTGCGTTGCGGGAGTACTGGGGGTTGTTGCGTGAGTACTGGCTTGCAGCCGATTGGCGGGAATAGGCGGTATTGGCGCTGCGACCTTGGCTGCCGGGCGTGTAGGCCGAGCGGTAGGCGGAAGGACTGGCCTGCTGCGGGCCCCGGTCGCGGGAGAACTGCTCGGCGGTCCCACGGGAGGCGATACGGCCCGACTGGGCCGCCTTTGCCGAACGCACGGCACGTGCCGACTGCGGTGCACGCGAGGAACGGGCAGCCGGTCGGTTGGTGCGAGAGTTTCGTGACGCCATGTACTTCTCCTCAACAGCCTTGGCTCAACCGCTTGCAAGCGGAACGCAGAGCCGGCGGGCATGCGCGGCACCGCGTTTCCTCCGGCACCGGCCTCGAGGGTGTTTCAACCCTATCGTTCGAGGTCGTATGCACAACCGCACAATATACTTTTACATTCTATCATCGATGGGCGAAGCGCCATAAAAATGGCATGCTATAGGGACAAACGGTCCATAGCGACCCATGCCCTGTCCCTTTTCCAATAATTACCCGAATCGTATTCCGGCGGTTACGGTATCAGGCGCAAGAGCGGCTAGGCTTTTCCACATGGCGAACAACGTCGGACAGACCGCGAGCGCATCTCATGCAGCGCTGGACAGCAGAAACGAGGCTTCCGTCATCCTCGGGCGCAACGTCACGCGTCTCCGCAAGCAGGCGAAGATCACGAAGCAGAAGTTCGCCCTGATGGTTGACGTGGGGCGACCCTTCCTAAACCGCATCGAGAACGGCACGGCCGACTCGCGCCTCTCCGTCATCCTCCGTCTGGCCGAAGCGCTGGAGACCACGCCGCAAGAGTTGCTCACCGATCCGGGCGAAGCACCGGTGCAGAATGCACCGAAGCGCCATGCGCGCCTCATCTGACCATTCCCCGACTTTCATTCCCCCTCCGTAAGCGACCCCTCCCCCGGCTGCTCTTTGCCTTCGCGCCCTTTCCGCCTAAGCTGGAGATAAGCCAACCCCGACCCGAGAGCAGCGCCGGCGGTGTCCACGAGCCAGTCCATCGGATCGCACATGCGCCCCGGCACGAACAGCTGGTGGAACTCGTCGGACGCACCGTACAGGCTGGCGCAGGCCACTGCCACGAGACAGGCGCGGCGCAAGGGCATATGGCAGCGCAGGGCATTCGCCAGCAACGCGCCGAGAACCGTGTACTCGCAGAAGTGGGCGATCGACGATACCACGTCCACCTCGGGCCCGAGCAGCTGCGCCTGCAGCGCTTTCAGGTCTTGGAAGATGCGCGAGAACAGCCCGAGGCCGTCGTTCAAGCCAGTGTCGGTGTTCGACGACATGAAGAAGATAAAGCCGGCGCAAAGCGCCACGAGAGCCCAGCTCACCACGACGAAGGTGGTCGATTTTCTAGCCATAACGGCAGTCCTTCCCGGCAGTTTGTTGCAGTTGGCGGCTACCCGAGCAAGTCGAGCAGCGCACGCGGGTCGTCGATCACCAAATCGGCCGCCGCCGCACGCAGCCGCTCGGCTTCGTGATAACCCCAGGTGACGCCTACGGCGTAGGTGCCGGCATTGCGGGCTACGGCCACGTCGCCCGTCGAATCGCCCACGTAGACGGTACGCTCGGGAACCGACCCCAGCTCCTCGATGGTGCGCAGAAGCCCGGTGGGGTCGGGCTTGCGCGGGATGTCGGCGCTCTCGCCGTGCGCCACCGCGAACAGGCCGGGCAGGTAAACGCCGACGACCTCCTGGACGCCTGCGTCGAACTTGTTCGACAGCACGCCGAGCCGTGCCCCTCGGCGTTCGAGCTCGGCAACCGTCTCGGGAATGCCCTCGTAGGCCTTGGTCAGGCGATACCCGTACTGCGGGTAGAGTTCCTTCCAACGGCGCATGGCAGCCTCGACAGCCTCCTCGTCGGCATCCTGGGGAACAGCCTGGTACATGAGCGCCTTCACGCCGTTGCCAACGTAGCTTAAGACCTCGGCGGACGTGCGCTCGGGGAAGCCGCACTCGCGCAGCACGGCGTTCGTGAGCACCACAAGGTCGGGTAGCGTGTCGAGCAGCGTGCCGTCGAGGTCGAACACGAAGGTGTCGAACCTGGGCGTCGTTGCGTCTGTCATGAGCGCATCCTTTCGCCTTTAAACGAAAAATCCAAGCCGAAGCTTGGATCGTGGTTTAGATGGAGCGGGTGACGGGACTCGAACCCGCGAATACAAGCTTGGGAAGCTTTTGCCCTGCAAGCCGTCCTGCGGTTCGAAAATACCTTCTGACCTGCCCCTTTCTTGAATGACAGATATTACAACTACCAGATACTGGAAAGTATACTGGAAAATACTGGAAGAATTAACCCCCTTTGAAATGCAAAACGGGCACCATCGAGAAGCGATGATGCCCGGTCAGGTCTGGAGCGGGCGACGGGAATCGAACCCGCGTTGTAAGCTTGGGAAGCTCAAGTTCTACCATTGAACCACGCCCGCAATCAAGCGAATGACAGTATAGCGTATCGCGCAGCTTTGTCACCGGAAATCCTCCTTAAGTCCATGCTTTCCCCCGCCGTCCACGAGTCCCGGGACGAGCCTGCCGACGTAGCGGTTCGCGAGCCCCCTCGTGGTCGCCGGGATGAACCCGACGTACAGGTCGAGCGTGTAGGACGCGTCGGCGTGCCCGAGGAGCACCGAAACCGTCTTTATGTTCTCCCCCCCCCCCCCCCGGGGCGAGGTTGATGGTCGCGAACGTATGGCGCAAGGCGTAGGGCCTCGTGCCGGCGAACCCCGCCTTCCGGACGAACGCGTTCCACCTCTTCTTGAACGAGTTGTAGCTCCAAGGGTTCCCTGTCTCCCCCAGAAGAGGGGTCGAGCTCCTGAGGACGAGCCCCATCTCGTCGAGCGAGCGCCTCTTCTCCTCGATCCACGCTTCCACGACCGACGCCGTGTACCGGTCGAGCGGGACCGTGCGCATCGAGCTGTCGGACTTGGTGTAGTTCTCTATCCTCCCCGCGCGCTGGGCCGCAACGATCCGCACCTGCGCGTCGCCCCCCTCCCCGGCGGGGACGAAGGCCCCAACGCGCAGGGCGAGCATCTCTTCCGGGCGCATGCCCGTGGAGAACAGAACGAGCACGGCCACCTTGGTCATGCCGAGGGGGAGGGACGACGCCTTCTCGAGGAACATCCCCGCCTCGTCCTCCATCAGCGGGTCGATGAGGGGTCTGCCCTTCCTGAAGCTCTTGGAGAGGAAGCGCTTCTTGGCGACGTTGCGCCCGACGTGCTCGCGGTCGACGGCGTCGTTGAGAACCTCGCGCACGAACTTGAGCACCTTGGACTGCATCGCCGGCCCGGCGACGCGCACGGGCGAGAAGGGGGCCCTCCTTTTGAGCCTCCCCTCCTGCCGCAGCCTCTCCCTGTTTTCCTCCTCGCGCCTCCTCTTCTCGAGCGCCCACTCCTCGGACAGGCGGGGCACCGCGAGCACGCAGCGCTCGACGTCCTCGGCGACGAGCTCTTTCAGGGGGATCGACCCTATCGTCGCCTTGGCGTACTTCAGGTAGCGCCTCTCGTTGGCGGTCGACGCGGGGGAGATCACCCCGGCCCGCCGCTCGACGTACCTCTCCGCGTACTCCCCGAAGGGCATCGCCGCCCAGGCGGCGGAGTCGAGCGACCCGCCACCCCGCGCCTCGAGCGCGAGGTCGAGGATTGCGTTCTTCTCCTCCTCGAAGGCGCGGACCTGTCCTTTGAGGTCGACCTTCTTGTTGAGTGCGAACACCACGCGGGTGAGCTTCTTCTTCCCGCCGAAGTGGCGGCGGTGCTCCTCGGGGATGCGGATGGTGAGCTCGTAGGCGGTGGTGCGCGAGTCCTTGCGCTTTCGCCGCGGCGTGCCGCGCCTCGCGGCCGCCTCGTCGAGGTTGTACGGCTTGTCGCAGTGGAGCAGCTGCATGGGGGGTGCCGTTCGTCAGGCGGACTGCAGGCCCTCGCGGCCCTCGCCCTTGTACAGGTAGTTCAGCAGGGCGAGCTTCGGCACGAGCCACTTCTTGCCCACGCGGCAGCCCTTCAGCTCCCCGCGGGCGAGGAGGCGGCGCACCTCCTGGCTGGTGGCGCAGGTGAACTCCGCGACCTGGGCGGAGGTCATCATATAGGGATACCGCTCGAGCGCGAACAGGTAGAGCCCGTCGGGGTCCGCGGCGCGCAGCCGCTCCTCGTCCACCCCGAGGTCGCCGTGCAGTTCGATCATTCCCGTCCCCTTTCTCCGAAGCGCGTACACGCCGATGATGGACCATCCGCGCGAGGGTTCAAGGGTGCGCTGAGGGCCCGGCGCACCCTTGCGGTGCAGGGCGGCCGTGCTACGGCGCCGCCGTCCCAGGTTTCGCCTTCGCACCTCCCCGATCGCGCGTTTCGCATGGAGCGTACGCCCCGTGCCGCTGCGTGGGGAGGTTTGTTCCGGAACAGGGGTCCGCTGTCACCGTTTCAGGTACTTGGAGAGAAGTTGGAGAACGTCAAAGAAGAGTGCCCGCGTGCAAATCTTATGTCCATATGGAACATTGGCGACCATTCGGGCGAGGATTTGCGATGCCGGTACCTAATACTGCCCCTGTTAAGTTACCATAATCTAACTAAAGGAGTGACAATGGGAAACTCAGAGCAGAAGACAACGGAATCGCGCGCCCTGAAGGGCCGCGACCTCATTACGATTGGTATCTTCACCGCGCTGTACTTCGTGGTGAACTTTGTCTGCATGCTCCTCTCCGGACTCCATCCGTACCTCTGGGTGTTCATGCCTGCGCTCGACGCGCTTCTCGCGGGCATCCCGTTCATGCTCGCCTGCGCGAAGGTTCCCAAGTCCGGCACAGTGCTCATCATGGGTATGGTCCCCTCCCTCGTCTACTTCATCACCGGCATGTTCACGCCCCTTATCCTGGGGATGATGGTCGGCGCGTGCGTGGTGGCGGAGGTCATCAGGGCGGCGACGAAGTACCGCAGTTTCGCCGGCAACACGTTCGCGTACGCCGTGTTCGGGTTCGGCATGTGCGGAAGCCCCCTGCCGCTGTGGGCATTCCACGACTCGTTTGTGGCGCAGATCGCCGCCCAGGGCATGGGCACCGACTACCTGGCCGCCCTTGAGACGGCGGCGAACCCCGCGATGCTCGTCGCCATGTTTGTCACGACGTTCGTGGCGGGACTCGTGGGCGCCTACATCGCCCGCGGCATGTTCAAGAAGCACTTCACGAAAGCAGGCCTGGCGTGATAGGCGAAGGAATGACCGCAGCCGGCCCCGTCCCGCAGGGCGGGACCATCCTGGGCGGCAGACCTCGCAGGGGCGCGCTCGCGCTCGATCCGCGCACGCTTATGGGCGTCCTTCTCGCGGCATCCGCCCTCGCCTTCATGGGCAAGGGCGTGACCGCGGAGCTTTGCCTCGTGGTCGCCGTCGGGCTGCTCCAGACGCTTTGCGGCCACGTCAGGATGGCGCTCGGCTTCGTTGCCGCCTACGCCGCGCTCATGGGCGTGCTCTACGTCGTGTTCCCTCATGTCGGCGGGGCGGCGGCGACCATGTTCACCATCAGCTTTACGTTCGCGCGGAAGATCTACCTGTGCCTCATGACGGGCGCGCTCCTGGTCTCGGACTCCTCGGTCCATCGGATCAGCGCCGCGCTCGCGAAGCTCAAGGTCCCGCAGTCGGTGCTCATCCCGCTCACGGTGACGTTCCGCTACTTCCCCACGCTCAAAGAGGAGACCGCGCACATCAGGGACGCCATGTCGCTGCGCTCCATCCCCGCCGGCAGCAGGGCAGAGTGCTTCGTCGTGCCGCTCGTGATGTCCGCCACATCGACCGCCGACGAGCTCTCCCGCGCCGCGACGTGCCGCGGCATCGAGAACCCCGCGCCTTCGACCGACACCGAGCGCCTCTCGATGCGCGCCGCCGACTGGGCGGTGCTCGCGATCTCGGCGCTCGCCGTGGCCGCGGTCGCCTTGTTCGGAGGCTCCGCATGAGGCGCGGGAAGGAACGGGAAACGGTGGTGTCGCTTTCCGGGGTCGGCTGCACGACAGCCTCCGGCAAGCGCATCCTCGACGGCATTGACCTCGACGTCCGGCGCGGGGAGTGCGTCCTGATCATCGGGAGGTCCGGGTCGGGCAAGACTACCGTCACGAAATGCATCAACGGGCTCATCCCCTCCTTCGAGTCGGGGATCGAGCTCGAGGGGCAGGTGCGCGTCTGCGGCCTCGACCCCTCCGCATGCGAGATGTACGAGCTCGCCGAGCACGTGGGCAGCGTGTTCCAGAACCCGAAGAGCCAGTTTTTCTGCCTGACGTCCAACGACGAGCTCGCCTTCGGGCTCGAGACGCGAGGCGTTCCCGTCGACGAGATCGAGCGTCGCATCGAGGAGACGGTGGAGGCGCTCGGGGCGCAGCGCCTGGTCGGCCGCGACGTGAGCACGATGAGCGGCGGCGAGAAGCAGAGCCTCGTGTTCGCGTCCGTCGACGTGGCACAGCCCGACGTGCTCGTCCTCGACGAGCCGACCGCGAACCTCGACGCCTCCTCGGTGCGCGCACTCCACGACGAGATCGCCGCCGTGCTCGCCGCCGGCAAGAGCGTCGTCATCGCGGAGCACCGGCTCTACTTCGCCGCGGACCTTGCCGATCGCGCGGTGCTCATCGAAGGCGGGCGCATCGTGCGGGAGTTCTCGCCGGAGGAGCTCTTCGCTTTAAGCGATAAGGAGCGGGAGATTCTCGGCCTGCGCGCCGTGGACCCCGCCGAGGCGCTCAAGGTTGAGGTTGGGGCGGCGGCAGGCAGGGCTGCCGGACGGAGCGGGCATGCCGCAGGCGATCGGGCCAAGGCGGGTTCGGGCCTCGTCCTCTCCTCGTTCACGGTCGCCCGCAAGGGGATGCCCGTCTTCGCCCCTGTCGACGCCGCGGTCCCGCGCGGGCGCGTGCTCGGGGTCCTCGGGGAGAACGGTGCCGGGAAGTCGACCTTCCTGCGGGGGATAGCGGGGCTCGAGCGGGGGAGCCTGGGCGAGGTCTCCTTCGACGGCACGCCGCTTGCCCGCAAGCAGTGCCGGCGGACCGCCGCCCTCGTGATGCAGGACGTGAACCACCAGCTGTTCAGCGACAGTGTCTGGAACGAGTGCGCGCTGGCGATAGGCGGGCGCGACGACGGGGAGGCCGCCTCGCGCGTCCGGGAGCTTTTGGGCACCCTCGACCTCTCCGGGCTCGAGGACGTGCATCCCATGGCGCTTTCCGGCGGTCAGAAGCAGCGCCTTTCCATCGCGTGCGCGCTGCTCTCCGACCGGCGCCTGCTCCTGCTCGACGAGCCGACGAGCGGCCTGGACTTCGACCGCATGGTGGAGGTCGCCCGCCTCGTCAGGCGCCTCGCCGACGACGGCGCCTGCATCGTCCTCGTCACGCACGATCTGGAGTTCCTCAACCGTTGCTGCGACGACGTGCTCGAGCTCGCATGCGCCCAGGGAGGCAACGGCGGTGCGCATGGCTAGGACGGCGGAGAGCATTTTCGCCGGCGACGGCGGCGCCTTCCCCTTCGCCGAGGGAAGCGCCGCCCCGCCCGACCTGGCCGAAACCCTCTCGTCGATGAGGGGCGAAAAGTCGGGGACGCTCTCTTTCGGCAACGAATCGGGGTTCGGGGAGATGCGTCTGGTGGAGGTCCTTCCGGGCGTGTCGGTCTCGTTCAACGACTTCGGGATGGACGGCTACCTCTCCACGTTCTCGACGGCGAGCGACGTTCTGTGCGTCGACTGGTGCCGTGACGGCAGGATCGAGCAGCCCATGCCGGACGGCTCGTACGCCTACGTCTCCGCGGGAGACCTCAAGGTGGACGACCGAACGCGCCATTCTGGCAGCTTCGCGTTCCCGACGTCGCGCTACCGCGGTATCACGATCTCGTTCGACCTCTCTTGCGCTCCCGCCTCCATCCGGAGGGCGCTGCCAGGGTTCTCCGTCGACCTCCGCGAGCTCAAGCGCCGCTTCTGCCGCGACGGCCGGCCGTTCATCGTCCGCGACTGCGCCCGCATGCGCCACATCGCCGAGGAACTCTACGAGTCGCCCGTCCACGCGCGAAGGGCGTACTGCCAGATCAAGGCGCTCGAGACGCTGCTGCTCCTCGACTCGATCGACCCCGGGCTCGAGGGCGCGGACGTCGCCTACTACCCGCGCTCGCGGGTCGCGCGCGTGAAGAAGGCGCGCGAGCTCATGGTCTCCGACCTCTCCTCCTGCATGACGGTCGAGGAGGCGGCGCGCCGGGCGGGCATGTCGCTCACCTCGTTCAAGGAGTGCTTCAAAGGGGTCTACGGGACCTCGCCGGCCGCCTACGTGCGCGGCGTGAGGATGGGACAGGCGGCGAAGATGCTCGCGGAGACCGACATGCCCGTGGCGGCGGTCGGCGCGCTCGTGGGATACGACAGCCCCTCGAAGTTCTCGGTCGCATTCAAGTCGTCAATGGGAGCCACTCCGAGCAGGTATCGCCACCTCGTCCGAGAGCCCGGTTTTCGTCCGAATGGGACAGCCGCGGCCGAACGGGGCTGAGAGGCGCAGGCCCTCCTCGGATAATAAGCCCAAGCTAACAAATGCGGGCTGACGGCGGATGACGTCGGTCCGCCTTGCTTGGGAAGGACGTGATGCCATGGCGAAAGAGGAAACGCCCCGAAACGGCACGGGAGGGAGGTCGTGGATCGGGACCCTCTTCGGGTACGCTCGGCGGTGCCGGGGGAAGATGGCGCTCTCGTTCATCGCGTCGGTGGCGAGCGTCGGCGTGGGGTTCGTCCCGTTCTACTGCGTCTACCGTCTGATGGCGATGGCAATCGACGGGACGCTTTCCTGGGAGGGGTCGACCTTCTGGCTCGTCCTCGCAGCAGCGGCCTACGTCGCGAGCAAGCTCCTGTTCGGCGCGTCGACCCTGCTCTCCCACGTCTCCGCGTACACGATCCTGGCATCTTTGCGCGAGGACTTCGTGCGCAAGCTCATGAAGGCGTCCCTCGGCACCGTCCAGGGGAAGAGCATCGGCAGCGTGAAAAGCGTCTTCGTCGACCGGATCGAGAACATCGAGCCGCCCTTGGCCCACATGATCCCCGAGCTCGGCGGCTCGCTCGTGCTCGCGGCGGGGCTGGCAGTATGGCTTGTCGCCATCGACTGGAGGGTCGCCTTGGCGTGCCTCGCGAGCGTGCCGGTAGGGCTTTTGGTGTTCGCCTCGAGCCTCAAGGGGTTCAACGCGAAGTACGCTGCCTACATGGCGGAGAGCAGCCACGTGAACAGCGTGATCGTCGAGTACATCGAGGGCATCCAGGTGGTGAAGGCGTTCAACCAGGCGAGCGACTCCTACGAGAAATACGCGGGCGCCGTGCGCGCGTTCAAGGACTTCACCATGCAGTGGTTCCGCTCGACCTGGGTCACCATGAACCTCATGTCGTCCATCATGCCGACGACATTGCTCGGCGTGCTGCCCGCGGGAATCGCCCTTTACCTCGGCGGGAGCTTGGCGCCGGCGGACTTCGCCATGTGCGTCATCCTCGCGCTCGCCATCGTCGACCCCATCATGCGGTTCACCGCGTTCGTGAACGACGTGAAGTCGATGGAGTACGCGGTGGCGGACGCCGCTGAGTTCCTCGGCCTGCCCGAGCTTCCCGAGACCGCGCGCAGCGCTCTCGTCGAAGGATCCGCGGTCGAGCTCGACGGCGTGTGCTTCTCCTACGATGCGGGCGAGGAGGTCATCCACGACGTCTCACTTTCGGTGCCGCAGGGATCTTTCACCGCGCTCGTCGGGCCGTCCGGGTCGGGCAAGTCGACCCTCGCGCGCCTCATCGCGCGGCATTGGGACGCCGACGCGGGGTCGGTCAAGATTGGCGGCGCCGACGTGCGGGACATGCCGCTCGACCAGCTCTCGGGGCTCGTGAGCTTCGTCGCGCAGGACAACTACCTTTTCGACGTGTCCATCAGGGAGAACATCCGCCTCGGCAGGCCGGGGGCGAGCGACGGGGAGGTCGCCTTCGCCGCTGCCGCCGCGTGCTGCGACGAGTTCGTGCAGCGCCTTCCCCGCGGCTACGATACCCCTGTCGGGGAGGCCGGCAGCGCGCTCTCGGGCGGCGAGCGCCAGCGCATCTCGATCGCCCGCGCAATCCTCAAGGACGCGCCCGTCATCGTCCTGGACGAGGCGACCGCCTTCACCGACCCCGAGAGCGAGGACAAGATCCAGCGATCCATTGCGCGCCTTTCGGAGGGAAAGACCCTCGTCGTCATCGCCCACCGGCTCTCGACCGTCACGGGCGCCGACCAGATAGCGGTCGTCGACGACGGGAGGATCGCGGCGACGGGCACGCACGAGAGCCTGCTCGCAAGCTGCCCCTTGTACACGAGGATGTGGGCTGCCCACGTCGGCGCGCACGACTGGGCGGCAGGGTCTAAGCCGGCAGGACCGGAGACGGCGGAAGCGAGGCATGCGGTGTCGAAGACGGAAGGAGGCAGGCGATGATCAGGAACCTTGTCCGCATCGTTCGCTGGGCCGGGCCGTATCGAGCGCGGCTGTTCTGGGGGTGCGTGTGCTCGTTCTTCATGACATGGGCGGTCGCGGCTCCCGTCGTGCTCGCCGCGTGGCTCCTCGCGCAGGTCGCCGACGACGCGCGCGGTGTCTCGCAGCTCGACCCTTCGTGGGTCTGGCTCTCGCTTCTGGCGATGGTCGGCTGCGTCCTCGCGCGGTTCGCGTTCTCGTACGGCAAGAACCGCCTGCAGGAGTCCATCGGCTACGAGGTCGCCGCCCAGGAGCGGATCGACCTCGGCAACGTGCTCAAGCGCGTCCCGCTCGGGTACTTCGCCCAGAACAAGACCGGCGACATCCTGGCGACGGCGACGACGGAGCTCGGCGTGCTCGAGCTGCAGGGGATGAAGATGGTCGACGCGGTGATCAACGGCTACGTGAACCTCGCCGCTATCGTCTGGTTCCTCTTCGTCCTGTCTCCACCGGCGGCGCTCGCCGCCGTGGCGGGCACCGCCGTGTCCTGCCTTGCGCTCGCGTCCGTCAACCGCGCCTCGCAAAGGCTCACGCCCGCTGCGCACAAGGCGACCGAGGACCTCACGAGCGACATTGTGGAATACGTCCGCGGGCTGGGGACGGCGAAATCCTACGGGCACGGCGGCGCGGCGGAGCGGCCCATCCGCGCGACAATCCAGCGGCTGAAGGACGCCCGCATAGCCATCGAGCTCGCCTTCACCCCGCGCAACGTCGTGCACCTCGTCGCTTTCAAGCTCGCGAGCGTCGGGGTGGTGGCGTGCGCCGCGTGGCCCTTCGCGCGCGGGGCCATGCCGCTGTGGGTCTTCCTGGCGCTGTGCGCCTTCTCGTTCACCGTCTTCTCGGGCGTCGAGCGCGTCAACGACTCGGCGCACATGCTCGGGGACCTGGGAGACATCCTCGATCGGCTCGAGGAGCTGGAGGGGGCGGAGTTCATCGACGAGGGCGGACGCGACATCCCGCTCGACGGCCACGACATCGAGTTCGAGAACCTCGGGTTCTCGTATGCGCGGGACGGCAGCGGGCAGACGCTTCACGACGTGAGCTTCTCCATCCCCGAGGGCACGACGTGCGCTATCGTCGGCCCTTCCGGGTCGGGCAAGACGACGATCGCCAACCTCATGATGCGCTTCTGGGACGCCGATTCGGGGGAAGTCCGCGTCGGCGGCAGGAACGTGAAGGACTTCACGTGCGACAGCCTGCTCTCGAACTTCTCCGCGGTGTTCCAGAGCGTCTACCTGTTCAACGACACTGTGGAGAACAACATACGCTTCGGCAGGCCCAACGCAACCTTCGCCGAGGTCATCGACGCCGCGAAGCGCGCACAGGCAGACGAGTTCGTCGAAGGGCTTCCGGAGGGGTACCGGACACTCGTCGGCGAAGGCGGCAGCGCGCTTTCAGGCGGACAGAAACAGCGCATATCCATCGCACGAGCGCTCCTCAAGGACGCGCCCATCGTCATCCTCGACGAGGCGACCGCGAGTGTCGACCCTGAGAACGAGGCGCTCATCCAATCCGCCATCTCCGAACTCACGCGGGGAAAGACCGTCGTGGTGATCGCCCATCGCCTCGCGACCATCGAGAACGCCGATCAGATTCTCGTGGTCGAAGGCGGGACCGTGGTGCAGCGCGGCACACACGAGCAGCTTCTTGCCGAGGAGGGAACGTACCGGAAGTTCGTCGAAATTAGAAGCGAGGCGGAAGGGTGGCGTTTCGGATTCTGACGGACGGAGAAGCGATGCTCCGCTGCGACCTCTGTGGCGGAAGGAAGGGAGGAAGTCGATGCCGATGAACCGGTCGAGGAAGCGCTCCACGGAATCATCGGAGGACTACCTGGAGGCGATCCTGCGCATCCGCTCCGAGCGCGGCTCCTGCCGCAACGTGGACATAGCGTGCCTGCTGGGCTACTCCAAGGCGAGCGTCACCAAGGCGCTGGCGGGCCTGTCCGCCGCCGGGCTCGCCGAGGTGG
>NZ_PPTS01000007.1:0-246353 GCF_003340385.1 Gordonibacter pamelaeae | reverse complement strand
CCCGATCCCATTCCGAACTCGGAAGTTAAGCCCGCCATCGCCGAAAGTACTGCAGCGCCAGGCTGTGGGAGGATAGGGCGTCGCGCTCGCGGAGGATGCTTCCTTTACATCGCAGGCCCCCGGACCATGTCGGCCCGGGGGCCTGCTGCGTGTGGGGGGGTCCTGGGGGAGGGCTTGTACTCGGGCCGCTCCTCGGGGGAGGGCGGGTCTGCCGTTCCTGGAGTTCGTGTTTGCCGGTTGCTTGACAACCTGTTGCTTCGGTGGCAGAATGAAAATACTTCGAGAAAGGAAGTATTGATGGTGAAGGGCGAGGCCTCGGGCGGGGAGTTCGAGGGGGCGTACTGGGAGTTCCTCGACGCGGCGAAGGACGCGTTTTCCGCCGACTGGTGGCAGAGCGCGCTCATGGACTGCTCGAAGAACGAGATGCTCGCGCTCGTGCACGTGTACCGCACGGGCGAGACCTCCATGTCGCGCCTCGCCGAGTACGTGGGTGTCCCGCTCAACACGGCCACGGGCATCGTGAACCGCCTGGAGAAGCGCGGCCTCGTGCAGCGCTGGCGCAGCGTCCAGGACAAGCGCGTCATGGTGGTGCGCATCACCGAGCAGGGGCGCGCGCAGGTGGCCTCCGTGGTTGACGCCGTCGGCTCGATGATGGGCCGGGTGTTCGAGGGGTTCTCCGACGAGGAGCGGCGTGTGTTCCTCAAGGCGCTCGGCCGGATTCCCGCCCTGCTCGCGCAGGAGGCGGGCGAGCGCGGGGAAGCGGCGACGGGGAAGAGCGCAGCGAGGCGCATCGCCATCGAGTGAGGCGGGGCGCGAGCAGGCGCGGACGGCGCGGCCGAGGCGGCCGCTCTTTTCGGCCCAATAGTTCGAATAAAGAATTATTCGCATGAGGAAGGAAGGACGAGGCATGGCGCGCATCCGGATTTTCACGGGGAAGGGCGGCGTGGGCAAGACGAGCGTCGCGGCGGCGAGCGCGCTCAAGCTCGCCGCCGAGGGCCATCGCACGCTGCTGGCCAGCACCGACGCGGCGCACAGCGTGGGCGACGTGCTCGATCGGCGCGTCGGCGCGGCCATCGTGCGCGTGGCGGAGAACCTCGATGCCGTCGAGCTCGACGCCGACCGCATCATGGAGGAGGAGTACGGCGCGCTCGTGGGCTCGGCCCTGTCGATGGCTTCCAGCATGGGCGGGGACGCCGACGACGGGGAGATGCCGGCGATGCCGGGCATGGACGGCCTGTTCGCCCTGCTCAAGCTCATCGACTTCGCGGAGTGCGGCGCGTACGACCGCATCGTCGTGGACTGCGCGCCCACCGGCGAGACGCTCGCGCTGCTCAAGTTCCCGGAGCTGTTCGGCTGGTACCTGGAGAAGTGGCTGCCGGCGGGCAAGGTGGCCCTGCGGGTGCTCTCGCCCCTGTCGAAGAAGCTGCTCAAGCTGGAGCTGCCCGACAGGCGCGCCATGTCGGACATCGAGCGGCTCTACGCGCGGCTCGTCGAGCTGCAGCAGCTGCTCAAAGATCCCGAGCGCACCTCCGTGCGCATCGTGGCGCTGCCCGAGAAGATGGTGGTGGAGGAGACGAAGCGCAACTTCCTCTACCTGAACCTGTTCGGATACCGCGTGGACGGCCTCGTGGTGAACCGCGTGCTGCCCCCCGAGGCGCAAGGCGGCTTCTTCGCCGAGTGGGCCGACGTGCAAAAGCGGTGCATGGAGGAGCTCGCGCAGGTGTTCGGCGACCTGCCGCGTGCGCAGGTCCCTTGGTACGGCGCCGACGTCTGCGGGCTCGAGGCCGTGAGACGGCTCGCGGCCGAGCTGCCCGACGACGCCGTGTTCGCCGCCGCGCCGCCGGTGGAGCACGAGCGCTACGAGAGGACGGACGCGGGCTGGGCGCTCATGCTGGCGCTTCCGCTCGCCGACAAGCGGGCGATGGAGCTCTACCAGGCCGGCGGCGACCTTGTAGTGCGCGTCGGCCCCATGACGCGCTGCATCCCGCTGCCGAACGTGCTGGCCGGCATGGACGTGGCCTCCGCCAAGCTCGACGACGGCGTGCTGCGCGTGGAGTTCGCGAAAGGGGAAGAGGATGAACGCTGAGTTCGTGTCCAAGTTGCTGGACGCCAAGCGCCTCGAGGCCGAGGCCGTGGCCTCGCTCGTGCCGCCGGAGGTGCGCCATGCGGCGGCGTGCGCGGTGCGCGCGCTCTCCGATGCGGCCCTCGGCGTGCTGGAGGCTCCCGGAGGACGGCCGCAGGACGCAGGGCGAGGCCGCGGCGCGCGGCCCATCGACATCGACTAGGAGGGGAAGGCGATCATGAGGATCATCCTGTACACCGGCAAAGGCGGCGTGGGCAAGACCTGCGTGGCCGCCGCGACGGCGCTCCACCTGGCCGAGCGAGGGCGGCGCGTGCTCGTGGTCAGCACCGACGTGGCCCACAGCCTGGGCGACGCGTTCGACCTTCCCGTGGAAGGCGAGCCGGTGGGCGTGGCGCCCAACCTGGACGCGCTCGAGATCGACCCCGTCGTGGCCGGCCGCGCCACCTGGGGGCGCCTGCAGGGCTACCTGCGCGCGGTCATGACGAGCCATGCGAACGGCGAGGAGGCGGGCATCGAGGCCGAGGAGCTGTTCGTGTTCCCCGGCTTGGAGGAGCTGCTCTCGCTCAGCGTCCTGCTCGACATCGACGAGGCGGGAGCCTACGACGTGCTCGTCGTGGACTGCGCGCCTACCGGCGAGACGCTCTCGCTGCTGAAGTACCCCGAGCAGTTCGGCGACTTCATCGAGCGGGCGCTGCCGCTGAAACGCAAGGCCCTCAAGGTGGGCGGCCCGGTGATCGAGCATGTCATGAAGATCCCCCTGCCCGACGACGCCCTGTTCGACGAGCTGTCCTCGCTGGTCGGGCGGCTGGAGCGGCTGCGCGGGCTGCTCACCGACACGGGCCGCGTGAGCCTGCGCGTGGTCACCACGGCCGAGCGCATCGTGGTGAAGGAGGCGAAGCGCGCGTTCGCGTGGCTCGGCCTCTACGGCTACCATGTGGACGCCGTGGTGGTGAACCGGTTGTACCCGGAGGCGGCGCTCGAGGGCTACTTCGACCGCTGGACCGAGTTGCAGCGCGCCTCGCTCGACGAGATCGAGCGCTCGTTCTCGGGCACGGCGGTGCTGCGCCTCATGCTGCGCCACGGCGAGCTGCGGGGCGCGGACGGCCTGCGCGAGGCGGCGCGCGAGCTGTTCGGCGACGTCGACCCTGGGGAGCTGCTGACGCCCGTCGGGGCCGCGGGCGCGCGCGAGGGGGCGGGCGGTTGCGAGCTGGTGGTGCCCGCGCCGTTCTTCGACAAGCGCGACCTCGACCTCGTGCAGGACGGCGACGCCCTCGTGGTGTCGCTGGCCAACCAGCGCTGCCGCATCCCCCTGCCCGCCCACCTGCGCGGCCGCGACGTCGCGAGCGCCCGCCACGAGGACGGCCTGCTCGTCGTGAGGTTTGAGGAATCATGATACTATTGTCCTATGCTATCGAGGGACGTCATGATAGACGGAAGCGAGGCGTATCGTGGGCGAACGGCTATTGGCTCCGCGGCCAGGCCGCCTACGACACCGAGATAGCGCGTCGCAAGCTGGGCCCCAAGCTGAGGAAGATCCAGCCTTGGAGCGCCGCAGCTTGCACTCGGCTCAACCGGCAGGATGGACGTGATCAAAAGAAAGCCGCTCTCAAGGCCTTTGCGGGCATAGGGGAGGGAGCATGCTCGACCCTGACGGACGAGGAGATGCGTGCGATATATCGGAGCCGGTGGGAATAGCGTGCTCATGGGCATGGCTATGATTTACATTCACGCCCAATTCGAATACAATCAGGGCGTGAATGTAAGGTGGTGTTATGGAAAAGACAGCTTTTCTGGACGCTTTGGTCGAGGAAGGACTCGGGTATCTGAAAACGTCCGACGCGGTTGAGGCAGGCGTTTCGAGGGCTTTTGTCGGCGATTACGTGCGGGCCAACGGAATGGAGCGGGTGGCCAAAGGCCTTTACAGAGCCCAAGATGCGTGGGATGACGGGATGTTCGTCTTGCAGACCCGTTATCCGGGTGCGGTGTTCTCTCACGAGACGGCTTTGTTCCTACTTGGACTCACCGATCGCGAGCCCGATCGCTACAGCATCACTTTGAAGGCGGGCGCCAGCTCTTCCAATTTGGCGCGTGAAGGGGTGCGAGTGCACAAGGTGAATTCCGAACTCTTCTCTTTAGGTGTTATTGAGATTCAAACGCCCTTTGGGCACACCGTGCGTGTGTACAATGCCGAGAGGACGGTGTGCGATATCGTGCGCAAGCGCAGATTCGTGGAAGCGCAAGAATTGCAAGGAGCTCTGAAGAGCTACGTCCGACGCAAGGGCAAAGATATCCCGTTGCTGATGCGTTATGCGAAGGCGCTCTCCGTCGAGAAGGTCTTGAGCCGCTACCTGGAGGTGCTCCTGTGATGATCCGCACAGCCCAACAGCTCAAAGGAAAGATTCGCAACCTTTCGATGGGCGATAGCGCCAAAGCGCAGATGCTCATGCGGACGTACGCGACGGAGCGCTTCTTGGAAAGGCTTTCGCTTTCCCCTTATCGCGAGAATCTCATCTTGAAGGGTGGCACTCTTGTAGCCGCCCTAGTCGGATTGGAAGCCCGTTCGACCATGGATGTGGATACGACGATCAAAAGCCTTCCTTTGACCAAGGAAGACATCCGCGCGGTCGTGGATGAGATCTGCGCCATTTCCCTTGACGACAGCATGGCTTTCGAGATCGAAAAAGTCGAAACCATTATGGACGACGACGAATACCCCGGCATCAGGGTTTACCTGCAAGCGACGCTTGAGCGGATACGTATCCCCATGAAGCTCGATTTTTCAACCGATGAGGCAATCACCCCGAGCGAGCTGAGGTTCGAGTACAGGCTGATGTTCGAGAATCGCTCAGTTGCGATCATGGCGTACAATGCCGAGACCTTGATAGCTGAGAAGCTGGAAACGGTTGTGGCCCGAGGCGTTGCCAACACCAGGATGCGCGATTTCTACGATCTGTTCGTGCTTGAGAAAACGAAGTCCGTGCCCATCGATGAAGCGGTGTTGCGGCAAGCCTTCGTCAACACATGCGGCAAAAGGGGCACGTCGGTAGCTGGAGATCGCATTGACGTGATTGTTCGGGAAATTAGATCGAGCAGGGAGATGTCAAGCTTGTGGCAGGCATATGGTGCGAGATTTTCCTATGCTTCTTGCTTGTCATGGCCGGCTGTGCTTGACGTCATCGAAGGGTTTTTTGGCAAAGTGAAGGTTTGTTCATGAGCACCTATCCCTCCAAGGACATCGAACGCGCGGCGCGGATCGGCGAGTCCAACGCGCCGCGGGCGCTCGTGCGCGCGGTGGCGCCGGGGAGTCCTGCCGACGACGCGGGGTTCGAGCCGGGTTGCTTTGTGACCAGCGTGGACGGTTGGCCGGTGCGCGACCTCATCGACTGGCGATGGCTCGCGTCCGACGACGTCATGGAGCTCGGCTACATCGACCTCGACGGCGACGAGGGGGTCGTGGAGCTCGAGCGCGGCGAGGGCGAGGACTGGGGCTTCGAGTTCGAGGGCGTCGTGTTCGACGGGGTGAGGCAATGCCGCAATGCCTGCACCTTCTGCTTCATGCGCCAGCTGCCCGATGACATGCGCTCGTCGCTCACGCTGCGCGACGACGACTTCCGCTTGAGCTTCCTTGCGGGCACGTTCGTCACCTTCACCAACCTGAAACCCGAGGACGAGCAGCGCATCGTGGAGCAGCGCATCTCGCCCCTGCGCCTGTCGCTGCACGTGGCCGACCCCGACGTGCGCCGCCGTATGATCGGGCGGCATGCGCAGCACGGCATCGACGTGCTGGAGCGGCTGCTGGCCGCCGGCATCGAGTTCCACGCCCAGATCGTGCTCGTGCCCGGCCAGAACGACGGGGTCGTGCTCGAGGATACGCTGACCTGGGCCTATGCGCGTCCCGGCATCTTGGACGTGTGCATCGTGCCGCTGGGCTTCACGAAGCACCAGAGCGTCTTCGACCGCAGCTTCAACGATCCCGTGTCGTCGCGCGCCGTCATGGACCTGGTCGTGCCGTTCCAGCGGCGGGCGCTCGCCGAGCGCGGGAGCATGTGGGCCTTTCCGGCCGACGAGTTCTACCATAACGCCTACGGCCCCACGCTGCTGGACAACCTGCCGCCAGCGGGACACTACGGCGACTTCGGCATGTTCGAGGACGGCGTGGGCATCATCCGCTCGTTCGTGGACGACTGGGAGCAAGCCGCGGCGGCGGGCCTGCCCGAGCGTGCCGCGGACGCGCTGCGGGCGGCCGGGCTGCGGGCGCGCTACATCGCCGGCTGCGCCACGCGGCACTTCCTGGGGCCGCTGGCGGCGGCGAGCCCGCTCGCCGGCCTGTTCGAACCCCTTTACGTGGAGAACGGATTCTTCGGCGGCAACGTCGACGTGACGGGGCTCCTCTGCGGCTGCGACATAGCGGCGGCCGTGCGCGGGGCCGTGCGGCAGGACAGCGAAACGCGATCGCGCACCTTGTTCCTCCTCCCGCGCGTCATATTCAACGACGATTCGGTGACGCTCGATGACATGAGTTTGGAGGATATGGAAAAGGGCGCGGGCGCCCCCCTTGCCGTGGTATCCTGTAACGCGTCCGATTTCCTGCGGGAGATCGTCGACTTGGCCGGGCGCGAGAGCCCGGCCCCTGACCGAACCAACCTGTGAGGTGCCATCATGCCCCTGCCACTCGTCGCGGTGGTCGGACGGCCGAACGTCGGCAAGTCCACCTTCGTGAACCGCATAGCCCAGGCCGACGAGGCCATCGTCCACGAGATGCGCGGCGTCACGCGCGACCGCTCGTACCATGAGGCCGACTGGAACGGCGTCGAGTTCAAGCTCGTCGACACCGGCGGCATCGAGATGGGCGACGACGACGCCTTCCAAGGCTCCATCCGCGCGCAGGCCATCGCCGGCGCGAACGAGGCCGACGTCGTCATCTTCATCGTGGACGGCAAGACGGGGATCAACGCCGACGACGAGGCCGTCGCGCGCATCCTCCGCAAGGCGGGCAAGCCGGTGTTCTTGGTGGTGAACAAGATGGACACCCCGAACCGCACCGACGAGCTGTGGGAGTTCTACCAGCTGGGGGTGGGCGATCCCTGGCCGGTGTCCTCCACGCACGGCCATGGCACGGGAGATTTGCTCGATGCCGTGGTGGAAGAGCTGCGCCGTGCGGAAGTGCCCGCCGACGAGGAGGAGGAACCCTCCATCAACGTGGCCATCATCGGCCGCCCGAACGCCGGCAAGTCGTCGCTCACGAACAAGATGACGAAGGGCGACCGCTCCATCGTGTCCGATGTGGCGGGCACCACGCGCGACGCCATCGACACGGCCGTCGAGCACGACGGCACCCTCTACACCATCGTGGACACGGCGGGCCTGCGCCGCAAGAGCCAGATCGACCAGGACGTGGAGTACTACGGCTTCGTGCGCGCCATGCGCGCCATCGACCGCGCCGACGTGGCGCTGCTCGTCATCGACTCCACGCTCGGCCTGACCGACCAGGACCAGCGCGTGGCGGGCTACGCGGCCGAGCGCGGCTGCGCCATGGTCATCGTGCTGAACAAATGGGACCTCGTGGAAGGACCCGAGGCCAAGGCCGACATACGCGAGCGCATCGCCGACCGCATGACGTTCGTGGGCTATGCGCCGGTCGTGGCCATCTCGGCCCTCACCGGCAAGAAGGTCGACCGCATCTGGGAGGCCATCGACGAGGCGTACGAGAACTTCAGCCAGACCATCCCCACGAACAAGCTGAACACGTGGCTCTCCGGCATCCGCGAGGGCGGGCACACGGTGAGCAACGGCAAGGCCGTTCTGCGTATGAAGTACGTGACGCAGACGGGCACGTGCCCGCCGTACTTCACGTTCTTCGTGAACCGGCCCGACCTGGTCACGGACAACTACGAGCGCTTTTTGGAGAACCGCCTGCGCGAGGGCTTCGACCTCGTGGGCACGCCGGTGAAGCTGAAGTTCAAGAAGAAGGACTAAGGGGTACGATGCAGGATCTGCTGGTTGCGGCCGCGCTGTTCGTCGCGGCATTCCTCCTGGGCTCCGTTCCGTGGGGCCTCATCATCTCGAAGGTGTTCTACCACACCGACCTGCGCGAGCATGGCTCGGGCAACATCGGCACCACGAACGCCATCCGCACGATGGGCAAGGTGGGCGGCTACGCCGTGTTCGTGCTCGACTTCGGCAAGGGCCTGCTCTCGGGCGTGCTGGCCTGGTGGTTCAGCTGGCAGTTCCTGCCGGGCGGGGGGCTGGCGCCCGATGCGCTCGTCAGCTACGACACCTTGCTGGCCGTCGCGTTCCTCGGCTGCGTGTGGGGCCATATCTTCAGCCCCTGGCTGGGCTTCAAGGGCGGCAAGGGCATCGCGGTTGCCGTGGGCTGCCTGTTCGTCACGTTCGGCTGGGTGGGCGCCTGCTTGGAGCTGCTCATATTCATCGTGCTGGTGGTGGCTACGAAGCGCGTGTCCATCGGCTCGATAGCCGCGGCCCTGTCCTGCCCGTTCTTCTCGCTGTACTACTTCTGGGGCGACTGGATCGCCGTCGCCCTGTGCACGCTGGCGGGGCTGACGGTGGTGTGGGCGCACCGCGAGAACATCAAGCGCCTGCGTGCCGGCACCGAGAGCAGGATAGGCGACAAGAAGAAAGCGTAGGCTCAGGATGAGGATAGCGGTTATCGGGGCAGGCTCTTGGGGGACGGCGCTGGCGCAGGTGTTGGCCGGCAACGGGCACGACGTGGGGCTGTGGGCGCGCAAGCCCGAGGTGGCGGCGGCGATCAACGCCGATCACCGCAACCCGCGCTACCTGAGCGACGTCGTGCTGTCCGAGCGCATCGCAGCCACCTCCTCGCATGAGGAGGTGCTGGAGGGCGCCTGCGCCGCCGTCATCGTCACGCCGTCGAGCATCATGCGCGACGTGGCGGACCGGCTGGCCGGCCTCGTGGGCGAGGATTTCCCGGTAATCGTCTGCTCGAAGGGCGTCGAGGAGGGCAGCGGCCTTCTGCCGGTGGAGGTGTTCGAGGCCGAGATGGGCAATGCGACGCGCCTGGCCGTGCTCTCCGGCCCCAACTTCGCGGCCGAGGTCATACGCGGCATCCCGTCGGGCACGGTGGTGGCCAGCCCCGACGCGGGGACGGCGGCGTTCTTCCAGGAGCTGTTCGCCAGCGACGCCTTCCGCACCTACGCCAGCGACGACGTCATCGGCGTGGAGCTGTGCGCCGCGTTCAAGAACGTCATCGCCATCGCGGTGGGCGTGTCCTACGGCATCGGGTTCGGCGACAACACGGCGGCCATGCTCATGACGCGCGGCATTGCCGAGATGAGCCGGCTGGTGGTGCGCTGCGGCGGTCAGGCCCTCACGTGCATGGGGCTGGCCGGCACGGGCGACCTTGTGGCCACCTGCACCTCCGAGCACTCGCGCAACCGCCGCTTCGGCAAGCTCCTGGCCGAGGGTGGCACCCTCGAGGAGTTCACGGAGCGCACGCACATGGTGGTGGAGGGCGCGCTGGCCTGCCGGACGCTCAAGACGCTGGCCGACGCCTACGGGGTGGAGCTGCCCATCACCGATGTCGTGCGCAGCGTGGTGTGGGAGGGCGCCGATCCGCGCGACGTGGCCAAGACGCTCACGAGCCGGCCCCTCACCACCGAGTTCTACGGGCTGTAGGGTTCCGGCGGCCTACGAGCCCAGGACGCTTAGCTGGGCCATGCCGCCGGCGCCGCGAACGGAGCGGACCTTGCGGGCGGTGAAGCGCAGGCGGCGGTAGTCGGCGACCCAGCAGCCGGCCCCCTCGTCCCAGAGGTCGTCCTCGCACGCCTGCTCCAGATCGTCGAGGATGGCGGCGCGCTCGTCCTCGCGGTACAGGTGCAGGCTCTTCGCGAAGAACTGCTCGGCGAACCGGCGCAGGCCCTCCCTGCCGTCGGCGAGCGGGGTGGGGCGGTCGAACGCCTCCATCTGCTCGACCTCGAAGCCGGCGATGCCCAGCAGGCGGCGGTAAGCCGCCTCCTTCGGGAAGCAGAACCGCCCCGAGTAGTCGCCGCTGTGCTTGCGCAGGGCCTGGGTGTAGCCCTCCTCGATGCCTGCGATGTTGCCGTGGGCGCCCATCTCGGCCACGAGCAGGCCGCCGTCGTCGAGCGCGCCTGCCACGCTCTTGAGCAGCGCCACCTGGTCGGGCACCCAATGGAACACGGCGTTGGAGAACGCCACGTCGAACGCGCCCTCGAACGGCAGGGCGCAGGCGTCCGCCTCTGCGAGGGAGGCTTTCGGATGACTTGCGCGCGCCTTCTCCAGCATCTCCGGCGAGGAGTCGACGCCGGTGACGGGGCCGATCTCGGCGAGCGCGTCCAGGTGCGCCCCCGTGCCGCAGCCCACGTCGAGGATGCGCAGGGGGGCGGCCCCGTCACCGCGCCGGGCGGCCTCCTCGCGCACGAGCTGCACGAGCGCCTCGCCGTACGCCCCCACGTAGCCGTGCTGCCCGTCGTAGAGCTCCGCATCCCATTCCATCTTCGTCCCGCCCCTCTCGATTCGGTTGCATTGCCTTCAAGTATAACGCAGGGAGGACGGTTTCCCTGTCTCGTGCGTCCGGGGCGTTCCCATGGCGCGGGGGCTTGCGGCGCGCCCGCCCCCGCTCCGGCTTTCTATGAGCGCGAGGGTGCGCTTTATCTAACGGGGCGGTGACAACGCGATGACCGGGGGCTTACCGTCGGGGGAATCGCGTTGTGGGACGTGCTGCGGTGGCTTAAGGTACTGCTTGTCCGAAACGACGACCCCCTCCGCGCCGGAAACGGCAGCGGACCGCATCGAGAAGGAGCACGCCATGCCCGAGCTAGCAAACCCGTTCGTCGCGAATGTCCCGCGCACGATGACGAAGCAGGAGCTCGTGCAGGCCGTGCGCGTGGAGCTGACCGGCGAGCTGGAGGCCCAGATGCTCTACGAGGCGCACGCGGTGGCTACCGATGACGAGGTGGCGCGCAAGGTGTTCCTGGATATCGCCGACGAGGAGAAGGAGCACATGGGCGAGCTGCTCGCACTGCTCCAGTACCTCGATCCAGCCGAGGCCGGGCACTTGGCGGAAGGCGTGGGCGAAGTCGAGGGCATGATGGCCGAGCTGGGCATCGACAAGAGCGTGGCCGACGACCTCATGGGATCGTCCATACGCAACGACACCGGCACCCAAGAGGAGCTGGAGTCGGGCAGGAGCAGCAAGTAGAAGACAACCTATTCGAGTGACCCGTCGTCTCGTCTCTCGTGTGAACCCCCCCCTCTCTCTCAAACCTTCGACGGGCACGTGAAGCATGCGCACCTTCCCCTTCTCCTCAGTGCGCACTGCATGGCCCTCCTCCGGACCCCCCATCCGGAGGAGGGTCTTTTTGTGCCGACAGGGTGCGTTTCTGATATCCTTTGGGGATGGTCGGGCGGAGAACGTGGATGGCGGGAACGGCCGGGGGTCCGGCTGGGCTCGGAGGAAGAGGGATGCTCCATGAGGAAAAGACTGGTGCTCGTCGCCTTGCTGGCAGCCGTGACGCTGATGCTCGGCTTGGTGGGATGCAGCTCGGGGGATGCAGCGGGCGGAAAGGCCCAGGAGGATGTCGAGGGACTGCCCGCCTGGGCGGACGAGGCTGCTGTCACCGAGCAGGCGCGCGATGCGATAGACCTGTTCGTTGCAAGGGATTACGATGGCTTGGCGGCGTTGTTCGGCGAGCCCGCGCCGGCCGCCTCTGATTTCGAGAAGGCCGCCCGGGCGGCCGAGGACGTGGGCGGCTTCGAATCGTACGGCGACGTGTCCTTCGCGCACTACGACGGAGGCGCGGACGGCGTGGCGGCCATCGTGGTCCAGCAGGCGCATTGCGAGAACGACGACCTGGTCTACTCCGTCGGCATCGCCGAGGACGGCAGGCTTGTCGGATTCCGCATCAGCTAGGTACCCTGTGGTGGAAGGAGCGGCTTTATGAAGAAGAGGATGCTGGCAGCGGCGGTGCTCGTGGCCGCGCTGGCCGTGCTGTGCTTGGCGGGCTGCGGGTCGAGCGCCTCGGACGAGAACTATCGGGAGGGGCTGCCCGCCTGGGCGGACGAGGCTGCCGTCACCGCGCAGGCGCGCGAGGTCATCGACCTGGTTAACGCGCGCGACTTCGACGAGGTGGCTGCCCGCTGGGATGACAAGAACGCGACCGCCGAGAAGCTGGAGCAGGGCTTGGGCGGCGCCCTCGACCAGTTCGGCGCGTTCGAGGGCTTCACAGATGTGAAGTACGGCCAGAGCGAGCCGGCCGGCCGATCGGCCGTCACCGTCATCCAACGTGCCGATTACGAGAACCAGAAAGCCCAGTTCAATGTGAGCTTCTACGAAGACGGCTCCCTGGCCGGGCTCTACGTGTACAAGGTGGAGGGCTAGGCGCGGGCGCTAGGCCTGGGCATCGGCTCCCGCCCCGTCGCCGGCCGCGTTGCCGCGCAGCTCGTTTCGCAGGGCGGGCACGTCCACGCCGAGCTTCGCCAGCTTCACGGCGCCGGTCCACGGGGCGGCGGCGGGCCCTGCCAGGCCGGGCTTGAACGCGAGCATGGTCACGGTCAGGTCGGCGGCGAACGTCGGCCGTGCTGCGGCGCCGGTCTGGGCCGCAAGGCCGCTTGGCACGTCCACGGCCACGGCGAAGGGCGCCCCCTTCGCCTTCGCGGGCAGCGTGCGCCGGGGCCGCTCGTGCTCCCCGCGCTCGTGCGTGCGCTTGCGATGCCGGCCGCGGCCCCTGCCGCGCGCGCCCTCGAACCGCCGGCGGTTGGCGGCGCGTATCCAAGCTGCGTACGGTTCGCGCACCTCGTCGCCGGAGAAGCCGGTGCCCAGGAGCGCGTCCACCACGGCCCCTGCCTTCTCGAAGGCGTCGGACAGCACGTCGGCATCGGGCGCGATGAGCACCGAGAGCGGCAGGTCGCGTGCTGCCGCGTCGGAGAACGCCGCGAGCGCCGTCGTGCGCGCCGGCTCGGCATGCAGGCGCTCGGCAAGGTCGGGCGCGACGAGCGTCACGGGGTAGCCCGCCTCGGCCAGCGCGCGGGCGCATACCCAGCCGTCGCCGCCGTTGTTCCCGGAGCCGGCGAGCACCACGACGGGGGAGGGGTCGGGCACCCAGGCGCGCACCTCGTCGGCCACGGCGTTCCCCGCGCGCTCCATGAGCGTGGCGAGCGGCGTGCCGTCCTCGGCTATACGGCGTTCGAGCGCGGCCACCTCGGCCACGTCCATCACGGTCCGGCGATCGCGTTCGAGCTCGACGCCCTCCACGGTCATGACCCGCGTGTTCGACAACACGCCGTTGAGCATGACGAACGGCCGCTTCAGCACCGCCGCGCGCACGGCGCGCACGCCGAGCGACACGGCCCAGGCGGCCATGAACGCGAGCCAGGCCCAGATGATGCCCGCTTGGTGTCGTGCTGCGAATGCCGCGAGCGCACCCATCTCGCCTGTTCGGCCCGTGTCCAGGCCCACGATGCCCGACAACAGGGCGAACGGCACCCAGGCGAACAGGAGCAGCAGACCGTAGCGCGCCGCAGGCTGGTACCAACGCGCCGGCGAGGCGTCGGGGCGCACGATGCGCAGCTTCAGCAGCTTTTGGCCGAGCGTCTGCCCGCGGGTGAGCGCCGGCACGAGAGCGAAGAGCACGGCAAGCGAGGCCAGCTCTATGCCCCGCACCGCTGCGTCCCAGCTACCGCCTGCGGCCTCGATGGCAGCCTGCGCTCCCAGCATCCTGAAAACCCCGGCGAGGAGGCCGGCCGCCGCCTGGGACGCCAGTATATCGATCAGAAACGACAACGCGCGCCGGGTGACGCTGGCGCGCAGCCCCTCCTCGCGTGCCTCCATGTTCACGAGCCGCATGTCGGGCAGCACGCGCATCGCGGGCCCCACCGCCCAGAAGCCCACCATGGCGCCGAGCGTGTTCAGCATGAGGTCGTCCACGTCGAACAGGCGGTACGGATGCGCGTACAGGCCCCACAATCCCGTGATCTGCGACGTCTCGTAGAACAGCGTGGTGGCGAACCCGATGAGCAGCGTCTGCCACCACGTGCGCCTGAAGTAGTAGCGCAAGTACATGCCCAGGGGCACCAGCAGCAGCACGTTGAAGAAGGCCTCGTAGACGTTGGGGTTGCGCAGCAGGCCCGGCCAGGTGGAGGGGTCCGCGAGCGAGGCTGCAGAGCTGTCCGCGATGAGCTGAACGAAGTGGAACGGCACGAGCTGCGGGTGCGCCGCGTAGGGCACCACGGCCGAGCGGTTCTCGGGCAGCGGCAGGATGACCATGTAGTAGGCCACGAGCATATAGAAGACGAACGAGTACACGATGAGCGTGCGCAGCCAGGGGATGGAGCCGAACTTGCGGTACTGGTAGACCATGTAGGGCAGCGTGATGGCGAAGGCGATCAGCGGGAAGGTCAGAAGGCCGGACACGATGTTGCCGGTGTAGACGCTCATGGAACGGGCTCTCCTCGGGGTCGGGGACGCAATGGCCGTGCGGGGCGTGCCTGCGCGGCGCACGTGACGATTATAGGCGATGGCGCGCGGGCCGCTGCCCGTGCCATTGCCTCAACGTTACGGTTGAGGCGGCTCTGAGACTCCGAGGCGCTGCGGTTCGGCCCATGCGGTTCCGGCCAGTTCCCCGCCCGGCTCTCGGACGTCCGACAACGCCCCTCTCAGGTGCGGGCCGTCGGCCCCTTCGCCTGCGCCTCGGCCTTCAGGGCGCGCCGCTCCAGGTCCAGCAGGTACGCCTTGGCCTTCGCGTCGTCGCCGCGTCCCGAGGGGTTTCCGTTCGCGCCGACCACGCGGTGGCTGGGCACGATGACGGGCAGCGGGTTCTTGTTGCAGGCGCTGCCCACGGCCCGGCACGAGCGGGGGCTGCCGATGGCGGCCGCCACGTCGCTGTAGGAGCGTGCCTGGCCGTAGGGCACCTCGCGCAGGGCCGCCCACACGCGCCGCTGGAACTCCGTGCCGGCGGGGGCGAGCGGCAGGTCGAACGCGCGGCGCCTGCCGGCGAGGTATTCCTGCAGCTGGTTGGCGGCGCGGTTCGTGAGCTCGGTGGCGAGCTTGCGGCCCTCCAGCTCGCGCTCGCCGAACGCGAGGGCCGTGAGCGCCTGCCCGTCCGAGGCGATGGTCACGTGCCCGAGCGGCGTGCGGTAGGCGAAGTAGGTGGGGGCGGGGCCGGTCATGGCGCACCTTCTCTCGGTCGTGGACGGCCTCCATTATAATGCGCGCGCGGCCGCTGCGGCGCGCCGGAGGCCCCTTCTGCATCAAGGCGTCACCTTCGGGCGGCAGGCGGCGGCAGGACGCGCCTCCCGCTCGCGGCCGCGAGCGGGAACTTTTCGTTGCTGCGGTATACTTGGCTTTGACCTGCGATTCGCTACCGGAAGTTGTCGGGGGAACCGCGAAAAAGAAGCCGCAAGTTGGTTGAGCGGGCACCGGGGCGCCTGCATGATAGGGGCATCGATCGCACGAACGAAGGATGGGTCAATGAGCTTTCGCGACAACATGCAGCATCTGCGCGCCTCGCGCAACATGACGCAGGAGCAGCTCGCCATGCTGCTGGGCGTCAGCCGCCAATCGGTGTCGAAGTGGGAGGCCGAGCGCGCCTACCCCGAGATGGACAAGCTGCTGCGCATGTGCGCCCTGTTCGACTGCACGCTCGACGAGCTGGTATGCGGCGATCTGACCGCACGCCCGTCTGACGGGACCGCTCGCGTGCCGGCGGGCAAGCCCCAGGATGTGACCGGCTACGACCAGGCCATGCGCACGTTCGCATGGAAGCTCCCGCTTGGCATCGCCGTCGTCATGCTGGGCGCCGCGCTGGCGCTGCTGCTGTCCGACCCCGCGTTCGTGCCGGTGCCCGAGGTGCGGAACCTCGCAACCGTGACCGTGTTCGTCGGCGCGGCCGTCGGGCTCGCGCTCGTCCTCCCCGCATCGTTCGAGCGCAGCGCGTTTCGCAAGGAGCATCCCTTCGTCGACGACTTCTACACGGCCGATCAGCGAAGCCAAGCGCGCTCCCTCATGACCACGGGGCTCGTGGTGGGCGCCGTGCTCCTCATGGCGGGGCTGGCCGCGACCATCGTGCTGCAGGCGGACGTGTGGCTTGCGGGCGCGGCGTTCCTCGTGTGCGCCGCGGCCGGCGCGTTCGTCGTCGTGCGCGGCTGCCTGCTGGGCTCGCGCTGCAACCTCGCGCGCTACAACCGGAGATCGCTCGGCGGCATGAGCGAGGAGCAGATCGCGGCGATGGGCGATGACGACCTCGCCGCGCGCGCCCGTCGCGCGAAGCGCGAGCGCGGCGCTTACGCGGCGGTCATGTGCGCGGCGACGGCGGTCGGCCTCGTGCTGGCGTTCACGCCCGCCGCGGCTTTCTTCTTGCTGGCGTGGCCCGTCGGCGGCATCGTGTGCCTTGCGATCAGGGCGCTGCGAACAGCACGGGGCGATCGCTAAGGTGCCCGGCGCGCCAATCTCGAAACCGCTCGTTCAGAGGGCTGAAACCAGGCGAAAGATGCTTCGCCCAGGTCAGTGCTGTCAAAATCAAAGGAGATCGAATGGTAGCTGCAGAAGGGCGCACGCGCGCCACCGTTTCCGCGCATGAGGTGAGGAAGTCGTTCGGCACGGGAAGGGGGAGCAGGCGGCGGGTTGTCGACGTGCTGCGGGGCGTCGACCTGCGCGTCATGCCCGGCGAGATGGTGGTCATCGTGGGGCCGAGCGGTTCGGGCAAGTCGACGCTGCTCTACTGCCTTTCGGGGCTGGAGGAGGCCGACGCGGGCTCCATCGAGGTGATGGGGAGGCAGGTCGTGGGCGCGGGCCGCGGCGAGCTGTCCAAGACGCGGCGCGACTGCGTGGGCTTCATCTTCCAGTCGTACAACCTCATCCCCTCGCTCACGGCGGGCGAGAACGTGTCGCTGCCCGCGCGCCTGGCGGGACGTCCGCTCACGGCCGCTCAGACGGGCGCCGTGCTCGCGAGCGTGGGGTTGGAGGGCCGTGCGAAGAGCCGGCCTGCGGACATGTCGGGCGGCGAGCAGCAGCGCGTGGCCATTGCCCGGGCGCTCGCGGGCGGGGCCGACGTGGTGTTCGCCGACGAGCCCACCGGCGCGCTGGACTCGAAGAACGGTCGCGAGGTGCTGGGGCTTCTGCGCGGCATCGCCGACGACCCGGCGCGCTCGGTGGTCATGGTGACCCACGACCTGGAGGCCGCCTCGATGGCCGACCGCGTCCTCGTGCTGAAGGACGGCCGGGTGCTGCGCGAGCTGGGACGATCGACCCCGGCGGAGATCCTCGAGGCGCTGGAGGAGGCACGATGATCCGGCTTGTGCTCTGCGACCTGCGCGACCACGCCGCCACTTGGGCGGGAGCGTTCTGCGTGGCGGTGGCCTGCGGCTTCGTCGGCGGCTTCGCGGCGTCGCTGATAGCCACGGCGAGAACGTACCCGAACACGGAATCGCTCGCGGCGTCGGTGATCATGTTCTCCGCGGTCGCGGCGGTGGCGGTGCTCCCCTCGGTGGCCGGCCTGACGGTATCGGCGCAGCGGCGAAGCTATGCGCTCTGGCAGCTGGCGAACGTGAGCCCGCGCCGGGTGGCCGCGGTGGTGCTTGCGCAGCTGGCCGTGGTGGCGGTGCTCGGTGCGGCAGTCGGCACTTCGATCGAGGCCGCCTCGTTCGCCCCGCTGTTCCCGATTGTGTTCAGCTCGCCCGACTACCAACCTATCGACCAGGTGGTTCCCGACGCGGGGCTGCTGCTCATGCCTGCGGTGTGGGCTGCGGTTGCGTGCGTGTTTCTGGTTGGCGGCGCGCGGGGCGCTCGCAGCGCGGCGAAGATGCCTCCCGTGGCCGCTCTGCGCGAGCCGGAGGCCGCGCGCAAGGGGGTTACGGCGATGCGCGCCCTCGTGTCCGCCGTGCTGGGGCTTGGCGCATGGCAGATCGCCTCGTCGCTGTTCGGGGCCGAACTGCGCGCGCTGAGCAACTCGCTGTTCCTTCCGCTGCTCATGGTAGCGACGCTGGTGCCGGTGGCCCCTGCGGCCCTTTCCGCCCTGATGGCCGCCTGGACGGCGCCCGTGCCGCAACGCCGTTTGCACGCCTGGTACCTGGCGCGGCGCACCGCGCGTTATGGCCTTGCCGCTTCAACCTCGACCGAAACCCCCATCATGGTGGGCTTCGCCCTCGTAGCGGGCATCTTCTCGCTTGGGGGCCTGCTCGAGGGGTATATACGCCAGCAGGGCCTGACCGGCTACAGCGCGACCCTCGACTGGACATCCTCGGTGCTCCTCCTGGGCGGGCCCGTGCTGCTCTGCGCCGTGGGCGCGGCGGCGAGCGTGGTCATGACGTCGAAGACGCGCACCCGCGATGTGGCCCTGCTCGTTGTGGCCGGCGCGCGGCCGGGGACGCTGCTCGCGGCCGCCGCGTGCGAGGCGCTCGTCCACGCGGTCACCGCCACGCTCGCGGGCATGGCGGTCGTCATCGCCTCCAACGCCGTGGTGGCCTCGGCGGTGGGCATGCCCCCGTTCTCCGGCCTGGCGTTCGGCGAGGGGCTCGTCGTGTCGCTGGCGGGCTTCGTCCTCGTGCTTGCCGCCACGCTCGTGCCCACCTGCGCCGCGCTGCGCCGGGAGCCCGCGCTCGTGCTGGCCGCAGGGGAGTGAGGAGGGGGAGGATATGCGGTCTCCCCTTCCCGCACCAGCCGGCCGGCCGCGTGCGTGCGAGGGCGGCTGTCCCGGCGCATGCAGTCGGCTTCGCGGGTTTCCGGGTGCGCCGGGCCGGCCCGCGCCGGCCGCATCCCTCCGGCCGGCTGGTTCAGGGGGACGGCATGTTGGGAGGGCGGGAGGGAACGCTCTGCGGGAGCGCGGCGTGCCGCCCACGTGTGGTTTTCTTCGCGTACCCCGGGCCGGGCATGCGGCGGCGCGGGGCGTTGCGCTAGAATGGGGGACGGTCAAAGAGCCCGCAACGCCCGGATAAGGAGTCCCTCATGTTCGAACCGGTGAAGATCGCACCGTCCATCCTGTCGGCCGACTTCATGAACCTCGGGCGCGACATCGCCCTCATCGAGGAGGCGGGTGCGGGATACGTGCACGTCGACGTCATGGACGGGCACTTCGTGCCGAACCTCACCATGGGCGTGCCGATAGTGAGGCAGTTGAAGAAGGCCACGGCGCTGCCGCTCGACGTGCACCTCATGATAGACAACCCGCTGGAGCAGCTGCCGTGGTTCCTCGACGCGGGCGCCGACCTCGTCACCGTGCATGCCGAGGTCCTGGACGCCGACGGGCTCGCCCGCGCCGTGGCCTCCATCCATGCGGCCGGGGCCAAGGCGGCCGTCAGCCTCAAGCCGCGCACGGCGCCCGGCGTGCTGGCGCCCGTCGTCGCCGACTTGGACATGGTGCTGGTCATGAGCGTGGAGCCCGGTTTCTCCGGGCAGAGCTATATCGAGGGCAGCGAGGAGAAGGTGGCCCGCGTGGCCGCGCTCGCGCGCTCCGTGGGCGCCTCGCCGCTCATCCAGGTCGACGGCGGCATCGGCATGGCCACGGCGCCGCTCGTTGCCGCCTCCGGGGCCGACGTGCTCGTGTGCGGCAACGCCGTGTTCGCCGCCGAGGACCCGGCGCGCGCCCTCGCCGGCATCGCCGCGACGGCCGAGCAGGCACGCCTGTCCTCACTCGCTGCGCGGAAGGAGGCGTAGGCGGCATGCCCTCCTTCGACGCAAACGACTACGTCTATCTGGACTGGGCCGCCACGGCGCCGCTGTGCGAGGAGGCCGCCCAGGCCATGGCGCCCTACCAGGTGCCGGGCCGCGCCAACCTGGCCGTGGGGGGCAACGCGAACTCGCTGCACGCTCCCGGCCGCGCCGCGTTCGCCGCGCTCGAGGACGCGCGCCGCTCGCTCGCCCGCGACCTGGGCGCCTCGCGCCCCGACGAGGTCGTGTTCACCTCGGGTGCCACCGAGGCCGACGACGCGGCCGTGCTCGGCATCGCGCGCGCTGCCGCCGCCGAGCGCCGCCGCGGCGGCGCGGGCGCCTTCGTCCCGCACATCGTGACCACGGCCGTGGAGCACGACGCCGTGCTCGCGCCCGCCAAGCGCCTCGAGGCCGAGGGCTTCCGCGTGACGCGCCTGGCGCCGAACCGCCAGGGCTTCGTGGAGCCGGCCGCGCTCGAGGCCGTGCTGGACGAGGATACCGTGCTCGTGAGCGTGCAGGCCGCGAACAGCGAGGTGGGGAGCATCCAGCCCATCGCGGCGCTGGCCCGCGCCGCCCACGGGGCGGGCGCGCTCTTCCATACCGACGCCGTGCAGGCGCTCGGGAAGGCGCCCGTGGACGTGGGGGCGTGGGGCGTGGACGCCGCGTCGTTCTCGGCCCACAAGGTGGGCGGCCCCAAGGGCGTGGGCGCGCTGTACCTGAGGGCGCGTACCCCCTTCGAGGCGCAGGCGATCGGCGGCGGCCAAGAGTCGGGGCGCCGCAGCGGCACGCAGAACGTGGCCGGCGCCGCAGGCTTCGCCGCCGCGGCGCACGCGGCGTGCAGCCTGCAGGAGCGGGAGGCGGCGCGCCTGCGCGGCCTGCGCGACCGGCTCTACGCGGGCCTGTCCGCCCACGGCGCCGTGGAGGCCACGGTGGACGTGGCGCCGGGCAGCATGGAGTTCCTGCCGAACATCGTGCACGTGCTGGTGCGCGGGCTGGAGAGCGAGACGCTCATCCTGCGCTTCGACCTGCGCGGGTTCGGCGTGTCGGGCGGCTCGGCCTGCTCGTCGCACTCGCTCGCGCCCAGCCACGTGCTGCATGCGCTCGGCATCGACGACGACCGTGCGCACGGGGCGCTGCGCATCTCGATGGGACGCGGCACGACCGAGGAGGACGTCGACGCCTTCCTCGGCGCCGTCGCCGGCGTGCTGGATTGGAGCTGACATGGAGCTGGTGACCACGCACGCGCACACCTCGTTCTGCGGGCACGGCGAGGGCACGGTGGAGGAGCTCGCCGCCGCGGCCGAGGCGGCCGGCGTGACGACCCTCGCCGTGACGGAGCACTACCCGCTCTCGAAGGCGTTCGATCCGCGGGACTACCTGTCCATGCCGGCCGCGCGCGTGGGAGAGTACCTGGCAGCCATCGACGAGGCGCGCGAGCGGCACCCGGGACTCGAGATCATCGCGGGCTGCGAGCTCGACTGGCTCGGGGCCGACGACGACCGCACGATCGGGGAGGACGACCTCGCCCCGTTCCAGCTCGTGCTGGGCTCGGTTCACTTCGTGGACGCCTGGCCCTTCGACGACCCTTCGCAGCGCGGCCGCTGGGACGAGCCGGGCGCGCCGGACGCCATCTGGCGCCGCTACTTCGAGCTGTGGTGCGATGCCGTGTCCTCGGACGCCCCGTTCCACGTGATGTCGCACCCCGACCTGGCCAAGAAGTTCGCCTACTACCCGACCTACGACGTGGCCCCGCTCTACGAGCAGGCCGCCGAGGCGTGCGCGGCCGCGGGGCGCATGGTGGAGGTGAACACGTCGGGGTCGTACTACGCCTGCAAGGAGATGTTCCCCGCGCCGGCGCTCCTGCGCCGGTTCTGCCGCGCGGGCGTGCCGTGCACCGTGGGCACCGACGCGCACCATCCCGAGCACGTGGCGCGCGACGTGGAGGCGGCCTACCGCCTCATGTACGAATGCGGTTATCGAACGGTAACGGTTCCCACCGCCACGGGCGACCGGCGCGAGATCGACCTCATACTGTGAAGCAAACGGTCGGCGACGTGCGGGAAGGAAGATGATCGACATGGCTGGATCGAAGAAGGACAAGGTGCAGAGGGGCCTCGCCCAGCGGGCCTCGGGGCCGCTCTCGAAGCAGCTGCCCACCATGACCGTGGGTGCGCTCGAGCGCGCGCTGCTCAAGGAGTTCCCGGCGGCCGACGCCGAGGCGTGGGACCGCACCGGCATGACGGTGGGAGACCCGGCGCGCCTCGTGGAGGGCGTGGCCGTGGCGCTCGACCCCACGGTGGATGCCGTGGAGGAGGCCGCGTCGATGGGGGCGAACGTACTCGTGACGCACCATCCCGCCTTCCTGCAGCCGCCCGACTCGTTCTCGCCGGCCTCCTCGGTGGCGGCGAACCCCGGCGCGCTCGTGTGGGCCGCCGTGGCGCGGGGCGTGGCGCTGCTGTCGTACCACACGGCGCTCGACGTGAGCGCGCAGGCACAGCGCGTGCTGCCCGGCATGCTGAACCTGCAGTTCCGCAGCGTGGAGGTGCCGCTCGCCTCCTCGAAGCGCAAGGGCTACGGCCAGCGCTGCACCGTGAAGGCGGGCGACGGGCCGCTCACGCTCGGGCAGCTGGCCGCGCGCTGCACCTCGGTGTTCGGGCGCCAGCCGCGCGTGTGGGGCGACTTCTCCCGCGAGCTCGAGCGCGTGGTGACCACCACGGGGTCGGCGGGCGACGTGGCCGCCACGGCGCTACGCGACCAGGTGGACTGCCTGGTGTGCGGCGAGATCAAGTACCATGAGGCCCTGGCGCTCTCGCAGGCGGGGCTGACCATCGTGGAGCTGGGGCACGATACGAGCGAGCTGCCGCTGGCGGCCGTGCTGGCCGCGGCCGTGGAGGGCGCGGGGGTGCCCGGCGAGCTCATCACCATCATCGACCAGGGAGACAACTGGTCGTATCCGGAGACGACGCGCGTCTAGGCGCGTCGGGGGATTAGGCGCGCGAGCGCCGAACGATGAGAAGGAAGCACATGCAAGCAACGACCGACGACCTGACCAACTTGCTGCGGATGCAGCAGATCGACCTCGACCTGATGAAGGCGAAGAAGAAGCTCGAGGAGCTGCCCCAGCGCGCGACCATCCTCGCGGCGCGCCAGAAGAAGCGCACCATCGAGCAGAAGCGCGACCAGCTGGCCGAGATGCGCGCGCAGGCCGAGGCCAAGGCGTCCAAGCTCGAGGCCGAGGACGCCGAGCTTGCGGAGAAGCAGCGCCGCGTGCAGGAGGCCATCGACGGATCGCGCGGCGACTACCGCAACGTGGAGGCGCATTCCAAGGAGCTGGGCGGCTTCGCGAAGCGCCGCAACACGCTGGAGGGGGAGTTGACGAAGCTCGGCGAGGAGCTGGCGAAGATCGAGGGCGTGCAGGGCCAGGTGTCCCGCGCGCTCGCCGAGCTGGAAAAGCAGGAGGCGTCGGCTATCGCATCGTTCCAGCGGGAGGGCAGCGCGCTGCAGTCCGATATCGCGCGCATGAGCGCCGACCGCGAGGGCATGTCCGCCGATCTGTCCGCCGATCTGCGCGAGGCCTACCACCGCACGGCCGCCCGCACGGGAGGGGTGGCCGTGGGCCTTCTGACTGAGGGGCGCTGCGGCGTGTGCCGCACCGTCATCGACGGCGGCCGCCTCATCGACCTGAAGGCGGAGGCGCCGCTCGGCACGTGCCCGCACTGCAAGCGCCTGCTGGTGGTCATGTGATGGAGGGGTCGACGGTGGAAGGCGGAGCCAGGGAGCCCGGTCGGGATGCGGCGCAGGAAACCTGCGCCATGCAGAGGAACGCCCCTTACGACGGTCCTGGCAAGCTGTCGGGCAGCATGCATTTGCACGTGGGCGGGGGTCACTACGAGCTCACGGTGAGGGATTGTTTCGACGCGGCCCACGCGCTGCCCGGCTACGACGGCCCCTGCCAGTACCTCCATGGCCACACGTGGGAGGTGGAGGTGACCATCGCAGGGCAGCACCTCGACGATGTGGGCATGCTCTACGACTTCAAGGATGCCAAGCGCGACCTGCACGGCGTGCTGGAGAACTTCGACCACCGCTGCCTGAACGACGTGCCGCCCTTCGACGAGATCAACCCCACGGCCGAGCACCTGGCCCGCGTGGTGTTCTACGAGCTGGAGAAGACGTTCCCCGCGCACATCTCGCTTATGGAGGTGGCCGTCTGGGAAAGCCCGGCGGCGAAGGTGGTCTACCGCCCGTAAGGAGCCTTCGCAACACTTCTTCGAACTTTCCATTGCTCCAACGCAAAAAAGCCCGCGGTTGCGGGCTTTCGCTTGCAGGGCGGGAGACGAACCGGTTAGGCGCGCTCGACCTTGCCGGCCTTCATGCAGCTCGTGCACACGTTGGCCTTGCGGACGCGGCCTTCCTTGTCCTTGATGGTGATCTTCTGAATGTTCGGACGGAACACGCGGTTCGTCACGCGGTGCGAGTGGCTGACGTTGCGTCCCGCAACCGGATGCTTACCGCAAACTTCGCAAACTTTAGACATCGTTATCACTCCAGGTTCGTCTTGTTTCCGCACGGCTAAAATACCGTTGATGACAAAAAAGCCTTCATACTATAGCACATAAAACGAATGCCTTACAAGAATTTTTCGTGTAGTATGGACGGCGCCCAGAACAGGCCCGACGCACAGCGTTTCGCCCATGCGGTATACTTCGTCCATAGCCTGCGTACGTCCGCGCGGATTCGCGCCCGCGCTTCGAAAGGAAGAGCCATGAGCACTGTGATACCCGGCAACCTGCACGTTGCCAACGACGTCCTGGCCGACATGGTCGGCAATGCTGCGCTCGAATGCTACGGCGTCGTCGGCATGGCCGCCCCGTCCGCGGCCGACGGCATCGCGAAGATCCTGCCCACGTCCCGCCTGCGCCGCGGCGTCGTGGTGACCACGACCGATGCCGGCGTTCACGTGGAGCTCTACGTGGTCATCGAGTACGGCACGAACATCAACACCGTGTCGCAGAACCTCGTGGACCAGGTGACGTTCGCCCTGAAGGAGTACGCCCGCGTGCCTATCGACGGCGTCGAGGTGCACGTCCAGGGCGTCAAGGTGCGCAAGTAGCCGCGCGAAGATAAGCGTATAGAGACGAGCCCCGTGCCCAGCGGGCGGCCCGCCCCGAGGCGGCCGAGAGGGTGCGGGGCTTACCGCCGAGAGAGAGACAGACCTACCATGCCAGAATCCTATACCGCGAACGACCTGCTCAATGCCATAGCCGCTGCGAGCAAGACGCTGAGCGAGCGCAAGGACGAGATCAACCGCCTGAACGTCTTCCCCGTGCCCGACGGCGACACGGGCACGAACATGTCGCTGACGCTGGAAACCGTCGTCGAGAACCTGGCGAACCTGCCCATCGGCGCCGGCGGCGCCGAGATCCGCAAGGCCATCACCACGGGCGCCCTCATGGGCGCGCGCGGCAACTCCGGCGTCATCACGTCGCAGATCCTGCGCGGCTTGTGCGAGGGCAGCGTCGGGCATGAGGCCGTGAACGCCGAGAGCATCGACTCCGCGTTCTCCCACGCCGTCGATGTGGCGTTCCAGGCCGTGCGCAAGCCGGTGGAGGGCACCATCCTCACCGTGCTGCGCGACAGCGCGGCGGCCGCCAAGCGCGCCCGCAAGAAGAAGCTCTCCACCGACGAGGCGCTCGAGGCCGTGGTGGCCGAGGCCTACGCATCGGTGCAGCGCACGCCCGACCTGCTGCCCGTGCTCAAGGACAACGGCGTGGTCGACGCGGGCGGCTACGGACTGGCCATCTTCTTCGACGCGTTCGCCGCGGCGCTCACCGGCAAGGAGGGCCCGCTGGGCGACGAGCTGGCCTTCGCGCGCGGCGCGGCCCCGAAGGTGGAGATCGAGCAGATCAACGACTGGGAGGGCTCGGCCTACCGCTACTGCACCGAGTTCCTGGTGAGCTCCGACACGCTGGACGCGGAGGAGGGCCTGGGCTTCCTGGGCACCATGGGCGACTGCGAGCTGCTGGTGGGCCAGAACCCCAACTTCAAGGTGCACGTGCACACGAACACGCCCGACAAGGTGCTCGCCTACATGCTGGAGCGCGGCCAGATAGCCGAGGTGCACATCCATAACATGCAGCTGCAGAGCGCCGCGCGCACCGACGCGCTGGCGGCCGAGGGGGAGGCCGCGCGCAAGCCGATCGGCTTCGTGGCCGTGGCTGCGGGCGAGGGCAACGCGAAGATCCTCAAGAGCCTGGGCGTGGACGTGGTCGTCTCGGGCGGGCAGACCATGAACCCCTCCACGAAGGACCTGCTGGACGCTGCGAACGAGGTGAACGCGGACGCCGTGATCATCCTCCCGAACAACAAGAACATCATCATGGCCGCGCAGAGCGCATGCGGCCTGTCCGAGAAGCCGTGCGCCGTCGTGCCCACCACGAGCGTGCCGCAGGCGTTCTCCGCGCTGTTCGGCCTGGACGAGGACGCGAGCCTCGAGGAGAACGTGGAGGCCATGACGGAGGCGTACGCCGACGTGCGCACCGGCGAGGTGACGCGCGCCATCAAGGACGCGAAGGACGCCCACGACAACCCCATCCATGAAGGGGACGTCATCGGCATCGCCGATGGCTCCATCGAGTCCGTGGGCGCGGCCGTGGAGGACGTGGTCATGGACCTTCTGGCCCGCATGGACGCCGCCGATGCCGACACGCTCACGTTGCTGGCCGGCGAGGACCTGGATGACGCGGCCTTGGATGCCCTCGTGGCGCGCATCGAGGAGGCGTACGACGAGCTGGAGATCGACGCGCACCGCGGCGAGCAGCCGCTGTACCCGGTGGTCATGTCGGTTGAGTAGCGACGCGCCGGACAGACTCGCAGCCACCCTCGCGCTCGACGAATCCGTCGGGCGCGTCCGTTTGGTGAGCCCGGCGCGCGCCCGCGCGCTCGAGGCGCTGGGCGTGCGCACGGTGCGCGACCTGGTGACGCACTTCCCCCGGCGCTACATCGACCTCTCGCGGCGCGAGACAGTGGCGTCGGCTGCCATCGGGGAGCAGTGCACGGTGGAAGGCATAGTGCACGAGATAAAGCTCAAGCGCCCCAAGCCGAAGCTGCCGCTCGTGGAGATAACGCTCGTGGACGGCACGGGCACGCTCATGGTGACGGCGTTTCGCCAGCCGTGGCTCATGGACCAGGTGCGCGCCGGCATGCGCATCGCCGTGGCGGGCAAGCTGGAGTTCAACTACGGCTTCAAGCGCATGACGAACCCCTACCTCGAGGCGCTGGACGGCGCCGAGGGCGCGGCGGCCGGCATGGTCATACCCGTGCACCCCGCCACCGAGAAGCTGTCGGCCGCCTGGGTGCGCCGGCTCGTGGGCAACGCGCTTGCGCATGTGGCGGGGCTGCACGACCCGCTGCCGCTGGAGCTGCGGGCGAAGTACCGCCTCATGAGCCGCGGCGCGGCGCTCGCGTCCATCCACTTCCCGCGCAGCATGGACGAGGCGGCCGAGGCGCGCCGGCGCCTCGTGTACGAGGAGCTGCTGTTCCTGGAGCTCATGCTCATGGAGGAGGGCCGGGAGCGCGCCGCGGGGCGCGAGCCCGTGCGCCACGTGACGGACGGCCCGCGCCTGGCCGCGCTCGCCGCGGCGCTGCCTTGGGAGCTCACCGACGAGCAGGAGGCCGCGCGCGACGACATCCTGGCCGCGCTCGCGGCGCCCGCCACGGCGAACCACCTGCTTCTGGGCGATGTGGGAACGGGCAAGACCGTCGTGGCCGCCCATGCGCTGGCCGCCGCAGCCGACACGGGCGGCCAGGCGCTGCTCATGGCCCCCACCGAGGTGCTCGCGCGCCAGCACGGCAAGAGCCTGGGGCCCCTGTTCGGCCAGGCGGGCATCTCGTGGGGGGTGCTCACCGGCTCCACGCCCCCCGCCGAGCGCGAGGCGCTGCTCGCGCGCGTGGCGGCGGGGGAGGTGGACGTGCTCGTGGGCACGCACGCGCTTCTGGAGGACGACGTGCGCCCCAAGCGCTGCACGCTCGCGGTCATCGACGAGCAGCAGCGCTTCGGCGTGGACCAACGGGCGAAGCTGCTGGCGAAGGGCGAGGCGCCCGACGCGCTCTACCTCACGGCCACGCCCATTCCGCGCTCGCTGGCGCTGGCGCTCTTCGGCAACCTCACGCTCTCCTATATCAGGCACCGCCCGCACGACACGTCGGCGCGCACGACGAAGGTGGTTTCGAAGCAGGAGCGCGGGCGCGCCTACGACGCCGCGCTCGCCGCGCTCGCGCGCGGTGAGCAGGTGTACGTGGTGTGCCCGCTCGTGGGGGCGAGCACCGAGGAGCGCGATGCGTTGGCCGGCAAGCGCGCGGCGCGCGAGGGCGACGATGACGAGTACGCCTACGCCGCCATCAGCATCGAGGACGACGCGGACCTGGACGGCGGCAACGTGGCGGCCGCCGAGCGCGAGGCCGCCTTCCTGCAGCAGAAGACGTTCGTGGACTGGAAGGTGGAGCTTCTGCACGGACGGCTGCCCGCCGCCGAGAAGCAGGACGTCATGGCCCGCTTCCGCGCGGGCGAGACGCAGGTGCTCGTGGCCACCACCGTCATCGAGGTGGGCGTCGACGTGCCGAACGCCACGGTCATGATCGTGGAGGACGCCGACCGCTTCGGCCTGTCGCAGCTGCACCAGCTGCGCGGCCGCGTGGGGCGCGGGAGCAAGCCCGGCGAGGTGTACCTGGTGAGCGCGTCGCGCACGGACGCGGCGCTGCGCCGCCTGGCGGCGATGGAGACCACCGACGACGGCTACGAGCTGGCGGCCTACGACCTGTCGCTGCGCCGCGAGGGCGACATCCTGGGCAACCGCCAGCACGGCGCCTCCGCGCTCAAGCTGGTGAACGTGGTGCGGGACGGCAAGGTGATCGAGGCGGCGCACGCCGACGCACGGGCCCTGCTGGAGGAGGACCCGCGGCTCGAGGCGCCCGCGCACCGCGCGCTCGGCCGCGAGGCGCGGCTCGCATTCAAGCGTGCCGGAGAGGTTCAGGGGGGTTGACATGCGCATCATCGCAGGAGAGTTCAGGGGACGCACGATCAAGGCGCCGAAGGGGGACGGCACGCGCCCCACGACCGACCGCGTGCGCGAGTCGCTCATGAGCGCGGTGAACAGCGCCTGCGGGGGCTTCGAGGACGCCGTGGTGCTCGACGCGTTCGCCGGATCGGGCGCGCTCGGGCTGGAGGCGCTCTCGCGCGGCGCCTCGTGCGCGCGCTTCTTCGAGCGGGACGGCGCGGCCGAGCGCGTGCTCGAGGGCAACGTGCGCGCGCTCGGCCTGGACGCGCGCCGCGCGCGCGTGAGCCGCGGCGACGTGCTGAAGGACCCGCCCGTCCATTCCCGGCCCCCGTTCGACCTCGTGTTCCTGGACCCGCCCTACGCGCTCGCCGCGCGGGACGCGCTCGGCTTGGCGGCGGCCCTCGGACGCGGCGGCGCCCTTGCGCCGGACGTGCTCGTGGCGTACGAGCACGGGGCGGCCACCAGCGACGAGGCCGACGCGGCTGCCGCCGCCTGCGGGCTGGCGCTTGCATCGCGCAAGAAGTACGGCGATACTGTCGTGGACCTTTTCAGACCTAAGGAGCTTGACCTGCTATGAGACGAGCACTCACGCCCGGAACGTTCGATCCCATCACGAGCGGCCACCTCGACGTCATCACGCGCGCGGCCCAGCTGGTGGACGAGGTGGTGGTGGCCGTGGCCGCCTCGCCGAAGAAGCAGCCGCTGTTCTCGCTCGAGGAGCGTGCCGAGCTGGTGCGCCAGGCCACGAGCCACCTGCCCAACGTCCGCGTGGAGCCCTTCGACGAGCTGCTCGTGGACTTCGCCGCCCGCATGGAGGCCACCGTGGTGGTGAAGGGCCTGCGCGCCATCACCGACTTCGAGTACGAGTTCCAGATGACGGCGCTCAACTACCAGTTGAACCAGGAGCTGGAAACGCTGTTCATCATGTCGCCCCCGCAGTACATGTACCTGTCGTCGTCCATCGTGCGCGAGATAGCCAGTCTGCACGGCGACGTGAACGGCTTCGTGCCCCCGTGCGTGAAAGGCGCCCTTGAGGCCAAGTTCGCGGAGTAGCGGGCGGCGGCCCCGCTTTGCGCCGTGGGTTCCGGTATGGCAACGAGAATGCGACAGGGGCCCTCCGACCGGGTAAAATGTGCACGGTTTGTGCAGTGACGTTGGGTTATCCGGTCAAACCTGCTAGAATACTTTGACGCATGCGCGCAGGAAGACTCAAACCCCGTGCGCCGACGCACTTGAAACGCAGCACGCTTGGGTGGAAGGACAATCATGGACGAAACAGGAGTCTTGGGGCTGCTCGAAGAGCTCTCGATTCTTCTCGAGGACTCGAAGCCGGTCTTCGGCAAAAGCAACTTGCGCCAAGTCGACATAGCCGCGGCGTTCGAGATCATGGACGAGATCCGCGACACGTTCCCGAGCGAGTTCGCGCAGGCGCGCCAGATCGTTCGCGAGCGCCAGAGCCTGCTCGACGACGCCGAGGCCGAGGCCAACCGCATGATCGAGGACGCGCGCAGCCAGGCCATGACCATCGCCAGCGAGCAGGAGATCGTGCGCATCTCCCAGCAGCAGGCCGACCAGATCCTCGCGGACGCCCGCGAGCTGGAGCGCCAGACGCGCGCCGGCGCGGAGGACTACGCCGACGAGGTGTTCGGCCACGTGGAGCAGAGCCTCGACACGCTGCTGAACAACGTGCGCCGCTGCCGTGACCGCCTCAACGCCAACTCGCTCGCCGCGGGCCGCTGATGGAAGCGACGCGCATCCCTATACCCTCGGAGCTCTTCGCACCTGCGGAGAGCTCGCATTTTGAGGGAACGTACGCCGTGCCCGTCGTGAAGGCCGGTCCCGACCTGTACGACTTCGCCGAGCCGCTGGCCTGGCAGGTGGACGTGACGAACACGGGCGACGCGCTGCTCGTCACCGGCACCGTGGAGGGGGAGGCGAAGACGTCGTGCGCGCGCTGCGTGGACGAGTTCTCGTTCCCCGTGACGGGCGAGGTCGAGGGGTACTTCCTGATCGGCGCCGACAGGGAGGCGCCCGAGGACATGGACGACGACGAGTTCGACGTGCTGCCCGACGACAACGTCATCGACCTGGAGCCGCTGCTGCGCGCGGCGCTGCTCCTGGAGTTCCCGCTCGTGCCGCTGTGCGACGAGGAATGCAAGGGGCTCTGCCCCACGTGCGGTGCGAACCTCAACGATGGCCCGTGCGGCTGCGCGCCGGCCGAGGACGCGGGCGACGACGCGCCGCCCAACCCGTTCGCCGTGCTGAAGGACTTCCCGTTCGAGCAGAACTGACCTCCTTCCCGCCATCGCGGAGGGCCCGTCCCCGCCCTTTTCGATGCATTTGCCGCACTGTTTCGAAACGCCCGCCCTCGGCGGGCGTTTCCTTTTCCCGACAGAGCAAGAAAAGTAGAGACGCGTGCCGTGGCGTTCTGGTTCAATGGAGCATCCGGGCCGAAAGGGAGGAAGGAGGCTGGCATGGAGCTGGAGCACCTGCGCGCGGTGGAGCGGGCGGTGGCGTGCATCGAGGCGCACCGGGGCGGGCGGCTCGATCTGGACGCCATCGCGCGCGCTGCCGGCTACTCGAAGTTCCATCTGCACCGCCTGTTCGGCGAGGCGACGGGCATGACCGTGCACGCCTACGCGTCGCGCCGCCGGCTCACCGAGGCCGCCCGCGCGCTCGTGGAGACGCAGCGGCCCGTAGCCGACATCGCCCGCGAGGCCGGCTACGACAGCCAGCAAACGTTCTCGGCGGCGTTCGCCGCGCTGTACAAGGCGCCGCCGGCGCGCTTCAGGGCGGGCGGCGCGTTCTACCCGCTGCAGCTGCCGCTGGAGCTGGGCGGGCCCGCGGCCGGGCGGGACGGCTCGCCGGCGGGTGCGGCAGACGGCCGGGCCGGCTGGGAGGCCGGGACCGGTCCCTGGGAGGCCAGGGCCGCGACGCCCGCCGACGTGCCGGCGTGGATGGATCTCATGCGGCTCGCCGTGGACGGCTTCCCCTGGCTTGACGAGCGTCGGCACGGGGCCTGGCTGCGCGACGCCGTGGCCCGCGGCCGGGCGCTCGTCGCCTGCGGGGCGGGGTCGGCGGCCCTCGCGGGCGCGGCGGCCTTCGACCCTGCGCGGGCCCGCATCGACGTGCTGGCGGTGCATCCGCGGCAACGGCGGGGCGGAGGCCCGGCGCGGGCGCTCGTCGCGGCCGTGCAGGCCGCGCTGCCGGGACGCGACCTGGCTATCGCCACGTACCGCGCGGGCGACCGCGCCGACACGGGATACCGGCGAGACCTCGCGGCGCTCGGGTTCGAGGAGGCTGGGCTGGGCACGGAGCTCGGTTATCCCGTGCAATGGTTCCTGCTGCGCGCGGAGCCAAAGGATGGAAGCGGAAGCGGAAGGAGGAGCATCCTATGAGCGAAAGGGAAGGGCACGACGCCGTCAAGGCGGAGGAGGAGGCGCGGCTCGCCGAGACGCTCGGCCTCGTGCGCGCCGCCCTCGGCGAGGCCGAGGCCCTGCATGGGCGGATAGAGGACGGCTACCGCGAGGCCAAGCGCTACCAGGTGGCGTACCGCGGGGAGATCGACCCTGCGGAGGCCTTCCAGAACGAGCTGGCGCTGGCCGAGGTCGACCGGCGCGCGGCGCAGTCGCACGAGGCGGCCGCGCAGCTGCGCAAGATGCTCGACGCGCCCTACTTCGCGCGCGTGGACTTCGCGGCCGACGGGGAAGGGGGGCCGGAGGCGTTCTACCTGGGGCGCTTCTCGTTCGCGGCGGAGGGCCGCACCGTGGTGTCCGACTGGCGCTCGCCGGTGGCGGCGCTGTTCTACGAGCACGACGAGACGGGCCCGGCTGCCTACGAAGCGCCCTCGGGCCGTGTGGAAGGCTTTCTTTCGCGCAAGCGCCAGCTGGGGGTGGAGCGGGGCGAGCTCGTGTATGCGGCGGACAGCGCCTCGAGCGTGCGCGACGAGGTGCTGGCGCGCGAGCTGGGGCGCGATTCCGACCGGAAGATGCGCGTCATCGTCGCGTCCATCCAAGCCGAGCAGAACCGCATCATCCGCGACGAGGAGCCGGGCACGCTCGTCATCCAGGGTGTGGCGGGCTCGGGCAAGACCTCAATCGCGCTGCACCGCGTGGCGTACCTGCTGTACCGGCGGCGCGGCGAGCTGTCGTCGCGCCACGTGGCCCTCCTCTCGCCGAACCGCGTGTTCGCCGACTACATCGCCGGCGTGCTGCCGGAGCTCGGCGAGGAGCCCATCGAGGCGTTCGACCTGCGCGGCGTCGTGGAGCGGGCGCTCGGCGGCTCCGTGCGCGTCGCACCCGCGCGCTCGAGCGTGGACGCGGTGGACGAGGCGTGGCGCGAGCGCGCCCGCTTGAAGGGGACGGCCGCGTTCGCCGACGCGGTGCTCGCGTTCCTCGAGCAGGTTCCCGAGACCGCGTTCGCGGCGGAGGATCTGACGTTCGGACGGCGCACGCTGGATGCGGCCTGGATCGACGTGCGGTTCCGCGCGCACGGGGGCCTCGCCTTGGAGGAGCGGCTCGACCTCGTGGCCGCGAGCGTGGTCTACGAGCTGGAGTCGACGAGCGTCGGGCGCGACCGCCACGCCGTGCCGACGAAGCGGGAGGCGCGCCGGCGCCTGGCCGGCATGCTGCGCGCTAAGGACGCGCTTTCGCTCTACCGCTTCTTCATGGCCGAGCACGGATGGGACGGCGCGCTCGCAATCGGGTCCAAGCGCACGGTGGAGTGGGAGGACGCCGCGCCGCTCGCGCTCCTCCAGGGCGCGTTCTCGGGCTTCGAGCGCTACGACGGCGTCAAGCACCTCGTGGTGGACGAGATGCAGGACCTGACGCCGGTGCAGCATGTGCTCGTGGCGCGCCTGTTCCGCTGCGGCAGGACCGTGCTGGGCGACTGCTGCCAGGTGGTGGACGACGGCAACTCCGCCACGCTCGAGGACGTGGCTCGGGCCTACGGCGCGGCGCGCGTCGTGCGGCTCACGCGCAGCTACCGTTCCACGAGCGAGATCGTGGCGCTCGCGAACCGCGTGAAGCCCGCCGCCGGGCTTGAGGCCGTGGAGCGGCACGGCGAGGAGCCGCGCATCGTCGGCTGCGCGGATACGGCCGAGGTGCTCGCGCGGACGCTCGAAGCCGTCCGCGCCTTTCGCGCGAGCGGCCGCAAGACGCTCGGGATCCTGCACGCTTCCGACGAGCTGGCCGCGCGCTACGCCGAGCTGCTCTCCCGCGACGTGGACGTCCACCTGCTGACCGAGCGCACGGAGACCTTCGAGGAGGGCGTGTCGGTGGCGTCCGTCAAGATGGCGAAGGGCCTCGAGTTCGACGAGGTGGTCGTGCTCGACGCCGACGAGCGCTTCTTCTCCACCGAGCTCGAACGCACCCTCCTCTACGTCGCGGTCACCCGCGCCCTGCACCGACTGACCGTCCTGCACCGGGGAAGGCCGAGCAGGTTCCTCGCGGGGTAGGGCGCCGCGCGCTGCGGACGCTTACGCGGGCTGCCGGCTTTCTCTGCGAAGGCCGTTTTTGCTTCGCTCCATGGCCGCTGCGGTGTTTCACGTGAAACATCCGTGCTAAGACCCCAGATGTTCCACGTGAAACGTCCGTGCACTCCGTTGATGTTCGCTGCCCGGCCCCTTTCTCGCGCATGACACGCGATCTCATATTCCTCGCATTCTCGTCTCGCGTGCTCCTTCCTCGTGCTACTATGTTGAATAATGATTCAATGAAGGATGTTCAACCAATGGTGACGAGGCAGGAGCAGCGGGAGCAGCGGCGCGAGGAGATACTCCGGGCGGCGCTGCGCCTGTTCGTGCGCAAGGGATACGCGGGCACGAAGGTGGGCGACATCGCCGAGGCGGTGGGCATGAGCGCGGGGCTCATGTTCCACTACTTCGATTCGAAGGAAGCGCTGTACGAGGAGCTGATAGGCCTGGGCGTGAGCGGCCCGATGGCGATGATGGGCGAGGGGGCCGAGGGCGGCGCGATCGCGTTTTTCGAGGGGGCCGCCGCGGGGGTCCTGGGCTATCTGCGCGAGGAGCCGTTCATGGCGGACATGTTCGTGCTCATGGGCAACGCGCTCATGGACGAGGCCATACCGCCGCGCGCGAAGGAGCTGCTCGCGGGCTTCGATGTGAACACGCCCACTGCCGAGGTGGTGCGCCGCGGCCAGCGCGAGGGAAGCATCCGCGAGGGCGACCCCGTTGCGCTGTCCGTCGCGTTTTGGGCCGCTATCCAGGGCATCGCCGAAGAGCTGGCCGTGTATCCCGATATGCCGTGCCCGGAGCCGGAATGGATCGTCGACATCGTGAGGAAGAGGTAGGGAATGAACATGCAGCGAACGGATGTTTCATGTGAAACATCGGTGGACGGGTTGCCGAGCATGGCGGGCTCGGCAGGGGCGGCGGGAGCGGGAGCCTCGCCGAAGCGCATCGCCGTCGTGGGGGCCGGCATCGCGGGACTCGCGGCGGGGGTGTACGCGCGCCAGAGCGGCTTCGACGTCACCGTCTTCGAGTCGCACACGATCCCTGGCGGCGCGTCGACCAGCTGGAGCCGCAAGGGCTACCTCTTCGAAGGAGGTATGCACTGGCTCACGGGATCGTCGCCGAAGACCGCGCTCAACGCGGTGTGGACGGAGATCGGCGCGCTGAACCCGGAGGTGCCCGTCTACGTGCGCGACCCTTTCCTCGTCTACGAGTTCGAAGGGCGGACCGTCTGCCTCTATCGCGACCTCGACCGGCTCGAGAAGCACCTGCTGGACGTCGCGCCCGAGGACGCGCGCGAGATACGCCGTCTGGTCAAGGACGTGCGGAAGTTCATGAAGATGGACATGCCCGTCACCGACCTCAAGGGCGTGCAGGCGGCCGAACCCCGCAAGATGGGACTCGGGGCGATGCTGCCGATGCTGCCGGCGATGCCGCGCATGCCCTTCTATGCGAACCAGACCGCCCGCGCCTTCGCCGAGCGATTCTCGAGCCCTCTTCTGCGCACCCTGTTCTCGAGCATGGTCGGCGAGGACATGAGCGCGATGGGCCTCGCCTTCACGCTCTCGACGCTGGCCGCAGGCGACGGCGGCTACCCGCTGGGAGGCTCGCTCGCCATGGCGCGGCGCATCGCGGAGACGCTGGAGCGGCTGGGAGGCCGCATCGAGTACCGCACGCCGGTGGAGCGCGTGGCGGTGGTGGGCAGCCGCGCGACGGGCGTGGTCGTGGACGGCGAGGAGCGCGCCTTCGACGCCGTGATCGTGACGCAGGACCTGCGCATGGCCGTCGACGAGCTGTTCGACCCGCCGATTGCCGAAGGGTGGGCCGACGACCTGCGGGCGAACGTCTCGCCGATCCTCGACACGTTCGTGAGCCTCGGCGTCCGCGCCGACCTCTCGGACGTGCCCGAATCGGTCGGCTTCCCCGTCGACGAGCCTGTCTTCTGCGGCGGGCAGCGCCACGACGCGCTCGCCATCAACAACTACGCCGCCTACGAGGGCTACGCGCCCGCGGGCTGCACGGCCATGACGCTGTTCATGAACGGCGACACCTACGACTGGTGGGCGGCGCGCAAGGCCGACGGCACCTACGCCGAGGAGAAGCGGAAGCTCGCCGAGGCAGTGATCGCCGCGGTGTCGAGGAAGTACCCGCAGATCGAGGGCAAGGTGGAGGTGTGGGACGTGGCCACGCCGCTCACCTACGAGCGCTACCTGCACTCGTACAAGGGCTCGTGGATGTCCAACATGGCCCCGGGCGAGAAGACGCGCAGCTACCCGGCGAAGCCCGAGGGCATCGCAGGCGCGTACTTCGCCGGCCAGCGTCTCGTCGCCCCCGGCGGCCTGCCCACTGCGGTGGAGACCGCCCGCACCGCCGTCCAGCACCTCTGCCGCGACACGGACACGGTGTTCCAAGGGGTGCTCTGAGGTGCGCGGATAGGATGTTTCACGTGAAACATCCGTGCTAAATCGCCAGATGTATTGCGCGAATTAGTAGAGTTGCGAACGCGAGGGAGGCGCGTTGGGTCGAACGATCCGGCGCGCCTCCCTTTTTCTGCTTGACATCCCATCGCACTGCCCGTACACTGCTGGTTAGTTACTTGAGTAACTAACCAGCAAGGAAAGGACGGAGGAATCGTGAACATCGATCCGGGGCGCGACGTGCCGCTGTTCGTGCAGATCGCCGAGCAGATCGAGGACGACGTCTTCACGGGCGCGTACGCCGAAGGGGACCGCGTCCCCTCGACCAACGAGCTCGCGGCGCTGCTCGGCATCAACCCGCACACCGTCCTCAAGGGCATGAACATCCTCGTGGACGAGGGCATCATCTACAAGAGGAGGGGGATGGGCATGTACGTGCAGGACGGCGCGCGCGAGAAAGTGCGCGCGAAGCGCGAGAGCGCCTTCGACGAGCGCTACGTGAGTGCGCTCGTGGCCGAGGCGAAGAAGCTGGGCCTGACGAAAGAGCAGGTCATCGACCTCATCGAGAAGGGATACGATCATGCGTGAGCTGCGCGCCGAGCATTTGACGAAGCGGTTCGGGAAGACGACGGCGCTCGACGACGTGTCGCTGTCCTTCGAATACGGGAAGATCCACGCGCTCCTCGGCCGCAACGGCGCGGGCAAGACGACGCTGCTGGGCATCGCGTCCAACCGCCTCGTGCCCACGGAGGGCCGCATCCTGGTGGACGGCGAGCTATGCACGTGGATGACCTCATCGAGCAGATGGGTCGCTTCCACGAGGGGTTCGACGCCAAGCGCGCCAAGCGCTTGGCTAAGGCGTTCGACCTCGATGTGAAGGCGAAGACGGGCGCGCTCTCCACCGGCTACCGCACCATCTGCCAGCTCGTGCTGGCGCTCTCGCTCGACGCGGACTACCTGCTGCTCGACGAGCCGGTACTGGGCCTGGACGCCGCCCATCGCGAGCTGTTCTACCAGCTGCTGATGGAGGACTACCTGGAGCGCCCGCGCACGGTGGTCATCGCCACGCACCTCATCGAGGAGGTGGCGAACCTCGTGGAGCGCGTCACCATCATCGACGAGGGTCGCGTGCTCATGCAGGCCTCGGCCGACGAGCTGCGCTCGAGCGGCTACAGCGTGTCGGGGCGCGCAGCCGACGTGCGCGCGTACTGCGAAGGGCTCGACGTGCTCGACGTCGACGAGCTGGGCGGCGTTGCGGTGGCGTACCTCTTGGGCACTCCGGACGCCGAGCGGTTGAACGACCGTCTGGACACGGCGCCCGTCAACCTGCAGAAACTGTTCGTCAAACTGACCGAGAAGGGGGAGTGACCTCATGAAACTCAAAGCGGCCATCCGCTACCAAGCTGTGGAGCTCGTGCAGAGCGCGGCGGTGTTCTGCCTGATCATCGGGGCTATCATCGCCGCTGTGGCCCTGATCGGCCTCACGAAGGGCGCTTATCTGTCGGTGCCTAACATGGGGTTCCTGCCCTACTTCCTCATGCCCCTGCTCGCCCTTTCCACGTTCCAAGGCGACATTCGCTTCCTTATGCAGATGGGGCTCACGCGCCCTCAGGTCATCGCGAGCACGGTTGCGTCGTTGGGGGCGGCCTGCCTGTTCCTCGGTCTCGTCGAAGCCGCGTGCGTGATCCTCGTGTCGTTCTGGCCGCAGATGCAGTCGTTGTACTTGATGTCGTACGGGCTCAGCAACGGTCCTGCGCTCGACTTCCTGTTCATGGCTCTGGGGTGCGCCGCGACTTCGGGCGCGGGACTCGCGTTTGCCGCGCTGCAGATGCGTTTCGGCACGCGGCGCGTCGTGCTCGCCTGCGCGGCGTTGGTCTTGGTAGGGCTCACGATTTTGACGAACGTCGAGGGAGCGGCCTGGGCATTTGCCGGAACCATGTCTTGGCTGCTCGGCTTCGGCGAAGGGGCGAGCTTGGCGAACCCGTTTCTCCTGTTCGCTGTCGTGACGGCCCTCGGCGTGCTCGTTGCCTGGGCTGCTGTCCGCCGCATCGAGGTTCGCTGAACCTGAGGGGCGTGTCGAGGGAACCGTTCCCTCGACACGCCCCCGCGTCGTCAACCGGGGGGTGGCGGGTCGTTGACGGGCGCCGTCTGCGGCTCCGTCGCTCGCTGCGCGTCGCCTACCATGAGCGGGATAGGCATCCATTCGGGCGACGAGGCGGTGAGGCGGGCATGGCGAATCGCAGGGCGCGGGGCGGCGTCGATCCCTCCCAGGTCGCACGTCACTTCCTGTTTGCTCTCGCGGCGGGCGTCGCGGGGGCCGCGGCCTCCATCGCGCTCTCGCTCGCCGTCGACCTCGCCGCCGGGCTCTCGGGGCGCTTCCCGTGGCTGCTCCTCGCGCTGCCAGTGCTCGGCGCGGCCTCCGTCCTGCTCTACCGTGCGCTCAGGCTGCCCGCCCACCTGGCCACCGACACGCTGGTCTACCGCCTGCGCCGCAACGACCGCGTGCCGCCCGCGCTCGCGCCGGGCATCCTTGCGGGGACGTTCCTCACGGTGCTCGGCGGCGGGTCGGTGGGCAAGGAGGCGGCGGCGCTGCAGATGGGCGCGTCGCTGGGCGCGCTCGTGGGCCGCCCCTTCAAGCTGGCGCCCGTGCGCCGGGGCTCGCCGGCCATTCCCCAGGGCTACGCGGCGGCCACCGGCATGGCGGCGTGCTTCGGGGCGCTCTTCTTCGCGCCGCTCGGCTCGACGATGTTCGTGCTGGAGCTTGCGCGCTTCGACCGGACGGTGGCGCGCCACGTGCCCACGCTGCTGCTGGCGTCGTTCGCGGCGTTCGGCATCGCGCGGCTGACGGGCATCGGCGACGTGATCCCGCGCGTCGCCGTGCCCGCCTTCTCCTGGCCGCTCGTGGCGCAGTGCGTGCTCGTGGGCCTGGCGTGCGGCGCGGCCGGCACCGTGTTCGGCACGGGGCTGCGCCTCGCGCGGCGCGTTGTGCGCCGGCGGGTGGGCAGGCCGCTCCTCGCCGCCGTGGCGGGCGGCCTGCTGTTCGCAGGCATCGTGCTGGCGTTCGGGTGGCAGGGCTTCGAGGGCACGGGCATGCCGCTTCTGCGCGGCGCGCTCGCGGGGCACGCGGGCGGCGCGGACTTCGCCGTGAAGGCGGGCCTCACCGTGCTCGCGCTCGGGTTCGGGCTCAAGGGCGGCGAGATCATGCCCATGTTCACGATCGGAGCGCTTCTGGGCTGCGCGCTCGGGGAACTCACGGCGGCGGCCGCGCCGTTCTCGGCCGCGCTCGGGCTGGCGGCGTTCTTCGGGGCTGCGAGCCGCTGCCCGCTCGCGGCGCTCCTCATGGGCGCGGAGATATTCGGCCTGGCCGCCGCGCCGTACCTGGCGCTCGCCGTGGCCGTGGCCTACGCGGGCAGCCGCGACGTGGGCGTGTTCGGGCACGGCACGGTAAGCGAGCTCGCGCGCCTGCGCGCACGGGCCCGCGAAGAACGCATGCGAAAGCACCGGAGGTAGCGCTACAATGGCAACCATGGACACTAAGAAGAATACCCCGGCCCCTGCGGCCGATCCCACGGCCCCTTCGGGCGCCGACGAGCCGCGCGTTTCCGCGCGCCAGGTGCTCGCGCGCTTCGTCGCCTATTACAAGCCCTACAAGTTCCTGTTCTTCTTCGACCTCGTGTGCGCCTCGGTGCTCGCCGCGGTCGATCTGGCCTTCCCCCAGTTCCTGGGCTTCTTCACGAGGGAGTTCTTCCTGGAGCCGCCCGAGGCCATCCTCTCGGCGCTCGGCTGGATCGCGCTCGGGTTCGCCGCGCTCTACGCCCTGCGCACGGCCTGCCAGTACTTCATCACGGCGTGGGGCCATATCATGGGCGCGCGCATGGAGGCCGACATGCGCATGGACCTGTTCAGGCAGTACCAGCGCCTGTCGTTCAGCTACTACGACCGCAACAACACCGGCGAGATGATGAGCAAGCTGCTCACCGACCTGTTCGACATATCGGAGCTGGCGCACCACGGGCCGGAGAACCTGTTCATCTGCATCCTGAAGATCGCGGGCTCGTTCGTGCTGCTGTTCATGATCAACGTGCCGCTCACGGCCATCATGCTGGCGGCCACGGCGGTCATGGCGGCCTACGCGTTCTGGCGCAACTACCGCAAGCGCGTCATCTTCACGGAGAACCGCAGGAAGATGGCCGACATCAACGCGCGGCTGCAGGACTCGCTCGGCGGCATCCGCGTGGTGAAGTCGTTCGGCAACGAGGGCGTGGAGATAGCGAAGTTCGGCGGCACGAACGAGCGTTTCGTGGACACGAAGGAGAGCTCGTACAGGTTCATGGGCGCGTTCCACGCGGTGAACTCGGTGTTCACCGGCGTGCTGTACACCGTGACCATCGTGGGCGGCGGCTACTTCGTGGCAACCGGCGGCCTGGCGCCCGCCGAGCTCGCCATCTACGCCCTGTACATCGGCATCTTCCTGTCGCCCATCGAGCAGCTCATCAACTTCACCGAGCAGTTCCAGAAGGGCTACGCGGGCTTCCGCCGCTTCATGGAGGTGCTGGCCGTGCGGCCCGACGTGCGCAACCGGCCCGGCGCCCTGCCGCTTGCGGCCGCCGAGGCAGAGCGCGGGCGGGCGGACGGGTTCGTGGCCGGAGAAGTGCGCTACCGCGGCGTGCGCTTCGGCTACGACGGCGAGCACGAGGTGCTGCGCGGCCTGGACCTGGCCATACCGGCCGGGACGACCGTGGCGCTCGTGGGGCCGTCGGGCGGCGGCAAGACCACCACGTGCTCACTTCTGCCCCGTTTCTACGACCCGGGCGCGGGCTCGGTGGAGATCGACGGCATCGACGTGCGCGACGTGACGGTGGAGACGCTGCGCGAGGCCATCGGCATCGTGCAGCAGGACGTGTACCTGTTCGGCGGCACCGTGCGCGAGAACATCGCCTACGGGCGACCCGATGCCACGGACGCCCAGATCGTGGAGGCGGCGCGGCGCGCGAACATCCACGAGTTCGTCATGGGCCTGCCGGAGGGCTACGACACGTTCGTGGGCGAGCGCGGGGCGCGGCTGTCGGGCGGGCAGAAGCAGCGCATCGCCATCGCGCGCGTGTTCCTGCGCAACCCGCGCATCCTCATCTTGGACGAGGCCACGAGCGCGCTCGACAACGAGAGCGAGCGGGCCATCCAGGCATCGCTCGAGGAGCTGTCCGAGGGCCGCACCACGCTCGTCATCGCGCACCGGCTGTCCACCATACGCGGCGCCGACCTCATCGCGGTGGTGGAGGACGGCCGCATGGTGGAGCAGGGCACCCACGACGAGCTGCTGGAGCTGGGCGGCACGTACGCGCGCTACTACGAGATGCAGTTCGGCCGCCCGTCGGAGGGGCTCTGATCCACGCGGCGCGCCCCCGGGGCGGCCGCCGTGTGGAGCACGTGTGGCATGTCGAAGAAAAGCGCAGATGGGGCCTTGCGCGGCGCACGAACCTTTGGTACTATACCGTTTCGCATGTTTACTAAGCGAGGACGGGCGGCACGGGTTCGCCCGGCTTACAGAAGGAGCATAGATCATGGCAGTACCTAAGCGCAAGATGGGCCGTATCCGCACCCATAACCGTCGCAGCAGCAACGATAAGATCGGTGCGCCCGCCCGTTCCGTGTGCCCGCAGTGCGGCGAAGTGAAGCTTCCGCACCGCGTGTGCCCGAACTGCGGCTTCTACAAGAACCGCGAGGTTATCGAGACGGAATAGCGCATCCGCGCTTTGGCGCGCGCTCTTCGGCCGCGTTGAAAAGCCTCCCCGCACGTCAGCGCCCGCTGATGCATGGGGAGGCTTTTTCAGGTTGGTCGAGCAAGGCGCGCGGCTGGGACCCGGCAGGGCCGGGGCTCGCTCAGGAGGCCGGCCTCGCGGGAGGCCGTCGGCAGAAGGAGGCAATCATGTCCGAGGAAGTCACGATAGCGGTCGACGCCATGGGGGGCGACGACGCCCCGGGCGTCGTGCTCGACGGCGTGGCCCAGGCGCTCGAGGCCGACGGGGCCCTGCACGTGGTGCTGTGCGGCCCGGCCGAGGTGGTAGAGCCGTTCGCGGCGGCGCACGAGCGCTGCGAGGCGCGCGTGACGACCGAGGTCATCGGCATGGGCGAGCACCCGGCCGAGGCCGTGCGCAAGAAGAAGGACTCGTCTGTGGTGGTGGGCTGCCGCCTGGTGAGGGAGGGCGCCGCGCAGGGCTTCTTCTCCGCCGGCTCCACGGGCGCCTGCCTGGCGGCAGGGACGCTCGTCATGGGCCGCATCAAGGGCGTGGCGCGCCCGGCGCTGGCCACGGTCATCCCGTCGCCCGTGCGCCCGGTGGTCATGTGCGACGTGGGCGCGAACGCGGACTGCAAGCCTGCGTACCTCGTGCAGTTCGCCCAGATGGCCACCGTCTACGCCGAGCGCATCGTCGGCATCGAGAACCCGTGCGCGGCGTTGCTGAACATCGGCGAGGAGGAGGCGAAGGGCTCGCAGTTCGCCCAGGAGGCCCACGCGCTGCTGAAGGAGCAGCTGCCCAACTTCGCCGGCAACGCCGAGGGCGGCGACATCCTCCCCGCGAAGTTCGACGTCATCGTCGCGGACGGCTTCACGGGCAACGTGTGCCTGAAGACCATCGAGGGCACGTCCAAGACCCTGTTCAAGACGCTCAAGGGCATCATGATGCGAACCCCCGTCACGAAGCTGGGGGCGCTCGCCATCAAGGGCGGCCTGAAGGAGCTCATGGCGCAGGTGAGCCCCGACACGTACGGCGGCGCGCCGCTTCTGGGCGTGAAGGGGGCGCTGCTGGTGGGGCACGGCTCCTCGAGCGCCTTCGCGGTGAAGAACGGCGTGCTCACCACGGCCGGCGTGGTGCGCGCGGGGGTTTCTGAAATAATCGCGCAGACCGTGGCGAAGGGCGCGTAGTCGGCTACAATGAACCGAACGGCAAGGTGGCCCCGGCGCGTCCGCGTCCGGGGCCTTCCTTGCGCCTGGCCTCCCCGTCCTGGCGGGGGCGCGGGGCGGCGCCGACGGACCGGAACACACGAGAGAAGCGACCAGCAGAGGGCCGAACCTTCATGATATTGACCGAAGAGCAAGAACAGAAGCTCGCCAGAGCGCAAGAGATACTCGACTACCGCTTCGATAGCGAGCACCTCCTGCTCTCTGCCATCACCCACCCCTCGGCAACCGAGGGCAAATCCGTCAAGTACTCCTACGAGCGCCTTGAGTTTTTGGGCGACAGCATCCTGGGAGCCATCGTGGCGGCCATCGCGTTCCACCGTTTCCACGACCTGGACGAGGGCGGGCTCACGCGCATCAAGGTGGCGCTCGTGTCGGGCGCGAGCCTGTCGGACGTGGCCGACCGTCTGGGCTTCGCGGACGTCATCGTGTTCGGCTCGTCGGAGACGGGCACGGGCAAGCGCGGCCTGCACTCCGCGCTGGAGAACGTGTACGAGGCCGTGGTGGCGGCGCTCTACCTGGACGGCGGCATCGGGGCCGCGCAGGAGTTCGTGGAGCGCACGCTCATCCCGCGCATGTCGCTGGACATGGCGCGCGAGCCGGAGAACCCCAAGAGCGCCCTGCAGGAGAAGCTGCAGGAGGACGGCATCACGCCCACGTACAAGCTCGTGGAGACGCAGGGGCCGCCGCACGACCGCACGTTCGTGGCGCAGGTGTTCGCCGGCACGCAGGGCCTGGCCCGCGGCACCGGCCGCACGAAGAAGGAGGCCGAGAGCCAGGCGGCCAAGAGCACGCTCGCGCGCCTCGGCGAGTTCTTCGGGCTGGGCGTGGACGAGGAGACGCGCGCCGAGAAGGCCGAGGCGGCCAAGCTGGCCAAGGCCGAGAAGGCGGCGGCGCGCGCCGAGGAGAAGGCGCGCAAGAAGAGCGAGCGCGCCCAGGCCAAGCAGCGCAAGCAGGGGTAGGCCGTGTACCTGAAGTCGCTCGTCCTCAAGGGTTTCAAGTCGTTCGCCGACCGCAGCGCGCTCGCGCTCGAGCCGGGCATCACGGCCGTGGTGGGCCCGAACGGCTCGGGCAAGTCGAACATCTCGGACGCGGTGCTGTGGGTGCTGGGCGAGCGCAACGCGAAGAACCTGCGCGGCCAGGCCATGGAGGACGTCATCTTCGCGGGGTCGTCCGCACGCAAGCCGGTGGGCATCGCCGAGGTGGACCTTGTGCTGGACAACTCGGACGGCACGCTTCCCGTGGACTTCGCCGAGGTGGCCATCACGCGCCGCATGTACCGCTCCGGCGAGAGCGAGTACCTGATCAACGGGGTGGTGGCGCGCCGCATGGACGTGCTGGACATCCTGCACGACACGGGTCTCGGCACCGGCACGCACTCCATCATCAGCCAAGGCTCGCTCGACTCCATCCTGCAGTCCAAGCCGGAGGACCGCCGCGCGCTCATCGAGGAGGCGGCCGGCGTGCTGAAGCACAAGCAGCGCAAGGCCAAGAGCGAGCGGAAGCTGGAGCACATGGACCAGCACCTCGCGCGCGTGAAGGACGTGGCGGCCGAGGTGGAGCGCCAGCTGGGGCCGCTCGAGCGCAAGGCGAAGCGCGCGCGGGCCTACCAGGGGCTGTCCGCCGAGCTCTCCGAGCTCACCTTGGCGCTGGCCGTGGACGACCTGCGCGTGCTGCAGCGCGCCTGGGACGAGGCCGTGGGGCGCGAGCGGGCCCTCGACGAGGAGCTGGCGCAGAAGAAGGCCGCCATCGCCGAGGCCGAGGCGCGCGTCGAGGAGCTGCAGGAGCGGATACGCCGCGAGAGCGCCGACGCGGGCGAGCTGGCGAAGACCCATCGCCGCGCGTCGTCGGCCGTGGAGCGCTTCGACGGCGCCACGCTGCTTTTGCACGAGAAGCGCCGCGCCGCCCAGGCCCGCGAGGCCGAGCTGCGCGTGGCGCTGGAGGCGGGCAAGGCGCGGCGCGCGGCGGCCGAGGCCGAGCGCGCGCAGGCGGCGGCGCAGGTGGGCGAGGTGCGCGCCGAGCGCGAGCGCGCCGACGCCGACGTGGCGCGCCTCGCCGAGGAGCACGCGTCGCTCACCGAGCGCCACCGTGCGCTCGACCGCGAGGCGGCCGCGCTCACCGAGGCGCGCCGGAGCGCCGAGCGGGCGCAGGAGCAGGCGCGCCGCGAGCTCGCGACCACGCAGGAGTCGCTGGCCAGCGGCCTGGCGCACGTGAAGCTCATCGAGGGCCACGGCAAGGAGCTGGAGCTGCAGCTCGAGCGCTCGCAGGCCGACGCCGCAGCGCTCGCCGAAGCGGCCGCGGCCGCCGGCGCGGCACTGGAGGCGCTCGCCGAGCGCGAGGCGGCGGCGCGCGGGGCGGTGAGCGCCGCGTTCACGGCCCGCGAGGCCGCCCGCACCGCGCTCGAGGAGGCCCGCGACGAGGCGTCGCTCCTGGCCTCGGAGATCAAGGGGCTCGAGGAGGTGGAGCGCGCGAGCGCCGCCGCCGGGCCCGCCCGCGCCTGGCTGCTCGACCACGCCGACGAGCTGTCCTGCGCCTTGGCGCCGCTCTCGCACGTGCTGCGGGCCGAGGCGGGGTCGGAGGCGCTCGTGGAGCGCCTGCTGGGCGGCGACGTGGCGGCGCTGCTGGTGGACGAGGCCGCCGGAGCGGCCGCCGTGGCCGCCGCGCTCGCGTCCTGCGACGAGCAGGGCGAGGTCGTGCTCGTGGCGCGCGCCGACGCCGCCGGGCCCGCCCGCGCCGCCGGCGAGCTGCCAGCCCGCGCCGCGGCGGCGGCCGGGCTCGGGCGCGCGCTCGTGGACGGTCTGTCGTACCCGCCCGAGGCCGCCCGCGCCGTGGAGGCGCTGCTGGGCGACGTGGTGGTGTGCGACGGCCTGGATGCCGCGCTCGCCGCCCATGCGCGCGATGCCTCCGGCGCCCGCTTCGTCACGGAGGACGGCTGCGTGGTGTGGCCCGGGGGCAAGGTGACGCTCGGCGCCGCCGCGGCCGACGACGCCGAGGGCGTGCTCGCCCGCGCCCGGCGCCTGGACGGCCTGCGGGCGCGTTTCGCCGAGGCCGAAGCCTCCCGTGACGCCGCGCAGCAGGCGTCCGCCGCGGCCGAGGAGGCGCTGCGGCAGGCCCAGGGCGAGAGCCTGCGCCTGTCCCAGGAGCTGGCCGAGCTGCGCGGCAAGACGGACGCCGCCCGCGCCGACGCGCGGCGCGCCGAGGAGAAGCTGGCGGCCGTGCGCCGCGAGTTCGAGGACATCGAGCGCCAGCGCGCCGAGGCCGAGCGTACCGTGGCCGAGGCGCGGCCGTCGGTGGAGGCCCTGGAGCAGCGCCTGGCCGGCCTGGCCCGGCAGCTGGAGGAAGACACGGCGCGCCTCGCCGAGGCGCAGGACGCCGTGGTGCCGCTGCGGAAACAGGCGGCCCAGGTGCGCGACGCGCTGGCCGAGGCGAAGCTCAAGGCGGCCACGCTCGCCGAGCGCGAGACGTACACGTCCCGCGTGGCTGATGCGCGCGCCCGCGAGATCGAGCAGGCGGCCGCGGCCGACGCGGAGGCCCGCGAGGGCCTGCTGCGCAAGGTGGTGGCGCAGCGGCGCATCGAGCCTTTGCTCGCGCTCATGGAGGAGCTCTCCGACAGCGCCCGGCGCCGCACGCGCGCGCTCGAGGACGCCGCGAACGCCGCCCAGGACGCCGCCGGGGGCATGCACCAGGCGGCCAACGAGGCCCGCACCGCCGCGCGCGCCGCGCACGACGCGTTCGACGAGGCCAACGCCCGCATGGGACAGGCCCGGGTCGACAAGGGCCGCCTGGAGGTGCAGGTGGAGGGGGCGGTGAACGCCATCGTGCACGACTGCAAGGTGCCGCTCGACCATGCGCTCGCGCTGCCCGAGCTGGAGGACCGGGGCGCGGTGGAGGACCAGGCGTTCAAGCTGCGCCGCCGCATCGCCAACATGGGCACCATCAACCCCGATGCCGCCGACGAATACGAGCGCCTCAAGGAGCGCTACGACTACCTGGCCGCGCAGCTCGCCGACCTCGACGGCGCGCGCCGTGCGCTCGGCAAGATCGTGCGCGTCATCGACGCCCGCATGAAGGACGACTTCGTCCGCACGTTCGACGCGGTCAGCAAGAACTTCAGCGAGATATTCGCCGTGCTGTTCCCGGGTGGGTCGGCCGAGCTCTCGCTCGTGGACCCCGACGACTTGGAGAACACGGGCGTGGAGGTGACGGCGCAGCCGCGCGGCAAGCGCATCACGAAGATGATGCTCATGTCCGGCGGCGAGAAGTCGCTCACGGCGCTCGCGCTCCTGTTCGCGGTGTACCGTATCCGCACGACGCCGTTCTACATCCTGGACGAGGTGGAGGCCGCGCTCGACGACTCGAACCTGCGGCGCCTCACGTCGTACCTGGAATCGCTGCGCGACTCCACGCAGCTCATCATGATCACGCACCAGCGCCGCACCATGGAGATGGCCGACGTGCTGTTCGGCGTGTCCATGCAGGCCGACGGCGTGACGAAGGTGGTCAGCCAGAAGCTGGAGCACGCGCTGCGCCACGCGGAGTAGCTTCAACGTGCGTGCGGGAGGGGGAGCGGGCGATGGCCGCACCCCCGCCGCGGCCGCCTCGCCTACTTCACCAGCAGGTAGACGATGTTGGCGAGGGCCCAGGCGAAGAACAGCACGCAGTTGGCCTTCGCCAGCACGTCGAGCACCTTGTTCGACAGCTTCTCGCCCTTGACCAGCACGTCTGCGTTCAGCAACGAGAAGAAGAGGATCATGAGCGAGTAGCCGTTCATGTTGCTCTCGTTGCCCGTGACCAGCGAGTAGACGAAACCCGCCCAGATGAAGGGCAGCATGACCAGGGTTATCGTCTGGAACAGGCTCGCATCTTGCCGCTTGCGAAACCCGGGGTCCTTCCTCTGCTCGAACCAGCCTTCCGCCTGCCCGCTTGCCGCAGCTTCCAAATGCTCTTCAGCCATGATGAGACGCTCCATTTCCAGATAGAGTATAGTGGGAACCGAAAGTATTCGCTTGCAAGCAGGCTGATTGTAGCATAGTATCCATCATTGATATAGTAGAGGGAGCGAAATGGCGAAGAGGAGCCCGTACGAGACGGGGGAGCTGTCCGACAGCATCTTCCTGATCCTCTTGGCCACGCTCGAGCCGGCGCACGGCTACCGGATCATGCAGGGCATCAGGGAGTCCACGCAGGGCACGGTGGAGATAGGGCCGGCCACCATGTACACGACGCTCAAGAAGCTCAAAGGCGCGGGCTGGATCGCGGAGTTCGCCGACGCGGCCGAGGGGCCCGAGGGGGAGGGCCGCATCCGCTACGCGGCAACCGACGAGGGCCGCGCGGTGCTGCGGCGCGACTTCGAGCGGCGCCGGCGGCTGCTGGCGCTCGCCGAGGGGCTGCTGGGCAGGGAGGACGATGGCGCCGGTGCCGGGGCAGGCGAGGAGGGGCATGGCGAAGACGACCTATAGGATGTGCGGGGGCTTGGCGATCATGCCCGGGCACGACATGGCCATGCTCAAGCGCATGAGCGCGAAGGGCTGGCATGTGCGCGGCATCAACCGGGCGCTCCTGTACCGCTTCGAGCAGGGCGAGCCGCACGACTACGACTACGCGGTGGACTTCCAGCGCGACTTCTCCGAGGAGGCGCGGGAGCTCTACGGCCTCGGCGGCTGGGAACCCGTCGTGCTGGGGTCCGGCTGGCAGATCGTGCGCGCCGAGGCCGGCACGACCCCCTTGTACACCGATGACGACGCGGAGGCGGAGACGCTTCGGGAGAGCCGGAAGGGCCTGGGCGTGCGCGCGCTCCTCTGCGCGGTTGCCGCGGCGTTGCTCTTCGTGCTCCAGGCGCGGCTTTCTGCCCAGGGCAACGAGCCGGCGTCGTGGGCCTGCCTCGCAGCGTGCGTGGCCCTCGCGTCCGGGTTCGTTCTCTCGCTCTTCCCCTTCGTCGGGTATACGCGCTCCTTGCGCAAGATCCACGCCGAGCAGGAAGCGGACCCGCGCCGCTGACGTGCGGCCCTATTTGGGATACACTGTTCAGGTTGTTGAGAAAGGAGCCCGCACATGGGATTTTTCGATAGGATAAGCGAGGGGCTCTCCCGCTCGCGCGACAAGTTCAAAGAGCAGATGAACGTCCTTCTGGACCGCGGCCCGGATCTGGACGACGAGTTCTGGGACGGCCTGGAGGAGACGCTCATCCTGGCCGACATCGGGGGCGCGGCAGCCAGCGAGATCGTGGAGAACCTTCGCGACCAGGCCACAAGACGGGCGCTTCCCGATGCATACGCGGTGCTCGACCTGCTGAACGACCAGATAGCCTCCACGTTCACGCCCGGCGGCGAGGACGTGCTCGGCGGCGGGCCGGCCGTGGTGCTGTTCGTGGGCATCAACGGCACGGGCAAGACCACCACGGTGGGCAAGCTCGCCAAGGAGGCGACCGACGCGGGCCGCACGGTGCTCCTGGGCAGCGCCGATACGTTCCGCGCAGCGGCCATCGAGCAGCTGGAGGTGTGGGCGCGGCGCGCGAACGTGCCCGTGTGCACGCGCGAGCGCGGCAGCGACCCGGCGAGCGTGTGCTACGACACCCTCGAGCGCGCCGAGCAGGAGGGCGCCGACCTCGTGCTGGTGGACACGGCCGGGCGCCTGCACACGTCGGCCGACCTCATGCGCGAGCTGGAGAAGGTGGTGGCCGTGGTGCGCAAGCGCTCGCAGCTGCCCGTGTACACCGTGCTCGTCATCGACGCCACCACCGGCCAGAACGGCCTGCAGCAGGCCCGCGAGTTCGACCGCGCGCTCGATCTGGACGGCGTGATCGTCACGAAGCTCGACGGCACCGCGAAGGGCGGCATCGCGCTCGCGGTGTCCCACGAGCTGGAGCTGCCGGTGCTCAAGATCGGCGTGGGAGAGGGCCTCGACGACCTCAAGGACTTCGACGCGCACGACTTCGCCCGCGCCCTCGTGGGCGACTTCGACGAGCGGGAGTAAGGGCGCATGCCCTTCGCCCAGGTGCACTCCGGCCCCGACGTGTTCGAGGTCAAGGTGCCGTTCGCCAACGTGAGCACGAGCGCTACGAACTGCTTCGTCGTGATGGACGGCGGCGAGGCCCTCGTGGTGGACACGGGCGCTCCCACCGACGAGGGCGCGGCCGTGCTCGACGCGTCCCTCGACGAGCTGGGGATCGACCGCGCGCGGGCGACGTTCTTCCTCACGCACCTGCACCTGGACCATGCGGGGCTGGTCGACCGCATCGTGCCTGACGGCGCGCCGGTGCTCATGAGCGCCGTGGACTTCGAGGCCGCCCGCGCCTCGCGCGCCTCGACGGCCTTCGACGCCTCGCGCCGCCGGCTCCTGGCGGAGGGCGTGGGCGCGGGCGACGCCTCGGGCTACGCGCGGTACGCCGTGGAGCCGCCGTTGTTCGATCCCGGCCGCGTGCGCGCGACGTTCGTCTCGGAGGGCGACGAGGTGGCCGTCGGACGCTTCCGCTTCCGGGTGATCGAGGTGCCGGGCCACACGCCGGGTCATCTCGCATTGTTCGAGCCCGACTCGGGCGTGCTGTTCGGCGGCGACCACGTGCTGTTCGTCATCTCGCCGGGCATCGCGCTCTTCCCCGACGGCGCCGACGCCCTGCAGGCCTACCTCGACAGCCTGGCGAAGGTGCGTGCGCTCGGCTGCTCGCGCCTGTTCGTGTCGCACGGCGAGCCGCGCGACGACTTCGCCGAGCGCATCGACTGGCTGGACGCCCATCACCGCGAGCGCCTGGAGGAGGCCGCGGGCATCGTGGCCGCCGGCCCGGGCCTGACCGGCGAGCAGGTGATCCGCCGCATAAAGTGGAACGTGCCTCACGGCCGTTGGGAGGACATCTCGTTCGTGCAGCGCTGGTGCATCCTCATGGAGGGCCTCGTGATCCTCGACCACCTGGTCGACCGCGGCCGCATCCGCCGCGAGGTGGGCGAGGACGGCCTACGGCGGTACTTCTGAGGAACCTGTTTCGCGCTTTTGTCGACTGTTTATGCGCTTCGCTTGCACCGCTGTCTGGCAATCCCTACCATTGCGCGAAAAGCGAATCTCCCGCCGGGGAGGCGAAAGGAGTAGCGGATGAACGCGAAGGCGAGGGCGGGCTTACTCGCGACGGTGCTGGCGGTTGTTGCTTTCGGTGGCGGCGTGCTGGCTGGATGCACCACGTCGGAGCCGTCAGGCGGGTCGGGTATCGGCCTTGTGAACAAGGTCACCACGCAGGAGGGCGTCGCGTTCACGCTGTACGTGGGGCTGGCCGATGCGGACACAGGCGCGCAGGAGCTTTCGTTCGACGAGGCGAAGGCCCTGGCCACGCCGCTCGTCTCCGCTACGGGCGAAGGCTACACCGTGATCGAGGCGCAAGGCGGCTACACCGATGATGCGGGCAATCTGGTGGAGAACGGCACGCTCGTGTACACCGGCATCCATGCGGGCGAGCAGGAGGTGCTCGGCCTCGTCGACGATTTGAAGGCGGCGCTCCACGTGGAGAGCGTCTACGTCACGAGCGCCCAGCAGGGCTACGCCATCTACGGCGGCACCATCGCGTTCGCGGCATAAGGAGCGGCAAGAAGAGGGGCATCACCGTTCGGGCGCGAAGGGATCCGCTGCTCGCGTATCCGGCACGCGCTGCAGCTTGCGGCGAAGGTCGGCTGCATTTACCGTCGGCAAGGCGAGCAGATGCTCCACCCGCAGCCGGATGTACTCGTTGAGGAGATCGACGTATCCGTCCGCAAGGGCATGGACGGGATGCGGTGCGAACTCGAATCCGCGCAGGAGCGCGAGGCGATCTTTCATGTCTGCGGTCATCAGATATTCTGCCTGGTAGTCCAGCGTCACGTCCATGTGGCCGCGGTACCACGCCGCCGTGGAAGCAAGGTCGGCGGCGGTCAAGCCCGAATCGATGTCGCGCATGAACAGCGCCAGGTTGTTGTCGAACACCGGTGCCGCGCCGGTCACGCGCCGCGAGGCGTTGTCGAAGAGGAAGCCGAAGTTGTTCAGGTGCCGGTCGTCGTTGGCGGTGAGCGCGTCAAGTACTGACATGCCTGTGAACAGGTTGAACGCCTCCTCGCCCAGCTCTAAGTACACGGCTGCGGCCTCCTCGAACGGCAGGACGCCGAACGTGGCCGCGAAGGGCGTGAAGCCTGTTTCGCGGCTGGTGAACAGCGGGCAGGCGCTGCATAACGATCCGTGCCATTCAGCAAGGTCGTAGGGGGTATGGTAGATTCCGAGCGCTTCGGCTAGCTGGGCTGCGAAATGTTCGGCGAACGGCTCCAGCCCATTCGTGTTGAGGGAACCCGCTTTGTAGAGGAACCGTTTCCCTTCGTGGATGCGCCATGCCTTAGGGAACTGGCCGCTGGTGGTGAGCTCGCCGGAGGGCCCGGCCGGCGTTCGGGACAAGTCGACGACGCCCGAGAAGGCTACGGTCGCGACCAGGTCGTCAAAATTGTTCTCGTAGAGGTTCTTCTCGGCGAATGTCGCGTTCGAGTCATCGGGAACGACCCAATAGGCGTCGTTCAGGGAAAGCGCGTTGCAGACGTCGAGGATCTGGATGGGGTCGTCGAGGTGGATGCCGTACTGCCGCACGATACGCGAGGCGTACGTCCGGTTCTTCGAGATGGTGCGCGCCCGGATCCAACGATCCACCGAGGCGGGCTCGCCTGCCATGCGAAAGGGGAGCAGATGACGTTTTTCTTTGTCAACCTCGATGTTCGTGCAACGCGCCCCCGTGCGCGCATCGCGCGCAAGCGTGAACCGCGCCACGTCGGCGTCGAAGAGCTTCAACCGGTATGTCCGAGCTTCGTCCATGCGGCCATTCTACCATGGAGGGCAAGGGGGCGAATTGGTATAGCGGGCCAAAGTATCGGTGCAAGTTGAACCGATTGTGTCCGTTTGGGCAGTCTGAAGTTCCGAACGCCCATCCTTGGGATAGAATGATTTATAAATATTAGCGTATTAGTTATGCAATGCTTGAACACCTAAGCTTATCTGCTCAATCGCAGTTTTCACAATGGACACTCGTTTTGCTCGTTGAAAAGGTGAAGTTCGCCTTGGGCGGCGGGGTTCAAGTATAATCTCCCTCTAGCGAACAACATGACCGACGACGGGAGCGCACTTCCATGCTCGAGAACCTCTCCGAACGCCTTCAGGGCATATTCAGCGGGCTGCGCGGCAAGGGCCGCCTGACCGAGGACGACATCAACGACGCCATGCGCGAGATCCGCATGGCGCTTCTGGAAGCCGACGTGAACTTCAAGGTGGTGAAGGGCTTCATCGCCCGCACGAAGGAGCGCTGCCTGGAGGCGGAGGTGCTCGACTCGCTCACGCCGGCGCAGAACGTCATCAAGATCGTGCTCGACGAGCTCACCGAGCTCTTGGGCCGCACGGACAGCAAGCTCGTCCTGGGCAGCCGTATCCCCAACGTCATCATGCTCGTGGGCCTGCAGGGCTCCGGCAAGACGACGGCCGCCGCGAAGCTGGCCTACCGCCTGAAGCAGGAGAACCACTCGCCCCTGCTCGTGGCCTGCGACGTGTACCGTCCCGCCGCGGCCGACCAGCTGCAGACCCTCGGCGGCGAGATCGGCGTGCGCGTGTACCGCGGCGACGGGCAGGACCCGGTGCGCATCGCCACCGAGGGCGTCCAGGACGCCATCGACAACCTGCGCGACGTGGTCATCGTGGACACGGCGGGCCGTTTGCACGTGGACGACGAGATGATGGACGAGGCCGAGGCCATCAAGCGGGCGGTCAAGCCCGACCAGATCCTCATGGTGGTGGACGCCATGACCGGCCAGGACGTGGTGAACGTGTCGGCCGCCTTCGCCGAGCGCGTGGACTTCGACGGCGTTATCATGTCCAAGATGGACGGCGACGCCCGCGGCGGCGGCGCGCTGTCCATCAAGCAGGTCACCGGCAAGCCCATCAAGTTCATCTCGTCCGGCGAGAAGCCGGATTCCCTCGAGGAGTTCCATCCCGACCGCATGGCGAAGCGGATACTTGGGATGGGCGACGTGGTCAGCCTCATCGAGAGCGCCGTCAAGGTGCAGCAGGAAGAGGTGGAGCAGGAGCAGGCCGAGCGCATGATGCGCGCGAACCTCACGCTCAACGACTTCATCGACATGAACCGTCAGATACGCAAGATGGGCGGCATATCGAAGCTGATCAGCGCGCTGCCCGGCGGCGACAAGGCCATGTCGCAGGGCCAGGTGGACGAGGGGGCGCTCGACCATATGGAGGTCATCATCAACTCCATGACCAAGGCCGAGCGCGAGAAGCCCGATCTGCTGAACGGCTCGCGGCGCGCCCGCATCGCCGCCGGCGCCGGCGTGACCGTCTCGGACGTGAACCAGCTGATCAAGAAGTTCAACGAGACGAAGAAGATGATGAAGAAGATGATGCCCGCCGTTGAGGACCTGCAAGGCGGCAAGAAGGGCAAGAAGGGCAAGAAGGGCCGCCGGCGTCGCATGGGCCTGCCCGGCATGGGGGGCATGAGCATGGCCGACATCAAGAAACTCCAGGACATGATGGGCGAATAGGCGTGACGCGGCGGCTTCGAGGCCGCCGCGTTTTCGGCCGACGTGGACGCGCTCGCGGAGTGGGTCGACGGGTTCTCCGACGACGAGCTGTTCGAGCCGGGCGGCCGGAAGTGGGCGCAGTCGACCCCGTCGATGTGGCCGGTGTGGAAGTGGGTCCACACGAACACCGTCGCGCCGTTCAAGTCGTTCCTCAGCAAGATCCGCAAGTGGAAGAAGCTGCGGAGCTAAGCTGCGGACAGATGGGGGCGGTTCTCTTCTGTCTTCCTGCTACCTGCGTACGCGTAGGCGGAAAAGGACGGGCTTCGCTCGGACGTGGCGGTTCGCTCGCGCGAAACCCCAGGTCGTGCTTTCAACGCGCGTGACGTACGCCCCGTGCGCCGTCGGACAACTTGGCTGCCACGTGCAACAGGGGATTGTCCGGGGGCAAACCGTTACATATTGTAACCGTTTGCGTGGTAGCAGTTGGTTACGGCCCGTAACCAACGAGGTCAGGTGCTTGCGCTCGCGGAAAGAGATTTCCAGCCAACTTGGGTACAATGGTCTCGTCCATCCGGCTGGCCGAAGGGGAGTGCGATGCCGAGCATACTCATAGTCGATGACGATGCGGACCTGTCCGCCATCGTGGCACGCTATCTGGAGAGCGAGGGGTTCGCGGTGGAGCGCGCGGCGAGCGCGGAGGAGGCTTACGACGTCCTTGCCACGCGTGCGTTCGACCTGGTGCTGCTCGACATCAACCTGCCGGGCGACGACGGGTTCGCGGCGTGCGCGGCTCTGCGGCGCGCAAGCGACGTGCCCATCGTGTTCGCCTCGGCGCGCACGAGCGAGACCGACCGCATCGTCGGGCTCGACACGGGCGGGGACGACTACCTGCCGAAGCCCTACTCGTTGCGCGAGCTCTTGGCCCACGTGAACGCGCTGCTCAGGCGGTCACGTGGGCGAGCGGGCGGGGAAGGGGCCGACGGCGCGCTCGCGGCGGGGCCGTACGTGCTCGACGAGGCGGCGGGCTCGATGTTGAAGGACGGCGCGGCCATCCCGCTCTCTCCCAAGGAGTTCGCGCTCGCACGCTACCTGATGGCGCGCGAGGGAGAGGTCGTGTCGAAGGATCGCCTGCTGGCCGAGGTGTGGGGCGCGTTCTCGGAGGTGGAGCCGCAGACGGTGTCGGTGCACATGAGCTGGCTGCGCGCGAAGGTCGAGGACGATCCGGCGCACCCTGCCCACTTCAAGACGGTGCGCGGGCGGGGCTACTGCTTCGACGCGGCGGGCGGGGCGTCGTGACGGCGGCCTCCCGCGAGGGCGCGCGCATCGGGCGGCGGCTCGTCGGCATCGCCGTCGCTGCGACAGTCGTGCTGGCGCTGGTGGCGCTCGCGGCCACGGTCGCGCTCATGGACGACGGGCCAGGGGCCGAGATGCGCACGCAGGTGGTGGAGCTGAACGCGGCCCGCGCGGAGCTTCGAGGAGGGGAGGGCGCGGCCGATGCAGCGCTGGTTCGAGCGCAGGAGGCGCTGCGCGCGGCCGCCGGCGTGAAGGGCGGCCTCCCCATCGCTCTGGTCTGGGCGCTCGCCGCGCTCGGGGCGGCGGTCGTGTGGGGCGTCGTCGCGTACCTCCATGTCAGCGTCGTGCGCCCGTTCATGCGTCTGGAGTCGTTCGCCCAGGACGTGGCGGCGGGCAACCTCGACACTCCGCTCGCCTACGAGCGTAGCAATCCGTTCGGACGCTTCACCTGGGCGTTCGACAACATGCGCGCCGAGATCAAGCGCGCCCGCGCCGCCGAGGCCGAGGCCGTGGAGCAGGGCAAGACGGCGGTGGCGGCGCTCTCGCACGATATCAAGACGCCCATCGCGTCCATCCGCGCCTACTCCGAGGCGCTGGAGCTGGGCCTCGCGCGCAACGACGCGGAGCGCGAAGGCTACGCGCGCACGATCGCGCGCAAGTGCGACGAGGTGACCTCGCTCACCGACGACCTGTTCCTCCATGCGCTCGCCGACCTCGACCGCATCCGCGTGAGCTGCGAAGACGCGCCCATAGCCCGCACGATCCGCCAGGCGGTCGCAGATTTCGGCGTGGCGGGCAACGTGGCGCTCGGGCGCCTCGACGAGGCGCGGGTGGCCCACGATCCGAAGCGCCTCGAGCAGGCGCTGGAGAACCTGCTGGCGAACGCCGCCAAGTACGCGCCCGGCGCGGCCGTGGAGGTGGAGGGCGTCCTCGACATCGCCGAGCGCGTCTACCGGGCGACCGTGCGCGACCATGGGCCCGGCATCCCGCCCGAGGACCTCCCGTTCGCCACCGAGCGTTTTTACCGCGGCTCGAACGCGCACGAAGCTCCCGGTGCCGGCCTCGGCCTGTTCATCGCGCGCTACCTGGTAGGGCAGATGGGCGGCGCCCTGCGGCTGGAGGATGCCGACCCCGGGCTCAGGGTCGCTCTGGAATTCCCCCTCGAACCTTAAGGACGCCTTAATGTTTGGACGGGTACGATGCCCTCAAGCGACCATGCGAGACGAGAGGGCATCATGAAAGAACCTATCATCCAAACCGAGCGGCTCTGCAAGAGCTATGCGGCCGACGGCGTGCAGGCGCACGTGCTGAGCAACGTCGACCTGGCGCTGTACGCAGGCGACTTCACCGCCATCATGGGGCCGTCGGGCTCAGGCAAGTCGACGCTGCTCTACTGCCTGTCCGGCATGGACGCACCCACGGCGGGCGACGTGCTCTACCGGGGCAAGAGCATCACGAGCCTGCGCGAGCGCGACATGGCCGAGCTGCGCGCGCAGCATTTCGGCTTCGTGTTCCAGCAGGCGCACCTCGTGTCGAACCTCACGCTGTTCGAGAACGTGGCCGTGCCCGGCTACCTGAAAGCCGGCCGCTCGGCCGCCGACACGCGCGCAGCCGCACGGGCCCTCGTCGAGCGCATGGGACTCGGCGCGCACGCGCACCACCTGCCCAGCCAGGCGTCCGGCGGCCAGCAGCAGCGCTGCGCCGTGGCGCGCAGCGTGGTGAACGACCCCGACATCGTGTTCGCCGACGAGCCCACGGGCGCCCTCAACCGCGCGAACACGCTCGAGGTGCTCGCGCTCCTCGGCGAGCTGAACGCAAGCGGCCAGTCCATCTGCATGGTCACGCACGACGTGTTCTGCGCCCTGCGCGCGAGCCGCGTGCTGTACCTGGAGGACGGCTCGATCAAGGGCGAGCTCGAGCTGCCCGCCTTCCGCGCCGACGGAGACGCCGCCTACCTCAAGGCCCGCGACGCCCAGGTGAACGCCTGGCTGTCGTCGCTGGCCTGGTAGGGGGGGTGGACGCTATGGCGCTCATGCGCACGCTGATCGCGGCCGGCCTCAAGCGCGGCCGTCGGTCGTTCTTCGGCATCTTCCTGCTCATGGCCCTCACGGGCGCCGTGCTCACGTTCACGGCGAGCATGTACGTGGACCTGAACGCCCGCGAGGAGGCGGCCCTTGCCGAGATAGAGGCGGGCGACGTGTACGCCGTCGACGCGGCGGCGAACCTCAACCGCGAGGTGGCCGCCGAGATCGAGGCGCTGCCCGAGGTTTCCGAGGCGCGCCTGAACGACGCTCTGGGCGTTCCCGTAAAGTACTACCGGGGGGACGGCACGGCCGTCGACAAGAACCCCACGTCGGGAACAGCGCTTGTGGCCTGGGGCGATGCGCTTGATTTCCGCCTGTTCTCCGAAGACGGCATGAGCCTCGTCGACGAGATGCCCGAGCCCGGGCCCGACGAGGTGTACGTGCCCGTGTCGATGCAGGCGTCTCCCGGTGTCCGCGAAGGCGACGAGCTCGAGGTGATCGTGGGGGACTCGACGCGGCGCCTCGCCATCGCGGGTTTCTACGAGGATCCCCAAATGGGCACCCCGTTCATGGAGATCAAGCGCTACGTGGTGGCGGCGCGAACCTTCGACGAGGTGGCCGCCGAGGTGGACGCCGCGGCGGCTTTCGACGGCGAGACGCAGAAGCTGTTCACGTCCCAGGCGAAGCTCGCCGCGTACCGCATGGCCGAGATCAACGTGCGCTTGACGGACGAGGCGCGCGCGGCCGGCACGACCTCGTCCGACCTTGCCCGGATCATCGCGGAGGAGATCGCCTGGGCGAACACCGCTTCGGGGATGTTCGCCTCCGACACGCTCGTCGGCTATGCGATGATGGTGGTGGTCATCGGGGGCGCCGTCATGGGCGTGTTCGCGCTGCTTCTGTTCGCGATAGCGCTCATCATCTGCACGCACACGGTGTCGACCTCCATCGAGGAGGGCTACGCCGACTACGGCACGCTCAAGGCCCTCGGCCTGCCGAACCGCGCGCTGCGCGGCATGCTGGTCGTCGAGTACGCGGGCGTGAGCCTGGCGGGACTCGCCGTGGGACTCGCGCTGGGATCCGCCCTCGTGCCCCTCGCGCTCCCGTTCTTCGCCCAGCTCACCGGCGTGTTGGCGAGCAACGTCACCCCGCCTGCGCTGGCGATCGGCCTTCTGGCCGTGCTGCTCGCGCTCGTGGCGGCGGTCGTCGCGCTCAAGACGGGCAAGCTCGCGCGCATCTCGTCGCTCGTGGCGTTTCGCGGCGGCGCTGCCGACGTGCGCTTCCGCAGCCGCGGCGAGCGTCCCTTGGGCGGCAGCCATCTGAGCTTGCAGCTGGCGGTGCGCGCCATCATGTCGGCGAAGCGGCGCTATGTGGGGCTCGCAGGGTGCGCGTGCGTCCTGTGCGCGTTCATCGTGCTCGTGTTCGGCATCGGCGGCACGCTGCGCGGCGAGAACGCGGCACAGGACGCGTTCGGCATGTGGGAGAGCAACCTGTCGATCACCCTCGCGTCGCCCGACGTGGACATAGCCGAAGTCGAGCGCGTCATCGAGGAGTCGAGCCCCATCGAGAAGTCGTGGCAGGAGGCGTTCGCCATGGTGAGCTTCGGCGGGGAGAGCCACTCGTTCGCAGGCCTGAGCGACCTAACCCTCGTGCAGGGCGTGACGGAGGGCCGTCTGCCCGAGCACGACAACGAGGCGCTCGTCGGCACCAACCTGGCGAAGACGATGGGCTTGCGGGTGGGCGACGAGCTGACGGTGGACGGCGCGGACGGGAAGGAGCGCCGGTTCGTGGTGAGCGGGCTGCTCTCCGCCATGTTCAATGCGGGCTACGGCACCATTCTCACCTACGACGGAGTGCGCGACCTGGCCGGAACCGCCGAGGAAGCCGCCGAGCCGTCGCGCCAGTACCAGCTGGCCGATCCCGGTGCCGCCGATGAGGCGCGCGCCGCCGTCGAGTCGCGGTTCGGCGACGCGGTGGACACGCGCTCGACCGGCATGTTCGCCGACACCACCAGCATGATCGATCTCATCCAGCAGCTGTTCACCGTCATGGGCTATGCGATGGCGGGCGTCGCGGCGGTGCTCGCGTTTTTAGCCGTGTCGCTCATCATCGGGCGCATGTTCACGGCCGAGCGCCATGACCTGGGCGTGTACCTCGCGCTCGGCTTCACCTCGCGGGCCCTGCGCCTGCAGCTCGCGCTGCGCTTCTTCCTCGTGGCGCTCGTCGGCTGCGCGCTGGGCGCGACGGCGGCGGCGCTCGGCGGCAGCTGGCTCATGGGGCAGCTGTTCGGCCTGTTCGGCGTGTCACGGTTCGCCATCGACGCGAATCCGCTCATGGTGGGCGGCCTGACGCTCGGCCTCGCGCTCGTGTTCCTGGTGGCCGCCTACGCGAGCGCCCGAAAAGTGAGGCGCGTGGACGTGCGCGAGCTGGTGGCCGAGTAGGGTTCCTCCGCCAACCTCCCCGGGTCCTCCTCCCTCCCGCATCCGACGGTTGCCGCCGCGCCGCATGGACGGCGCGGCGCCCTCTGCTATACTGGCGCCGCATGGTGAAGCCCGCGAGAAAGGATGCGCCCATGGCCCTGGAGATTCGGCCGTACCGCGAGGAGGACCTCGCGGGAATGCTAAAGGTGTGGAACGAGGTCGTGGAGGGTGGCGAGGCCTTCCCCCAGATCGAGCCGCTCACGTTGGAGAAGGCGGCGGAGTTCTTCGCGGCCCAGACGCTTTCCGTGGTGGCCGACCTCGATGGAAAGGTCATGGGCCTGTACGTGCTCCATCCGAACAACGTGGGACGCTGCGCGCACGTGGGCAATGCGAGCTACGCCGTGGCGTCGAGCGTGCGCGGACTCGGTCTGGGCCGTGCCCTCGTGGAGGACTCGCTGGCGCAGGCGGCGCGCAAGGGCTTCCGGGGCCTGCAGTTCAATGCCGTGGTGGCCGGCAACGCCGGGGCCATCCACCTGTACGAGGACCTGGGCTTCGTGCGCGTGGGCACCGTGCCCGGCGGCTTCGTGAACTTCATGGGCGGCTACGAGGACATCCATATCTACTACCGCGACTGCGTCGACACGCGCCGTCCCTGCTGAGGCTAGGAGGGCCCCGGTCGGGGCTTGCGGCGGGAGGGCGCGGCGCCGGCTTCCCCGAATGACTTTTCAGAGTGCGGCTCCTAGGTGGACGAGATCGGAGCCAACTTTTTTTCGTCCATGATGTTATTGATCATATTAACTCGTACTTCCCGCACCTTCGAGAGCACCTGCGAGAAGGCCGCGGCGCGGGTGCAGCCTTCTCGCAGGTTCGTCAGACTCTCCCACGCGCCGAGCGGGGGGCGAAACGTGGGCTTTTCGAGGACGTGGGGGGTCGGGGATGCCGGCTTTGCGAGGGTTCGCGTACAATAGCGGGCACTACGAGACGACAATCGCTTGTCAAACGGGGGATTACGCCGTATCATAAGCAATTGCTGTTTTGCGGGAATCGTGCGTGCGCCCAGAAGGCCCCGCCCAACCCGCCCGACCTGACGTAAGAAGCAAAAGGAGTTCACCTTCATGGCAGTCAAAATTCGCCTGGCCCGCCACGGCGCAAAGAAGCGCCCGTACTACCGCATCGTCGTTGCCGACGCGCGCTGCCCGCGCGACGGTAAGTTCATCGAGGAGGTCGGCCGCTACAACCCCTGCGCCAACCCCGCGATGGTGAAGTTCGACCTGGAGAAGGTCGACCAGTGGATCAAGAACGGCGCCCAGCCCACCGACACGGTGGCGCGCCTGCTCAAGAACGCCCGCGAGAACGCGTAAGCGCCATGGCCGAGCAGACGGAAGACATCGTCGGCCTCGTCGAGTCCGTCGTGCGCCCGCTCATCGAGTTTCCCGATGAGCTGCAGATCGAGGCGAGCGATGCCGAGGACGGCTCCATCCTCGTGGAGCTCCACGTGAACGAGGAGGATGCCGGCAAGGTCATCGGCCGCCAAGGGCGGGTCATCAAGGCCATCCGCACGCTCGCCCGTGCCGCCGCGTCGCGCACGAACACCCATGTCGAAGTGGAGCTCATCGACTAGATGCGCGCTTGGACGGACGTCGCCGTACTGGCGAGAACGAAGAACCTGCAGGGAGGGTTCGTCGCGCAGAGCGCGGCGGGCCTTCCCTTTTTGCTGTCCGAGGGCTTAGAGGCTGCCTTCGTGCCGCCCGTGCTGGACGCCCCGCGCCGTGCGCGGGTGACGGCCGTCGCGCCGGTCGACGACCGTACGGCCATCGTGACGTTCGACGCCGTGGAGGGCATCGACATGGCCGAGGCCCTCGTGGGCTGCCACTGCCTCGTGCGACGCGCCGACCTGCCCGAGGGTGTGCTCGAGGCGCATGCCGGCGCCTGGGACGGCTGGGAGGTGCACGACGCGCGCACCGGCCTCGTGGGCACGGTGGCGGGCATCCAGGAGCTGCCGGGCCAGGACCTGCTGGAGGTCGTGCCCGCAGCCGGGGGCCGCACGGTGCTCGTGCCGCTCGTCGACGCGTTCGTGTCCGGCATCGACGAGGATGCGCGCCGCATCGACGTCGATCTGCCAGACGGCCTGCTGGACCTCTAGCGGCAGCGTTTCGTCGCCGTCCCTGCGCAGCCCGCACCGCGCCCTTGCCTCCGAAAGGACTTCCCGTGATCATCGAGACGCTCTCCACGTTTCCCTCCATGTACGATTCCGTGATGGGCACGTCCATGATGCGCATCGCCCAGGAGAAGGGCATCCTCCGTTTCCTGGCGCACGACCTGCGCGACTGGACGCACGACCGCCACCGCACGACCGACGACGACCCCTACGGCGGCGGCGATGGCCTGGTCATGAAATGCGAGCCCCTGTTCGAGGCTTACGATGATTTGACCTGCGAAGTCGGCGCCGGCGGCGAGGCTTTGCCGCGCCCCTGCACCATCTTCCTCGCCCCGCACGGAGAGCCCTTCGACGACGCGCTGGCCTGCGAGCTCGCGCGCGAGGAGCGCCTTCTGTTCGTGTGCGGCCACTACGAGGGCATCGACGAGCGCGCCTATGCGCTGGCCGACCGCACGATCTCGCTCGGCGACTACGTGCTCACGAGCGGGGAGCTGGCCTCCATGGTGGTCATCGACGCCGTGGCGCGCAAGCTGCCCGGCGTGCTGGGAGCGCCCACCGGCGCCCTAGGCGAGAGCTTCGCCGACGGCCTGCTCGAATATCCCCAGTACACGCGCCCGGCCACGTTTCGTGGCATGGACGTGCCCGCCGTGCTGCTCTCGGGCGACCACGGCGCCGTGGCCCGCTGGAGGCGCGAGCAGAGCCTCGAGCGCACGGCGCGCCTGCGCCCCGACCTGCTGGACGCCGCCGACCTCACGGATGCCGACCGCGCGTTTCTGCTACACTTGGCGGACGGGTGCGGGCGCTAGGCCCGCACAACGCAAGGGAAGGCGGGGCTATGGACCACGGCCGGCATGCGCGCACAGGCGCGCCGAGCGTACCGCGCAGGGTCGTCGGCGCCCTCTGGTGGGCGGCCTTCGTGCTCGTTTTGGCATGGCTCCAGGTCACGTTCGTGCACCAGGCCTTCGCCGTGCCCTCCGGCTCCATGGAGGGCACCATCATGACGGGCGACCGCGTGTACGCGGAGAAGGTGAGCTACCTGTTCCGCGACCCCGAGCCCGGCGACATCGTGACGTTTCAGGACCCGGAGATCCCCGGCCGCGTGCTCATCAAGCGCTGCATCGCGGTGGGCGGCCAGACGGTCGACCTCGTGGACGGGCGCGTGGTGGTGGACGGCGTGGCGCTCGACGAGCCCTACACCCGGGGCCTCCCCTCCGAGCCGCTCAAGACGGCGCTCGGCGTGGAGGTGTCCTACCCCTACACCGTGCCCGCGGGGCACCTGTGGGTCATGGGGGACAACCGCACGAACTCCAACGACTCGCGCTACTTCGGCGCCGTCGCGCGCTCGTCCGTGACCGCGCGCGGCGTGGCCGTCATCTGGCCGCTGGAGGACGCCGCCCTCATCGGGTAGGCGCGCGCCGGCGGGCGGAGCATTGCGGGCGCGGGGGCCATCCGCCGGTATTTCGCCCGCTGATCGGGAATTTCTGAAGAGTTTATCGAACGCGCCGGGCGTGCTCGCGCGAAGCGCTATCATATACGCTCGTGACTTCACCCGGGCGCCCTCCGCGTCCGTTCGGAAAGGATAGACAACCTTCATGGACTCCGGTCAACACGCCGAGCCGCGCCGATCGGGCGCGTTCAGGACCATCCTCAGCCTGCTGGTCATGGTGGCCTTCGTCTTCGGGCTGTCATGGGCGCTGCGCACATTCGTCTTCCAGCCCTACGAGATACCCTCCGGCTCCATGGAGAACACCATCATGACCGGCGACATGGTGTTCTCGGAGAAGATCAGCTACTACCTGCGCGACCCCGAGCCCGGCGACATCGTGACGTTCCAGGACCCGGAGATCCCCGGCCGCGTGCTCATCAAGCGCTGCATCGCGGTGGGCGGCCAGACGGTCGACCTCGTGGACGGGCGCGTGGTGGTGGACGGCGTGGCGCTCGACGAGCCCTACACCCGGGGCCTCCCCTCCGAGCCGCTCAAGACGGCGCTCGGCGTGGAGGTGTCCTACCCCTACACCGTGCCCGCGGGGCACCTGTGGGTCATGGGGGACAACCGCACGAACTCCAACGACTCGCGCTACTTCGGCGCTATCGACGAGGACACGCTCACCGGACGCGCCGCGCTCGTGTACTGGCCGTTCAGCAACTTCGGCCTGCTGGACTAGCAGGCCCGCACCAGGGATCGAAGCCGCCTCGCGCGACTGCATAGGATAGGGAAGACAAGGAGAGCCATGCCAACCGAAACCGAGCCTGCCGCCCGCGCGGCGGGGCAGGCGGCCGCCGAGGCGCTGCCGCCCACGTTCCAAGACGTCATCATGAGCCTGCAGCGCTACTGGGCGGGCGCGGGCTGCGTCATCCTGCAGCCCTACGACAACGAGGTGGGCGCCGGCACGAACGCCCCGGCCACCACGCTGCGCTCGCTGGGCCCCGACACGTGGCGCACCGCCTACGTGCAGGGCTGCCGCCGCCCCACGGACGGCCGCTACGGCGAGAACCCGAACCGCACGCAGCACTACTTCCAGTTCCAGGTGCTCATGAAGCCCTCGCCCGACGACATCCAGGAGCTGTACCTGGGGTCGCTGCGCGCCATCGGCATCGACGTGGACGCGCACGACGTGCGCTTCGTGGAGGACGACTGGGAGAGCCCGACGCTCGGCGCGTGGGGGCTGGGCTGGGAAGTGTGGATCGACGGCATGGAGGTGACGCAGTTCACCTACTTCCAGCAGGTGGGCGGCTTCGAGTGCAACCCCGTGCCCGTGGAGATCGCCTACGGCCTGGAGCGCCTGACCATGTTCGTGCAGGGCGTGGACTCCATGTTCGACATCGTGTGGAGCCGCGGCGCCGACGGCGTCACGTTCACCTACGGCGACGTGTACCTGGAGAACGAGCGCCAGTACTCCACGTTCAACTTCGAGGTGGCCGACACCGACTTCCTGTTCCAGGAGTTCAACGACCGCGAGGAGGAGTGCAAGCGCACGCTCGCGGCGAACCTGCCGCTGCCGGCCTACGACAGCGTGCTCAAGTGCTGCCACACGTTCAACCTGCTGGACGCCCGCGGCGTCATATCGGCCACGGAGCGCATGGCCTACATCCTGCGCGTGCGCACGCTGGCGAAGGCCGTGTGCGCGAGCTACATGGAGCACGTGGTGGGCATGAAGCCCGCTGAGGAAGGGGAGGAGGCAAACCGTGGCTAGCCTGCATACGCTCGCCTTCGAGATAGGCACCGAGGAGATTCCCGCGTTCGACCTGCACAAGGCCACGGCACAGCTGGAGAAGCTCGTGCCCGAGGCGCTCGACGCCGTGCGCATCCCGCACGGGGCCGTGTCCGTGCACACCACGCCCCGCCGCCTCATCGTGCTGGCGGAGGACGTGGCCGACGAGACCGAGGCGCTCCAGGAGGTGTTCCGCGGCCCGTCCGCCAAGATCGCGTTCGACGCCGAGGGCAAGCCGACGAAGGCCGCCATCGGCTTCGCGCGCGGCAAGGGCCTGGACGTGGACGCGCTCGAGCGCCGCGAGGAGAACGGCGTCGAGTACGTGTTCGCCGAGCGCAGCGTGCCCGCCCGCGACGTGGCGGAGCTCCTGCCCGGCGTGCTGGAGGGCGTGATCACCGGCATCTCCTGGCCGAAATCGTGCCGTTGGGGCACCCGCGGCGAGTACTTTTCGCGCCCGGTGCGCTGGCTCGTGGCCCTGCTCGACGAGCGCGTGGTGCCCGTGGAGTTCGCGGGCCTCACGGCCGGCAGGCTCACGCGCGGCCACCGCTTCCTGGCCCCCGGCCCGCACGAGGTGGCCGCGGCCGCCGACCTGCTTCCCGTGGTGGAGGGCGCCTTCGTGGTGACGAGCGAGCAGGCGCGCGAGCAGCGCATCCGCGCGGGCGTGGCGGAGGCGGAGGCCCGGACGGGCTACCGCGCCGAGCTGCCCGAGAAGACGCTCCTGGAGGTGGTGAACCTCTCCGAGTATCCTACGGTGCTCGTGGGCACGTTCGACGAGGAGTTCCTGCGCGTTCCCGAGGAGATCATCGTGGACGCCATGCTCATGCACCAGCGCTATTTCCCGCTGTACGACGGGGAGGGCAGGCTCACGAACAAGTTCATCGTCGTGACGAACGGCGATCCGGCGCATGCCGCCACCATCACGGGCGGCAACGAGCGCGTGGTGCGCGCGCGCCTGTCCGATGCGAAGTTCTTCTACGAGGAGGATCTGAAGCACCCGCTGGAGACGTACGTCGACCGCCTGGACGAGGTGGTGTTCCAGGAAGTGCTCGGCACCATGAAGGACAAGACCGACCGCATCGCGGCGCTCGCGCGTCACCTGGCCGCCGACGCGCAGCTGGGCGCGGCTGACGCGGCCGACGCCGAGCGCGCCGCGTACCTGGCGAAGGCCGACCTCGTGACGAACGCCGTGGTGGAGTTCACGAGCGTGCAGGGCGTCATGGGCTCGTACTACGCCGAGGCGTCGGGCGAGAACGAGCAGGTGGCCCGCGCCATCGCCGACCACTACCGCCCGCGCTTCTCCGGCGACGAGCCGCCCGCGTCCGACGTGGGGCGCGTCGTGGCCATGGCCGACAAGCTGGACACGGTCTGCGGCCTGTTCGCCGTGGGCCAGGGCCCCACGGGCTCGTCGGACCCGTTCGCGCTGCGCCGCAGCGCCATCGGCATCACGGCCATGCTGGAGGCGGGCCTGCCCGTGTCGCTCATGGGGGCCGTGGACGCCTCGCTCGCCACATACGCGGACGCCGGCATCGACTTCGACCGCGACGACGTGCGCGCCCAGGTGGCCGACTTCTTCGTCACGCGCACGAAGGTCATGCTGCGCGACTCCGGCGCGTCCCCCGACGCCATCGACGCCGTGCTGGCGGCGGGCGTGGAGGAGCCGGCTCAGGTCATCGCGCGCGTGCGCGCCCTCGAGGCCGCCCGCACCGGCGAGCGCGAGGCGTTCGACGACTTGGCCACGGCCTACGCGCGCGCCAACAACCTGCGCGACGCGGAGCTGGGCGAGGAAGTGGACGAGAAGCTCATGGGCGACGCGGAGCGCGCCCTGGCCTCTGCTGCGCGGGACGTGGAGTCGCAGGTGAGCGCCGCCCTCGCCGCCGACGACTACGCGGCCGCCCTTGCGGCGCTCGCCGATTTGCGCGCGCCCATCGACGCCTTCTTCGCCGACGTCCTCGTCATGGACGAGGACGAGGCCGTGCGCGCGAACCGCCTGCGCCTGCTGAACCGCTTCGTGGGCGTGTTCACGGACGTGGCCGACTTCGGCAAGATGGCGAAGGGCGGCAAGTAGCGCCATGGACGACCTCGTGACGTACGGCACGCCGAGCACCGGCCCCGGGGGCCTCCCCACCATACACGTGGTCAGCGACTCGGTGGGCCTCACGGCCCAGGCGGTGGCCCGCGCGGCCGCCGCCCAGTTCGGGGTCACGAACCCCGCCATCGAAGTGCTGCCGAAGGTGCGCACGTTCGAGGAGATCAAGACCTTCATCGACGAGCACGGCGCCGTCCACCGGCAGAACTCGGGCGACGGGCGCATGCTCGTGTTCTACACGCTGGTGAACGGCCATCTGGCGGGCCAGCTGGCCGCCTATGCGGCTGCGCGCGACGACATCGTGGCGGTGGACCTCATGACCGACGCCATCGGCGCCATCGCGCGCATGACGGGCCGCGACCCCTCCACGAAGCCCGGCGGCCTGCACGTGGCCGACCAGTACTACTTCAAGCGCATCGAGGCCATCGAGTTCACCATCGCGCACGACGACGGGCGCAACCCGCAGGAGCTCTCCCAGGCCGACATCGTGCTTCTGGGCGTGTCGCGCTCGTCCAAGACGCCCACGTCCATCTACCTGGCGCAGCAGGGCTACAAGGTGTCGAACATCCCGCTCGACCCCACCACCGAGCCGCCGCGCGAGCTGCTCGACGTGGAGCGCACGCGGCTGTTCGGGCTTATGACCACGGCCGAGGTGCTCATCGGCATCCGCCAGCGCCGCCTGGGCAACGCGAGCGTGGTGGCGTCGAGCTACGCGGACCCGGAGTACGTGTACCAGGATCTGGAGAAGGCCCGCGCGCTCATGCGCAAACTCGGCTGTATTGTCATCCACACCGAAAATCGCGCCGTTGAGGAAACGGCTCAAGAAATTTTGCGCTACTATGAGCGCGCCCACCCGCCATCCGCTGATATGATGGGCTAGGCCTGCGAACCTGCAAGGGGTTCGGTACTCTGTACGATTGAAACGTCGCGTTTAAGGAGAAAAAGGTGACCGAAGAAGTCAAACGAGTCTATGCATTCGGCAAAGACGCTCAGGGCAACAACGTAACCGAGGGCAACACGCATATGAAGGCGCAGCTGGGCGGCAAGGGCGCCAACCTCGCCGAGATGGCCAACATCGGGCTGCCCGTGCCTCCCGGCTTCACCATCACGTGCCAGACCTGCATGGAGTACGCCAACGCCGACAACACGTGGCCCGAGGGCGCGCTCGACACCATCCAGTCCTACCGCGAGGACCTCGAGGCCCGCATGGGCAAGAAGATCGGCGATGCGGCCGACCCGCTGCTCGTGTCCGTGCGCTCCGGCGCGCCGATGTCCATGCCCGGCATGATGGACACGGTGCTGAACCTCGGCCTGAACGACGAGTCCATCAACGGCCTCATCGCCCAGACCGAGAACCCGCGCTTCGCCTGGGACTCCTACCGCCGCTTCATCCAGATGTTCTCCAACGTGGTCATGGGCCTGGACGGCGACCTGTTCGAGAACGCCATCACGTCCATGAAGAACGTGCGCGGCGCCGCCTCCGACACCGACCTCTCGGCCGACGACCTCAAGGAGCTCGTGGCCGAGTTCAAGCAGATCTTCTCCGAGAACGTGTCCGCCGAGGAGTACCCGAGCCTCGTGGTGGACGGTTCCGTGCAGTTCCCGCAGGACCCGAGCGCGCAGCTGCAGCTGGCCATCGAGGCCGTGTTCGGCAGCTGGAACAACCCGCGCGCGGTCCTCTACCGCAAGCAGAACAAGATCGCCGACGACCTGGGCACCGCCGTGAACGTGCAGTCCATGGTGTTCGGCAACAAGGGCAACACGTCGGCCACGGGCGTGGCGTTCACGCGCAACCCCGCCAACGGCGAGAAGGAGTTCTACGGCGACTACCTGGTGAACGCCCAGGGCGAGGACGTCGTGGCCGGCATCCGCAACACGAGCCCCATCGCCGACCTCAAGCATGTGGAGGGCCTGGAAGAGGCCGGCCGCGAGCTCGAGGAGGTGTTCGTGACGCTGGAGAACCACTTCCGCGACATGTGCGACATCGAGTTCACCATCGAGCAGGGCAAGCTCTGGATGCTCCAGACCCGCGTGGGCAAGCGCACCGCCGCCGCCGCGCTGCACATCGCCATCGAGATGGAGAAGGAGGGCCTCATCTCCAAGGAGGAGGCCGTCATGCGCGTCGACCCCGAGCAGCTCGACCAGCTGCTGCACCCGCAGTTCGACAAGAACGCCTCCTACGACGTGGTGGCCAAGGGCCTGAACGCGTCCCCCGGCGCCGCCGTGGGCGAGGCCGTGTTCTCGGCTGCCGACGCCGTGGCCGTGACCGAGGCCGGCCGCAAGTGCGTGCTCGTGCGCTGGGAGACGAACCCCGACGACCTGGCCGGCATGATCGCCGCCGAGGGCATCCTCACGTCGCACGGCGGCAAGACGAGCCACGCGGCCGTCATCGCCCGCGGCATGGGCGCGCCGTGCGTCTGCGGCGTGGAGGCCCTGAAGATCGACGCCGAGAAGAAGGAAGCGGCCGTGGCCGGCACGGACATCGTCATCCGCGAGGGCGACATGATCTCCATCGACGGCACGACGGGCTCCGTGGTGCTGGGTGCCGTGGACCTCGTGCTGCCCGAGCTCACCGGCGACTTGGACACCATCCTTGAGTGGGCCGACGAGTTCCGCACCATGGGCGTGCGTGCCAACGCCGACAACCCCGAGGACGCGGAGCTCTCCCGCAACTTCGGCGCCGAGGGCATCGGGCTCTGCCGTACCGAGCACATGTTCCTGGGCGACCGCAAGCAGATCATCCAGTCCTTCATCCTCAATGACGAGCCGGCCATCCGCGAGAAGGCGCTCGCCGACCTGCTGGAGGCCCAGACGGGCGACTTCTACGGCATGTTCAAGGCTATGGACGGCCTGCCGGTCATCGTGCGCCTGCTCGACCCGCCGCTGCACGAGTTCCTGGAGAGCCCGCGCGACCTGGAGGTGGAGATCGCCCGCCTGGAGGCGTCCGGCACGCCGGCCGCCGAGCTCGCCGACAAGCGCCAGCTGCTGAGCCTGGTGGACGCCATGGCCGAGGCGAACCCGATGCTCGGCTTGCGCGGCTGCCGCCTGGCCATCCTCTACCCCGAGCTGCCGGCCATGCAGACGCGCGCCATCGCCACCGCCGCCGCCCGCCTGAAGAAGGAGGGCCTAGATCCCGAGCCCGAGATCATGATCCCGCTCGTGAGCGTGCTGCCCGAGCTGGAGACGCTGCGCGCCGAGGTGGAGGCCGTCATCGCCGAGGTGTGCGAGGCCGAGGGCGTGGAGCTGGACATTCCCATCGGCACGATGATCGAGCTCCCGCGCGCGGCCGTGACCGCCGACGAGATCGCCACGCAGGCCGACTTCTTCAGCTTCGGCACGAACGACCTGACCCAGACGACGTTCGGCTTCAGCCGCGACGACGTGGAGGCCAAGTTCATCCCGCGCTACCTGGAGCGCCGCATCCTGCCGTGCAACCCGTTCGAGACGGTCGACGCCGGCGTGGCCGCGCTCGTGGACATGGGCTGCACGAAGGGCCGCGCCACGAACCCGGACATCCAGCTGGGCGTGTGCGGCGAGCACGGTGGCGACCCCGACTCCGTGAAGACGTTCCACAAGATCGGCCTCACCTACGTGAGCTGCTCGCCCTACCGCGTGCCGCTCGCGCGCCTCGCCGCCGGCCAGGCGGCGCTGGCCGAGAAGATGGGCGACCACCGCGACAAGTAAGCCGCCTGTTCGCATCTTGCGCCTCCCGGAGGGCCCGCAGCAGCGGGCCCTCCGCGTTTTCCGGGGCGGGGTTGGCGAGAAGGGGAATGCCGGTTTCGAAGGCAACAGGGCTGCTTTCGCGCAGGAGGGGAAGCATCTCTGTCGCCTTGTCTATACTCCCTGATGAACCGCCCGGCACAGGGGCGGGTACGTCCGGCAACGGGAGGAGCAGCCATGAAGGAGTTTTTCGCGAACCGCTTTGAGGGCAAGGCCATGATCGTCACGGGGGCGGCGCGGGGCATCGGCGAGGCCGTGGCGCTGCGTGCGGCCCAGGAGGGAGCGCGGCTCATGCTGGCGGACCGCCGCGAGGCGGAGGGCCTGCAGGTGCTCGAGGCGGTGCGCGCGCTCGGCGCCGAGGCGGAGTTCCTGGCGCTCGACCTGTCGGTGGAGGAAAGCGCGCAGACCCTGGTGGAGCGCACGGTGGAGCGCTTCGGGCGGCTGGACGTGGCTGTCAACAACGCCGGCGTCATGGGCGAGCCCGACAACGTGCACAACCTTTCGAAGGGGCAAATGGACTACACCATGGCCAACAACTTCTACAGCGTGTTCTTCTGCTGCAAGCACGAGCTGCGGCAGTTCCTGGCGCAGGGCGAGGGCGGCGCCATCGTGAACAACGCCTCCATCGCGGGCGTGACGGGATTGCCGGGCAATCCCGCCTACGTGGCCTCGAAGCATGCGGTGAACGGCCTGACGAAGAACCTCGCCCTGGACTATGCGGCGCACGGCGTGCGCGTGAACTCGGTCAACCCTGCGGGCACGACCACGCCCATGGTGCAGGAAGCCTACGAGTACGTGATGGCAAGGCAGAAGGAGGCCATCGCGGCGGGGGCCGACCCGGCCGCCGCGCAGTCCATGGCCGGCGAGAAGCAGAACTCCATGCTGCGCCGCGAGGCGCTGCCCGAGGAGCAGGCGGCCTCCATCCTGTTCTTGGCCTCGGACGACGCCTCCCACATGACCGGCGCCATCGTGGCCACCGACGGCGGCTGGACGTCGTTCTAGCATCCGGACGGCGAACGGCCCGCCGGAGGGCGGGCCGTTCGCTGGGGGGCGTCCTTGGGACGGGCGCCCCCGGGGATGATGCTCTGCCTTTGGCTAGGCGGCCTGCGGGGCCTCGTCGCCCTTCGGGCTGCGGGGGAGCTCAGGCGCGTCCTCGCGACGGGCCATGGCCTCCTCGTAGTCGCGCGTTCCCACGAACACCTCGTTCAGGTACGGGTTCACCTTGAGCTTCCTGGCGCGGTACATGATGTAGGCGAAGGCGGCCACGTTGGCGACGAGCGCGATCACCGATACTGCGAGGTTCACGTTCGGGTTGTTCACCGACTGCACGCTGAACACGCTGTAGTCCTGGAACGCGGGGAACACCTGCGCGAACATGCACCAGATGGCCAGCGTGAACGCGCGGTTCTGGATCCAGCCGCCCTTGTTCCAGAACATGGCCGCCACGGTGGGGGCCAAAAGCAGCGCGAGGCCGCAGTAGAACGAGTGCGTGGGCAGGCAGTTGTAGGTGTAGCAGAAGTTCCACAGGTCGTAGGCCAGGATGAACACCCACGTCATGTCGGGCCACAGCATGTCCTGCTTCTTCTTGGAAACGTAGATGCCGAACCAGCCGGTCATGCAGGCGATGTTGATGAGGCCCGCCACGCCGTTGAACACGTTGTGCCAGCCGCCGTAGAGCGTGACGCCCTCGGAGGACACCCAGGTGGTGCCCCAGGCGCGGATGGCGCTCTCGAAGTCGCTCACCACGGCGATGAGGATGTTGATGGCCACGATGACGAACGGGAAGCACTTGAACCAGTGCGACTTGCCGATCTTGCCCCACCGGTACTTGAGCGCCATGAAGCCGATGCAGCCGATGGTGGCGGCGTAGAGCTTTGCGTAGTGGAACCAGCTGTTCATGTGCAGGTACGTGGGGTTCTCGAGCGCCCAGTCCGCGCCCATGCCGGCGCCGACGTAGATGGCGACGAAGTATGCCGTGAGCGCCAACGGCACGCCGATGAAGCAGACGGTGCCGCCGATCTTCGAGCGGCGCGCGACCTCGTTGATGAGGATGAGGCCGATGAACACCATGGCCCAGCCGAGCCACTGGTACAGGGCGTTCTCCCCGTAAACTTGGAACAACATGGAAACCCTCCTTTTTTCGGGTATGCTTCGCACAGGCCGCCTTCCGGCCTGCTGATTCCTTGGATGAGATGTCTGCGTGCCTCGATGCGCCCGAGGCGCCGCGTGCGGCTAGCCCCCGCCGGGCGGGCTCGCGTCGCCGCGGTCCATGTGCAGGGTCTGGGCGATGAGGTCCTTCAGCACCTCGTCGCTGGCGTCGGGATGCGTGCGCAGGTAGCCCACGATCCCCAGGATGAGCACGTAGAACGTCTCGTAGACATGCTCGATGCGTATCTCGTGCAGCGCACCGTAGTCGCGCACCGTCGTCTCCACGATGTAGGAGGCCACGCGGTCGGCCACACGGTTCACGAAGTCGATGTAGAGCGCCGCGTTCTCGCGCGAGGCGAGCGAGCGGCGGAACGCGTCATGCTCGAACACGCCGAGCCGCATGAGCTTCACGACGCTGGCGAGCGCGCTCTCGATGTCGCCGGGATGGCGCTGCGCGTTCCAGTAGTGCGTCGCCTCGATGAAGTCCGCCACGTAGTCGTCGAGCACGGCCGAGGTCACGGCCTCCTTGTCGGGGAAGTAGTGGTAGAACAGCGAGCGCGTCACGCCCACGCGGTTCGTGATGTCCTGGACGGAGGTCTTCGAGAGGCCCTGCTCCTCGTACAGCTCGCGGGCGGCGGCCACGATGTCGGCGCGCCGTTCGGCCGATGCCGCGTTGCGTGCCCTGTCGCCTGCGGTTTCCATGCTGCCCTCCTTGCGCTGTGCGGCCCGGCTGCCCGGTGCGCCGAGCGCTCCGTGCCGGATCTGGCCGACCCCTGATGAGCGCAGCATACGCCCCTCGTTGACGGAGCGTCAATAGACAGTTTCGACGATTCGTCAACCCGTTGGCAGGGCGGCGGGAACGGTGCGGCACGGCTGGCGCGGGACGGTTGCTGACGGATGGCGCGCTGCCGTCAACGACGTCTTCCGCGGGCCCTCGAAAGGTGCTAGCATGCGCTCAAGAAGTTCAATAATGAAATAAAAAAGAAACACAAATGAAGCAAAACAAGGAACGGAGGAGGGAGACCATGGAAGAGAAGCAGGGGGCGGAGGCCCGCAAGGACGCAGCGGCAACGCCCGAGGTCCAAGCAGGCGCATCGCGCGAGGCCGGAGAACCGGCAGGCAGGCGGCGCGGGAGGCGCTGGCCGATCGTCGTCGGCGTGGTCGCGGTCGTGCTGGTTGCCGCCGGGGCCGGGTTCTGGGTCTGGCACGAGCAGCCGGGCTTCTGCAACGCCATCTGCCACGACCCGATGGATGCCTACGTGGAGGGCTACTACGAAGACGCCACGCTCATGGCGAACGCCCACGCGCGCGCCGACGTCACGTGCCTTCAATGCCACGAGGCGAAGATCGAGGAGCAGGTGACGGAAGGCTTGGCCTGGGTGCGCGGAGACTTCGCCACCGACGAGTCGGGGCACCTGACGGTGCAGGGCGTGACGGCCGACAAGAAGATGTGCGCGACGGCCGGGTGCCACGACTGGGAGGACGTGAAGGCGGCCACCGAGAACTGGGGCGGCGAGGCGGGCGTGAACCCGCACGCGTCCCACCAGGGCGAGGCCATCGACTGCAGCAACTGCCACGGCGCGCACGGCGCATCGTATATGTACTGCAACACCTGCCACGACTACGACGTGCCCGCCGGCTGGGAAAGCCCCCGGTAGGCTCTGCGAGAAGGAGGATGCGATGATAAGGAAGACGGCAACGGCCGTATGCGGCGCCGCCGTGCTCGCGGTGGGCATGACGGGCTGCGCCTCGACCTTCGAGGGGTCGGGGTCGAAGGACGCGGCGAGCGCCGAGCAGCTGGCGCTGCGCCTCGACGACCCATGGGCGCAGGAAGCGCCGGCGGACGCGCAGGCGAAGGCCGCCGGCACGCTCGCCGACGGCGTGTACACGGGCGAGGGCAAGGGAATGGAAGGCCCCATCACCGTCACCTTGCTCGTGCAGGACAACCGCATCTCGTGCTTGGAGACGACCCAGGAGGGCGAGAGCCAGAGCCGCGGCGGCTACGAGGCCATCCGCGACGGGAAGTTCGCGGCCATGATCGAGGCCGCGCAGGGCTCGGACATCGACGCGGTGAGCGGCGCCACCATCACCACGGCGGGCGTCAAGCAGGCGGTGGAGGATGCGCTCTCGCAGGCCGAGGCCGCCGGCGCGCAGCAAGAGCAGGAGGGATCCCGATGACAGAGAAGGCATGCAATCACGGGCGCGGCCATGCGTCGTTGTCCCGACGCGATTTCCTGACGAAGGCCGCCGTGGTCATGGGCGGCACGGCGGCCGCGGCGGCGATGCCGGGCGCCGCCTACGCGGTGGAGGAGGGCGTCATCGGCGATTGGGCGGCCGACGGGAGCAAGGGGGTCTCCGTGCCGGCGAGCGCCGCCACGAACGCCTCCTGGTCGGACGGCACGTACCGCGAGCACAACGGTGCGGCCTTCCCGGCCGACGACGCGAGCCCCATCCCGCCGCGCGCGGTGCCCGCGGCCTGGGACTACGAATGCGACATCTGCGTGGTGGGCGCGGGCGGCGGCGGGCTCAACGCGGCGGCGCGCGCGGCCGAGCAGGGCGCGCGGACCATCTGCGTGGAGGCTCTGGGCCTGCACGGCGGCAACGCCCAGGAGGCCGGCATGTGCGCCATCCTCGGTGGCTCGAAGCTGCAGGAGTCCAAGCGCTTCGCGTTCCCCAGCTATCCCTTCGACGCGCGCAAGCTGGCCGACTGGGCCATCGACGAGTACCACTACGCCTGCGACCCGCTGCTCATCCACCGCATCGCGGAAGAGGGCGGCCACTGCATCGACTGGATGGCCGACTGCGGCGTGCGCTGGCGCTTGGGCGAGGTGCCGGTTTACGTGGCACCGAAGAACTCGACGCTCGACCACCACGTGCTCAAGATGAAGGACGCCACCGACGCCATGTTCGCGTTCGGTCAGCGCCACGGCGTGCAGTACCTCTTCCAGAGTCCGGCCGAGGCGCTCGTGCAGGACGGCGACGGCCGCGTCGTGGGCGTGGTGGTCCGCGAGGGCTACGGCGAGGAGAAGTACATCCACGCCGAGCGCGCCGTCATCCTCACGGCCGGCGGCTTCTGCAACAACAAGGCGCTCTTGCAGCGCTACATACCCACGGCGGCCATGGGCTGCGCAAGCAGCTACCTCACGGCGGGCGAGACGGGCGAGTGCTTCCGCATGGGGCTCGGCGTGAACGCCGACGTGTCGGGCTTCAACAGCTCGGCGAGCTTCGACGGCGGCGTGGACTGGGAGGCCGAGGGCGGCCAGTGGGCGCGCTTCCTCTACGACGGCATGACGCAGCTGTCGCGCCAGCCGTGGTTCACCGTCGACCGCTGCGGCAACCGCCTGCGCTACATGGACAGCCGCGTGGGAGAGGACGGCGCGAACGCCATCTACGCGCTGGGCGATCTGGCCACCATCCAGATGACCCCGCCGGGGCACCGCTCCTACATCATCTTCGACGCCCACTACGAGGACCATCTGGCGGGCTTCGCGCAGGAGCACTGCCGCAAGCTCATCACGCCGGACCTCGAGCAGATCGACAAGGTGCCCGAGCACTACCGCGACTGGCACCACGGCGTCGAGGACGCCATCGAGGCCGACGTGCTGAAGAGGCGCGACACCCTCGAGGAGCTGGAGCGCGACCTGGGGTTCGAGCCCGGCGTGCTCGTGGAGGCCGTGGAGAAATGGAACGAGTGCTGCGAGCGCGGCGAGGACGACTTCATGTACCCCATGCCGCCCGAGTGGCTGCATGCCATCAAGGACCCGCCGTTCTACGGCTGCCGCATCGGCGGCAACCTCTACGGCACGAAGGCGGGCCTCATGATCAACGACGAGATGCAGGTGATCTCGACGAAGGGGCGGCCCATCCCGGGCCTGTACGCCGGATGGCACACCGCCGGCGGCGCGTGCGGCGAGAACAGCTACATCGGCGACCCCATCCTGGGATCGCTCCTGGGCGACGTGAGCCTGGCGTTCTGCGGCGGGTACCTGTGCGGCACCTTCGCGGTGGCCAACGAGATGAAGGGAGGGGAGTAGCATGAGGGGGCAGATGAAGGCAATGGCCCGTCCGTTCGGGACGCTGTTTCTGATTGCGCTCGCCGTGGCGCTCGTGGGGCGCGTGGGCCTGGCCGTGATGGACGCGACAGGCACGCTCTCCTACGACTACATCTCGGCAGCCGACGTGCCCATCCTGGACGTCGTGTGCTCCATCCTCACCGGCTCGGCCCTCGTGGCGTTCATGTACGCGGCGTCGCTCGCGATGGCAGTATCCACGGCGGGCGTGGCGCTGTACGGCTTTTTGGTCTGGCGCGGAGAGGGCGTTTCGGCGCGGCCCGCGACGGCGTTTCTGTGGGGCTGGGCGACGGCGCTCGTGGCCATCGCGTGCCTGCTGGTCACGGTGAGCGGGATACTCTCGGCCGTGCAGGTGGCGTCGATGAGCTCGAAGCTGCCGGGCACGGCGGTGCTCGTGGTGGCGCTCGTGGGCTTCGCGGCGTTCCTCGGCACGCTTCTGGGCGCGGCCTCCATGACGGTGAGCGCGTGCCTCGCCCGCAAGCGCCCCGGACGCGCGCTCGTCGTGGCGACCCTCGGATGCGGCCTCGTGGTCATGGTCCTCACCGTGGGCACCTTCGCCGCCATCAACACCGCCAGCATCAACCTGGCCGCCGTCGGCGGTTGGTTCGCAGCGGACCTAGCGGTGAACCTGATCATCCTCTTCGCCGCGAACGCCCTGGCGAAGAAGGCGACCGCGTCGAAGCCGGTCGGGTAGGAACTAAGCGGACCGCGTTCCTCCTGTCTTCAGGGGAGCGCGGCCCGCGCCTCATTCGATGGGCTGCAGGAGCTCGAGCGCGGCTTTGCGGTCGAGCTCCTTGCGCGCCTGGACGTCGGCGATGACGACGCGCCAGGTGCGGGCGAGGGCGCGGCGCCGGTCGTCGTCGAGGCGCGCCCACAGCTGCGTGCGCGCGAGGGCGTCGACGGTGCGGGCGATGACCTTCTGCTTGCGCGCGCCCTCGTCGGTGGCTGCCACGAACACGGCCTTGCGGTCGCTCGGGCTGGCGAGGCGCCGCGCCCACCCGCGCCCGACCAGGCCGTCCACGGCGCGGGCCACGGCCACGGGGCTCATCTGCAGCTGCGTGGCGACATCTCCCACGCGCAGGGGCTCGTCCACCTCGCCGAGGCGCTGCAGCACCCGGCACTCGGCGAGCGGCGCCCCCGCCGCGCGGCGCAGGGCGCCCTCCATCGCGCGCTTCACCAGCTCGAGCGACGCGAGGGCGCGCGAGGCGGCGAAGCGGGAGGCGACGTCGCCGGAAAGCGGCGGGTCGATGCTCGCGCCGGCGGCGATGGACGCCTCCAGGATGGCGCGGTGGTCGGCGTCCTCGGTGGGGAAGAGCGCGTAGAGGCGCTCGACGATGGAGGCGTTCGCGCGGGCGACGTGCTCCTCGCCGGCCCCGGTGGCGCGCGCGGTGCGCGTGCGGCCGTCGGCCCCCTCGCCGCGCAGGCGCTCGGCGAAACCGGCCTCCTCGAGCGCGTTCAGCGCCTGCGTGACCACGTTGGGCTTGAGGTCGAGGAGGCGCCCCAAGTCGGACTGCGCGACGCCGTCCGGGCCCGCGGCCAGCAGCTTCACGAGCATGCGGTACTGCGTGACGTTGAGCGGGCTCGCCGCCGCGAGGCCGCCCTTGAGCGCGCGGTGGGTGAGGTCGAACGCCACGAAGAACGTCGAGTCGAGCGCAAGGTCGCTCTCGTTGTATGCGCCTGCTGCTGCGGTCATGCCGTCCTTCGTCCGTCCTGGTGAAAGTGCTTCAGTGATGAAACAATAATAACCCTCTGCGCTCGCTGCGCTCCCACGCCGCCCGCGGTCGCGCAAACTCTCCACGCGTCGCCACTCGCCGCCCAACCATCGGCTTTCGTGCCGTCGGTCCCCGCTTCCTGCCGCCGCGCTTGCGTGCCGCACGCAGGCACGCCATACTTATGCCGTCGCGGCGGCTCTTGGGGTGCCGGAATGCTGATCGGGCGGCGTCTCGGCGGCCAACCGGCATTCGCAAGCGATTCGTCCGAACTCGAAGAAGGAGCGAGGGAATGGCTGGAAGATCGATCATGCCGAGCGCGCGCCGCATCGCGGTGGGAATCCTGGCGGCGACGCTCGTGCTCGCGTTCTGCCCGTTGCAGGCGTTCGCGGCGGCGGGGGACACCGTCGTGCACAAGAAGTCGGGCATGGACATGTCGTACACGATCGTGCGCGACGCGGGCGCCGCGCAAGGAGCGGTCGTGCTGGCCGGGCTGCCGGAGGGAGCTGCGGGCATCGTCGCGGTTCCCGCCTCCATCATGGTGATGGAGGCGTGGGAGGATCCCGCCACATACGCGGTGGAGGGCATCGCGGCGGGCGCCTTCAGCGGCGCGGCGGCCGCATCGGGCGCGGTGGAGCGCATCGACATCGAGGGCGTCCTGGACGTGGACCCCGCCGCGTTCGCGGGACTCGCGGACACGACGACGTTCACCGTGCGCGATGCGGCGATGGTCGAACGGCTTATGGCCGCGGGCATCGCGAAGGAGCGCATAGCCTGCGAGCCGCTGCTCACGAAGTACGTGGCGTTCGGCGACAGCATCGCCGCCGGCTACGCGCTGCCCGAATACGATAACAGCGACCAGTGCTACGACCAGGAGCCCACGCCCTCCGACGCGTTCGTGTCGCTGGTGGGCGCGCACTTCGCCGACGCGTTCGGCCCGTCGGTGACGGACAACCTGGCTGCTTCGGGCTGGACGAGCACGCAGCTGCTCGACGCGCTGCAGGCGGGCGCCTACGACGCGGCGCTTGCCGATGCGACCGCGGTGAGCGTGACCATCGGCTCGAACGACCTGCTGGGGCGGTTCATCGAGATCATCGCCGAGGCGCTCGAACCCATCAGCGATCTAAGCGATGCGGATATAGCGCAGATAGAGGCGGCGCTCGCCGTCGAAGCCGCAGCAGGCCCGGACGCGGCCGCGCTGGCGGCGGACGCGGGCGAAGCGGTCGTTTCGGACGCGGGCGACGCGGTGGTCGCCAAGCGCCCCGACCCTGTCAAAGAGCTGCTCGAGAAGGTGTCGGCTGCCATCGAGCGCATCAACGCGGCCCTCGTCGCCGACCCTGAGCTGCTCGCCGCCTGCGAGACGTTCGCGACGACGAACCAGCCGGCCATCCTGGACGCCGTCCATGCCCGCGCGCCGCGCGCCCAGGTGTATTGGACCACGTTGTACAACCCGTTCTACGGCCAGGTGCTCGACGTGCGCACGCTGTTCCCCAAGTTAGCCGCGCATGCGGATCCCGATCTGCCCCTGTCCATCGACCTCGGCAGCGCCGGCGCGCACTACATCGAGATCATGAACGAGGCGTTCGCCCGGAACACGGAGGGCTACGCCGCCGTGAACCTGTACGAGCCGTTCAACAACCCCGGCTTGACGAACGTCTCCATCGGGCGCGCCGCCGACGGCTCGATCTCGTTCAACGTCGACCCGCATCCGAACCATGACGGCCATGCGCTCATCGCCAAGCTGGTGAACGGGGTTGTTGATGCGACCTACGCGCCGGGCGCGCCCGATCCTGCGCCGGTCGTGCCCGTTCCCGCGCCGCTCGCGCCGACCGAGCCCGTGCCCGCTCCCCAGCGCCTCGCGTCCACGGGCGACGGGGTTACGGGCGCCCTCGCCGCCGTCGCATGTCTTGTGGCGGCCGGCGCCCTGGGGGTGTGCGCGCTGCGCCGCATGCGCGAGGGAGAACGCGCGCGCAGCTAAGGCCTCGCATTGAGCGTTGCGCCATCGAACGGTACCGAAGCCTTAGGCCTGCCGTATCCGCAAGGTCGAAACAGGTCAGACCTGCGCGATGACGCCCTCGCGGCAGGCGTCGACGGTCTCGTTCAGGCGCCGGCGGTACACGGACTTGGAGGCGTAGAGGCCGGCGCAGGCGTTGTGGCCGGTTACGTGGTCCTTCGTCACGAGCGTGGTCGTGGGGGCGTGCGAGTGGCGGTAGAACAGCGTGTCGTGGCCCACGCACAGGCCCATGACGATGTTCAGGTCGGTGCCCTCCTCCTCCAGAAGGCGGGCCTGCATGACGGGGTTGCACAGCACCGGGCCCTCCCCGCCGTCGGCGGCGGGCGCCAGGCCGAGGTCGGCGCGGCGGTTGCCCTCCACCTTGCAGGCCACGCCGAACACCTCGAAGCCCGCGCGTTCCAGCAGCTTGCGCAGCGTGCGGCTCTCGTCGAGCAGCATCGTGCAGGTGGCGATGCCGATCTTGCGCGCGCCCATGCGCGCGGCGAACTCCAAGGTCTCCTGCACGCGCGTGAGGTTCGCGCAGCGCTCGCTCGTGAGCGCCGCCGCCTGCATGACGCGGTGGTTCTCCGGCTCGCGGTAGCGTTCGCGCACCTCCTCGTGGATAGCCTCGCTCACGAGCCCCTCCACGCACTGCGGCGGGTTGCCGCCCGTCTGGAACTCGCACGCCTCGCCGGCGCAGCTCAAGCACGAGAACCCGTTACCGTCCATAAGCCTCCCCTTCCAACGCCTCTTCCCAGGAAGCGCGGCCGCCATGCGGCGCCCGCGCCAGCTAGGCCCCAGTATAGACGATCGGGCGCCCCGCGTCCGGATGCGGGGCGCCCGATGGGGAGGCACGGCGAGGCGCCCGCCTCGCGCTCGGTCCGCGGGCTAGCCCCGCAGGCCGGCCGTCGCCTGACCGCGGCGCGCCCTCCAGCGCCCGATGGCCTTCGCGGCCTCGGTCTGCACGAGCGAGAGGAAGGCCAGGCCCAACACCGTCGCCCACTGCCACGCGTCCATGGCCGCGCCGCCGAACGCCTCGCGCACGGGCGGCACGAGCAGCACGACGAGCATGAGCGCCGTGCTGGCGGCCACGGCCCAGGCGAGCTGCGGGTTGCGGCCGCCCTCGCGGTCCCAGACGGGATCGGTGTCGGAGCGCTGGTTCACGGCGCGCAGCACCTGCGAGAAGGCCAGCACGCCGAACGCCATGGTGCGCCCGACCGCATCGCCGCCCGCCTCGCGCCCGATCACGAACGCGAGCAGGGCGAAGGCGGCCACGAACAGCCCTTGGAACACCACCCGGCGCGCTTGGCGCCCTTCCAGCAGCGTGCCCGCGCGCAGCGGCGGGTGCTCCATGATGTGGCGGCTCGACGGCTCCACGCCGAGCGCGAGGGCCGGCAGCGTCGCCGTGGCCAGGTTCACCCAGAGGATCATGACGGCCGTGAGCGGCGCGTTCCAGTTCAGGGCCACGGCGGCCAGCAGCACCACGATCTCGGCCAGGTTGTCGGCCACGAGGAACTGCACGACCTTCTGGATGTTGCGGTGCACGCGCCGCCCTTCGCGCACCGCGTACACGATGGTGGTGAAGCGGTCGTCCAGAAGCACCATGTCGGCGGCGTCCTTCGCCACGTCGGTGCCCGTGATGCCCATGGCCACGCCGATGTCGGCGGCCTTGAGCGCGGGCGCGTCGTTCACGCCGTCGCCCGTCATGGCCGTGACCTCGCCGTCGTGCTTGAGCGCGCGCACGATGCGCAGCTTGTGGTAGGGCGACACGCGGGCGAACACGCTGGCGCGGCGCACGGCGTCGTCGAGCGCCGCGTCGTCCATCTCCTCCAGCTCCTCTCCCGTGACCACGAGGTCGCCGGGCCGGTAGATGTCCAGCTCCTCGCCGATGGCGCGCGCCGTGGCGGCGTGGTCGCCCGTTATCATGACGGTGCGCACGCCGGCCGTGCGGCACGTGTCCACGGCCGCGCGCACGTCGGGGCGCGGCGGGTCCATCATGCCCACCAGCCCCACCAGCACGAGCTCGCGCTCGATGTCCTCCTCGTCGCCGGGCACGGCGGGAAGCGCCCGCGTGGCGAAGGCCAGCACGCGCAGGGCCTCGTCGGAAAGCCGCGCCGCCGCCTCGAGGGCGTGCGCGCGGTCGTCGTCGGTGATCGGGCGCGGCCCGTCGTCGTCCATGACGAAGGCGCAGCGGGGCAGCAGGCCGTCGAGGGCGCCCTTCACGGCCGCCACCACCTGGCCGTCGCGCTCGTGCACGGTGGCCATGCGCTTGCGGTCGGAGTCGAAGGGGCGCTCGGCCAGGCGCGGGTAGGATGCGCGCAGGGCTGCCGGCTCCACGCCGATGTCGCGCGCCATGACGAGCAGCGCGCCCTCGGTGGGGTCGCCGATCACGGCGTCCGCGGCGGCGCCGTCCGCGGCAGGCGGCCTTCCGCCGTCGGCCGGGCCTCGTTCGCCCTCCGCCTCCCCGCTCCCCGCGGCCCCGGGCGCCGCCTCGCCCTCCGCGAAGCTCGCGTCGTTGCAGAGGGCCGCCACGAACGCCAGGTCGCCGAAGAGCGCGGGGTGCGCCGCGAGCGCTGCGGCGGGCTCCTGGGCCGTGCCGCGGTCGAGGTCCGGGCCCAGCGCCACGCGCACGACGCTCATGCGGTTCTCGGTGAGGGTGCCGGTCTTGTCCGTGCAGATGACGGTGGCGCCGCCAAGCGTCTCCACGGCGGGCAGGCGCCGCACGAGCGCCTGGTGCCGCGCCATGCGCTGCACGCCCAGCGCCATGACGATGGTGGCGGTGGCGGGAAGGCTCTCGGGGATGACGGAGATGGCCAGCGACACAGCCAGCAGCAGAAGCGGCACGAACGGCCGGCCGTAGGCCAGGCCGATGGCCACCACGGCCAGCGCCGCCGCCACGCCCACGATGGTGAGCAGCTTGCCGAACGAGGCCAGCTTGCGCTTGAGCGGCGTGTCCAGCTCCTCGTCGCCCTCCAAAAGCCCCGCGATCTGGCCGACCTCGGTGCCCATTCCCGTGGCTGTCACCACGCCCCGCCCGCGTCCGCCCGTGACGATGGACGTGGCGAAGGCCATGGTGGAGCGGTCGCCGAGCGGCGCGCCGGGGGCGACCTTCGCGTCGGCGTCCTTCTCGGAAGGCACCGACTCGCCGGTGAGCGAGGCCTCCTGCACGCGCAGGCTCGCCGTGTCCAAGAGGCGCAGGTCGGCGGGCACCATGCTGCCGTCGTCCAGCATGACCAGGTCGCCGACCACGAGCTCGCGGGCGGGCAGGATCTCCTCGGCGCCGCCGCGCACGACACGGGCCGTGGGCGCGGAGAGCGACCGCAGCGCCTCGAGCGACGACTGCGCCTTGCGCTCCTGCACGATGCCGATCACGGCGTTCACCACCACGATGGCGAAAATGATGCCCGCCTCGGCCCACTCCCGCAGAAGCGCCGAGAGCACGGCCGCCACCACGAGGATGAGCACCATGGGGTCGCCCAGCTGCTCGCGCACCATGGCGCCGAGCGTCTTGGGCGGCTTCGAGGCCAGCTCGTTGGGCCCGTTCTGGGCCAGGCGGCGTCGCGCCTCGGCGTCCGTCAGGCCGTCCGGCGAGGTCTCGAGCGCCGCGAGCACGACGGCGGCGGGCTTTGCGCGCCAGGCCGCGGCCGCGGCCTCGGCGCGCGGGGAAGGGGCCGCGTCCGCTGACGCGACGGGGGAGGGGGCGGTGCGGGGTTCCATACGGGTTCCTTTCGGCGGTGCTTCCGCGCGGCCGGCTCGGCGCGCGCAGGGCCCACGATACCCGAGGGCCGCGCCCGTCCGCCGAACCGTCATGCCGCGGTCACGGAGCCTTTACGTGCGTGCCGGCGCCCTTTCGCAGGCTCGATGCGCTAGAATGGCAGCGACGAAGAAAGGACGCCCCATGAGCCAGCCCCTCTGCCTGGAGAACCTGCCGCGCACCGTCGAGCTCGAGCGCGACGGCGACGGCCGCCCGCGCCTCGCCTACATCGACCAGCGGCGCCTGCCCGGCGAGCTCGCCTTCGAGCGCACGGGCGACTGGCGCGCCGTGGTGGGCGCCGTCAAGTCGCTCGCCGTGCGCGGCGCCCCCGCCCTCGGCATCGTCGGCGCGGCCGCCGTGGCGCTGTGGGCGGGCAACGTCGGCGCCGGCTCGCCGACGGCAGGCGGGTGCTGGGAGATACCCCCGAGCTTCTTCGCGGAGCTCGGCCGCGTGGCCGACGAGGTGGCCGACGCGCGTCCCACCGCCGTGAACCTGGCGTGGGGTGTGCGCCGCCTCGAGCGTCTCGCCCACGCGCTCGCGGGCGGGGCCGCTGCGCCGCGCGCCCTCGCCGACGAGCTCTACGACGAGGTCAAGCGCATGGAGGCCGAGGACGAGGCCGTGAACCGCGCCATCGGCGCCCACGGCGCGAAGCTGCTCGCGCCCGGCTCCCGCATCCTCACGCACTGCAACGCCGGCAGCCTGGGCACCGCGTTTTTCGGCACGGCGCTCGGCATCGTGTACGCGGCCGCCGCGCAGGGCAAGGTGGAGCGCGTGTACGCCGACGAGACGCGCCCGGTGGGCCAGGGCGCCCGCCTCACGGCATGGGAGCTCTCTCGGGCGAACGTCCCCTGCACGCTTATATGCGACAACATGGCCGCCAGCCTCATGGCCTCCGGCCGGGTGGACGCCGTGCTCGTGGGGGCCGACCGCATCGCCGCCAACGGCGACGCGGCCAACAAGATAGGCACGTACGGCGTGGCCGTGCTCGCGCGCCACCACGGCATCCCGTTCTACGTGGCCGCCCCCACGTCCACCATCGACCCGACGCTTCCGGACGGCTCGGGCATCCCCATAGAGGAGCGCGACCCCGCCGAGGTGCTCCCCGCGCCCATCCCCGGCGTGGAGGTGTGGAACCCGGCGTTCGACGTCACGCCCGCCTCCCTGATCACCCGCATCGTCACGGAGCGCGGCGTGTTCGAGCCGGGCAAGCTGGTATACTGAGGGCGTCTACGACGAGCAAGGAGGTCCGCCATGCGCATCATCCATCGCGAAGACCAGGAGGAGCGCGCGCACGAGGCGCTCTCGCCCGACGCCTCGTTCGCCGACGAGAGCGAGGGTCGCGCCCGCTCGGCCGAGCCCGACATCCTGCGCAACGACTACCAGCGCGACCGCGACAAGATCCTCCACACGAAGTCGTTCCGACGCCTGTCGCATAAGACGCAGGTGTTCCTGGCCGCCGAGGGCGACCACTTCCGCACCCGGCTCACCCACACGCTCGAGGTGGCGCAGATCGCGCGCACCATCGCGCGGGCGCTCGGGCTGAACGAGGACCTGACCGAGGCCATCTCGCTCGGGCACGACCTGGGGCACACGCCGTTCGGCCACACCGGCGAGGAGGCGCTCGCGCGCAGCATCGCCCGCCACCGGGGCATCGACCCCGCCTCGCCCGAGGCCGAGGCGCTCTACCGGCACAACGAGCAGAGCCTGCGCGTGGTGGAGCGCATCGAGAACGGCGGCAAGGGGCTCAACCTCACGCCCGAGGTGCGCGACGGCATCCTCAATCACACCGGCGACCTGCGAGCCGAGACGCTCGAGGGCCGCATCGTGGGCACGGCCGACCGCATCGCCTACGTGAACCACGACATAGACGACGCCATACGCGCGGGCATCCTGTCCGAGGGCGACCTGCCGGACACGACGCACGCGGTGCTCGGCCCCGACCACTCCTCGCGCATCCAGACGCTCGTCATGGACATGGTGGAGACGTCGGCCGCCGCAGACGACATCCGCATGAGCGACTCGGTGTGGGACGCCATGATGGAGCTTAGAGCGTTCCTGTTCGCGCGCGTGTACACGGCGCCCGTCGTGATGGCGGAGGTGGACAAGGCCACGCGCCTCGTGGGCGCCCTGTTCGACTACTACGTGGCGCACACGGAAGAGGTGCCCGAGGAGTACCGCGCCATCGCCGAGGGCGACGATCTGAGCGCCGTGACCGACTACGTGGCCGGCATGACCGACCGCTTCGCCAAGAACCTGTTCCAGCAGCTGTTCATCCCGCACTCCGTGCATTACTAGGGAAGCCCGGGCCCCTGCGGGCCCGGCGCCGCGCGCAGGCCCGGCCCGGCGCGCCCGCGATCAAGATACCCATTGATCGCAGGCGCGGAACTTGTATAATCGGGAGGCTGTGCTTTCCGGGGACCACATACGACAATCGTTTTCAGCCGCGCTGCCCATCATGCTGGGCTACGTGGCCATCGGCATACCCTGCGGCATCCTGTGCGCCTCCATCGGCCTGGACGCCCTGCAGGTGTTCCTGCTCTCGGCGCTGTTCTACTCGGGCGCCGGGCAGTTCATGATCCCGAACATGTGGCTGGCGGGCTCGCCGCTGGCCTCCATCATCGCCAGCGTGTCGCTGGTGAACACGCGCCAGATGCTGTACTCGGCCGCCTTCGCGCCGGCGTGCAAGGGCGTGAGGAAGCGCCTGGCCTTCCTGTTCTCCGCCACCGTGACCGACGAGAGCTACGGCGTGAACACGGCGAGGTTCGAGGCGGGCGACTGGTCGGTGGGGCGCGCCACGCTCGTTAACCTGTTCTCGCAGAGCTCCTGGGCGCTCTCGAACGTGGCAGGCGTGCTCGTGGGCAACGCCATCGGCGTGCCGCTGGCCATAGCGGCGTTCGCCATGACCTCCATCTTCATCTGCCTGCTGGTCACGCAGAGGCCGACGCCTGCGAACCTCGTGGCCGCCGCCGTGGCCGTCTTGGGCGTGTTCGCCTGCAAGGCCGTGGGTCTCGGGGGGCCGGCCATCCTCGTGGGCGCGCTCGCGGGCGTCGCAGCGGCGCTGGCGTTCACCTGGGCGAAGGAGCGAGGCTGATGGAGCCGATGGGATGGGGCGACTTTCTCGTCGTGTTCGCGTGCTGCGCCGTCACCATGCTCGTGTGCCGCACGGTGCCGCTGTTCGCGCTCAAGGGCAAGCAGCTGCCGGAGGGGGTGGAGCAGGCGCTCGGGTTCATCCCGTCGGCCGCCTTCGCCGCGCTCGTGGCGAACGACCTGCTGACGCCCGGCATGTTCGACGCGGGCCTCTGGCCGGCAGCCGCACCGCTTCTGGCTGCCGGCGTCGTGGCGATCGTGGCATGGAGGACGAAGTCGCTTCTGTGGTGCGCCGTGTCGGGCGTGGCCGCCTACGCGCTGCTCTCGCTCGTCTGAGGCGGCGCTGGCCCGCCCGGCAGCTTTGCCGGGAACGTCCCGCGCCCCGCATCCGGGTTGCGGCTTCGCGGTGCCGCACGGCGAAATGATGAGCGCAGGGCGCGCCGAATCTGGGATTTGCGTGGAGTGCGGGGCGGTTTCGGGAAAAAATGCAGGAAGACGGCGCTTTTTTCCTTGCGCGAGCGGGCATGGGGCAGTATACTGTCCAATTGTGTCTTTCCACAGAACACGATACGAGATTCAATCTGAACGCATAGAAGGATAACGAACATGGACATCATTCGCGCTATCGAACAGCAGCAGATCAAGCAGGACCTCCCCGATTTCAACGTGGGCGACAACGTGAAGGTCCATTACCGCATCGTCGAGGGCAGCCGCGAGCGCATCCAGGTGTTCCAGGGCGATGTCATCCGCCGCCACGGCGCCTCGAGCCGCGAGACGTTCACGGTGCGCAAGGTCAGCTTCTCCATCGGCGTGGAGCGCACGTTCCCCGTGCATTCCCCGAAGATCGAGAAGATCGAGGTCATGCGCAAGGGTGACGTCCGTCGTGCCAAGCTGTACTACCTGCGCGACAAGGTGGGCAAGGCCGCCAAGATCAAGGAGAAGTCCTTCCGCTAGGTTCCGTCGGCCTGACGGCCGCCGAACGAGCTGACGCTGCGAAGCCCCTTCGCACTGATCCTCGCCCCTTTTTCGCTTGCCTTCGCGTACAGAAGTACGCTCTGCCGCGAAACGGGCCGATTATCGGCGCGAGGGGGCTTCTCGCTGTCTTACTACGCCAACCTGGCCGGTTAATATTCGCGCTGCGCGCGAATTGGTAGGCGGTGACTACGCTTGCCGTGTTTCTTCTGCCGCCCGGTTGGGCGGCTTTTGCTATCATGGGAGAGAGACGGGAACGGGCGCGGCCGCGGGGGCGGGCGCGCGGACGAGAAGGGACGTGCGGGCGCATGGGGCCGACGGTCGCCGAGATAAGGCAGCGGTTGCAGGAGGCGGGCGCGCGGGAGTTCGCCGTGCTCGAGCGCTCGCTCGTGGCCGACACGCGCAAGGGCGTGCGCGACGCCGTGGAGGTGGCGCGGCGCCGGATCGAGGCCGAGCAGGCCGAGCGCGAACGGTTGGCCTCGCTGTACGCGTTCGAGCGGGCGCTCGCCGAGGGGCGCGGCGCCGGCGTGGTCGTGGGGCTCGACGAGGTGGGCCGCGGCCCGCTCGCCGGCCCGCTCGCGGTGGGCGCCGTCGTGCTTCCCCCCGAGCCCGCGGTGGAGGGCCTCAACGACTCCAAGCAGCTCAAAGCCGAAGTGCGCGAGCGCATTGCCCTCGAGGTCAAGCAGGTGGCCGTGGCGTGGACGGTGGAGTACGTGGAAGCGGCCGACATCGATGCCGCGGGCATGACGGCCTCGCTCGTCACCGCGTTCAGGCATGCGCTGGCTCACATCGAGACCGCCGGCGTGCGCCCGGACGTCGTCCTGCTGGACGGCAACCCTCTGCGCCTCGACGACCGCGAGGTGAACGTGGTGAAAGGCGACTGCCGCTGCGCGTCGATCGCCGCAGCCTCCATCGTGGCCAAGGTGGAGCGCGACGCCCTTATGTGCCGCTACGCCGAGGACTACCCCGAGTACGGCTTCGATTCCTGCAAGGGCTATGCGAGCCCCGCCCATATCGAGGCCATCAAGCGTTTCGGCCTCACCCCCCTCCATCGCGCCACGTTCTGCACCGCCTTCACGCAGCCGACCTTGTTCTAGGGCGCTTCGCATCTGCCCGGCGCCTCGCCGGGGCGACGCTCTCCCGTGCATGCCGTCCGGCGGCTTTGTCGCGCGCCACGGTTTTCCACCTTCGCACGTGCCCCTCCTCCCGCCGGCGCCCAAGGTGCCGACCATCGGCCCCTGCATGTTCCACCTGCGGAGTTGCCCCCGCATCGGCTGGCTGCCGAATTTCCGCCGGCTTTCTGCCAGATCCGTGCAAGAAGCGCGCCAGGTTCATGCGGCCGCCGTGCAAGGACCGCGCATAATCGGGGCGGTTCCATGCGGGCCTCCGCGACGGTTCCCCGGAAAGGTTGCGGACCTATGATGCCCCTAGAGAAGAAAGGGGCGACGAATGGACGAGAACGGTACCGCGGCCGTGCAGGAGCGGCTGCAGGAGGAACCGACCTCCACGAAAGGAAAGGGGGCGCGCCCGCCGGATGCCCCCGCCAAGCGGCGCAAGCCGCGTTCCAAGGCGAAGCCGAGGCAGGGGCAGCCGGCAGATGGCGAGGGCGCCGAGGCGATCGGCTGCCGCAACCGGGAGCTCGGCCGGCGCGGCGAGGATGCGGCGGCGCGCTTTTTGGACCGGCGCGGCTACGACATCGTCGAGCGCAACTGGACGTGCGCGGCGGGGGAGGCCGACATCATCGCGCGCGACGGGGAGGCGCTCGTGTTCGTGGAGGTGAAGACGAGGTCGAACACCGAGAAGGGGCTTCCCTCCGAGGCGGTGGACGCGGGGAAGCGCAGCCGCTACGAGCGCATCGCGGCGCTGTTCCTGGTGGACTACGACGTGGTGGACGTGCCGGTGCGCTTCGACGTGGTGTCGATCGTGGTGGTGCCGCCCGACCGCGCGTTCATACGGCACCATATCGGCGCCTTCTCGGCGGGGTGAGCGGCGTGTTCGGACGCTTCGCCGTGCAGGGCGCGACGCTGCGCGGGGTGGAGGCCGTGCCGGTTGACGTGGAGGTGGTGGTGGGCAGCGGCATGCCCGCGTTCTGCATCGTCGGGATGCCCGACGCCGCCGTGCAGGAGGCGCGCGAGCGCGTGCGCGCCGCCCTGCGGGCCGCAGGCTTCTCCATGCCGAACGAGCGGGTGGTGGTGAACCTGGCGCCCGGCGCCCTGCGCAAGACGGGGTCGGGGTTCGACCTGCCCATCGCGGTGGGCCTGCTCGCGGCCACGGGGCAGGTGGACCCGCGCCTGGCCGAGGGCGCGCTCATCGTGGGGGAGCTCTCGCTGGAGGGGGCCGTGCGGCCCGTGGACGGCCTGCTGGCCTATGCGCTGTGCGCGCGCGACCTGGGGTGCATGCTCGTCTGCGCGGACGCGCCGGAGCGCCTCGTGGCCATCGACGGCCTCGAGCAGCGCGCCGTGCGCACGATCGCCGACTTCCGCTCGGGGGAGTTCCCCGCCCTCGCCCCCCGGCGGCCCTCCCATGCGCCGGCCGCCCCGGACTTCCGCGACGTGGCCGGCCAGGACATGGCGAAGCGCGCGCTGCAGGTGGCCGCCGCCGGCCGCCACGGCGTGCTCATGATGGGGCCGCCCGGATCGGGCAAGACGATGCTGGCCTCGCGGCTGCCCTCCATCCTGCCGCCGCTCGAGGAGGACGAGGCGCTCGAGGCCGCGCTCATCCACTCGGTGGCGGGCGAGGAGGTGGGCGCCCTGCTCGGCGGCGTGCGGCCCTTCCGCAGCCCCCACCACTCGGCCACGACCGCGGGGCTCGTGGGCGGCGGCACGCCGCCGCGGCCGGGCGAGGTGTCGCTCGCGCACCAGGGGGTGCTGTTCCTGGACGAGCTGCCCGAGTTCCGGCCCTCGGTGCTGCAGGGCATCCGCCAGCCCATGGAGTCGGGGCGCGTCACGGTCACGCGGGCCGACGGCAACGTGTCGTTCCCGGCGCGCTTCATGCTGGTGGCGGCCGCGAACCCGTGCCCCTGCGGCTACTTCGGCGACGCAGAGCATGCCTGCACGTGCACGCTGGCCCAGGTGAGCGCCTACCAGAACCGTATCGGCGGGCCGCTCATGGACCGTATCGACCTGCACGTCGACGTGCGCCGCTCGGCGCCGCGCGACGTGCTGGGCACGGGCGGGGGAACGTCGTCGGACGACATGCGCGCCGCCGTGCTGGGTGCGCGCGAGTACGCCTCCTGGCGACGGGCGCGGGTCGGCGACGGCGAGGGGACGGAGGCCCTTGTTCGCTCGTGCGCCCTCGCGCCGGCCGACGAGGCCTTCTTCGAGGACGCGGCGCGAGCCGCCCGCATGAGCGGGCGCGCCATCATGCGCACGCTCGCGGTGGCGCGCACCATCGCGGACATGGAGGAGGCGGCGTCGGTGGGGCGGGGGCACCTGTGCGAGGCGCTCGCGTTCCGCTTGCGGGAGGGGGTGGGGACATGCGGCTGAGAGGCCCCCGCGCCGAGCTCGCGCCCGGCGACGGCGCCTTCCCCGCGGCGCTCGCGCGCGTGCCGGACCCGCCGCGGCGCCTCTACGTCGTGGGCGACCCGGGTGCGCTCCAGGAGGGCCTGGCCGTGGTGGGCGCCCGCAGGGCGACGCCCTATGGCACGGGCTGCGCCCGGCGCTTCGCCGGCGCGGCAGCGCGGCGGGGCGTTGTGGTCATATCGGGCGGCGCGCGCGGATGCGACGCGGCGGCCCACGAGGCCGCGCTCGCCGAGGGCGCGCCGACGGTGGCGTTCCTCGGGGGCGGCTGCGACGAGCCGTACCCGGCGACGCACGCAGGCCTGTTCCAGCGCATCGTGGACGGCGGCGGGGCGGTGGCGTCCGAGCAGCCGTGGGACCGCAAGCCGCGGCCCTATATGTTCCGGCAGCGCAACCGCCTCATCGCGGGACTCGCCCGGGCCGTGCTCATCGTGGAGGCCGGGCTGCCGTCGGGCACGTTCTCCACCGCCGACGAGGCGCTCGCGGCGAACCGCGACGTGCTCGTGGTGCCCGGCGCCATCACGGCGGCCTCGTCGCGCGGCGCGAACCGCCTGCTGTACCAGGGGGCGCAGCCCGTCGTGGACGACGAGACGTTCGAGGACGCCCTGTTCTCCCTGTTCGGATGCTTGAGGCAGGAGCAGTGGCCGCCTGCGGGGGAGCATGCGGCAGCCGCTGGCGCGGTTCGTCCAGGGATGCGCCCGTCCGCCCTCGCCGCCAATCCCGTGGCCGCGGCCCTCGCCGCCGAGCCGCTGGGCATGGAGGATCTCTACGCCGTGGCCCGCGCGTCCTGCGGCTCCGCCGAGCCGCGCGCCTGGCTCATGGAACGCCTTGTGGAGGCCGAGCGCACGGGCCTCGCCGCCCGCTACCCCGACGGCCGCTGGGGGCCGGCGGGGTGAGGGGCATCGCATCGGTGGATGAGCGGAAAGGCGGAAGGAGGGGGCGAGATGGCGACGATCTCCATGTTCTTCGGCATAGTGGTCATCATGTATAATGAGTCGGCGGGAAAGCATCACGCACCGCATGTCCACGCCCGTTATGCGGAGTTCAGCTGCTCGCTCGATTTCGAGGGCGAGGTGCTCGACGGGTATCTCCCGCCGAGGAAGCTGACGCTGCTTAGGGCATGGGTCGTCCTTCATAGGGAAGAGCTCGAGGCCGACTGGAAGCTCCTCTCGGAGGGGCTCGATGCTTTCAAGATCGATCCGTTGCGATAGGAAGGCGGTGGCGTGCTCATGGGGGAGCCGGTCTTGGTCGACGAGGTTGCCTGCGGGATGGGCAAAAGCCAGCCCGACTTGACGAAGGTCGAGCCGAGGGGCGGAAGCGAGCTTCTGCTCGAGTTCGAAACGGGGGAGAGGCGTCTTTTCGACGCCGCCCCGTTTATCGACTGCGGCGGATCGTACGGACGCTTGGCGGAAGAGCGGTACTTCGCGCAGGTGCGCATCATCGACGGGGGCTTGGCCCTTGGATGGCCTGAAGGCCAGGAAGTGTACCCCGAGGCCCTGTACGAGTTCAGCACGCCTGTCGGGTAGCGGCGCGGGCCGCGCCCGCTTCTCGCCGGCTGCGCCCGGCGCCCGCCGGACGCGCTCGGTACGTAGCGCCCCCTCCGGCGATCCGCCGGTTTTTCTCGCCCGCCGTTTCCCATGGCTCCGAGGTTTGGTATCCTTGCAGGCATGTCTGACAACGTGACCATACTCGGCGCCGGCCTCGCGGGAAGCGAGGCGGCGCTCCAGCTTGCCGACCGCGGCTTCCGCGTGCGCCTCGTGGAGATGCGCCCCGGTACGCCCACGCCCGTGCACGCCACCGGTGCGTGCGCCGAGCTCGTGTGCTCGAACTCGTTGAAGTCGACCAAGCCCGAGAGCGCGGCCGGCATGCTCAAGGCCGAGCTCGAGGCGCTGGGATCGCATCTGCTGGCCGCCGCGCACCGGCACGCCGTGCCCGCCGGGGGCGCGCTGGCCGTGGACCGCGAGGCGTTCGCCCGCGATGTCACGGCACGCATCGAAGGGCACCCGCTGGTCGACCTCGTGCGCGGCGAGGCCGAGAGCCTGGCCGAGGCGGCCCGCGGCGCCGATGCGCTCGTGGTGGCCACGGGGCCGCTCACGTCCGGAGCGCTCGCCGCCGACCTCGCCCGCGTCGCCGGCGCCGGCCACCTGGCGTTCTACGACGCCGCCGCGCCCATCGTCATGGCCGACTCGCTGGACGGGGGGCGCCTGTTCCGGCAGAGCCGCTACGAGGACGGGTCCGACGGGGCGGGCGACTACCTGAACGCGCCCTTCACGCACGAGGAGTACGAGGCCTTCGCCGCCGAGCTTGTGGCCGCCGAGCGCGTCGTGCTGCGCGACTTCGAGACGCGCGAGCTGTTCCAGGCCTGCCAGCCCATCGAGGAGATCGCGCGCAAGGGCCTCGATGCCCCGCGCTTCGGCCCCCTCAAGCCCGTGGGCCTCACCGACCCGCGCACGGGAAGGCGCCCCTGGGCCGCGCTCCAGCTGCGCGCCGAGGACGCGCACGGCTCGTGCTACAACCTGGTGGGCTTCCAGACGAACCTGACGTTCCCCGAGCAGCGTCGCGTGTTCCGCCTGATCCCCGGCTTGGAGCAGGCGGAGTTCGCCCGCTTCGGCGTGATGCACCGCAACACGTTCCTCGACGCTCCGCGCCTGCTCGACGCCAACCTGCGCCTCACGGCCCCCGGGGCCGCCGCGCTGGGCGCGCCCGTGTTCGTGGCGGGCCAGCTGGCGGGCACCGAGGGGTACTGCGAGGCGCTGCGCTCGGGCCTGCATGCCGCGCTCGCCGTGGCAGCCGAGCTCTCGGGGTCCGACCTGCCGCCGCTGCCGTGCGAGACGGCCTTCGGCGCGCTTCTGGCCTACGCCACGAGCCCCGAGACGAAGGACTACCAGCCGATGCACGTGAACTTCGGCATCATGGAGCCGCTGGCGGAGCGCGTGCGCAACAAGCGCGACCGCTATGCCGCCTACGCCGCGCGCGGCGCCGAGGCGCTCGCGGCCTACCGCGCCCTCCTGGTCGCGCGCGGCCTCATGCCGGGAGGGCCTGCCACCTGCGCCGATGCGCCCGCCGCCGGCCCGAGCCAAGGCGCCTCCCGTGCCTGACGCCGTACCCGCGCCCGACGACGGCGCGCCCTCGTGCGACCCGCGCGCCGCGTCCCTGGTCGAGGGCTTCTGCGATGCCCTGCGCGTGGAGCGCAATGCCTCGGCCCACACGGTGCGCGCCTACCGCATCGACCTCATGGACTACGCGCGCTGGGCCGCCCGCGAGGGGGTCGACCCCTTGGCGGCGACCCACCGGCAGCTGCGCCGCTATCTGGGCGAGCTCGACCGCGCGCAGTACTCGCGCACCACCGTCAACCGGCGCCTCTCGGCGCTGCGCAGCTTCTTCCGCTGGCTCAACGTGACGGGGGTGTGCGATTGCGACCCGGCGAGCGTGCTCTCGGGCCCCCGCCAGCAGAAGGACCTGCCGCATGTCATCCGCGCGGCCGACATGGCGAGGCTGCTCTCGGTGCACGGCAAGCGCGACGCCGCCGGCAACCCGCGCGAGCAGTCGCCCGCCGATCTGCGCAACCTGGCGCTACTGGAGTTCCTGTACGCGTGCGGCGCGCGCGTGTCCGAGGCGTCGGGCCTGCTCGCGGCCAACGTCGACTTCGAGCGCGGTCAGGTGAAGGTGTTCGGCAAGGGGGCGAGGGAGCGCATCGTGCCGCTGCACGACCTGGCGCTCGCCTCCATGCGCACCTACCAGCTGCTCGGCCGCCCCAAGCTGCTCAAGGAGAGGGAGTGCCCGTTCTTCTTCGTGTCCACCCGCGGCAACGGCATGACCACCGACGCCATCCGCAAGATGTTCAAGGAGTCCCTGCGCGCGGCCGGGCTCGACGAGACGCTCTCGCCGCACGACATGCGCCACACCTTCGCCACTGACCTCTTGGAGGGCGGGGCCGACCTGCGCAGCGTACAGGAGATGCTGGGGCATGCGAGCCTGTCCACCACCCAGGTCTACACCCACCTCTCGCCGGGGCGCCTCAAGCAGGTGCACCGCCGCGCCCACCCGCGCGGCTGACCGCACGGGTCTGTCGCGCAGCGGTCCTCCGCCCGGCGGGGCGCTCCTTGCGCGAAGGTTTCAGCGCCGTGACCGGCGGCTGACGGTTGCCCGGAACCCCTCGCGCCCGGCGCCGATGTCCCTCACAATCGGAACCCGATACCACGCGCGCCTCGCCGCGCGGACACCTGCGTCGAAGGGACACGATTATGAACAAGCGGAAGATGAGAATGATGGGCATGGTTCTGGCCGGCGTGCTGGCGATGACGCCGTTTCTGCACGGGTGCGCCACCGACGACGGCGGCTCCTCGAACGACAACGGCTCGCAGAACGCGACCGAGCAGCAGGAGCAGAACGGCTCCGAGCAGCAGAACACGGGCAGCCAGGGCGACGTCGTCTACTACGGCCAGGTCATGGGCGTGAACGGTGACGAGATCACCGTTGTCCTGGGCGACCTGAGCGCCGCGGACGGCGAGGGCCTGCAGAAGTTCGAGGCCCAGGAGGACGAGGTCACCTTCAACAAGGGCGACGTCGTCATCGTGGACGAGTCCGGCGCCGTCGTCGACGACCCCACCGTCTCGGCCGACCAGATCGTGGTCATGAGCGGCTCGGGCGACGGCCCCGACTTCCGGCCCTCTAAGCTGGAGATACTCCAGTCCAACGCCGACGGCGCCGTGAGCTCCGCGGCTGCGGAGCAGGGCCTGGACCAGTAGCGTCCCCGCCTGCCGCGAAGGACGGCCCTGCCGGGCGCGGCGGCCCTGGAGCCGCGGTGCGCTCCGGCCGACCGGCCTGCATGCACCGGTGCCGCCCTGTCGCCAACGGGCCACCCCCTCCGCACCATGCGGCCCTCCCGCCCAAGCGCAGCGGGGCCGCCCCACCTTTCGCAAGCGGTTTATGAACATTGTTCATAAACCGCTTGCCTTGTTCTCGCGCCTCGCTATAATAGACGGAAGTGAACGAGGTTCAAAGAACGATGGGAGGTGCGGCCATGGCGCGGCAGGGCGTCGACAGGGCGGCGATAGCCGAGGCGGCCTATGCGCTGGCGGAGGAGCGCGGGCTGGCGGGCCTGGGCATCCGCAGCGTGGCCGAGGCCTGCGGCGTGTCCGTGGGCACGATCTACAACTACTTCCCGACGAAGGACGACCTCCTGGTGGAGGTCATCGGCACGTTCTGGCAGCGCGCCTTCCACGAGGACCTGTGCCTCATCGTGGAGGGGGAGCGCTTCGACGCCTTCGTCAGCCGGGTCTACGCAGCCATGTCATCGGCGCTCGCGGCGTTCCGCTCTGACTGGCTGCCCCAGATCAGCGCGCTGTCCATCCAGGGGCGCGACGAGGGCAAGATGCGCGAGTCCGCGACGTTCGACCATATCCGCGCCGGCATGCGGGGCGTGCTGGAGGTCGATGCGCAGGCCGACCCTGCGCGCGCGGGCGTCGAGGCGGACGAGCTCGTGGCCTTCGCGCTCGAGAGCATGATCGCCGGCCTGTGCGCGGGCGAGCCCGACTGCCGCGTGCTCTCGGCGCTGCTGCGCGCCGCGCTCTACGGACCGGCCGCGCCGGATGCTGAAGGTGCGGCAGACGGCGTGGGAGGGCCGGAGGCCCCTGCGTGCGGCACGGAAGGGGCGGCCGCCGCGGCCGCCGGGGAAAGGTGGTAGCAATGCTCAAGATCTCAACGAACAAGCTCATGCTCGTGGCCGGCATCGTGTGGGCCATCGCCGGCGCGAACATCGCCAACATCGGGCTCACGGCCTACCGGCACGACTGGGGCTGGGTGCTCTGGGCACTCCTGGTGGGCTCCGCGGTCATCTTCGTGCTGTTCCACTCGCGCATCTTCCAGAAGATGGTGGGCAAGCACGCCAAGCGCATCGGCGGCTACGAGGAGGCCAAGACGAACATCCTGAAGTTCTTCGACAAGAAGGGCTACATCATGATGGCTATCATGATGGGCGGAGGCATCGGCCTGCGCATGTCGGGGCTCGTGCCCGACTGGTTCATCGCCTTCTTCTACACGGGCCTGGGCGTCGCGCTCGCGGTGGCGGGCCTCACCTTCCTGCTGCGGTACTTCACGAACGTGGAGCCGGGGTGCCCCCTGCTGCCGCGCACCTACGCGAAGCGCGGCTGACCGCCGCCGGGCCGCATGCCGTGCGGCGGCTGCCCCATGAAGGCGCGGGTGGCATTGCCGGGTTCGCGAACCCGGCGGTTTCGCTGACGGCCCGTTGACGAAACGGTTACGGCTCGGGGTCGCTCGCGCCCCCTTGCCCTAGTATGAGGGGCGAACCCCGGCATCGCCCCTTGGGCGCGGTGCGCGAAACCGAATGCGAAGGAGGCCCGGTGGCCCGGATATTCGTCGTGGAGGACGACGCGGCGCTGCGCGGCGAGCTCATGCGCCTGCTGGAGCTGCAGGGGCATGAGGCGCTCGCCAGCACGGCGTTCGACCGCATAGCCGACGAGGTGCTCGCCGCCGACCCCGACTGCGTCCTGCTCGACCTCAAGCTGCCCGGCGACGGCGGCCATGCCGTGTGCCGCGACCTGCGCAGCGCAAGCGACGTGCCCATCGTCATGCTCACCTCGTCGGACAACGAGTTCGACGAGGTCATGAGCATGAACCTGGGGGCGGACGACTACGTGACCAAGCCCTACAACCCCGCCGTGCTCCTGGCGCGCATCCAGTCGGTGCTCCGCCGTGCGGCGCGCACCGAGCCGCCGTCGCGCATCGAGCACAAGGGCGTCGTGCTGGACGTGGCGAGAAGCCGCGTGGAGTACGAGGGCCGCAGGGTGGAGCTCACCCGCAACGAGTTCCGCGTGCTGCACCTGCTCATGGAGAACAAGGGCGCCATCATCTCGCGCCAGGAGCTCATGATGGAGCTGTGGCAGTCCGACGCCTTCATCGACGACAACACGCTCACGGTGAACGTGAACCGGCTGCGCAAGAGCCTGGCCTCCATCGGCGTGCCCGACGGCTTCCTGGCCACGCGCCGGGGGCAGGGCTACCTCGTCTGATGAGCGGTGCGCGGCCATGAGCCTGTCCGCCTACCTGCGCGACAACCTCGCGGCCATCGGCGTGGGCGTGCTGTGCTGCCTGGGCGTGGCCGGCATGCTGGCCGTGCTCGGCGTGGGCGTGGACGCCACGGTGCTCGTGCCGTGCTTCGTGGCGCTGTGCGGCGCGGTGGTGCTCGGCTTGGGCTACGTGCGCAGGCGCCGCTTCTACACTGAGCTCGCGCGCATCGTGGAGGACCTCGACCGCACCTACTTCGCCTCGGAGCTCGTGGAGGAGCCCGGCTTCCTGGAGGGGCGCCTGGCCCACGAGGCGCTCGAGGCAGTGGGGAAGGCCGCGGCCGACGACGTGGCGTTCCACCGGCGGCAGGCCGAATCGTACCGCGACTACATCGAGCTGTGGATACACGAGATCAAGACGCCCATCGCCGCCGCCCACCTCATGACGGCCGACCTGCACGGGGGCGTCGCCTCGAAGCTGAAGGCGGAGCTGGACCGCATCGAGTCCTACGTGGAGCAGGCGCTCTACTACGCGCGCTCCACCTCGCTCGCGCGCGACTACGCCATACGCGAGCTGTCGCTGGCCGACGCCGTGCGCACGGCCTGCAAGAAGAACGCCCGCTACCTCATCGAGCGCGGCACCACCCCGTCCATCGAGGTGGGGGACGGCGTGACCGTGTTCGCCGACGCCTCCTGGCTCTCCTTCGCGCTGGGGCAGGTTTTGGTGAACGCGGCGAAGTACGGTGCAACGTCCGTGCGCTTCACCGTGCGCGAGGAGGGTGCGGGCACGAGCGCGGCGCGCACCGTGCTGGAGATCGCCGATGACGGCCCGGGCATCCCCGCCGCCGACGTGCCGCGCGTGTTCGACCGCGGCTTCACCGGCAAGAACGGCCGCGCCCAGGGCTCGGCCACCGGCATGGGCCTGTACCTGGTGGCCACGCTCTGCGAGAAGATGGGCCTCGGCGTGGGCCTGGCCTCCGAGGAGGGCACCGGCACCCGCGTCATGCTCGCGTTCCCCCACGACCGCAGGCGCATGGACGACCAGGTGTGACAAAGGGACGGGGATAATGTCACATTCCCTGATGTCTACCAAGCTCGTTAGGCGCACGGGGAATGTGACATTATCCCCGTCCCTTTGTCACACCGACGGGCGCCTCTCCCTTGCAAATTCGTAAGGTTGCGGTAAGCCTCTTCGATGGCGGGCGCGGCACGGCGGACGTAGTATCTTGGCAGACCCCGAGAGAAGGAGATTTGCCATGACCGAAGTTTACGCGACCCCGGAAGCGGCTTGCGCGCAGCAGGCGCCGGCCGCCTATGCGTCCGGCTCCCGGCCCATCCTGTCGGTTCGCCAGATAGAGAAGGTGTACGGGAACAAGGACTCCGTCACCAAGGCGGTGCGCGACATCAGCTTCGACGTGATGCCGGGCGAGTTCGTGGGCATCATGGGGCCGTCCGGCTCCGGCAAGACCACGCTCCTGAACTGCGTGGCCACCATCGACACGGTGACGAGCGGGCACATCCTCGTCGACGGGCGCGACGTGACGGGCCTGCGCTCCCGCGCGCTTGCGAAGTTCCGCCGCGACGACCTGGGCTTCATCTTCCAGGACTCCAACCTGCTGGACACGCTCACCGGCTTCGAGAACATCGCGCTGGCGCTCACGGTGAAGGGCGAGCCCGCCGGCCGGGTGAAGCCGAAGGTGGACGCCATCGCGGCCACGCTCGGCGTGTCCGAGGTGCTGGGGAAGTACCCCTACCAGATGTCGGGCGGCCAGAAGCAGCGCATCGCCGCGGCCCGCGCCATGGTGGCCGATCCGAAGCTCGTGCTGGCCGACGAGCCCACGGGCGCGCTCGACTCGCGCAGCGCCACCGTCATGCTGGAGACGCTCGAGATGATGAACTCCTCGCTCGGCGCCACCATCATGATGGTCACGCACGATTCCTACGCCGCCTCGTTCGCGAGCCGCATCCTGTTCGTCAAGGACGGCGCCGTGTTCAACGAGATACGCAAGGGCGACACCTCGCGCAAGGACTTCTTCAACCGGATCATGGAAGTGGTCACGTTCCTGGGCGGTGACGTGCGCGATGCTCGCTAAACTCGCCTTCCGCAACATCCGCCGCTCGGTCAAGGACTACGGCGTGTACTTCGTCACGCTCGTGTTCGGCGTGGCGGTGTTCTACGCGTTCAACTCGGTGTCGAGCCAGTCGATCCTGTTCGACCTCGAGGACACGGCCTCGGCCAGCGTCTTCGACATGACGGGGCAGTTCCTGGGCATGTTCAGCGTGCTCATCGCCTGCGTGCTCGGGTTCCTCGTGCTCTATGCCAACGGCTTCCTTATCAGGCGGCGCAAGCAGGAGTTCGGAACGTACCTCATGCTGGGCATGAACCCCCGCAGCGTGTCGGCCATCGTGCTCATGGAGACGGCGGCGGTGGGCCTCGTGTCGCTCGTGGTGGGCCTCGCCTTGGGCTTCGCGCTGTCGCAGGGGCTGTCGTTCGTCACGGCCGGCCTGTTCAACATCCAGATGACCCAGTACCGCTTCGTCTTCTCCCTCGACGCCTTCATGCTCACGCTGATGTGCTTCGTGCTCATCTTCGTCGTGACAGGGCTGTTCAACACGCTGTCCATCCGGCGCTACAAGCTCATCGACCTCCTGTCCGCCCGCTCGAGGAACGCGCGCTTCCGCGTGCGCAACCCGTGGATCAGCCTCGTGGCGTTCGTTGCGGCCGTCGGCATCCTCGCCTGGGCGTACCTCACGCTCATGGACAACGGCCTGGTGTACTTCGACGACGGGTTCTGGCGGGCCACGGCGCTCATGGTGCTGGGCACGTTCCTTCTGTTCTGGTCGCTCGCGGGCTTCGCCATCGCGGTGATCGAGCGCACGCGCGGCGTGTACTTCCGCGGCCTCACGATGTTCACGACGCGCCAGATTGCCAGCAAGGTGAACACGGCGTTCGTGTCGCTTTCGGTGGTGTGCATCATGCTGTTCTTCTCGCTCACGGTGTTCTCCACGGGCATGGGCCTGGCGCGCGCGTTCACCGGCAACATAGAGGATGGCACCGTGTACGACGCCACGCTCACGGCGAACGTGTACCTGAACGCGGGCGGCACGCACGATCCCGAGAAGCTCGCGGCCATGAGCGAGGAGGACCGCGAGTACCAGCGGGTCGCCGACGAGAAGGCCGCGGCCGTCGAGGCCGACGCGGAGGCCTACGGCTGGGACATCGCCGCGAAGCTGGCGGACGCCTCGCCGGTCTGGGGCGAGCTGGTGGGGAAATCCGCGCAGCTGGACGCGTTCAAGAGCACCGACGTGACGTACGGCGAGCTCATGGACCGCTACGGGCACGACACGGGCAACGAGAAGCAGAACGAGGCGCTGCACAACCAGGGCGTCACGCTCATCGGCGTCTCGCAGTTCAACGCGCTGGCCGAGCTCGTCGGCCGGCCCACGGTGGAGGTGGGCGAGGGCGGCTACGCCGTGAACAACACGCTCGACGCCATGAAGGCGCTTTCGGAGGCGCTCGCCCGCAAGGGCGAGACGGTCACCGTAGGCGGGCGCGTGCTCGAATCGGTGGGAGAGCTGCGCAGCCAGCCGCTCGAGGACACCACGTTCGCCGCGAGCGGGGCGGAGCTCATCGTGCCCGATTCGGTGATCGACGCCCTGCGCGCCCAGGGGGCGGTTCCCGAGCAGAGCATCCTCAACCTCATGTACAAGACGGGCCGCGTCGAGGGCGACAAGCTGCTCGGGCAGATGCTCGCCGAGGCATCGCCCGCGAACCCTGAGGTGGCGGCGTCCGGCTGGACGTTCAGCCCGAAGCCCTGGCCCGTGACGCTGTCCTTCACGGCCGAGGAGGTGCTCGTCCAGTCGAGCGGCATGAACCTCATGATCTCGTACCTGGCGCTCTACATCGGCTTCGTGTTCCTCATCGCCACGGCGGCGGTGCTTGCCATCCAGCAGCTGTCCGAGGCCAGCGATTCGCTCGCGCGCTACCAGGTGCTCGCCGAGATCGGCTGCGACCGCCGCATGATCTTCCGGTCGCTGCGCGCCCAGGTGCTCGTGTACTTCCTCGTGCCGTTGGCGGTGGCCGTGTGCCATACCGTGTGCGCCGTGGGCGTCATCAGCGACTCGGTCATCTCGCAGCTGGGCGTGTCGGTGCTCGAGCCGGCCCTCATGACCGGCGCCCTCGTGGCCGTGGTGTACGGCGCCTACCTGCTGGTCACGTACTTCGCCAGCAAGGGCATCATCCGCGCCGCGCTCGGCAAGAAGCTCGTGGGGTAGGGAAGGGGGGCCATCCGCCGCGGCGAGGGATAATCCCCCTCGCCGGGCGGCGGCGGTTCTGCTAGGATGCTCTCCATGGAAGACTCGCCGAAAACCGCCAAGCGCCGCGAGCGCGAGAAGCGCACCATCTCGCAGATGGTGGCGCTGTACTGCGCCGGCAACCATGCGCCCGCCGACCGCACCGGGCGCGCGCACTGCGGCGAGCCCGTATGCCCGGCGTGCGCGGCCATCGATGCCTACGCGGTGCTGCGCACCGAGTGCTGCCGCAAGATGGACGTGAAGACGTCGTGCGAGGAGTGCGGCAACCACTGCTACGCTCCCGAGAAGCGCGAGGAGATCCGCGCCGTCATGCGCTACGCAGGCCCGCGCATGCTGGGAAGGCACCCGGTGGCGGCCGTGAGGCACCTGCTGGGCCGCTGAGCGCCCGCGCGCGGCGGATCAGAACGTGAACAGCTGCCGCACCTCGATATCGAGGGCGTCGGCGATCCGCCCAAGGTCGTCCAACCCCACGCTGACGCGGCCTGACTCTATCCTCCAGATATGCGATTTGCTGCTGCCCACCATGAGGGCCAGTTTGTGCTGTGACAGGCCCTGGGCTTCTCGGCGGTCTCTGATGGCAGCGCCGAGGCGCAATCTTTTTTGTTCCGGATTCATTTTCTCAGGGTATTCGGTATAATCGTCTTGACGGCTTCATATATGAAGCCGTCAAGACGATGTGCACGAACGGTTGCCGCACGTTCGCCCGCACTGCCTGCCCGGTCGCCGATGCGTCGCGCGGGCGGCGCGGGGGCGTCTGCGGGATGAAGGGGGACAGGTGGTCGGAAAGCTCGGACGGGGGCGGCAGTGCGGCAAGGACGCGGCATTCGCAAACGCGGTGAGCACGCTCTACGCGAACATCGGATTCATGGGAGTGGACGACCCGCTGTGCACGGTCGTCGTCACCAGCACCGTGCCCGAAGAGGGGAAGTCCACGATAGCGCTCGCCCTCGCGCGCGCCATGGCGGCGTCGGGCAAGCGAACGCTCTTGCTGGAATGCGATCTGCGCCGCCGCTCGCTCGCACGCATGGCAGGCGTGCGCCCTGATATCGGCTGGGGGGCTGTGGCCGTGGGTGACGCCGCGTTGCGCCGGGCGGTGTCGCCCGCCGGCGGAGAGAACCTGTTTCTGCTCGATGCCGAGCCCGACCTGCCCAGTCCTGCGGACCTGTTGGATTCGGCGCGTTTCCGTGCGCTGTTCGACACGCTGGCGCGCACGTTCGACTATGTGGTGGTCGACACGCCGCCGGTCGGCGCGTTCGTCGATGCGGCCGTGGTCGCATCGCAGGCGGATGCAACGGTGCTGGTCGTTCGCGAGGGCTACGTACGCGGTGAGGGCGTGGCTCGGGCATGCGCCCAACTCGAGCAGGCCGGCGCGAACGTCGTGGGCGTTGCCATGAACTTCTGCAGCTCCTCGCCCAGTCCCGAAGGGCGCTGACGGCCGGCTCCCGCATCCGTTTCCCAAACGTTCTCTCCCGCATACCATGCCCGTTCCGTTCGGGGTACAATGCTCGAAGCGGCTTAGCGCCGACGAACGAGACGGAAGGGCGGGCATGCTCGACAAGGTTGACGCGCTGTTCGCGCGCTTGGAGGAGGTCATGGCGTTCCAAGCCATCCGCCAAGGGCTCATCCTCACCATCCCCGTCCTGCTGGTGGGGTCGTTCTGCCTCATCTTCCTCAACCTGCCGCTCGAACCCTACCAGGACGCCCTTGCCGGCGCGCCGCACATCGAGGGCCTGCTCAACTTCGTGTACAACGCCACCATGGGCATCTTCTCGCTCTACGTGGCGGTGGCCGTGGCGCTGCGCTACGCGAACGCCTGCGCCGAGCGGCACGGTGCGTTCTTCATCCAAGGCGCGCCTTTCGCCGCCCTTGCGGCCTACCTCATGTCGGTGGGCTTCGGCGCGGAGGGCTTCGACCTCGTGGTGCTCAGCACGCGCTCGCTGTTCATCGCCATCGTGTGCGGGTTGGCGTCATCCGTGCTGTACTGCAGGCTCGTGCGGCTGCGCCGTGCTCCCGCGTTGTACGGCGACACCCTTGACAACGTGTTCAACCAGGCCGTGTCGGGGCTTCTGCCCATCGCGGCGGTCATCGCGCTGTTCGCGGCGCTCAATGCCGCCGTGGCGGCCCTCACGGCCTCGAGCTGCATCGAGCAGCTGTTCTTCGACGGCGTGAGCGCGCTCTTCCCGCTGGCCACGGCCACGCTGGGCAGCGGGCTTCTGTACCTGCTCCTGAACAACGTCATGTGGTTCTTCGGCATCCATGGCGGCAACATGCTCGACAGCGTGGCGCAGAGCGTGTTCGTGCCCGGCACGGCCGCCAACGCGGCGGCGCTCGCAGCAGGCGGCGAGCCCGTGCAGATCGTGACGAAGACGTTCATGGACGTGTTCGCCTCCATCGGCGGTGCCGGTGCGCTGCTGTCGCTGCTCGCGGCTATCCTGCTGTTCGGCCGCCGCAGGAGCGCGCGGCGCCTCTCGGCGTTCGCAGCCGTGCCCATGTGCTTCAACATCTCCGAGATCATGCTGTTCGGGCTGCCGGTGGTGTGGAACCCGGCGCTGTTCGTGCCGTTCATCGTGGTTCCCCTGGTGAATATGGTGGTGGCGTACGGCGCCATGGCGGTCGGCCTCGTGCCGCCCGTGGTGGTGGACGTGTCGTGGACCACGCCTCCCCTGGTGGGCGGCTACGTGGTTACGGGCTCGCCCGCCGGAGCCGTGCTGCAGCTCGTGTGCATCGCGCTCGGCACGGTGCTGTACCTGCCGTTCTTGCGCCGCTACGAGCGGTTGGCCGACGATCACGCGCGGGTGCAGTACGAAGCGTTGCTCGCATCGTTCCAGGACGACGAGCGCGCCGGGCGCTCGGTGGAGCTCGTGGCGGCCGCGGGCTCGCTGGGCGCGGTGGCCCGCTCGCTCGCCGAGGACGTGCGGGCCGCCGTGGGCGCGGGGGCCTTCGAGCTGCGCTACCAGCCGCAGTTCGACGTCGCCGGCCGCGCCGTGGGCGCGGAGGCGCTCCTGCGCATGGAGCATCCCGTGTACGGCTGGCTCTACCCGCCGCTCGTGATAGAGCTGGCAAAGGAGGCCGGCGCGGGCGGCGAGCTCGAGCGCGCCGTGTTCGAGCGGGCGCTCGCCGATGCGCAGGCCGCAGAGGCGCTCGCGCATGCGGGGGAGCTCGACCCGGGCTTCAGCGTGAGCGTGAACGCCACGGCCACGATGCTCCAGGACGAGGAGGCCGTCGGCTTCGTCATCGACGCCTTCCTCGCCCGCGGGCTCGACGCCGGCCGCGTGGTGGTGGAGGCCACCGAGCGCGAGGCGCTGCTGTGGGACGCGGGCGCGCATGACCTGCTGCGCCGCGTGGCGGACGCGGGCATGCGGCTCGCCATCGACGACTTCTCCATGGGGCGCACCTCGTTCCAGTACCTGGAAACCAGCGTGTTCTCCGTGGTCAAGCTCGACGGGACCATCGCCAAGGGCGTGATGGAGAACGAGCGCTACGCCGAGATCGTCTCGTCCATCGCCGACCTCTCCGAGCACTTGGGCTTCACCGTGCTCGCCGAGTACGTGGAGACGGCCGAGCAGCGCGACGTGCTGAAGATGCTCGGCTGCTCCCTGTTCCAAGGCTACCTCTATGCGCCGGCGCTGCCCTTCGACGAGATGGTGGAGCGCGCACGGCTGGACTAGGGGCAGGTGCCGCCGCCACCCCTCCCGGCGCGCCGCAACGGCGGAAAGCGAACGAATTGTGCGCATCGTTTGAACGCTCGGACACGAACGTATGTTTTCGCTGGCTCTTTCCGCGCGCTGCGCTAGAATGAACGATTGCACGGAAATGATAGTTTTCCGGTAGCCTAATTTGCAACCCCCGACGCGCGCCGCCGGGCCCGGCTGCCGGCTGCGGATGCGCAAGAGAAAGAGCGATAAGCCACATGGGACAGAACGCCATCGTCATCAAGGGTGCCCGCGAGCACAACCTCAAGGACATCGACCTCATCATCCCGCGCGACGAGCTCGTGGTCATCACGGGCCTCTCGGGCTCGGGCAAGTCGTCGCTCGCGTTCGACACGATGTACGCCGAGGGTCAGCGCCGCTACGTGGAGAGCCTCTCCAGCTACGCGCGCATGTTCCTCGGGCAGATGAGCAAGCCGGACCTGGACAGCATCGACGGCCTGTCGCCGGCGGTGTCCATCGACCAGAAGACCACGTCCAAGAACCCGCGCTCCACGGTGGGCACCACCACCGAGATCTACGACTACCTGCGCCTGCTGTTCGCGCGCGTGGGCGTGCCGCACTGCCCCGAGTGCGGGCGCGTCATCAGGAAGCAGACCACCGACCAGGTGACCGACGAGATACTGTCCCTGGCGCCGGGCGCGAAGGCCATCGTCATGGCGCCGGTGGTGGCGGGCCGCAAGGGCGAGTTCACGAAGCTGTTCGCCGACCTGCAGAAGGAGGGCTTCAGCCGCGTGCGCATCGACGGCGAGATCCTGAAGCTGGAGGCCGAGCCGCTCACGCTGAACAAGAAGATCAAGCACTTCGTCGACGTGGTGGTGGACCGCGTGCAGCTGAAGGAGAGCGCCACGAGCCGCATCGCCGAGGCGGTGGAGCTGGCCACGAAGCTGGCCGACGGGCGCGTGCTCGTGCAGGTGCTGGGCGACGACGGGCAGCCGCTCGGCGAGGCGGGCGGGCAGTCCTCCGGTGCGAAGGGCGGCCTGGGCGAGGGCGAGCACATCTTCTCGCTCGCGCTCGCGTGCCCCGAGCACGGCCACTCCATGGACGAGCTGCAGCCGCGCGACTTCTCCTTCAACGCGCCCTACGGCGCCTGCCCCGACTGCCTGGGCATCGGCAGCCGCGAGGAGGTGGACCCCTCGCTCGTGGTGCCCGATCCCTCGCTCACGCTGGCCGAGGGCGCCATCGCGCCGTTCAAGACGGGCAACTACTACCCGCAGGTGCTGCGCGCCGTGGCCCATCATATGGGCACCGACGAGAACACGCCGTGGGAGGACCTGCCGAAGAAGGCGACCGACGCGCTGCTCTACGGCTTGGGCGACCAGAAGGTGCGCGTGGACTACGTGACCGTGGACGGCCGCGAGACGTACTGGTACATCGAGTGGGAGGGCGCGCTCGCCGCGGTGCAGCGCCGCTACCAGGAGGCCCAGTCAGACAACCAGCGCGAGAAGCTGTCGGAGTACTTCGCCATCGTGCCGTGCCAGACGTGCGGCGGCAAGCGCCTGAAGCCCGAGATCCTGGCCGTGACGGTGGGGGACAAGTCCATCCACGACGTGACCGAGATGAGCGCGGCCGACTCGCTCGACTACTTCGAGGGCCTGGCCTTCCATGGTGCGGAGGAGCACATCGCCGGCCCCATCGTGAAGGAGATCAAGGCGCGCCTGCGCTTCCTGGTGGACGTGGGCCTGGACTACCTCACGCTCGAACGGGCCACGGCCACGCTCTCGGGCGGCGAGGCGCAGCGCATCCGCCTGGCCACGCAGATCGGCGCGGGCCTCATGGGCGTGCTCTACATTCTGGACGAGCCGTCCATCGGCCTGCACCAGCGCGACAACGAGCGGCTCATCTCCACGCTCGAGCGCCTGCGCGATTTGGGCAACACCGTCATCGTGGTCGAGCACGACGAGGACACCATCCGCAGCGCCGACTACGTCATCGACATGGGGCCGGGCGCGGGCGAGCACGGCGGCCAGGTGGTGGCGGCCGGCAAGCCCGACGAGATCGTGAGGTTCGAGGGCTCGCTCACGGCGGACTACCTTTCGGGCCGCCGCACCATCCCGGTGCCGGAGAAGCGCCGCAAGCCGCGGCGCGGGTCGCTCAAGCTCACGGGCGCCGCGGAGAACAACCTGAAGAACGTGACGCTGGAGGTTCCCTTCGGCACGCTCACCGTGGTCACGGGCGTGTCGGGAAGCGGCAAGAGCTCGCTCGTCACCGACACGCTGGCGCCGGCCCTCGCGAACCGCGTGAACCATGCGCACCGCCGCTCCGGCACGTACAAGAAGATCACCGGCCTGGACAAGATCGACAAGGTGATCAACATCGACCAGAGCCCCATCGGGCGCACGCCGCGCTCGAACCCCGCCACCTACATCGGCCTCTGGGACGACATCCGGGCGCTGTTCGCCAGCACGCAGGAGTCGAAGGCGCGCGGCTACGGGCCGGGGCGCTTCTCCTTCAACGTGAACGGCGGCCGTTGCGAGGCCTGCAAGGGCGACGGCCAGATCAAGATAGAGATGCACTTCCTGCCCGACATCTACGTGCCCTGCGAGGTGTGCGGCGGCGCACGCTACAACCGCGAGACGCTGCAGGTGACGTACCGCGGCAAGAACATCGCCGAGGTGCTGGACATGACGGTGGACGACGCGCTGGCGTTCTTCGAGAACATCCCCGGCATCAAGCGCAAGCTGCAGACGCTGCACGACGTGGGGCTCGGCTACATCCGCCTGGGGCAGCCCGCCACCACGCTCTCGGGCGGCGAGGCGCAGCGCGTGAAGCTGTCGAGCGAGCTGCAGCGCCGCCAGACCGGCAAGACGTTCTACATCCTGGACGAGCCCACCACCGGCCTTCACTTCGAGGACGTGCGGCAGCTTTTGGAAGTGCTCGAGCGCCTCGTGGATGCTGGTAACACGGTGCTCGTCATCGAGCACAACCTGGACGTCATCAAGTGCGCCGACCGCATCATCGACCTCGGCCCCGAGGGCGGCGACCGCGGCGGCACCATCGTGGCCCAGGGCACCCCCGAGGAAGTGGCCCAGGTCGAGGGCAGCTACACCGGCCAGTTCGTGAAGCGCATGCTGGAGGACGGCCGCCTGTAGGTCGACGAGGCGGGCGTGACAGGGGGACGGGGATAATGTCACGCTCTCGGAAGCACTGCGAGCCCCTATCGCATCGAGGAGCGTGACATTATCCCCGTCCCCCCGTCACGCCCCGGTTCCCGCTTTGCGAGAATCTTACCGAATGCCTCCTTTACCTGCCCGCGTGCTCGTGCGACAATGCGCTGCGGCCTTTTCCGGCCGGGAATCCAACGGACAGCGAGGGGAGCGGGTGCAGGTGGCAGAGGCGGGTACGGCTCCGGCGGGGAGCCGGCATATGGCGCGCGGCATCGTGTGCGCGCTGGCGGGCGGGGTGTGCTGGGGCTTCTCGGGCACCTGCGCGCAGCTGCTCATGAACGACTACGGCGCGCCGGCGGAGTGGATCACCTGCGTGCGCATGGTCATCGCCGCCGCGTTCTTCCTGTTCCTCACCGCGGTGCGCGACTGGCGCGACCTCGTGGCCGTGTTCCGCGACCGCCGCTCGCTCGTGCAGATCGCGCTGTTCGCCGTCTTCGGCGTGCTGCTCACCCAGATGAGCTACCTGAACGCCATCAGGTACACGAGCGCCGGCGTGGGCACCGCCATCGAGCAGATCGGCCTCGTGCTCATCATGCTCTACGTGTGCGTGCGCGCCCGGCGCCTGCCGCGCGTGCGCGAGGCGCTGGGGCTGGCGTGCGCGCTGGGCGGCATGCTGCTCATCGCCACGCAGGGCGAGGTCGACCAGCTGGCCATCCCGCCCGAGGGGCTGGGCTGGGGCCTCGTCTCGGCCGTGGCGCTGGCCTTCTACACGCTCATGCCCGTGCACGTGCTGAAGAAATGGGGAGCCATGCTGGTCACGGGGCTGGCCATGCTGTTCGGTGGCACGGCGGCGTCGGCCGTGGTGCAGCCGTGGGCCGTCCCGGTGCAGCTCACCGGCGGCGCGCTGGCGGCGCTCGTGGCCATCGTGCTCGTGGGCACGCTCGGCGCCTACATGCTGTACCTGCAGGGCGTGGCCGACGCCGGCCCCGTGAAGGCGAGCCTGCTGTGCTGCGTCGAGCCGGTATCGGCCATGGTGCTGGCCCTGTTCTGGCTGCACACGCCCGTGTCGGTGTGGGACCTGGCAGGCTGCGGCCTCATTGTGGCCATGATCTTCCTCGTGACCGAGCGGGAGAAGAAGCCGCAGGTCGCAGGCGGATCTGCGGAGCCGGCCGCCGCCGGAGCGGCCGCCTACGACGATCCGCCGCTGTTCGCTGGACGCGCCTCGGTGCTGGGCTACTACACGAGCCGCCCTGCCGTGCGCGAGGACTTCGACCGCGTGTCGGCCCTGCTCGACGCCGGGCACGAGACGTTCGCCGCGCTCGGCATCGACGAGGGGCGCAAGAAGTACCCCTCGGCGCGCCGCCTCATGCACAGCATAAAGAACGGCACGACCCACGTGGTGGAGGACGCGCACGGGCGCATGATAGCCGTGTTCGCCGTGTCGTTCTCGCCTGACAAGAACTACGCGGCCGGCATCGAGGGCGCCTGGCTCACCGACACGGACGCGCAGCCCCAACCCTACGCCGAGCTGCATTGGGTTTCGGTGGCGCCTGCAGCGCGGCGGCGCGGCGTGGGGCAGTTCATCTTGGAGACGGCGGGCCGCATCGCGCGCGCCGGCGGGCGCCGGAGCATCCGCGCCGACGTGTACGAGCAGAACGTGCCCATCCAGAAGCTCTTGGAGAAGCACGGCTACGCGCGCTGCGGCATCCTCTCCATGAAGGATGTGTTCGGCCGTCGGAAAACCCGGGTGGCCTACGAGCGCCTCCTGTAGGCAGCGGCCGCCTGCGCCCGGTTTTGGGCGCATGATCAAAAACGACGTAAAAGGCTCGCCAAACCTCTTTACCGTGGTGGGCTTCCGTGGGACAATGCGCTGATGGATTCTAGGGGGCTCGGCCCCGCGAGACAAGGAGAGGGGGAGGGCCATGGCCGGTCAGGCGGCGATCGCGCAGGCGGCGCCCAGGAAAAGCCATGTGGCACGCGGCATCGCGTTCGCGGCGCTCGGCGGCATCTGCTGGGGGTTCTCGGGAACCTGCGCCCAGCTCATGACGAGCGAGCTCGGGGTGCCGGTGGCGTGGATCACCTGCGTGCGCCTGCTGCTGGGGGCCCTCATCTTCCTCGTGGCGTGCCTGTTCAAGAACTGGCGCAGCCTGCGCGCCGTGCTGCGCGACAAGCGCTCGCTGCTGCGCATCGCGGCCTTCTCGATGTTCGGCGTGCTGCTCACCCAGATGAGCTACCTGTCGGCCATCTCCTACACGAACGCGGGCACGGGCACCGTTCTGGAGCGCCTGGGCCTCGTGGTCATCATGCTCATCGTGTGCGTGCGCGTGCGGCGCTGGCCGAAGCCGCGCGAGCTGTTCGGCCTCGTGTTCGCCTTGGGCGGCACGTTCCTCATCGCCACGAAGGGCAACATCGGCGCGCTCGCCATACCGGCCGAGGGCCTCATGTGGGGCGTCGTGTCGGCGTTCGCGCTGGCGGCCTACACGCTGCTTCCCGGCAAGGTGCTGGCGAAGTGGGGAAGCTTCATCGTCACGGGCCTGGCCATGCTCCTGGGGGGCACGGTGGCCACCGTGTTCGTGCAGCCATGGAGCATCCCCGTGGGCATCACGCCGGAGCTCGTGGGCGTCATGGGCGCCATGGTGATCATCGGCACGTTCGCCGCGTACCTGTTCTACCTGCAGGGCATCACCGATGCCGGCCCGGTGCGCGCCGGTCTCGTGGGCTGCGTCGAGCCCGTGTCGGCAACGGTCATCTCGGCCGTGTGGCTGGGCACGCCCGTCACGCCGGTCGACGTGGCGGGCATCGCCATGATCGTGGTCATGGTGCTCTTGGTGACGCAGCGCGAGGAGGCGCCCGCGAAGGGCGAGGGCGGCCTGGACGGATCGCCCGATGACCTGCCTCCCTTCGAGGGGCGTGCGTCGCTTCTGGGCTATTATCGCTCCCGCCCGGCGGTGCATGACGACTTCGTGCGCTTTCAGGAGGTGCTGGAAGACGGCCACGAGGCGCTGGCCGCCTTGGGCATCGAGGAGAAGGGGTCGAAGAAATACCCCTCCGAGCGCCGTGTCATGCGGGCCATCGACTGGGGCACCGCCCACGTGGTCACGGTGCCCGAGCGCAGCGGCGAGGAGGAGGCCGCCGGCGAGCGCATCATCGGCGTGTTCGCCGTCGATCCGCGCGGAGACGAGGCCTACGGCCGCTCCTCGGGCGCGGACTGGCTCACCGAGTCACCCGACCCGCCAGATGGCGAGGCCTCGTATGCGGCCCTGCACTGGGTGTGCGTGGCATCGGAGGCGCGCCGCCGCGGCGTGGGCATGTTCATCCTGGGCGAGGCGGAGCGCCTTGCGAAGGCCGCCGGCAAGCGCAGCCTCCGCTGCGATGTGTACGAGGGCAACGGGCCCATGCGCGCGCTGCTCATGGAGTACGGCTTCTCGTCCTGCGGCACCATCGCCTTGCGCGACCGCTTGGGCCGCGAGAGACGCCGCGACGCGTTCGAGCGCCTGTGGTGAAGGCGGGCATCCCCGCCGGCCGTGCAATCCCCTGACCGTGCGCCGCCGTACCCCTACGGCGCCTATCCGATCGCCGCTCTGTTTCGAACGGCTCCTTTGAGAAGAAAGAGAACACCCCCGTGCAATTCCGCTCAACCCGCGCGTCGGACGTCGACCGCATCATGGACATCCTCGCCGAAGGCCGGCGCGCGCTCGCCGAGCTCGGCATCGACCAGTGGCAGGGCGGGTACCCGCATCGCGAGGCTATCGAAATCGACCGTGCACGCGGCGAGTCCTACGTCGTGGTCGACGACGAGGGCACCGTCGTGGCCACGGCCATGGTGGGCTTCTCGGGCGAGGGCGACTACGACCTGATCGATCGAGGCTCCTGGCTCACGGCCACGCGTTCGGACGATGCGTGCTACGGCGTGGTGCACCGCGTGGCGGTATCGGCATCGTGCAAGGGACGCGGCGCCGCCTCGCTCTTGCTGGCCTGCGCCGAGGAGCTGACGCGCGACCGTGGATGCGAGAGCGTGCGCATCGACACGCATCCTGGCAACCTGCCCATGCGCCGTTTGCTGGAGAAGAGCGGCTACGCCGAATGCGGCGTCATCTACATCGCGCATGCCGAAGCGGGCACGCCCGAGCGCATCGCCTACGAGAAGCTGGTGTAGGCGGGCGGGCTGCCGCACCGCGGTTTTTCCTGCGTCGCGCGCATCGGCGGGAGCGCGTAGCTGTCGAAATTCTGTCGGTTGCCCATCTGGGAGGCGGCTTCGGTTCGGCACGGTATAATGCTGAGCATTATGTCGGTGAAATCTCGCGAGAAAATAGCGCTCTTCGTGTTCCTGGCCCTTATCGTCCTCAGCCTGTGCGGCTTGGGATGGTACCTGGTGGCGGGCCACTCCTGGAACGTGGCGGCGTCGAACCTGGACGACACGTTCGGCAGCATGGACGGCTACACCGCCATCGTGTACCCGGGGACCGCCGTAGAACCGGCGGCTGGGAAGGATGCGGACGCCGCCGTACCGAAGGACGGCGCGGCCGGGGACGCGGCCGACGGCAAGGACGCGGTCGACGGCAAGGACGCGGTCGACCTCGTGGCCGGCGACAAAGGGGTCGATACCGGTGCGGCCGCTGACAGGGAGGCCGATACTGGCTCGCCGGACGCCTTCGGCGCGGCCGACGGCAAGGACAGCTCCGACGCGGCCGGGAACGCGCCCGTCCCCGAGGCGGAGGGCGAGGGAAGCCTGCTCGGCCCGAAGAAGAAGACGCTCAGCGCCCAGGAGGCCAAGGAAGGCTACGAGGAGAAGGGCGCCACGGTGTTCTCGCTCGACACGGTCGACCTCGACGCGTACCGCGAGGGCGTCATCCTGAAGAAGGGCGGGCACCGCTTCGGCGTGTTCGGCATCGCCGAGCCCACGTCCACCATCGTACTGGAGAAGCAGATCGCCTACTTCAAGCGCCACAAGGTCGACTTCATCGTGCTCGTCACGCCCGACAAGGAGTACGCCGAGGACGTCTCGGGCATCGACATCGTGGTGTCCACCCAGGACGAGGACCTGTTCGTCATGGGCGAGACCATCGACGGCACGTTCTACGTGGACGCCCCGGCCGTCGGCTCGGTGGGCGCCATCCTCATATCTCCCAGCAACGTCGTGTCCGCCAAGGTGCTGCAGGCCTCGTAAGGACCGCTGAAGGGCGGCCGCGGTATGGGGCCATGTTACAATGCCTCCGTGGATCTAAAGGCGAAGGAGCTGTACGTAATGGCAGGCGAAGCGCGCAACGGGCAGGGGGCCTCCAGGTTCTCGTACAAGCAGATGGCGCTCTACGGCGTCATGCTGGCCGTCGCCTCCGTCCTGGTGGTGTTCGTGTTCGGCGCGTTCATGGCAGTCTCCGACATGCGGCACGAGGCGGACGTGTCGATCGCGTCGGCACTTCCCCGCGTGGAAGGGCGCATCGACGAGACGTTCAAGCTGCTCGAGACGCTTGCGGAGCGCGAGACGCTCTACGATCCTGACGTGGATGTCATGACGAAGGTCGACCTGGTTGACAAGGTGAACGAGCATTTCGGGTTCTTCCTGCTCTGCTACGTGGATGCCGGCATCAACGTGTGGGACGCGACGGGGCCCGCCAGCCTGGCCAGCCGCTCGCACATGCAGCGCGTGTACTCCACCGGCGAGCGCTACGTCACCGACAGGTTCGTGGCGGGCGCCGACGGCACCACGCTCAACTACACGGTGATCGTGCCGCTGCGTGACGGGCGGGGCGCCATGACAGGCTCGCTGTTCGCGTCCATCTACTTCGACGAGATGGTGGAGATGCTTGACGAGAGCCGTGCGAGCTCGTACGTGGAGTCGCTCATCGTGGGCGGCAAGGGCCAGGTCATGTCCGCCACGTCGGGACACGAGTACGATGACCCCTTCCTCGACCCCATCCGCGACACCATCGCCTTCGGCATGACGGCCGACATCGTGCAAAGCGAGCTTTTGGCCCTGAACCCGGTGACGTTCTGGACCGTCGACGGCCTCGACGTGCGCTACTACTCCGCCTATCCCGTGGTGGGCACCGAGTGGGACATCGTGGGCGTGGCGAGCTTCTGGGACGCCTACGCCAAGGTCATGCGCGCCGTCTTCCCGCTGGCCATCGTGGCGGTGGCGGTCATCGCCACGGCCTTCCTGCTCATGCGCCGCCCCTTCGCGCGCCAGATGGAGGAGGCACGCCTTTTGGAGAGGTCGGTTGCCGAGCTGCAGAAGAAGGTGTACACCGACGGGCCCGCCGAAAGCGGCTTCGCCGACCTCATCGAGCTCACCTCCTCGGGGCTCTCCGACGGACTGACCGGTACGGTGACGCGCTCGGTGTTCGCAAGCCGGCTCGCCAACGCGCTGGACAACGCCGGCGACGGCATCTACGCGCTCTGCTTCATCGACCTCGACGACTTCAAGAACATCAACGACACGTTCGGACATGCCACCGGCGACGTGGCGCTCAAGACCGTGGGCTTTCTGCTGCGCGAGTACGAGCGCCGCTACGACGGGCTGGTCGGGCGCTACGGGGGAGACGAGTTCACCTTGCTCATGACCGACTTCGACGACGAGGCCGAGCTGCGTCGCGTCCTCGACGAGCTCACCGGGCGCCTGCACGTGAGCATCCAGGCAGGTGGATCATCGTTCGAGGTGCACTGCAGCGTGGGCGCGACGGTGTGGGACCGCCAGGCGGACGCCGACGAGCTCTTGGAGCAGGCAGACCGGGCGCTGTACCTCGTCAAGCAGCGCGGCAAGGAAGGCTACTGCCTCTACCAGGACGAGGGGCTGTCGTGAGACGCGCGGGGTGGCGAGGGGGCTTCGGGTTCGCGATGCTCTCCCTCGCGGCGGTGGCGCTGTGCGCCGTGCTGGGCGTTTCCGCCTACAACGAGGTGAAGGACATCCGTCGGGTCGATGCCGACAGCCTGCTTGCCTCGTTCCAGCAGACCATCGAGCTGAAGCTGAAGGGAAGCCTGGGCGAGACAGGCGATTTGACGGCGGCCCTCGAGGTCGACCCCGACGACGAGTCGTGGCTCCCCGCCGCCGCAGGCGCGCTCCTCGAGCGCGACGAGGTGGTCGGCGTGCTCTACGTGGTGGGCGACACGATGCGCTACGCGTTCCCGGAAAGCGACTTCGGCGACATGGCAGGGCGCGACCTCACCCAGTTCACCTACGTGTTCACCTTGGCGAAGTGGATCGACGGATTCGTGGTGGAGGGCCCGGTTACGCTGGCGAACGGCGAGGAGTCGTTCGTGTTCCTGGAGCCCGTCGACGTCGACGGGGCGTACCACGGCGAGGTGGCGGTGGCCCTCAAGGCGGATTACGTCATTGAGCAGCTTGGGCTTTCGCAGCTCGAGCAGGACGGCTACCTCTACGAGCTTTGGGCGGTCAGCCCCCAGGACGGGCGCAAGGACGTCATCGCCGTCTCGGACGGGGGCCGCGACTTCTCCCATGCGGCGAAGGCGTCCTTTGACATGCCCACCGAATGGACGCTATCCATCATGCCCGCCGACGGCTGGGTCCCGGGCCCTTGGACGGCGGCCATCGTGGCCGTGGCAACGGCGATCGCGCTCCTCTTGGTCGGCTGCCTGTTCATGGGCATGCGGGCGAGGCGGGCAAGCCGCCGCGTCGACCAGGCGAGGCGCACCGATCAGGAGACGGGCATGTACAACTTCGGCGGCTTCGTCGAGGCGCTGGGAAAGGAGAGGCTCGGCCCCGACTCGCCGCTCACGCTCATATGCGTGACGGTGGACGACTTCGAGGAGACGTCCTTCGCCATGGGCTGGGACGCGCGGTAGGGCTATCTCGGCAAAGTGCTCGAGGAAATTGGTGCCGCGGTGCACGGCGACCAGGTGAGCGCGCGGGTGGGCTGCGGGACCTTCGTCGTCGCCATCCGCGGGCGGGTGGGCAAGCATGTGCTCGCGGACCTGATGCGCTCGCTCGAGCTCGCCCTCATGTGGAAGGCGCGCGCAGGCGACCGCAAGGCGTTCTGCCGTGCCCGTTCGGCGGCCGTGTGCTATCCGGAGGACGGCGACGACCTCGTGGCGCTCTTGGAGCGGACGATCGCGCTGCTCGATCGCGACAAGCCGGAGGGGTTCGGCTCCAATCGCAGGCGCCGGGGCTAGAACGTGAAGCGGCCCCCGCCGAACGTCGGGGGCCGCTCGATGCGCTCGCTTCGTCGCGCTTCGCGCTACACGATGCCCTGGGCCATCATGGCGTCGGCGAGCTTCTTGAAGCCGGCGATGTTCGCGCCCATGACGTAGTTGCCCTCGTGGCCGTATTCCTTGGCCGCGTCGTCCGCCGCATGGTAGATGTTCTTCATGATGCCCTGCAGCTTGGCATCCACTTCCTCGAACGACCAGGAGAGGCGCTCGGAGTTCTGCGACATCTCCAGGCCGGAGGTGGCCACGCCGCCGGCGTTCGCCGCCTTGCCGGGGCAGAACACCACGCCGTTTTCCATGAGGTAGTCGGTGGCATCCATCGTGGTGGGCATGTTCGCGCCCTCGGCCACGATCTTGCAGCCGTTCGCCACGAGCTGCTTCGCGTCGTCGATGAGGAGCTCGTTCTGCGTGGCGCAGGGCAGGGCGATGTCCACGGGCACGCTCCATACGCCGCGGCCGTCGTGGTACTCCACGCCCGCCTTGCGCTTGGCGTACTCGCTGATACGGCCGCGCTCGACCTCCTTGATCTGCTTGACCAGGTCCACGTCGATGCCGGCCGGGTCGTGGATCCAGCCGGTGGAGTCGGAGAGCGTGACCACCGTAGCACCCAGCTGCTGGGCCTTCTGCGTGGCGTAGATGGCCACGTTGCCGGAGCCGGACACGGCGACGGTCTTGCCCTCGAAGGAGTCGTCATGGCAGTTCAGGTACTCCTGCACGAAGTAGATGAGGCCGTAGCCCGTGGCCTCGGTGCGCGCGAGCGAGCCGCCGTAGGCGAGGCCCTTGCCGGTGAGCACGCCCTCCCACACGTTCTTGATGCGCTTGTACTGGCCGAACATGAAGCCCACCTCGCGGGCGCCCGTGCCGATGTCGCCGGCCGGCACGTCGGTGTCGGCGCCGATATGGCGGTAGAGTTCCGTCATGAAGCTCTGGCAGAAGCGCATGACCTCCAGGTCGGACTTGCCCTTCGGGTCGAAGTCGCAGCCGCCCTTGCCGCCGCCCATGGGCAGCGTGGTCAGGCTGTTCTTGAAGATCTGCTCGAAGCCCAGGAACTTGATGATGCCCAGGTTCACCGACGGGTGCAGGCGCAGGCCGCCCTTGTAGGGCCCGAGGCAGCTGTTGAACTGCACGCGGTAGCCGCGGTTCACGTGCACGTTGCCCTCGTCGTCGACCCACGGCACGCGGAACATGATGACGCGCTCCGGCTCGACGATGCGCTCGAGCAGCCCCGCCTTCTCGTAGGCTGGGTTGGACTCGATGACCGGCTCCAGGGACTTCAGCACCTCGGTGACGGCCTGGATGAACTCCGGCTGCTCGGAATCCTTGGCCTTCACCTGCTCGATGACGCGATCGACGTAACTCATCTTCGTGGGACCTCCTTCGGGGAATTTGCATCTTTCGCCATTATACGGGGCGAATCTTGAGGCTTGCGATGATTTAAACGTTTTGAAACAAAGAGCACGATAGGCGGCGGTTTGGGAGCGGGATGGGAGCGTGACGAAAGCCCGGGGGTAAGGTCACATTCCGGGGGTAAGGTCACCTTCTTGGACGGGCAACGACCCTGGCGCCCCTGCGAGAACGCGGCCTTACTCCCGGCTTTCGCCATGTCCGAGTGAAAACATCGCCAATCGTACCGAACGTGGGACTGTCGGGCGCTGATCGATGCGGTAGAATCGGGGGATACACGAGAAGGAGCGAGCATGAACGAGATCAAGTGCCCCCATTGCGGCGGGATGTTCACCATCGACGAGGCCGGCTTCGCGGCCATCCTCAAGCAGGTGCGCGACGCCGAGTTCGACAAGGAGGTGCGCCGCCACGAAGAGCTGCTGGCCACCGAGAAGCAGCAGGCCGTGCAGCTAGCCGTGGCCGAGGCGCTGGGCAAGGCGCAGGGCGACGCCGCGGTCAAGGAGGCGCGCATTGCGGAGCTGGAGGCTCGCCTGGATGCGGCGGCGCGCGAGCGCGAGAACGAGGCGCGCCTCGCCCAGGCGGAGCGCGAGCGCGCGCTGGCCGACGCCGTGGCGGCGAAGGACGCCCGCATCGCCGAGCTCGAGCAGCTGGCCTCCTCGCAAAAGCGCGCCTTCGAGACCGAGAAGCAGCTGGCGGTCCAGCAGGCGCGCTCGGCCCTCGAGCGCGAGCGCGACGCGCTGGCGGCGCAGGTCAAGTTCAAAGACGCCGAGAAGTGCCAGGCCACCAGCGCCCTCAAGGAGCAGCTGGCCATCGAGCTCAAGGCGAAGGACGACATCATCGCCTACAAGGAGGGCGAGATCGAGCGTTACAAGGACATGAAGGCGCGCCTGTCCACCAAGCTCGTGGGCGAGTCGCTCGAGCAGCATTGCGAGGTGGAGTTCAACAAGCTGCGCGCCACGGCGTTCCCGCGCGCGTACTTCGAGAAGGACAACGATGCGTCCGAGGGCTCGAAGGGCGACTTCATCTTCCGCGAGTGCGACGAGGAGGGCAACGAGATCGTCTCCATCATGTTCGAGATGAAGAACGAGTCCGACGAGTCGGCCTACCGCCACAAGAACGAGGAGTTCTTCAAGAAGCTCGACGCCGACCGCGCGAAGAAAGGCTGCGAGTACGCGGTGCTGGTCACCTTGCTCGAACCCGAGAGCGAGCTGTACAACCAGGGCATCGTGGACGTGTCGTACCGGTTCGAGAAGATGTACGTCATCCGGCCGCAGTTCTTCATCCCGATGATCTCCATCCTGCGCAATGCGGCGCTGAACTCGATGGCGTACAAGGCGGAGCTCGCCGTCGTGCGCAACCAGAACATCGACATCACGAACTTCGAGGAGTCGATGGAGGCCTTCAAGGCGGGCTTCGCGCGCAACTACGACCTGGCCAGCCGCAAGTTCCAGACGGCCATCGACGAGATCGACAAGACCATCCTGCACCTGCAGAAGACGAAGGAGGCGCTCATGTCGTCCGAGAACAACCTGCGCCTGGCGAACAACAAGGCCCAAGACCTCACCATCAAGCGCCTGACGAGGAAGAACCCCACCATGAAGGCCGCCTTCGAAGCATTGAAGGCCGAGCAGGAAGAGGACGCGTCGTAAATTGCCTTAAGTCGTGAAGATATGATAGTATATTTTCACGACTTAAGGAGGTCGCATGGCAACACCCGCAGAGCTTTTGGACAACATGGTGCCGGTGTCGGCGTTCAGCCGGGGCAAGGCGGCGCAGGCCTTCTCGTCCGCGTCGAACTCCAATCCGGTCATCGTGCTGAAGAACAACGCGCCTTATCGCGTCATTACCACGCCCGACGAATACGCGTACCTGTCCGAAGTCGAAGCCGACATGGTGCTCATGGCCGAGGCGATGGCGCGTTTGACGGCGAACCAGGACGCGGGCTTCCTGTCCGCCGACGAGGTGTACGCCGACCTGGGCATCGCTCCTGAGGATATCGCCGCAGCCGACGACGTGGACCTGTCATGACATGGGAGCTTTCGTTTCTCCCCGAAGCGCAGGATGATTTGAGGAGCCTCGACGGATCGCAGCGCATCCGCGTCGTGAAGGCGATCGCCAAGGTTCAGGAGAATCCCTTGCCCGCATCCGAGGGCGGTTACGGAAAGCCTCTCGGCAACAAGCGCGTATCCCAGCTCAGCGGATTGATGAAGGTGAAATTGAAGTCAGACGGCATCCGCATCGTGTACAAGTTGGAGCGAGCAGAGCATGCTATGCGCATCGTCGTCATCGGGGTGCGATCCGACGATGTGGTCTACCGCGAAGCGCAGAAGAGGCGGGAGTCTCGCGGATTGTAATCTGAGTCGGACGGAGCGCAGCATGCGGCACGATGGCGAATCGGCGGGAAACGAAGCGAGCGGCTCGATGCTCGCTCGGGCGGGGTACGCGCTGGCGGGCACGCTCGTTGCGGTGCTCGCGGCATGGCTCCTCTCGCTTATCGTGCCGTCGGCGCACTCCGGCTTCCTCGAGCTCTTCGCGTTCGTGGCCGCGATGAGCGCGGTGCTCATGCTATGGGCGGCGTTCAAGCCCTCGCGCGGCTCGTCGGGCTCGGTGGCGCTCGAGGCGCTCGTCGTGTTCGCGACCATGATGCTCGTCCAGGTTGCAAGCGACTTCCTGCGCTCGCCGAGCATGTTCGGCTATTCCAGCCCGCTCGTCTGGTTCTGGGGCTACGCGATGTTCATGGTGTACAGCGGGCTGGGTCTCGCGCTGCCGGCGGCATGGGCGCTCGGCAGCAGCGTGCGTTGGGCTCGGCGTTCATGGGGCTGGGTCGCGGGCGAGGCCGCCTTCGTCCTGGTGGCGGGAGCGCTGGCCTCGGCCGGCGTGCTCGACCTGTCCTCGAGCCTCCTCGGCTTCGCGTTCCAGGGCCTCGTCTTCGTGGCGGCCGCGCTGGCAGCGGCGGGCGCGGTCCAGCGGATCGTCTGCGAGCTCGTCTGGCGCTCGCGTGGGGAGCGGGCGGGCGACCAGCCGCCGCGCCCGCACGCCCGACCGACCGCGCGCCCTGCAGCGCGCCCGGACGTCGCGCCGCGAGGCAAGCTGCGCACGGCCTGTATAGCCGTGCTGGTCGTATCGGTGGCCGTCAGCGTGGCCGCGCTCGCGTTCTTCCTCGCATGCCGCCAGTACGCTTTCTCGCAGGGGCTCGCCCTGCGCAACGTCGTGTACGACGTGCCGACCTTCTGCGTGCTGGCCACGTGCTTCGTCGCCATCCCGTTCGCCGCCATAGGCGCGGCGGCGGGGCCGAGCAAGGATTACCGTATCGCTGGGTATGCCGTGCTCTGCGCGCTCGTGCTGCTCCCCGTCATGCTGTTCAGCTCGGCCCGCCTGGACGTTCCCGAGGAAACCGAGCTGCCCGACGGAACGATCGAGGTGGTGACGCCCGTGTGGTTGGACAAGCCGCGCGTGCGCTATGCCGTACCCGAAGGGCCCCTGTTCATGCGCCTGCTGCCCGAAGCAAGCGAAGCTGCGGTCCCCGAAGCGGAGGATCCGCTTCCGCGCGAGCAGTCGGGGCACTCCTACCATACGACCGGCACCATCGCATCCATCGACGAGGAGGCGCAGACGCTCGAGCTGGCGGTGACGGATTCGACCGAGTACCTTGCCGTTGGCGAGCGCGTGACCGTCGAATGCGCGATGGCCGAGCATTTCGACGTCCCGTTCGACGAGCTCGCGGTGGGGGAGACGGTGCAGATCCGCTCGACCGAGGCCTGCGCGGACAGGGTCATCGTCGCGCAGAAGGTGTTCGTCGAGATCAGCGAGTACTACCGATCGGAAGGGGGTCCCGAGCGCAGCCTCGACGACATCCTCGCGTCGTACGATTGCCCCTACGCGATCACCGGCACGGTCACCTCGGCCGTCGGGGAGGGTGGGTTCTCGTTCCGTGTGGACGACGGGGGCGGATTCGTCGAGAACGGCACCGAGCTGCACGTGTCCGAAGCGTTCGTCGAGCGACGGCTGTACGGTATGAAGGGCTTGCAGTGGGGAATGGACGGGGTGATCATCGGGTTCTCCGACCTGCCGGCCGAGGGCGTGCTGCGCGCGAAGGTGATCGTCGGCAACGATGACACGTCGTCCGACTACTGGGAGAACATGCCCGCCGCATGATGCGCTGCAATGATGGCCTCGACCCCGCTTCGAACAACATGAGAAGGAGGCTCCGTTGACCGCCGATCGCCCCGATGATTTCCCGTACGAACCCAAGCGCGAGCCGAACGACCCTGCCATGCGAGAGGGGTACTGGCGCGTGGCGATGGGCTTGCAGGAGGTCGACGGGCTCAAGCCGTCGCCGTATCTGCGCGAGCTCGCTGGCGAGCACGTGCGCGGGGTTCGCGGTCTGGACGAAACGGGCGACATGATCCGCGCCTACTACGGGCGGAAGAAGGATGCGATCAACCAGCAGCAAGTGGGGGAGCGTGAGGCGCCCCTCGCCCTTCAGTCCCCCTCGCGCAGCGCCTTGTCGACGAGGCGTCGGAGGTTCGCGGCGAAGCGCTCGCGGTCGTCGTCCTCGAAGGCGGCGGGGCCTTTCGTCCGACCGCCCTGGCGGCGCACCTTCTTCTCCTCGTGGCGGATATGCAGGTCGAGGTCGATGGCAGCCAGCGTGAACACGCGCCCGCGCACGCCGATGGCCTGCGCGCCGCGCCCGAGCGCCATGGCTGCCAGCCCGATGTCCTGCGTCACCACGATGTCGCCGGGCTGGAGTTCCTGCACGATGGCGAAGTCGGCCGCGTCGGCTCCCACGCCCACGGGCAGCGTGTCTGCCCAGAACCCGTCGGTGGGCGAGCGCGGATCGCCCCGGCGCAGATGCCGTGCCAGATTCTGCGTTGAGTTGCCTGCGATGACGACCGGCACCCCGCAGGAGCGCGCCACGGCGAGCGCCTCGGCTGTGACAGGGCATGCGTCTGCATCCAGGAAGATCGTGGGTTTCATGCTGCCTCCGTCGTTTTCGTGATCCCTCTCCAGTATAGGGTTGAGAACCGTGGGGTTTGCGCGCATTCCGTAACGGGCCGGTGACCGTTCTGTCAGGAGTCTGTGGCCGTGACAGCGCTTCCATAATCGGGTCCTATCTTTGATCCGCCCGCTTGAGGAACGCAGCCGGGCTGCAACCACGACGAGAGAGACGGGGCGGTGGTAGATGGCAGAGGAGAACGGATTCCTGCAATCGGTTGAGGAGGCGGTGCGGTCGCGTCCGCAGGCGCCTGCCTACCGCGCGGCCGACGGGACGACGATGGCGTACGGGGAGTTGTGGAAGCTGTCGGACGCCATCGCCGCGGAGCTGGCCGCGCGAACGGACGACCGCGAGCCGGTCGTGGTCTGGGGCACAAGGCACCGCTCATGGTGGCCGGTTTCCTGGGCTGCTTGAAGAGCGGGCATGCGTTCGTGCCGGTGGACACGGAGATGCCCGCCGCGCGCCTCATGGACATCGTGTCCCAGCTGGGCGCGCCGCTTTTGGCGGCGACGGTGCCGCTGCCGGAGGCGCTGCGCGGCCGCGTGCCCGCCGGTCGCATCGTGGATGTGCGCGCGATCGCGTCGGCTCCCGGCACGATGCGCGCTCCCGAACGGAGCCGCTGGGTGACGGGCGAGGAGACGCAGTACCTCATCTTCACGTCCGGCTCCACCGGCCGGCCGAAGGGCATCGAGGTGAGCGCCCGCAACGTGGCCTGCTTCATGGCGTGGGTGCGCACGTTTCCCGTGATAGCGGAGGGTGGCCGGGTGTTCCTCGACCAGCCGCCGTACTCCTTCGACCTGTCCGAATACGAGGTGGTGGGCGCGCTGTCCACGGGCGGCTGCCTGCACGCCGTCTCGCGCGAGAAGACGGAGGACCTGCGCGCCCTGTTCGCCGACCTGCGCTCCTCGGGCGTGGAGGTGTGGACGTCCACGCCCTCGTTCGCCGATCTGTGCCTTGCCGACAAGAGCTTCGCCCAGGAGCTGCTGCCCGACGTGCGCCTGTTCCTGTTCTGCGGCGAGGCCCTGCGCCATTCCACGGCCGCGGCCCTGCGCGAACGTTTCCCGCGCGCCCGCATCGTGAACACCTACGGCCCCACCGAATCCACCGTGGCCGTCACCTGCGTCGAGATCGGCGCGGCGGAGCTGGCCGACGCGCGCCCGCTGCCGGTGGGCACGGCGCGTCCCGGCACCGAGCTCTTCATCGTCGATCCCGAGACGGGCGCGCCCTGCGCCGCCGGGCAGACGGGCGAGATCGTCATCGTGGGCGACACGGTGGCCAAGGGCTATTTCCGCAACCCCGAGAAGACGGCGGCGGCGTTCTTCGAGACGCGGCTTTCCGACGGCACGCCGACGCGCGGCTACCGCACGGGCGATGCGGGCCATCTCGACGAGAGCGGCATGCTGTACTGCGACGGGCGCTTCGATTCGCTCGTGAAGGTGAACGGATTCCGCATCGAGCTCGAGGATGTGGAGGAGAACCTCGGCGCGCTTCCGCTCGTGAAGCAGGCGGCCGTCGTGCCCGTGCGTCGCAAAGAGCGCATCGTGTACCTGAAGGCGTGCGTCGTGCTGCAGGAGCGTCCTGCGGGCACCGACTTCGAGATCGGCCGCCTCATCAAGGCGCGGCTCGCCGAGCGCGTGCCCGGCTACATGGTGCCGCGGGCCGTGTCGCTCGTGGGGGAGCTGCCGCTCACCTGCAACGGCAAGGTGGACCGCAAAGCGCTGGCCGAGGCATGAGGCATGGCGGGCATCGATGACGTTCTACGCCGATCCGAGCTTCTTCGCGCTGCTGGCGCTGGCCGTGGCGGGCGCCGCCTTCCTCGGCCTGCGCGAGAAACCGCTCGCGCGCTACGGCATGGCCGCCTCGGTCGTGTTCCTGGCATGCCTGTTCTGCAAGGACCTTCCGGGTTTGATCGCCGCTGCGGGCTTCGTGGTCGTGGCCGTGCTGTCGATGCGCTGGGTGCTGGCCGCGCCGCGTTCCAACCTGCGCTTCGCCGTCGCGTTCGCGCTCACGCTGCTGCCGCTCGTGTCGGCGAAGGCGGGCGCGGTGTTCGATCAGAACCTGCTGGGCTTCATGGGCGTGTCCTACCTCACGTTCAAGGCGCTGCAGGTGATGTTCGAGGTGCGCGACGGCGTGATCAAGGAATGCGGGCTGTTCGATTACCTGTACTTCCTGCTGTTCTTCCCCGTGTTCACGTCGGGCCCCATCGACCGGTCGCGCCGCTTCGCCGAGGACGCGCGGGCGGTGCGCTCGCGCGACGAGTACGCGGGCCTCTTGGCGCGCGGCATCCTGCTCGTGCTCGTCGGGCTCGTGTACACCTTCGTCGTGGCCGCGTGGCTGCACCGCTTCTACGTCCCCGCAACGTGGGGCTCGGGGCCGTTTTTGACCGAGCTGGCCGCGCAGGTGCAGACGGCGTACGTGTACGGGCTGTACCTGTTCTTCGACTTCGCGGGGTACAGCCTCATGGCGATGGGGGCGAGCTACTGCTTCGGCATCCGCACGCCGCGCAACTTCCGCGCCCCGTTCGCCTCGCTCGACATCAAGGACTTCTGGAACCGGTGGAACATCACGCTGTCGTTCTGGCTGCGCGACTTCGTGTTCATGCGCTTCTCGCGGCTCGCGCTCAAGAAGCGCTGGTTCGCGAGCCGCCTGACCACGGCGTGCTGGGGCTTCGTGTTCGACATGGCCCTCATGGGCGCCTGGCACGGCCTGACGGCCGACTACCTGCTGTACGGCCTGTTCCACGGCCTGCTGCTGGCCGGCACGGAAGTGTTCCAGAAGAAATCGAAGTTCTACAAGAAGCATAAGAACAACCCCGCGTTCAAGGCGCTGTCCTGGTTCGTCACCTTGCAGTTGGTGATGTTCGGGTTCGCGCTGTTCTCGGGGCAGATAACGATGCTCGTGAAGGGAGCGTTCCATGGCTGAGACGGATCATGTGGAACTCGAGGAGAAGATGCTCGACATCCTGGAGGAGGTGTGCGGCGACGACGAGGTGCGCGCCCGTCGCGACGAGGACCTGTTCGCCCTCGGGCTGCTCGACTCGATGGGGGCCATCGAGCTGCTGGTGGACATCGAGGACGTCTTCGGCGTGTGCATCGCGCCCACCGAGGTGGAGCGCGACGAGATGAACACGGTGAACCTCATCATCCATCAGGTGGAGATCAGGCTCTAGGATGGCGAAGCCGTCGAACAACCGGGGCGCGGCGCCAACGGGCATGGCGCTCCTGCGCGGCGTTCTCGTCGGGCTGCTCGTGGCCGCGCTCGTGCTGACGGGCGCGTGCTTCGCGTTGCCGCCGCAGGACGCGCACGACCCCGCGCGCCTGTACGACTACGTGTACTCGGGCGTGAAGTCCGAGAGCACGGCGTTCACGCTGTCTGCCATGAGCGACGACGGGCATGTGGCGTTCGGGTCGTCGGAGTTCTTCATCTCGAAGGACAAGGTGGCGCAGTGCCCGCAGGCGGTGTTCGGCGAGCAGGTGTGCGGCGTGGACCTCGCGTACGTGGGCGAGGCCTACGATCAGAGCCTGTGGCAGGCCATCGCGGCCGGCGCGTACGGCAGCGCGGTGCAGAACAAGAAGGCGATGCTGGTCGTGTCTCCGCAGTGGTTCTTCAAGAACAACGGGGACCAGGGCAAGTTCGCCTCGAAGTTCTCGTCGACGCTGTACCGGCAGTTCGCGGGCAACCCGAACGTCTCGGACGAGACGAAGGCGTACGTGCGCTCGCGCGTCGAGCAGCTGGGCGTGGACGCGAAGACGACGGCCGCCGCGCACCACGACACCGTGCTCGACGCGGTCAACGACGTGGCGGGTGCGCTCGCCGACGACCTGAGCCTGCGCGCCCAGCTCCCGGGCGTCGTGGAGAAGGCGCCGCTCAAGAGCCCCGTGCGCGCCGCCGGGGCGCCCACGGGCGAGCCCGATTGGAACGCGCTGCTCGCGCAGGCCGACGCGTCGGGCGACGAGGCGTGCACGACGAACGGCTACGGCATCTACGACGCGTACTGGGAGAAGAACTCCGGGTACGACGTGGAGCGCGGGCAGAACTTCTCCGAGGCCGACGACGAGTACGCCGACTTCTCGTGCTTCCTCGACGTATGCCGCGAGGTGGGCCTCGAGCCGCTCGTGGTCATCCTGCCCGTGCACGGCGCCTGGTACGACCGCGAGGGCGTGCCCGCGAGCGAGCGGCAGGCGTACTACGAGCGCATCCGCGGGCTGTGCGACAAGGCGGGCGCGGCCTACGCCGACTTCTCCACCTGCGAGTACGAGAAGTACTTCCTCTGCGATACCGTGCACCCCGGATGGCGCGGATGGGTGCGCATCGAGCAGGCGTTCTACGACTTCGTGCACGATCGCGACGACGCGTTCCTCGGCGGGGGCTCCTTCGGCGCGGCGGAAGGGCTCTACGCGGCGGGCAACGCGGGCGCCTCGCTCGTCGGCGCGGGGGAGGAGGCCTCGTGATGGCGCGGGCGAAACGGGTTGCGGAAGCCGTGCGCTCGGCGGTGGAGGCGCGCCCTTGGGCGCTCGGCGCGCTCGCGGCGGCGGCCGTCGTGGCGATGGCGGCGCTGGCGGGGTGGTACCTCGTGTTCTCGGGCATGAACGAGCCGGTGCAGTTCGTGTACAGCAGCTTCTGATGGCGCGGGCGGGACGGATAGCGGCCGCGGCCGCCGTGCTCCTCGCGTGCGCGGTGCTGCTGCCCTCGTGCGCTGCGCGGGCGAACGGGGAGCCGCCGCTGATCGGAGGCGCGGACGCGCCGCTCGCGGAGGGCGGCGGCGAGGGCGTCGACGCGCCGTTCGCTCCCGACGATGCCGACGGCCCGGCCCCCGACGATGCGGCCATCGATCTCGACGGCCTCGACGATGCCGCGCCGCCCGAGGGGTTCGAGCCGGAGGGCGCGGCGCTCGAGGCGCGCTTGGACGCCTACCTGCGCGAGAACGTGCCGCGCACGGGCGTGCCCGGCGTGGCCGTCGCCGTCGTGGACGCCGACGGCGTGCGCTACCTCGACACGTTCGGCGACTGCCCCGGCGCGGACGCCCCCTTCGTCATCGGCTCGCTGAGCAAGTCGTTCACTGCGGCAGCCGTCATGCAGCTGGCAGAGCAGGGGCTCGTCGACCTCGACGCGCCCGCCTCGTCCTACGCGCCCGGCTACGACGTGCCTGACGAGGTGACGGTGCGCAGCCTGCTCAACCAGACGAGCGGCTTCGGGTACGATGAATCCCTCGCCGATGCCCAGGTGGGCGACACCTTCGGCACCTTCTCCTACGCGAACGCGAACTACGACCTGATCGGCCGCGTCGTCGAGGGCGCGACGGGCGAGACGTACGCAGCCTACCTCGACGAGCACGTGCTGGGTCCGCTCGGCATGGCCTCGTCGACGGCGGACGCGGACGAGGCGGCGGCGCTCGGCATGGCCCCGGGGCATCGCGACTGGTTCGGCCTGCACCTTGCCGACGGGTTCCGGCATGCGCAGGGCGACTCCGCGTGGGGCGGTCCCGCGTCGGGATACGTGGCCGCAAGCGCGGAGGACATGGCTTCCTACCTGCGGATGTACCTGAACGACGGCGCGACCGACGGCGGTGCGCGCGTGCTGTCGCCCGACAGCGTGCGAAGCATGTTCCTCGACCGCGTGCCCGACCCTGCGGGGGACACGTACTACGGCATGGGATGGACGTCGTTTTACTGGGACGACGGCGAGCTGGTGCTGTCGCACGACGGGCAGGTGGAGAACTACGTGGCCAGCATGTGCCTGCTGCCCGAGCGCGGCATCGGCGTGGCGGTGCTCGGCGACGCCAACGACAACGCCGGCGGCAACGACCGGTTCTTCGACCTGGCCGGCGGCGTGGTGAGCGTGGCGGTGGGCGGTGCGCCCGGGCCGGTGGACGTTGCCTGGGCGGCGCTGTGGCGGCAGCGGACCGATGTGCTGTACGCCTGCGCCCTGCTGGCCGCCGCGGTTCCGCTGCTTCTGACGGGCCGTTGGCGTCGACGGCTGGCCTCGGTGCCGCGCCGGCGCCTGCTCGCGCAAGGTCTCGGTCTGCATGCGGCTCTGCCCGTCGCGATTCTCGCCCTCCCGTTGCAGTGGGGCGCGCCCTGGCGCGATTTGCTCGCGTTCTCGCCCGACGCCGCGCTCGTGCTCGTCCTATGCGCCGCGCTGCTCGTCGTCGCGGGGGCGGCGAAGCTCGCGTTGCTCGCGAAGCCGGCGGCGAAACCTCCTCCCGGAAGCGCGCGAATGCGCTAAGATGACTCCTTCACCGTAGATCGACCGCCGGGCGCGCATGCTCCGGGCGGTGGGAGAGGGATGTCGTGGAAATTCTGGCAGTGATGGTTGCGGGCGTGCTCGTGGGGGCCACGGTGTTCCCCGCGCGGCTCAAGGGGCTCAACGAGAAGCTGACGCTGGCTGCCACCGCGCTGCTCATCTTCTCGATGGGCGTGCTGCTGGCCGGCCGCGATGCGTTCCTCGAGGAGCTGGGCGCCGTGGGGTGGGCGAGCGTGCTGTTCTGCCTCGTCCCCGTGGCGTTCTCCACCGCCGCCGTGTACGGGCTGACGAACCTGTTCCTCTCTGACATCGCCCGCCGACCGCCCGGCCCCCGCGTGGCCGCCGCTCAGGGCGGCGGCGCGCCGGGCGAGTCCGCATCGTGCGGCGAGGCGGTCATGATCGCCGTCGCCGTGGGCGCGCTCGCGCTCGGCGTTGCGTACGGCCTGGCGGGCGTGCCCCTCGCGCCGGTCGACTTCGTGGCCGACCACTCCGATGCCGTCCTCTTCGCACTCATGTTCCTCGTCGGCATCAGCGTGGGCGGCAGCCGCGGCCTGTTGGGCAAGCTGCGCCAGTACCACGTGCGCGTGCTCATCGTCCCGGCGGGCATCGTGATCGGCTCGGTGCTGGGCGGCCTCGCCTGTGCGCCGCTCGTCGGGATGTCGCTGCCCGAGGGCGCGGCGGTCGCGTCGGGGCTCGGGTGGTACAGCCTCGCGGGCGTCATGATGACCGACATCGCCGGCGCGAAGGCGGGCAGCATCACGTTTCTGGCGAACCTGCTGCGCGAGCTCGTGTCGTTCTTCAGCATCCCGTGGATCGCGAAGCACCTCAACTATCCCACCTGCATCGCGCCCGCGGGCGCCACGAGCGAGGACACCACGCTGCCCATGCTCGTCCGCTGCACGAACGGCGAGACCGTGGTGCTCTCGGTGCTCAACGGTGTCATCTGCTCCGCGCTGGTGCCCGTGCTCATCGAGGCGTTCCACCAGCTGATGTAGGGGCGGCGGGAGCCTTCGCGCCGTGCCCCCTCGTCCCTTGCAGGCCGTCTGCGCGAACCCCCCGCGCCCTGCGTTCCACGTGAAGCATTTTCCCCCTGCAAGCCCTCCGCGCAAACCCCCGCTCCGAATGTTTCACGTGAAACATTTGTTCGGGAACATCTGTGCGGTTTCTGGTATACTGTCCCTATGGAGCAGATGATCGAAACAGCGGCGAGCGACCAACCCGACGGCGCGGGCGCCCCTCCGCGCTTGAACGCGGCGCAGCGCGAGGCCGTCACGACGACGGAGGGGTATGTGCGCGTGATCGCAGGCGCGGGCACCGGCAAGACGCGGGCGCTCACCGAGCGGTTTGCCTATCTCGTGAACGAGCTGGGCATCATGCCGGGCAACGTCCTGTGCGCCACGTTCACGAACAAGGCGGCCGGCGAGATGCGGCGGCGCATCCGGCGGCTGACGGGCGACAACGACACCGGCTACATCAACACCTTCCACGGTTTCTGCGTGTCGGTGCTGCAGGAGGACGCCCATGCGCTGCAGTACCCGAAGAGCTTCCTCGTGCTGGACAACGCCGACATCGACGCCATGCTCCAGGTCGTCTACGAGGAGCGCGGGCTCACGTTGCGCGACATGACGTTCGCGAAGGCCCGCGACATGATCGAGATCATGAAGCTGAAGGAGCGCCCCGGCTACTACCGCGACATGCTGGCCATGCCGCTCGAGGACCTGCGGCAGAAGTACCTCGACGCGGAGGCTGCGAAGGACATCATCTTCTACGGCTACCTCTACCAGGAGAAGAAGTGCTTCGGGCTGGACTACAACGACCTCATCGTGTTCGTGCTGTACCTCTTCGAGCAGAACCCTGCCATCCGGTCGAAGTGGCAGAGGCGGCTCGAGTACGTCATGGTCGACGAGTTCCAGGACATCGACGGCCTGCAGCACGAGCTCATGGAGGTGCTGGCCGGCTACCACAAGAACCTGTTCGTGGTGGGCGACCCCGACCAGACCATCTACACGTGGCGCGGCGCGGACGTGCGCTACCTGCTGGACTTCGACAAGCGCTTTCCCAAAACGCACACGGTCATGATGCTGGAGAACTACCGGTCGGCGCCGCGCGTGGTGGCCGTTGCGAACTCGCTGATCGAGAAGAACCGCGAGCGCATGCCCAAGCGGCTCGTCGCCGCACGTTTGGCTCACGGGCCCACCGTGTGGCATCACGCGAAGAGCGCGGCCGACGAGGCCGATTGGATCGCCCAGGGCGCCCTCGCGCTGCACGTCGAGGGCGTGGCGTTCCGCGACATGGCCGTGCTCTACCGCGCCCACTACGCATCGCGGCCGGTGGAGGAGGCGCTGCTGCGCGCCGAGGTGCCCCATGCGGTGCACAGCGGCGTGCCGTTCTTCGGCCGCCGCGAGATCAAGGACGCGCTCTCGTACCTGCGGCTCGTCGCCTACCGGGACGACCTCGACTTCGCGCGCGTGGCGAACGTGCCCAAGCGCAACCTGGGACAGCGCCGCATGGCATTTCTGCGGCAGCAGGCCGACGAGCGCGGGTGCAGCCTGTACGAGGCGCTTGCGCTCGCGGCGGACGACGACCTGTTCAAGCGCACGAAGGCGCGCCAGCTGCTCGACCTGATCGAGCGCTTCCACTCGTCTTACGAAGGCCGGCCGGTATCGGAGGTGCTCGCCGCCGTGCTCTCGGAAAGCGGCTATGAGCGCGCGCTGCGCACCGAGGGAAGCCAGGAGCGGCTCGACAACCTGGCCGAGCTCAAGCAGTCCGTCTACGAGTTCGAAACCACGTGCGGTGAAGAGGTGACCCTCGAGCACTACCTGGCCCACGTGGCCCTGTTCTCGAACGCCGACGCGATGGACGACGCGCAGGACAAGGTGCGGCTCATGACCGTCCACGCCGCGAAGGGCCTCGAGTTCCGGCACGTGTTCCTCTGCTCGATGAGCGAGGGAGTGCTGCCGTCGCGCAAGACGAGCACGCCGCAGGGCATGGAGGAGGAGCGCCGCCTGGCGTTCGTGGCCATGACCCGGGCGCGCGACGGGCTGTACCTCACCGAGGCGGAGGGCCGCTCTCACGAGGGCGCGGCGCGCTACCCCTCGCGCTTCCTGCTCGACATCGACCCGGCAGCGCTCGAGTTCTCGGACAAGCCCTCTGACCCCCAGATGGCCGATGCGCGCTCCGTCTACGCGCTGACCGACCGCTGGATAGCCGACCTCGTCCGCGACGCGCGCTTCTCGGTGGGCGACCGCGTGGTGCACGCGGTGTTCGGCGCGGGGCGCGTGTCGGCCGTCGACACCGGGAAGCGCGCCTACGAGGTGGAGTTCGACGGCATGGACACGCCCCGCACCATCTCGTTCAAGGCCAAGCTGGAAGAAGCCTGAGGAGGGCCGCGAACCTTCGCCTTTCTGTTGAAGGAGACCCTATATGATCAGCATCTTCGGCCAAGACACACGCCACCGGCACCGGTGACGCGCGTCTTGGCCGAAGATGCTGATTTGGAGAAAACTACAAATGAATAAGAACAAATGTTCCTATAATGTGCTATAGTATCATCTAACGAGAAAAGGTTGGCGATGCCTAACCTTCGAAGGGGACAGCCGTGTGGAGGGGTTCGCACCTGCCAGTGTATGAGTTTCAGCAGTTTCTTCAAGCGCGCCGCAATCCCTTTACAAACGAAGGTTATTAGGTTATAACCTAAGGAGGCGTTATGTCCGATCAATATCGCTGGGAGTTGCGCGAGGTGCTCGGATGTCCGTTTTTACGCGTTCTTGCGCCGAAGGGTGCTGAAAAGACCTTTCTCGACAAGTTCGCGGAAAAGCGCCAGAACCGCGAGGCGGCCGTGTATGTGGCCAAGACCCTGCAGCAGGTCGTGCGCGACGGCATCGCGCGCAGTTTGACCGTCGGCCGCATCAAGCGGCTGAAAGGCAACATTGTCGAAGTGAAAGCGCAGGGGACGGTGATCAGATGCTTGGCCTATTGCAGTACCGGCGGGCTCATGCTCGTGCTGCTTTCCGTCGAGCGGACCCATCAAGGTTCCGGCAACATGCATCCTTTGATCGAGGAAGCCGAACGGAAAGCGGCCATCGTCGAGGCATTGATCGATGAGGGGAAGGAGGGCTGACGCATGGTGAGAAGCCCTGAGGCGGAGGAGCTCTTCGGAGTGGAGCTGGAGGAGACTCCCGACACGCTCTCGTACGGGCTGTCGGGCGATTTCGCCAGCCAGGTCATGGACGAGCTCGAGCGGCAGGGGATCACACTGGCGGAGCTCGCGCGGCGCATGGGCATCAAGCAGCCCACGTTGTGCGGTATGCTTCGCGGCACCTCCAACATGACGTTGAAGACCATGGCGCGGATGGCCCTCGCGCTGGGATGCACGCTTGAGGTACCGAGGCTCGTTATCGTCGACGAGCCTGCCTCGCCTTCGCGGTTGGCGAAGGTCGTGCCGTTCGATGCGCTCGAAGACGGTCGCAGACGGCGAGCCGAGGTCGAGGCGCTGCAGGCGTGAGCCGGCTTCTGCAAACCGCGTGGAGGGGGAGCGGGTTCAGGGGAACGCTTGTGCGGTTTGCTATACTCCTGCCATGGACGAATTACATGAGAGCGCCTTCGAAGGCGATATGATAGAGGAAGAGAGCGGCTGGGGCGGCTTCGCCGACGACGGCCTCGGGCCTGCCGACGCGGGCGGCGTGGAGCGCCTTGGGTTCGGCTTCGATTCCGAGAGCGGCGGCGATACCGAACCCGATCCCGAGGACGCCGAGCGCCTCGAACGCGAAGGCCGTCGCCGGCCTGCGCTCCAGCGCGCCGTGCGCGAGCATGGGGGCGAACCCGCTGCGTCCGAGCCGCAGCGGGCCAAGCTCGAGCGCATCAAGCGCGAGCTCGACAGCGTGCCCACGCTGCCGGGCGTGTACCTCTGGAAGGACAAGTCCGGCCAGGTCATCTACGTCGGCAAGGCCAAGCAGCTGCGCGCCCGCATGCGCCAGTACGTGAACTACCAGGACGAGCGTGCGAAGATCCCGCTGCTGGTCGACCAGATCGACTCCTTCGACTACCTCGTGGTGGAGAACGAGCACGAGTCGCTCGTGCTCGAGAAGAACCTCATCAACCAGCACGCCCCCTTCTTCAACGCCGACTTCAAGGACGACAAGTCCTACCCGTTCATCGCGCTCACGAAGGGCGACGTGTTCCCCGCCATCAAGTACACGCGCGAGAAGCACAAGCCCGACACGAAGTACTTCGGCCCCTACACCGACAGCCGCGCCGCCCGCGACATGGTGGACATCGCCCGCCGCGTCGTGCCGCTGTGCGCCACGTCGTGCGCCGATTGGCGCGGGCTCAAGCGTCGCCTGGACAAGGACCCGCTCGCGCTGCTCGACCGCGAGGCGCGGCCGTGCTTCGACGCGCACGTGGGCCTCGGCCCCGGCGCGTGCTGCGGCGGCATCACGCCCGAGGAGTACCAGGTCAACGTCAAGCGCATCGAGCGCTTCCTGTCGGGCCAGCACCGCGAGTTCGTCGCAGAGCTCACCGAGGAGATGCAGGCCGCCGCCGCCGAGCTCGACTTCGAGCGCGCCGCGCGCATCAAGGCGCGCATCGACACGATCAACAGCCTCACCGACAAGCAGCACGCGGTGTCCACGCGCAACCTCGACGCCGACGTCGTGGGCCTGTTCCGCGAGGAGACGGTGGCCGGCGTGCACGTGTTCATGGTGCGCGAGGGCCGCATCATCAACTCCAACGAGTTCGTGCTCGACCGCGGCAAGGACGTGCCCGACCAGGACCTGCTGCACATGTTTCTGCTGCGCTACTACGACGCCACCACCTCCATCCCGCACGAGGTCATCCTGCGCGACGAGCCCGAGGACAAGGACGCCATGGAGGCCTGGCTCACGGAGAAGCTGGCCAGCCCCCATGGCGCCAAGGTGCGCATCTGCGCGCCGCAGAAAGGCGAGAAGGCCGAGCTCGTGGGCATGGCCGAGACGAACGCGAAGCACACGCTCATGCGCTACAAGGTACGCACGAACTACGACGACAAGCGCATCAACAACGCGCTCCTGCAGCTGGAGAGCGCGCTCGCCCTCGACGAGCCGCCGATGCGCATCGAGTGCTTCGACATCTCCACCATCCACGGCTCCTACACGGTGGCCTCGATGGTGGTGTTCACCAACGGCAAGCCCGACAAGAATCAGTACCGCCGCTTCAAGATCAAGACGCCGCTCGACGAGGCGAATGACTTCCTGTCCATGCAGGAGGTCATGAGCCGCCGCTACGCGCCCGAGCGCATGGCCGACGAGCGCTTCGGCTCAAAGCCCGACCTCATCATCCTCGACGGCGGCAAGCCGCAGCTCTCTGCGGCGCTCGAGATGTTCGACCAGATGGGCATCGACGACATCGCCCTGTGCGGCCTGGCCAAGCGCGACGAGGAGCTGTTCGTGCCCTGGCAGGACACCGGCCCCGTCGTGCTGCCTTCGGGCTCGGCGTCGCTCTACCTCGTGAAGCAGGTGCGCGACGAGGCGCACCGCTTCGCCATCACGTTCCACCGCGAGCTGCGCGGCAAGGGCATGACGGCCTCCATTTTGGACGACGTGACGGGCATGGGCCCCGTGCGCAAGAAGGCCCTGCTCAAGCACTTCAAGTCGTTCAGGAACCTGAAATCCGCCACGCTCGAGGAGATCAAGGAGGCGCGCGTCGTGCCGAACGAGGTGGCCGAGGAGCTGTTCCGCGTGCTCCAGCAGTATAATAGGGACCGCAAGGACGAGCGCGTCGTGGGCGGCGAGGCCGGGAGGGCGGAGGGCCCTGGCACGTCGGCCGCCGAGGTCGTGGACGGCCCAAACGCCTCCGACGCGTTCGACGAGCGTGCGGCCGCCTGCCCGCCCGCGGGCACGGGACCGGCCGCCACGTGGTCGCCCGCCGTGGACGAGGCGGTGCGCGCGGCCGTGCAGGGCAGGGAGCCCGGCAGGGAAGACAACGAGGGAAGGACGATCGCATGACCGACGAGAACACCGAGCTGGCGAGCATGCCCGAGCTGGTCATCGTGAGCGGCATGAGCGGCGCCGGGCGCACCGAGGCCATGCACTCCTTCGAGGACCTGGGCTACTTCTGCGTGGACAACCTGCCCTCCAGCCTCATCGGCAACCTGCTCGAGCTCACCGGCATGCCGGGCCAGCCCGACGAGCACCGCCGGCTCGCCGTGGTGTGCGACGCGCGCAACCGCGACTTCTTCGCCAACCTCACGGCCGAGCTGGCGAAGCTCAAGGCCCAGGGCATCGGCTACCGCATCCTGTTCCTGGATGCGGCCGACGAGAAGCTCGTCGCGCGCTACAAGTCCAGCCGCCGCCGGCACCCGCTGTGCGCCGACGGCGCCTCCATCGCGCAGGGCATCGACCGCGAGCGCGACCTCCTGTTCGAGGTGCGCGAGGCGGCGCACCACGTGGTGGACACCACCGACATGCTGCCGGCTCAGCTGCGCGCGACCATCCGCGCGCTGTTCGCTCCCGGCTCCGAGCAGCAGGGCCTGGCCGTGACCGTGTACTCGTTCGGCTTCAAGCACGGGGCGCCGCTCGACGCCGACCTCGTCATGGACGTGCGCTTCCTGCCGAACCCCTACTACGAGCCGCAGCTGCGCGCGCTCACGGGCCTCGACAAGCCGGTGCGCGACTACGTGCTCTACCGCCCCGAGACCGAGGAGTTCGAGCAGCGCTGGCGGGCGCTTTTGGACTGCGTCATGCCCGGCTACGTGGCCGAGGGCAAGCAGCAGCTCGCCATCGCCGTGGGCTGCACGGGCGGCCAGCACCGCTCCGTGGCGCTGGCGGAGTCCACGGGCGACTACCTGAAGACGAAGGGCTACCGCGTGAGCATCGCCCACCGCGACCTGGCGCTCGCCGAGGGCGCCGACGGCCGCCTCGCGGCGGACCCGCAGGCGGCGGCCCCCGGCCCCGAGACGGAGGCCGCCCCGCAGCAGCCGGCCCCGGCCCTCGGCGGCTCCGCGGCCGACCCGCAGGCGTAGGGCGCCCCCATGGCGAAGCCCGCGTTCACCCACGACCCCTCGGCCACCGCCGCCTTCGCGGCGCTCGGCTCCACGCCGCCCGTGGTCGGGCCCGGCGAGCATCTGCGCGCCGTGGTCATCGGCGGCGGCACCGGTGCCCCCGTGTCCATCCGCACGCTCCTGTCCATGGGCCTGGACACGGCCGCCGTCGTGGCCATGGCCGACGACGGCGGCTCCACCGGCGTGCTGCGCGAGGAGGCGAACGTCACGCCCCCCGGCGACGTGCGCAAGTGCCTGGCCGCCATGGCAGCCGACCCCGCCGACCCGCTCACGCGCGCGTTCAAGTACCGCTTCCCGTTCGCGGGCAACCACACGCTGGGGAACCTCATGCTCTCCGCTCTCGAGGACGCGGCCGGGTCGTTCCCGGAGGCCATCGCCATCTGCGAACGGCTGCTGGGCGCCCAGGGCCGCGTGTACCCCTCCACGCTCGACCGCGTGACGCTCGTGGCGCGCACGCGCGACGGCCGCGAGCTGGAGGGACAGGCCGTCGCCTGCCATTCGCGCACGGCGCTCGAGCGCGTGACGCTGCGCGCCGACCGTCCCATCGAGGCCTACCCGCCCGCCCTCGAGGCCATCCGGAAGGCCGATCTCATCGTGCTGGGCCCCGGCTCGCTCTTCACGTCCATCATTCCGAACCTGCTGGTGCCGGGCGTGGTCGACGCCATCCGCACATCGCAGGCGAGCACGCTCTTCGTGTGCTCGCTCGCCGACATGCAGGGCGAGACCTGGGGCCTCACGGCCCGCGAGCACGTGGAGGCGCTCATGGACCACGGCCTACGCGGCCTCGTTGACTACCTGCTGGTGCACACGCCGGTGCCGCTGCGCCCCGACAGCCCGGCCACGGGCGTGTTCGGCGCCATGACCGGCGCCGAGCCCGAGCACGCCTCCACGTCGGGCCTCGACGACGCAGAGCTTTCGGGCCATATCCGCCCCGTGCGGATCAGCTACCATGACGTGCAGGCCATCCAGGCCCAGGGGCCGGTGGTCATCGCGCGCGACCTCGTGGACGGCAGCAGCCCCACGTGGCATGACCCGCAGGCCCTGCGTGACGCGTTCTCGGGGGTGTTGAAGCTATGTCGTTCACGGCAGAGGTAAAGGACGAACTCGCGCGCGTGCCGCCCACCTGCTCGCACTGCGAGAAGGCCACGCTGGCCGCGCTCGTGCGCATCGAGGGCACGCTGTTCTTCAGCGGGCAGGGAACCTACCGCATCGAGATAGCCACGGACGTGCCCAGCGTGGCGCGCCTGATCATCAAGCTGCTCCACGAGCTGTACCACCTGAAGACCGAGCTCACCGTGCGCCGCAGCGTGCTGCACAAGACGCCGAACTACCTCATAGAGGTGCCGGCACAGCCCCATCTGGCCGACGCGTTGCGCGACATGGGCGTGCTCTCGGAGGAGGGCGGCCTGGAGCTGGGCATCAAGGAGGGCCTCGTGGCGAAGGAGTGCTGCACGGCGGCCTACCTGCGCGGCGCTTTCCTGGGAAGCGGCTTCGTGTCTGACCCGCGCGGCGACTTCCACTTCGAGGTCACCGTGGAGAGCGAGGATCTGGCCGAGGGGCTGGTGGAGCTGCTCGACCGCAAGGGCATCAACGCGCGCGTCATGCAAAGGCGCAGCTCGCATATGGTGTACCTGAAAAGCGGCGCCGCCATCCTCGAGTTCCTCGCGTTCACCGGCGCGCACCAGAGCGCGCTGTCCATGGAGAACGCGCGCGTCATCAAGAGCGTGCGCAACGACGTGAACCGCATGACGAACGCCGAGATCGCGAACCAGGCGAAGGCGGCCAGCGCCTCGGTGGACCAGATCTACGCCATCAGGGAGGTGCTGGAGGCGCACGGCATGGAGAACCTGCCCCCGGCGCTGCAGGAGTTCATACGCCTGCGCGTGACCTATCCCGACGCCACCCTCAAGGAGCTGGGCGAGCGCGCGACCCCGCCCCTGTCCAAATCGGCCGTTTACCATCGCGTTCGCCGGATCGAGCAGATGGCGAAAGAGTTACACCGCTAGAATGGTTCGCGTACGTGTTGTATTATCGTTTAAGCTTCAGCGAGCAAGAGTATCTTATGAAAGGGGATACGCATGGCAATCAAAGTAGGCATTAACGGATTCGGTCGCATCGGCCGCCTGGCGTTCCGCGCGATGGTGGAGGATCCCGAGATCGAGGTCGTGGCAGTGAACGACCTCGGCGACATTCCGACGATGGCCCACCTGCTCAAGTACGATTCCATCCACGGGCGCGCCTTCGACACCGTCGAGGTCACCGAGGACGGCTTCGTGGCCGACGGCCATGCGGTCAAGGTGCTCTCCGAGCGCGAGCCGGCGAACCTCCCCTGGGGCGAGCTGGGCGTCGACGTGGTCGTGGAGTCCACGGGCTTCTTCACCGACGGCACGAAGGCCAAGGCGCACCTCGACGCGGGCGCCAAGAAGGTCGTCATCTCCGCACCGGCCAAGAACGAGGACATCACCATCGTCATGGGCGTGAACGACGACCAGTACGATCCCGAGAAGCACAACATCATCTCCAACGCCTCGTGCACGACGAACTGCCTGGCCCCCTTCGCGAAGGTGCTCATGGACAACTTCGGCATCAAGCGCGGCTACATGAACACGATCCACTCCTACACCAACGACCAGAAGATCCTCGACCTTCCCCACAAGGACCTGCGTCGCGCCCGCGCGGCCGCCATGTCGATGATCCCCACCACCACGGGCGCCGCCCGCGCGGTGTCGCTGGTGCTGCCCGAGCTGAAGGGCAAGCTCGACGGCTTCGCCACGCGCGTTCCCACGCCGGACGGCTCGATGGTCGACCTCACGGTGGAGCTTGAGCGCGACGCTACCGCCGAGGAGATCAACGCCGCGATGAAGGCCGCCGCCGAAGGCCCGCTCAAGGGCATCCTGGAGTACACCGAGGACCCGATCGTCTCCATCGACATCGTGGACAACCCGCACTCCTCCATCTTCGACAGCAAGCTCACCATGGTGCTGGGCGGCGAGGGCAACTTCGTCAAGTGCATCAGCTGGTACGACAACGAGTGGGGCTACAGCAACCGCGTCAAGGACCTCGTCAAGATCCTCCTCTAGCCTTTCGTTCCGCCGGTCTGACGACCGGCGGAACTGCTCGACGCTGCGAAGCCCCGAGGCACCCAACCTTGCCGCTCCCGGCTTGGCTCACGTACCCAAGTACGCTTCGCCAAGCCTTCACGGCAATCTTGGGCACCTCGGGGCTTCTCGCTGACTTACTACGCCAACCTGTTCTGAAAAAGGAGTAAGTATGGCCGACATCAAAACCATCGACGAGCTGGACGCGCGCGGCAAGCGCGCGCTCGTGCGCGTCGATTTCAACGTGCCCGTGAAGGACGGCGCCGTCGCCGACGACACGCGCATCCGCGCCGCGCTGCCCACCATCGAGCGCCTGGTGGAGCAGGGCGCGCGCGTCGTCCTCATGAGCCACCTCGGCCGCCCGGCCGGCGAGGGCTTCGAGGAGGCGTTCACCCTGCGCCCCGCCGCGCAGCGCCTGTCCGAGCTTCTCGGCAAGCCCGTCGTGTTCGCCACCGACACGGTGGGGCCCGACGCGCAGGCGAAGGCCGCGTCGCTGCGCGACGGCGACGTGCTCGTGGTGGAGAACCTGCGCTTCGACAAGCGCGAGAAGAAGAACGACCCGGCGTTCTGCGAGGAGCTGGCCGCGCTCGGCGACGTGTACGTCAACGACGCGTTCGGCACCGCGCACCGCGCCCATGCCTCCACGGCGGGCGTCGCCGCGCTCTTGCCGGCGTACGCGGGCTACCTCATGCAGCGCGAGGTGGCCACGCTCTCGGGCATGCTCGAAGCGCCCCGTCGCCCCTTCGCCGCCATCCTCGGCGGCTCGAAGGTGTCGGACAAGATCAAGGTCATCGACGCGCTCATGGACACGTGCGACACGCTCGTCATCGGGGGCGGCATGTGCTTCACGTTCCTGTTCGCCCAGGGCAAGGCCGTGGGCACGTCGCTCAAGGAAGAGGACTGGGTCGAGCGCGCGGCGGCCATGATCGCCAAGGCGGAGGAGCGCGGCGTGAAGCTGCTGCTGCCGGTGGACGTCGTCGTGGCCGACCGGTTCGCTGAAGATGCCGAAACGCTCACGGTTTCGGTCGACGACATCCCCGATGGTATGATGGGGCTCGACATCGGGCCCGAGACGGCGAAGCTCTACGCCGATGCCGTGGCCGAGGCGAAGACCGTGTTCTGGAACGGCCCCATGGGCGTGTTCGAGATGGCGGCGTTCGAGGCCGGCACGAAGGCTGTTGCCGAAGCCGTGGCCGCCAACGCCGACGCGGACACCGTCATCGGCGGCGGCGACAGCGTGGCCGCCGTCAACAAGTTCGGCCTGGCCGAGCAGATGACGTTCATCTCCACCGGCGGCGGCGCCTCCATGGAGCTCGTCCAGGGCGAGGCGCTCCCCGGCGTCGAGGCGCTGCGGTAGGACCCGTTCCGTGCGGCCCCCGCGACGCGGACGGGTCGCACGACACTCGAAGGAAAGGATACCCCAATGGCACGCAAACCCATGATGGCGGGCAACTGGAAGATGAACAACACGGTGGGCGAGGCGGTGGTGCTCACGCAGGAGATCTCGAACCAGTACGAGAAGGAGTGGCCGGAGTCGGTCGACATCGTCATCTGCCCGCCCTACGTGGACCTCAAGCCGGCCAAGACCGTGCTCGACTTCGACAAGACGAAGATCGCCGTGGGCGCGCAGAACGTGTACTGGGAGCCGAAGGGCGCCTACACGGGGGAGATCTCGGTGCCGATGATCAAGGAGATCGGCTGCGCCTGCTCGATCGTCGGCCATTCCGAGCGCCGCGAGCTGTTCGGCGAGACGAACGAGGACGTGAACCGCAAGGTGAAGGCGCTCGTGGAGGGCGGCCTGTACGCCATCGTGTGCGTGGGCGAGTCGCTTGCCGTGCGCGACGAGGGCACGACCGACGAGTACGTCACCGCCCAGGTGCGCGCCGCCTTCGCTGGCGTGGATGCGCAGGACGCGGCGGGCTGCGTCGTGGCCTACGAGCCCATCTGGGCCATCGGCACGGGCCGCACGGCCACGCCCGAGCAGGCCGAGGCCGTGTGCGCCGCCATCCGCGCGACGCTCGCCGAGCTCTTCGGCGCCGAGGCGGCCGAGGAGATGCGCGTGCTGTACGGCGGTTCCATGAACCCCGGCAACGTGGAGGGCCTGTTGGCCCAGCCGAACATCGACGGCGGGCTCATCGGCGGCGCCAGCCTCAAGTGCGAGTCGTTCGTGCAGCTGATCGAGGCGTGCCTGTGATGGAGCGCGCCGACCTCACGCTGCCGGCCTGCCTCGTCATCATGGACGGGTTCGGCCTGGCCGAGCCCGGTCCCGGCAACGCCATCGCGCAGGCGCGCACGCCGAATCTCGACGCGCTGTTCGCGGAGCGCCCCTGGACGCGCCTCGAGGCGTCGGGCGAGGCCGTGGGCCTGCCCGAGGGGCAGATGGGAAACTCCGAGGTGGGCCACCTCAACATCGGCGCGGGGCGCGTGGTGTTCCAGGAGCTCACGCGCATCAACCGCGCCTGCGCCGACGGCTCGCTGGCGGCGAACCCCGTGCTGAACGACGCGTTCGCCGCGGCGCGCGAGCCGGGTGCGGCGCTGCACCTCATGGGGCTCGTGTCCGACGGCGGCGTCCATTCGACGAACGGGCACCTCTACGCGCTCGCGCGCGCGGCGAGGGAGGCCGGGGTGGGGCATATCGTGGTGCACTGCTTCATGGACGGCCGCGACGTGCCGCCGAAGAGCGGCGCGGGCTACCTGGAGGAGCTCGAGGCCGTGCTGGCCGAGCTGACCGACGACGCGTGCACGGCCGAGATCGGCAGCATCTCCGGCCGCTACTACGCCATGGACCGCGATAACCGCTGGGAGCGCGTCGAGCAGGCATGGCGTGCCGTCGTGGCCGCCGAGCCGTGTACGGACGCGACGTCGGCCGAGGTCATGGCAGCCTCCTACGCCGAGGGCGTCACCGACGAGTTCGTCGTGCCCACGGCGCTCTCCGGGCGCGGGGTGCAAGACGGCGACGCCGCCGTGTTCTTCAACTTCCGCCCCGACCGCGCCCGCGAGATCACGCGCGCGCTGGTGGACCCGGCGTTCGCCGGCTTCGAGCGCGGCGCGTGGCCGCAGGTGAGCTTCGCGTGCCTCACCGAGTACGACCCCGAGATCCCGGCTCCGGTGGCCTTCCCCAAGGAGTTCCCCGCCAACGTGCTGGCCGACGTGCTGGCCGCGGCGGGCCTGCGCCAGTACCACATCGCCGAGACGGAGAAGTACGCCCATGTGACGTTCTTCCTGAACGGCGGCCGCGAGGAGCCGAAGGCGGGGGAGGAGCGCGCGCTCGTCCCCAGCCCCAAGGTGGCAACCTACGACCTCAAGCCCGAGATGAGCGAGCCGGACGTGGCCGCCACGCTGGCCGCCGCCATCGAAGCGGGCGAGGCCGACGTCTACATCGTGAACTTCGCGAACTGCGACATGGTGGGCCACACCGGGCGCATCCCGGCCGCCGTCGCCGCCGTCGAGGCGGTGGACGCGGGCGTGGGCCAGGTGCTCGCCGCGCTCGAGCGCAAGGGCGGCGTCGCGCTCGTCACCGCCGACCACGGCAACGCCGACAAGATGCTCGGCGAGGACGGCAGCCCCTTCACGGCGCACACCACGGCCCCCGTGCCGCTCGTGCTCGCGGACTTCGCCGGAACCGGCCGCACCCTCGACGGCCGCGAGGGCGCGCTCTGCGACATCGCGCCGACGCTGCTCGGGCTCATGGGCCTGCCGAAGCCCGCCGAGATGACGGGCAGGAGCCTGCTCGCGTAACCCGGCATGATCGACCGGCCACGAGAGGCGCCACGGTTCGGGCCGTAGCGCCTCTCTTCTGGACGTTTTGCGACGCCCGCGCCCCTGCGGCCTGCCCTGCTTGCCAGGGGAGGCGCTTTTCGGGTATACTTCATAACTTGTGTAAACGATCGTTCTCAATGGAAAGAAGAGAGACGCCTTGAACCCGTTCCTTATCATCATGCTCATCCTGCTCGTCGTCTCGGGCTTGGGCCTCATCGTGTTCATCCTGCTGCATTCCGGCAAGGGCACGGGCATATCCGACATGATCGCCAGCTCCGTGTACTCCACGCAAACGGGCACGAGCATCGTGGAGAAGAACCTCGACCGCATCACCATCATCTTCGCGGTGGTGTTCCTGCTGTCGCTCATCGTGCTGATGATCATCTACCCGCAGGGAACGATCGCAAAATAGCGAAAATTCGCTCTTCACAAGCGGCGAAGGTTCGGGTAGAATAACCAACGTTGCTTGTGAGCAGCATACGTCGGAGTGGTGGAACGGCAGACACGCTAGCTTGAGGTGCTAGTGCCCACACAACGGGTGTGCGGGTTCAAATCCCGCCTCCGACACCATCGAAGCTAGAAGGAGAGTCCGAGTGGCTCTCCTTTTTCGTATTTGGGCCCCTGACGATGAGATGCGGAGGAATCGAACATGGCGAAGGCGCTTGCTGCCAAGGACGCGGTCTCGACGCGCATGCGGTCGATCCGCCGGGTGCTGTGGATCGTGCTCGTGCTGAACCTGGCCGTGGCGGCCGCCAAGTACGTGTACGGCACCGTCACCGGGTCGGCGTCCATGCAGGCCGACGGCATCCATTCGGTGTTCGACTCCGCCGGCAACGTGGTGGGGCTCGTGGGCATCGCACTGGCCTCGCGGCCGGCCGACGAGGGGCACCCCTACGGGCACGCGAAGTTCGAGACGTACGCGAGCCTCGTCATCGGCGTGCTGCTGCTCCTGGCCGCCTTCGAGGTGGGGTCGAGCGCCGTGGCCAAGCTCGCGTCGGGCTCCTACACGGCCGAGGTCACGCCACTGTCGTTCGCGGTCATGGCAGGCACGCTGGCCGTGAACCTGGGCGTGACCACCTACGAGCGGCGCTGCGCGAAGCGCCTCAAGAGCGAGGTGCTGGCGGCGGATGCCAACCACACGCTCTCCGACGCGCTCGTGTCCGTCGGCGTCATCGTGGGCCTGGCAGCCGTGGCGCTCGGATTCCCCATGGCCGACCCCGTCATGGCGCTCGTGGTGACGCTCGCCATCTTGGCCACGGCCTGGGACGTGTTCAAGCACGCGCTGGCCACGCTCTCGGACCGCGCGCGCATCCCTGAGGAGGACGTGCGCGCGGCGGCCCTGGCGGTGCCCGGCGTGCGCGATGCGCATCGCATACGCACGCGGGGCACGGAGGGGGAGGTGTACGCGGACCTGCACGTGCTCGTCGCGCCGGAGATGACGGTGAAGGACGCCCACGACCTCTCGGAGCGCGTGGAGCGCGCCGTGGAGGAGCGCTTCCCGAACGTGGCGGAGGCGCTCGTGCACATCGAGCCCGACGACGGGCACGTGGACTAGGAGGGGGAGCCGCATGGTGGAGGCCGTTTTCTTCGACGTGGGGTCGACGCTCATCCGGCCGTGCCCGTCGGTGGCGGAGACGATGGCGCGCGCAGCCGCCGAGCGCGGGCATGCGCTGACCGTGCGCGACTTCGAGCTCCATATGCCCGCCATGGACGCCTACTACGAGGCGGAGTACCTGCGCGACGGGGACTTCTGGTGCTCGCACGAGGGGTCGACGGCCATCTGGCTGGACCAGTACCGCTACGTGTGCCACCTGGCGGGCATCGGCCACGACGCGGAGGGCATGGCGGCCGCGGTCAACGAGGCCTACCGCCACGCATCGAGCTGGGAGGTGTACGCGGACGTCGCGGGTTGCCTGCGCGCCCTCAAGGAGCGGGGGCTCGCCCTGGGGGTCGTGTCGAACTGGGACGCCGAGCTCGAGGACCTGCTGCGCGGCCTCAAGCTGCTGCCGTACTTCGACACGGTGGTGTCGAGCGCCGCAGTGGGCTACCGCAAACCGAACCCCGTGATCTTCGACCTCGCCTGCGAGCAGCTGGGCGTGCGGCCCGGCGCATGCGCGCACGTGGGCGACCGCCCCGATGCAGACGGGGACGGGGCCCAAGCCGCCGGCATCCGCCCCGTCATCGTCGACCGCCACGGCGCCGAGCCGGACTGCCCCTACGACCGCGTGGAAACCCTCGCCGACGTCCCAGGCTTCCTGTAAGGGAATCCCCCGCAGGTCCGAGGAGCTACTTCCGCCTCCCTGCGTTGGGCCCGCTCGTCCAGTGCCCCTCCTCCCACAGGCGCTGTGCCACAGGCTCCCAGCGGTCGGCTGCGGCGTGCGTCTTCGCGCAGAGCGCCGCCGCGTCCTCCGGCTCCTCCAGGTCGGTCGAGTGGGCGCCCGAAGCCTCCACCATCTGGGCCAGGCGGTCCTTGTTGTCCAGCACGGGGCAGGGCCGCAGGTGGTTGCCGTTGAAAGGCTGGTTGTCGTGGTAGGCCATGAACAGCGGCCGCTTGAGCGCCTCCAGAAGGGGGGTGTCGCGGATGTTCGCGTCAGAGTAGTGGATGAACGCGCAGGGCTCTATGTCGCCGTTCGCGTTGATGTGCAGGTAGCGCCGCCCGCCGGCGATGCACCCCTGCGTGAACTCGCCGTCGTTCCAGAAGTCCATGGTGAACAGCGGCTTCGTCTCACGGAACGCGCGTATCTGCCGGTACATGAACGCGCGGTCCTCGGCCGTGGCCAAAAGGTCGGTCGGTGCGGAGGCCCCCACGGGCATGTAGGTGAAGAACCAGGCGAACTTCGCCCCGCGCGCCACGAGGTCGTCGACGAACGCCTCGCTGCCGATGGAGGCGGCGTTCGCATGCGTGTAGCAGCACGACACGCCGAAGGGCAGGCGGTGGCGCCTCAGCACGTCCATGGCGCGCACGACAGCGGCGTACGTGCCCGCGCCGCGGCGGGCGTCCGTGGCCTCCTCGAAGCCCTCCACCGAGATGGCAGGGATGAAGTTCCTCACCCGCAGCATGTCCTCGGCCAGCGCGTCGTCGATGAGCGTGGCGTTCGTGAACGCCGTGAACGCGCAGTCGTCGTGCTTCTCGCACAGGCGGATGACGTCGCGCTTGCGCACGAGCGGCTCGCCGCCCGAGAACAGGTAGAAGAACACCCCCAGCTCCTTGCCCTGCTCCACGATGGAGTCCAGCTCCTCGAACGTGAGGTTGAGCCGGTCGCCGTACTCGGCAGCCCAGCAGCCGGTGCAATGCAGGTTGCAGGCGCTCGTGGGGTCTACGAGCAGGGCCCACGGCACGTTGCAGCCGTGCTCGGCCGCCGCGGCGTCCTGGCGGCGCAGGCCGACGAGGCTCGCGTTCACGAGGAAGTTCTCCAGCACCTTCTGGAGCACGCCGGGGTCGATGTCGGCCCACAGGCTCTTCAGCAGCACCATCCAGTTGTTGTCGGGGTTGTCGATGACCTCGTGGAACAAGGCTCGCTGTTCCACGAGGTAGTCCTTGGGAACCAGCGCGTCCACGGCTTTGAGCATCTTGGGCAGCTGCACGTCGGGGTCGCCTCCTCGCGCGTATGCCAGCAGCTTGCGCGCTATGGCCGACTGCGCGCCCTCCGCGATGGTCTTCTTCGTGGATGACATTGCTCTGCTCCTTTCCGGGGGATATCGCAGAACATGATGGCAGAAGGGCCGGGACAGAGGGCGGTTTGTCATCCGGCTGGAACAGGGAGGTTGACGAGCCGTTGGAGTGCGCCTGCCATCGGCGGGGAACCGGCTGCAGAGGTGTCGCGGGAGCAAGGGGATCTAGTCCTATAAGCCGGGATCTGCCCGCTGTAGGCCAAAGGCATGAAAAAACCCGCCGGATCGATGTCCGGCGGGCGAGGTTTCGTGGAGCGGACGACGGGGTTCGAACCCGCGACCCCGACCTTGGCAAGGTCGTGCTCTACCAGCTGAGCCACGTCCGCATTGTGAAGCGTGCAGTGCTTGGTCATCCGTCCCCGCAAGGAGGAGCGAATGGAGGCGACGCCCGGATTCGAACCGGGGGTGAAGGCTTTGCAGGCCTCTGCCTTACCACTTGGCCACGTCGCCGTGTTGCGGCAAAACCGTCATGGAAAAGGCCGGCCAAAACTTTGGAGTATGACCGGCCTCGTGATGACGATGGAGCGGACGACGGGGTTCGAACCCGCGACCCCGACCTTGGCAAGGTCGTGCTCTACCAGCTGAGCCACGTCCGCGTCGCGAGGAGATATAATACTGGAACGACCCCTTTCGCGCAAGCCCCCATTTCTGATTTTTTCACATCTCGATGACAACTCCTGCCGAAGAGCCCCGAAAGCCGTTGCCGGAGGATGCTCGCGGCCGTTTCCAGGCTCTGGTGCCCTCTTGCCGTGCCCGGGTTGACGCGGCAGGAACTCAATGCTTATATCATTCAATGAAGCTGCGTAGGGGATTGAGGCGGAGAACGCTTCCTGCCATCTTCGCTTTTGATGCAGGAGGCTGTCATGCGGGAAGATATCGAGAAAACAAGGCAGAGGATTCGCTCTCTTGAGTTCGACATCTCGCAATTGGAGGAGCGCAAGCAGGATTGCCTGCTTCGGTTGAAGCTAAGGGATCTGGAGATTGCAATCCCCTCCAGCAGGGTCGAGGTTTCGCGGGGCGCCCTCGACAGGAAGGCCGACTTCGAGGTTTACGATTTATGCGACGAGCTCGATTGCATGATCGCCGATAAGCAAGACATCATCGAAAAGTGCAAGCGTGCCCTGTCGACATACGAAGGGCGGCATAACGAAAGTGATTAGAATCTCCCGGACCTCGTAAAAGCCAAACGGTTGTGCCAACAACCCCCTCCAACTCTCTGACGCGGGGAGGCCGGAATTTTTCACCCGCAATTCGAAACTTTTCGTCCGAAAAGTGAAAAGGCCCTTTGACATGGCGCCGTGTTCTGGTAACATACCAACTCGTCGGTACGGACGGTGTCCGAACCGCAGAATGTGCGCGATTAGCTCAGGGGGAGAGCATCACCTTGACACGGTGGGGGTCGCAAGTTCAAATCTTGCATCGCGCACCACGGAAACTCGAAAGGCACCCTCGCGGGTGCCTTTTCTCATGCAGACGACCTTGCGGGCGCCGGCCGGCCATCGTTTCGGCCGGTGCGCGTCAGTCCTCGTCCTCGAGCTTCTCGAACTCGTGGTGGCCGCAGTTGGGGCAGGCGGGCAGCTTCTCGGTATCGCTCGTGATGCGCACGATGTAGCCGCAGTTCTTGCAGCGGTAGCGCCCCTCTTCGGGCTGGTCTCCGGTATGGAACTCCATGTCGCGCTCCTTTCGCTTGTCGGAGGGATCCTTCGGCAAGCAGCCTACCACGGGGCCGCCCCCGGGCGGTGGCGGCCTTGCAACGGCACGGCGAGCATTCGGCGACGCCCCTGCGGCGGGCAAGGCGCGCCGCAGGCTCTGTGCAGGCGCGTGTGGGCCCGAATGTCGTGCAACGACACGCGAAATAGGGGATAATGGCGAAAGAGCAAGGGGAGGCGAGGCCGTTTCGCGAGGACGGCGGCAGCTGCATCCGCATCGAGGCGAGGGGGAGAGGCATGGGGGCGTCGAATTTCTGCGAGGACGTGCTTGCGGGCAGGAGCGAGGTCTACGCGCGCACCGTGGAGGACCTGAAGGAGCGCTACGGGTTCGACTTCGTGGGCTTGGGGTTGACGGCGTTCTTGGGGGCGCCGCTCAAGTGGATCTACAGCGCGGGCGCCACCGACGAGCGGCACCACCGCATCGTGCTCGCGCCGGGGCACGGCATCGGCGGCATCGTCATCAAGGCGGGCAAGCCCATGCTGTTCACGAACATCGACGCCGAGATCGACCCGCGCGAGTACTCGTCGTACCCCATCGTGTTCGCCGAGGACCTGCACAGCTTCTGCGCCCTGCCGCTCGTGAAGGAGGGCCGCGTCGTGGGGGCCATCCTGTGCGCGTTCCGCACCGTGAGCGACGCGCACCGCGCGAGCTACAAGCGCTTCATCGCCGACCAGAAAGGACGGCTCGCCGACTTCGACCTGGTATCGAGCGACTTCATGGACTTCGAGCGCATCGCCGAGGAGAAGCGCGACGACGAAGTGGACAGCCCGCTGCTCGTCCATTCGGAAGTATCGCGCGTCATCGCCGCCCAGGAGGCCGAGCGCAAGCGCATCTCGCGCGAGCTGCATGACGGCATAGCCCAGGAGCTCCTGGGGGTCTCGTTCGTGCTCAAGCGCCTGGAGCCTCACCTGGGCGACGACGCGGAGGCGCGGCAGCTGTTCGCGGAAGCCAACAACGACATCGACCGCATCCTGGACGAGCTGCACAACATCTCGGTGGAGCTGCGCCCCTCGGCGCTCGACCACCTGGGCTTTATCCCGGCCCTGCGCTCGCAGGCGGCCGTGTTCGAGAAGACCTACGGCGCCGAGATCGTGTTCGAGGGCAACCTGTCGCGCAAGCGCTTCGACCCCGCGCTCGAGACGCAGGCCTACCGCATCTGCCAGGAGGCCGTGCTGAACGCCTGCAAGTACTCGGGCGCCGACAAGGTCCACGTGACGCTGGAGGACGCCGACGGCTGGCTGCACGCCACCGTCGTGGACCACGGCTGCGGCTTCGACGTGGAGCACCCCGAGGTGAAGGGGAGCGGCTGCGGGCTCTCCGGCATGCGCGAGCGCGCACGCCTCATCGGCGCCACCCTCACGATGGCCTCCGACGGGGACGGCACCGTCGTGACGCTCGTCGCGCCCATGAAGATAGCGGAAGGCGGTGCGGCATGATACGCGTGGTGCTGGCCGACGACCACGAGGTGGTGCGCGCCGGGTTCAAGATGATCTTGGAGCAGGACGCCGAGATCAAGGTGGTGGCCGAGGCCGCGGACGGCACGCAGGCCTATACGATAGTCTCGCGCGAGAGGCCCGACATCCTGCTCATGGACATCTCCATGCCGCCTGGCCAGAGCGGCCTGGTGGCCTGCGAGAAGATCGCGCGCGACTTCCCCGGCACGCGCATCGTCATCCTCACCATGTTCGCCGAGCCCGAGTACCTGTTCTACACCCTGCGCGGGGGAGCTGCGGGCTACGTGCCGAAGAACTCCACGTCCGAGGAGCTGCTCTCCGCCGTCCACGCCGTGGCGGGCGGCGGCAGCTACATCCACCCGAAGATGGCCGCGCTGCTCACCAAGCAGCTCGTGGGCGCCGGCGAGGAGGAGGACCGCTCCTACCAGCAGCTGTCGAACCGCGAGTTGGAGATCCTGCAGCTTCTGGCGAAGGGGTACACGAACAAGGAGATCTCCGAGCAGGTGTACCTGTCCGTGAAGACCGTGGAGGCCCACCGCTCGAAGATCTACAAGAAGCTCGGCTTCAAGACCCGCGCCGACCTGGTGTCCTACGCCCTGGAGCACAAGCTGCTGGACGTGTGAGGGCCCTACGCGGCTGCCGCCGACCCTTCCTCGGCCGGCTCGGCGGCGGGCTTCGCGCCCTTGCCCAGGCCCAGCGACAGGGCGCGGGCGGGGCAGGCATCCACACAGGAGCCGCAGGCCATGCAGTCGCCGGCGCGCACGCACGTGTCGTCCCCGGCGAGCACCGGATCGAGGATGGACGGGTCGGCCAGGCACGCCTTGCGGCACGCGTCGCAGTGGATGCAGGCCGTGCGGTCGTACCTCACGTTCACCACGCCCATGCGCCCGATGGCCTCGTAGAAGCCGCCGAGCGGGCAGAGCGCGCGGCACCACACGCGGTGGCCCCAGAAAAGCTCCGCTGCCACGATGGCCCCGAGCGTCCAGAGCCCCGCCACGCTGCCGAAGAGGATGCCCTTGTTCACGGCGCCGATGGGCGAGAACGACTCGAACAGCGGCACGCTGGTGGCCGCCGACAGCACGAGCACGGCCAGCGCGACCCCCATCTTCGCACGGCGCGGCACGGGCGCCTCGCTCACCTTGATGCCCAGCTTGCGGCGCAGCGCGTCCACCAGCTCCAGCAGCAGGTTCACCGGGCACACCCAGCCGCAGAACGCCCGGGCGCGCACGAGCCCGTAGAGCACCACGACCGGCAGCGCGAACCAGAGCCAGTCGAGCTCGAACGTCTTGGAGGCGGCGACGACCTGAAGGACCCCGAACGGGTCCAGGAGGGTGACCCCTCCTATCGATGAAGAGGAAAGGCTGCCGAAAAAGGGAAGGTCGGCAGGAGCGGGAACAGGGTCGTCGCCGCCGACGGACACCCCGAACAGGCCCCAGCCGGCAACGAGCAAGGGCGCGGCGAACAGCAGCAGGGCCGCTATCTGCACCGCGTGCCGCAGCCAGGACCACTTGAGCGAATGCGAGGTGTTCGGGGTGCGCATCATCTCACGGCTGCCTTCTGCACCGTGGGGTCGTCCTCGAAGTTGGCGTACACCAGGTTGATGCCGATGACGCCCTCAAGGGCGATGAACGTGCTGGCGATGTCGTGGGAGTCGTCGAGCGTCTCGGCCTCGATGGTCACCACCACCTTGTAGCCGTTCGTCTCATGCACCTCGACGCCCTCGATGCGGCCGAGGTCCTCGGCCACGCGCGCCGTGGTTTCGGGCGTCGTCTCCACGACGAGGCTTGATATGACCATGCTGCTCTCCTTGCTACGGTAAGGTCGGCTTGCGAAAAGGGCCGGGACGGCGGAGGGAGCCGCCCCGGCCGGAGGGAAGGGCCGGTGCTAGCCCTGCACGTGGCAGGTGTTGCACTGGTCGTGCGTGGGATCGAGCTCGAGCGTCTGGGACGAGCCGTCGACGTAGTGGTCCTCGGGCATGGCCTTGGAACCGTTCAGCATCGGGTTCGAGCGCTCGCTCGCGCCGTGGCAGCCGTAGCAGCCGGAGGCGCCCAGGGTCTCGAACCGGTCCTGATGCGTGGCGGGCATGAGCGGCGGCGCGCCGGCCGGCACGTTCGCGTTGACGTCCTCTGCGGGCGCGGCGCCCGAGCATCCGGCCGCGGCCAGCGCACCGAACGCCATCGCGACCACGAGGGCGCCGGCAACCAAATGTCTCCTCATAGCGATCACCCCTCGACCTTCGTGATAGAGACGCAGGTCTTCTTGTAGTCCGGCTCCTTCGACAGCGGGCAGTACGTGTCCTGCACTGCCAGGTTCACCAGCGTCTCCTCGGCGAAGAAGGGCGCGAACACGATGCCCTCCTGCGGCTCGGTGCGGCCGGCCGTGGAGGCCTTGATGTCGAACTCGCCGAAGCGCGACTTCACGTGCACGAGGTCGCCGTCCTTCACGCCGAGCTTCGACGCGTCGTTCGGATGGATGTTCAGCAGCGCCTCGGGCAGCGCGCGGTCGAGCTCGGGCACGCGGCGCGTCATGGTGCCGGTGTGCCAGTGCTCCAGGAGGCGTCCCGTGCAGAAGTAGAACGGGTACTCGCCGTCGGGCTCCTCCGCCGGCGGCTCGTAGGGGCGGAACACCACGGAGGGCTTCATGTTGGCGGACTTGTAGAACGACAGGTTGTTGGCCTGGCCCTGCTTGCCGTACTTCGCCACGCCGACCTCGTCGAAGCCGTCGGCCTGCTTGCCGTCGGCGAAGCGCCAGTGCGTCTCGAGCCATTTGCCGTCCACGTTGCGCACGGGCCACGTCATGCCATGGTGCGCCAGGTACTTCTCGTAGGGGGCCAGCTGCTTGGCCTCCATCTTAAGCTTCGCCTCGAACTTCCCGTCGGCATCGTCGTTCACGGCCTTGGCGCGCTCGTTCATGTCGGGGTTCGAGAAGATGCGGTACTCCTCCCACAGCAGGCGGTTCGTCTCGCGCCCGTCGTTCTTGAAATCGTGCGCGCCCTTGTCGTAGACGAAGCCGAACAGGTGGTCGAAGGCGTCCTTGCCGTCGATCTGCTCGCCGTCGAGCACGCGGTGCGCCACCTCCATGAACGCCCACAGGTCCCACTTGGCCTCGCCCGGCGGGTCCACGGCCTTCTCGAACACCGCCGTGCGCCGCTCGGCGTTGCCGAACTGGCCCTCGCGCTCCACCCACATGGCCACGGGCAGCACGACGTCGGCGTACTGCGTGGACAGCGTCGGGTACACCTCGTTCACCACGATGAACGTGTCGAAGATGCCCTTCTTGTCGCCCTGGCCCAGGAAGCGGGTGAGGTTCGGCATGGACTGCGCCCAGTTGTTGTGCGCGGTCCATAGGAAGTCGAGGTTGCCCTTCGACATCTCGCGGAAGATCTTCACCGTGTGCATGCCGGGCTTCTGGATGGCGTCGAGGTAGCCCTCGGGCAAATCCCAGATGGCCTCGGTGTAGCGGCGGTGCTGGGCGTTGGCCACCAGGAGGTCGGCGGGCAGGCGGTGCGAGAACGTGCCCACCTCGCGGGCCGTGCCGCAGGCCGTGGGCTGGCCGGTGAGCGAGAACGGGCCGCAGCCGGGGCGGGCGATCTTGCCGGAGAGCAGGTGGATGTTGTAGATGTTGTGGTTCATCCAGGTGCCGCGGTTGTGCTGGTTCACGCCCATCGTCCACAGCGACATGATGTTCTTGTCGGGGTCGGCGAACTCGAGCGCGAGCGCCTTCAGGTCCTCCGCCGGCACGCCGGAGAGCTCGGAGGTGTACTCGAAGGTGTAGGGCGCCAGGCGCGCGGCGTACTCCTCGAACGTGATGGGGCTCACGGCGTCGACGGTCTTGCCCACGTCGCTCGCGTCGTAGCCGTCGTCGGTGGCGTTGCCGATGTTCTCGGTGCCCTGCTTGAACTGCAGGTGGTCGTTCACGAAGGCCTCGTCGTACTTCTTGTTCTGCACGAGGTAGTTCGCGATGCAGTTCGCGATGGCCAGGTCGGTGTTCGGCTTGAACAGCATGACCGTGTCGGCGCTCACGGACGTGCGGGTGCGCAGCGTGCCCAGGTCGTAGTGCTTCACGTTCTTGCCCGAGAGCTTTCGGGCCGTGAGGCGCGAGTACAGCATGGGGTGCGCCTCGGCCATGTTGGCGCCCCAGGTGACGAACACGTCGGCGTTGTCGAGGTCGGCGTAGCAGCCGGCCGGCTCGTCGGTCTGGAACACGTTCATGAAGCCCACCACGGCGCTGGCCATGCACAGGCGCGCGTTCGGGTCGACGTTGTTCGACAGCAGGCCCGCCTTGATGAACTTGGCGCAGGCGTAGCCCTCGGTGATGGGCTGCTGGCCGGAGAGCCAGAACGCCAGGCGGGTCTTGTCGGCCTTCCATGTTTCCTTGAGCTTCGCGGACACGAGCTCCAGCGCCTCGTCCCACGTGGCCTCGCGCAGGCCCTCGTCGGTGCCCTTCGTGGCCTTGTCCTCGCGGATGAGCGGCTTGGTCAGACGGTCGTCGCCGTAGAGGATCTTGCCCAGGTAGTAGCCCTTCACGCAGTTGAGGCCCTTGTTGGAAAGGTTCTCCGGGTCGCCCGTCACGCTCACGAGCTTGCCGTCCTTCACCTCGCAGATCACGCCGCAGCCGCAGCCGCAGAAACGGCACACGGCCGTGTGCTTCTGCCCCTCGCCGCCCGACGCGGCGCCCGTGGAGCCCGAACCGCCGCCCGCGCAGCCGGTCATCGACGCAAGGCTGCCCGCCGCTGCGGCGCTCGCCAGCGCGACGGCCGTCGCCTTGACGAATGCTCGTCTTGAGATGTCCATGACACCCCTCCTTCTCTCCCTTTTAGCTCTTCGCTCTTCTATCCCACCGTTCCTCGAACGGATTGGCAGTGCTTGGGTCAGGCGCCGGTGCGGGGATGCTCGGCGTCGGTCTTGATGCGGATGGCCACGTCCGGCTCGTCCACCACGCAGCGCTCGACGCACAGGCCGCAGCCCACGCACTGCTCCTCGTCGATGACGGGGGCGAACAAGGAATGGATGGCATCGCCCTCGCGCAGGCGGTAATCGATCGAGATGGCCTGGTCGATGAGGGGGCAGGTGCGGTAGCACACCTCGCAGCGCATGCCCTGGAACGCGATGCACAGATCCTCGTCGATCACGGCCGTGCCCATGCGCACGTCGGATCGCCCCTCGATGCCGCGCAGCGCGTTCGTGGGGCACGCCTCGACGCAGGGAAAGTCCTCGCACAGGCGGCAGGCCTGGGCGCGCGCGTCGACCATGGGAGTCCCGGCGGCGATTCCCTGGTCGCCGGGTGCGGGGGAGAGGGCAAGGTACGGGCAGGCCTCCATGCACTTGCCGCATTTGATGCAGCGGGCCGAGAAATCGGCCTCGCCCTGCGCCCCGGGGGGTCGCAGCAGGCTCTTGGCGGGGCCCTGCACGGCGTAGGCGACGCCCTGGAAGGCCACGGCGGCGGCTGACAGGCCGGCTATGACGCTTGATAGTCTCATTCGCTCCCTCTTTCCTCACCTCGTATGATGCGCCGAAGGCGAGGTCCTGCCAATCGGGGTAGCCCCGAGGATGCGCAGGGGAAGCCCCTCGAGGGGGCGAGGGTTTTCTTCTATTTTTTACAGCGGATAATCGAGGTGGGACAGGGGGCGCCTAGGCGTACAGGCGGATGCCCACGTACACGGCGGTGTCCGGCAGGCCCTTGATGTCGTAGACGCTCGAGAGCTTGATGGCGGACACGCGCCAATGGTACGTGGCGTCGCCTGCGGCGACCGTGCCCTCCTGGAACGTGTTGCCCGACTCGTCGACCGCCATCTCGCCGGCCGTGGCCGGGTCGAAGCCCTCGGAGGCGATGGCCGTCTGCACGGCGGCCTCCACGCTGCCGGACGAGAAGTCGGCGTATTTCACACGCATGTTCGCGGAGTCGCCCGCCTCCCACGTGAACTGCCACGACCCGTTGAGCAGCAGGGTGGCGTCGGCCGCGGACAGGCCGGAGACGTTGCTGTACATGAGGAGGGCCTGGGCCTCGCTCACGTCGTCGGGCAGCTTGATGAGGTCCAGGTTGCCGCTCTCGTCGCCGGAGAGGGCGCCCTTGTCGGCGATGGACCAGCCGGACTCCGCGAACGCCGCCTTGACGCCCTCGGCATTGAGGCCGACGAGCGAGGCGAGGTTCGGCAGGCTGGCCATGGAGGCGGGGCGCGCGAGGTTCTGCTCGACCGTGGCCCGCGCGCGCTCGGCCGAATGCGTCACGTTGTCGATGACGTTGAACAGGAAGACCCCGCCGATGACGGCGGCGGCCAGGACGAACGCGGCCATGGCGAGCATCTGGGGACGGGGCGCCTCCAGCGGGCGGGTGAGCGAGCTGCCGTCCAGGTAGCGGACGGGGCCGTCGCCCGCGTCGTAGCCGTTCTTTCGCGCGTTGAAAAACATGAGCGTACTCCTGAGGGGTTTGTGTGCTTTGGGCATTATAGCATTGTTCCCGCACCGCTCCGTGATAGGATACGTCTCGCCCGTGGGGGAGTAGTTGGCTCGCGCTCTGGAAGCGCGAGCGGCACGTTCAACATCATGGCCGAAAAGCCTGGCGTGTCTTGAATAACGAGACTCATGGCGCAGCTTGCATGCATGCAGCCGCGCCATGAGTCTTTTTTATGGACTCTGCCCGCCCGCGGTACGGACGAGGAACCCGACAAAGGAGCTAGCAACCCGTGGATCTGTCAATCTTCGCATCGCCCGAGGCATGGATCAGCCTGGTCAGCCTCATCTTCCTGGAAATCGTGCTCGGCGTGGACAACCTGGTGTTCATCTCGATCACCACGAACCGCCTGCCCGAGGACAAGCAGCACATCGGCCGAAAGCTCGGCCTGGCGGGCGCGCTCGCCATGCGCATCGTCTTCCTGTGCTTCGCGTCGTTCCTCGTGCATATGACCACGCCGCTGTTCACCATCGACCTCGGGCCCTACGCGCACGGGTTCTCGGTGCGCGACCTCGTGCTGCTCGTCGGCGGCGGCTACCTTATCTACAAGGGCATCGCCGAGCTGCGCGACACGCTCAAGCTCACCGAGCTCAAGGCCGAGCACTGCGAGGAGCACAAGGCGCTCCATCGCATCGCGCTGCCGCAGGCCGTGGGCACCATCATGGTCATGGACCTCGTGTTCTCCATCGACTCGGTCATCACGGCCGTGGGCATGGCCGACCACCTCATCATCATGATCATCGCCGTCATGCTGGCCGTGTTCCTCATGATGATCTTCATCGACCCCATCTCCAACTTCATCAACGGGCACCCCGAGATGAAGATGCTCGCGCTCACGTTCATCGTGGCCATCGGCTGCTTGCTCGTCATCGACAGTGCGGGATTCCATACCGGCATCGAGCTTCTGCACATGCCGCTCGAGAAGCTGATCGTGTACTTCGCCATGGTGTTCTGCATCGTGCTGGAGGTCATCCAGATGCGCTACAACGCGAACGTGCTGGCGTGGCGCAAGGAGCGCTGGCAGAACGAGACGGCCGCGCAGATCGACAGCGTGCGCGCCGAGATGATGGAGCAGATGAAGCGCGATGCTGACGGCGACGCCGCCGCCGGAGCCTCGGCCGAGGGTGCGAAGGCGGCCGCCGCCGAGCGCATCCGGCCCGTCATCATCGGCAACAACGTGTACGTGATGATGCCGATGGCCGGCGAGGACGCCGCATCGTTCAAGGAGCTCATGGCCTCCTCGAGCACCGCAAGCGCCGCCTTCGACGCCCCGCTGGAGATAGGCGCCCAGGTGGAGGACGTGGAGCCGACGTACGAGGAGCCCGCGGAGAAGTAGGGGCGGAACGCCTCGCCGGACGGGACGGGGGATGCGACAGCGGGATGTCCCGCTGTCGCATCCTACTTCTCGGCGAAGAGGTCCCAGCCTTCCTCGCTCACGAAGAAGCGGGCGGCGCGGCGCATGATGTGGGCGGTGAACGGCGTGGTGAGGTTGGTGGCCTCGCCGTCGTACTGCACCTCCATGGGCGGGTCGGCCTCCACGCGCACCTCGCGGGCACGGTGGATCTCGAGCGAGCCCGTGCGGTCGGGGAAGTCGCCGCCGCGGTCGAGCAGACCGGCGAGGAGGGCGGGGATGAGCTCGAAGGCGTTCTGCGCCTTGAGCACCACCACGTCGAACACGCCGTCGCGCGGCTCGTTGTCGTGCGTGACCGTGATGTCGAACTGGATCTTGGAGAAGTTCACCAAAAGGATGCCCAGGCCCTCGCTCTCCACGTGCTCGCCGTCGAGGTCCAGCTTGAACCTGGAGGTCTGCGGCAGGGGGTTCGCCAGGGCGGCCGAGAAGTAGGCCATAGGGCCCAGCAGGCGCTTCGCCGGCACGGCGCCGTGCATGATGGCCGCGTCGTAGCCGGCCCCCGCCATGATGCCGAAGCCGAAGCGGTGCCCGTCCACCTCGATCTCGCCCAGGTCGAAGTCGAGCGTGCGCTCCTCGCGCACGAGCTTCGCGAGCGCGTGGGGCTCCATGGGCGAGGCCAGGTTCGCGGCCAGCAGGTTCGCCGTGCCCGCGGGGAACGGAAGGATGGGGACGCCCGTGTTCGCCAGGCGGTAGCTCACGGTGGCCACCGTGCCGTCGCCGCCGCTCGCCACCACGGCGTCGAACGCCTCCGCGTCGCCCAGAAGGTCGCGCACGTCGGTGGTGCCGTCGGTCGAGCGCACGCACACCTCGTCGCCGTCGCGGGCGAACGAGCGGATGAAGTCGTAGACGGACCCTTCGCCGAAACCCGAAGCCAGGTTGTTGATGACGAGCAGTTTCACACAATCCCTTTCTGTTTGCTATGATGGCATAGTACAACATGGAGCGCGGATGACAAGGCAGGGAATCTCGTACATGTATATTGCTACCCAGGAAAACCTCGCGGCGTTCGTGGAGCGCGCGCGCTCGTCGAGCGTGCTTGCCATCGACACGGAGTTCTTGCGCGAGAAGACGTACTACGCCAAGCTGTGCCTTCTGCAGATGGCCACCGACGACGAGGTGGTGATCGTCGACCCCTTCGAGATGGACGACCTCTCCGTCCTGGCGCCGCTCCTCACGGACGAGCGCATCGTGAAGCTCTTCCACGCGGCGGGGCAGGACCTGGAGATCATCCTGCGCGAGGTGGGCGTGCTGCCGCGCCCGGTGTTCGACACGCAGATAGCGGCGGCGCTGCTCGGCCACACGCAGCAGATCGGCTACGCGGCGCTCGTGCATGCGGAATGCGGCGTGTCGCTCAAGAAGATCGACTCGTTCACCGACTGGTCGCGCCGGCCGCTGTCGGCCTCGCAGCGCGACTACGCGGCCGACGACGTGGTGTACCTTCCGCGGCTGTACGCGGGGATGCGCGCGGCACTGGAGGAGAAGGGGCGGCTGCACTGGCTCGACCATGACTTCGAGGAGCTGTCCGACCCGGCGCGCTACGAGGCGAACGAGCGCGAGCGCTTCCGGCGGCTCAAGCGCGTGTCCCAGCTGTCGCGCCGGCAGCTCTCGGCAGCGCGCGAGGTGGCGGCCTGGCGCGAGCTGGAGGCCCAGCGCCGCGACGTGCCGCGGAAGTGGGTGGTCACCGACGAGCAGATCGTGGAGGCGTGCAAGCGCGAGGCGCGCACGATCGACGAGCTGTTCATGGTGCGGGGGCTGTCCGACCGCCTGTCCACGAAGGACGCGCGCGCGGTGGTGTCGCTCATCTCCTCGGCGCTCTCGACGCCGCCCGACACGTGGCCCGAGCTCGACCGCTGCGGCAAGAGCGAGCCGAACGTGGATGCGGAGCTCGACCTCATGAGCGCGCTCGTGCGCCTGCGCGCCAAGGAGAACGGCATCGCGTTTCCCACGCTGGCCAGCCACGACGACCTCGCGCGCGTCGCGCGCGGCTACCGCGAGGGCGTGGACCTGCTGCGCGGCTGGCGGCGCGCCATCGTGGGGGAGGAGCTGCTGGAGCTTCTGGACGGCCGGCTGGCGCTCAGCCTGGACGGCGGGCTCAAGGTGGAGCGGCGGGAGGGCCCCGGCGCCGCGTGAGGCCGGCCGGGCCCGTGGCCCGGAAAGGCGGCGGGCGCCGGCGCGGGCCGCACCTGATGACGGGCCCGTGGCCGCAGGGTTGCGGGAAGATCACGGCTCGGTAACGCGCCTTTGGTGATTCCGCGCTGTTTGCCGCGTGTTTTCGGCCCGATTTCATGCTCTTGTATAATACAGGTGTACGGTACAGAGCGGCCGCCGCGCGGCCGCGGAAGCAACCCCTTCGAAGGAGTGGTCACGTCCTATGTTTTTCGGATTGAGCTATGGATACCTGCTGCTGATCGTGGTCACGCTCGCCATCGGCGGGCTCGCCACGTGGTACGTGAACTCGCAGCTAAAGAAGTACACGAGGGTGCCCATCTCCAACGGGCTCACCGGCGCCGAGGCCGCGCGGCGCATGCTCGCCTACTACGGCGTGACGAACGTGGCGGTGCACCGCGGCGGGCCGGGCCAGGACTTCTTCGACCCGCGCACGAACTCGGTGACGCTCTCGCCCGACGCGTTCGACGGGCGCTCCATCACGGCCACGGCAACCGCGTGCCACGAGGTGGGGCATGCCTGCCAGTACGCCGAGAACTACGCGCCCATGAAGATCCGCGGGGCCATCGTGCCCGTGGTGAACCTGGCCTCGAACGCGTGGATCTTCCTGCTCATGCTGGGCATCATACTGGTGAGTAATCAGCTCACGACGCTCGCCATCGTCATGTACGCCGTGGTGGTGCTGTTCCAGCTGGTCACGCTGCCGGTGGAGTTCAACGCCTCGCGCCGCGCCATGACCTACATGGACACCATCGCGCTGCCGCAGTCCGAGCAGGGCGGCGCGTTTTCCGTGCTGCGCGCCTGCGCGCTCACCTACGTGGCGGCGGCCCTCACGTCCATCCTGCAGCTGCTGTGGCTGCTGGGCCAGCGCCGGGAATAGCGGAGGCGTACATGGGGGATCGAGGAGAAGGGACGCGCGCGGCCCTGGCCGACGCGCTCGAGCGGGCGCGCGCCGCGACGGCGGGGGCCTCTGCGGCCGACTCGTGCGCTGCCGCGCCTGCGGGCGGAGGACACGAGATGGGCGCCGGGGGCGCGTCTGTGGCGCTCTCCGTCTCCGCGGCCATGGCCCTTGCGAAGGGCGCGCTTGAGGGCGTGGTCGTGCGCCTGGTGGGCGAGGTGTCCGAGACGAGCAGCAAGCGCGGCTACAAGGCCGTGTACTTCACGGTGAAGGACGCCGACGCCGCGCTGCCCTGCATGATGTGGATGGGCCGCTACAAGGCCTCGGGCGTGGATCTGGCCGTGGGGCAGCTGGTCGAGCTGACCGGCAGGTTCACGCTGTACGCGGCCAAGGGCCGCATGAACTTCGACGTGTTCTCGATCGAGCTCGCCGGCGAGGGGCGCCTGCGCGCCCAGGTGGCGGCGCTCGCGCGCAAGCTGGAGGCCGAGGGGCTCATGGACCCGGCGCGCAAGCTGCCCATCCCGCAGTTCCCGCTGACCATCGGCATCGTCACCTCGCCGCGCGGCGACGCCGTGCACGACATGCTGCGCACGCTGCGCAACCGCTTCCCCGTGGCGCGCGTGTTCGTGGCGGGCGTGCAGGTGGAGGGCGCCCAGGCCGCCGCCAGCATCGTGGAGGGCATGCGCTGCATGTACCGCGCCGGCGTGGAGGTCATGCTGGTCGGGCGCGGCGGCGGGTCCTACGAGGACATGATGCCCTTCAACGACGAGGCCCTGGCGCGCGCCATCGCGGCGTGCCCCATCCCCGTGGTCACCGGCATCGGGCACGAGCCGGACACGTTCATCGCCGACATGGTGGCCGACCGGCGCGCCTCCACGCCCACCTACGCGGCCATGGCCGTCACGCCCACGCGCGAGAGCCTGGCGGAGCTGTTCTGCGCGCATGCCCGCTCGCTGTCCATGAGCGCCGGGCGCGCCGTGGAGCGGGCGGCCGCCGAGGTGCGCCGCTGCGTCGAGCGCCCCGTTCTCCGGGACCCGAACCTGCTGCTCGCCGCCCCGATGCAGGGCGTCGACCTGGCCTCGGAGCGGCTGTTCCGCGCCATCCCCGCCAACCTGGAGCGCGACCGCGCCACGCTCGACCGCCAGCGCGAGCGGCTGTCGCGCCTCCTGCCCGAGGGCGTGGCGCGCGAGCGGGCCGCGCTCGAGCGGTGCCGGGAGCGCCTGCTGCCGGCCCTGCCCGCCAACCTGGAGCGCGACCGGATGCAGGTCGGGCACGCGCGGCAGCGGCTCGCGTCGCTGGGGCCCGGGCTCGTGCCCCGGTTCGGCCAGCAGGCGGCGCTCGCGGCCGCACGTTTGGAGGACCTGTCGCCCCTGTCCGTCATCGGGCGCGGCTACGCCATCGCGCGCACCCAGGAGGGCGCCGTGGCGAAGCGCGTCGAGGACGCGCCGCCTGGATCGGCGCTCGAGGTGACGGTGTCGGACGGCGTGCTGGCGTGCCGCGTGGAGTCGGCTCGGCGCGAGGACATCGAGATGATACTATGGGAGGATGAGGACAATGGAGACCGGTGATCGCAAGCCCGTCGAGGAGCTGACGTTCCGCGAGGCCATGGGCGAGCTCGACGGCATCGTGCGGGTTCTGGAGAGCAACTCGCTGGAGCTCGAGGACAGCCTGGTCAGCTACGAGCGCGGCGTGTCTTTGCTGCGCGCGCTGCAGGGCCGCCTGAACGAGGCGCAGCAGAAGGTCGAGGTGCTGATGGGCGAGCTCGAGGGCGAGGTGGACGACGCCACGCGCGACGCCACGCTGTCGTAGGCTGACGCCGCCCCGACGGGGCGGCGCACGGAAAGGAAGGAGAGGGCGCCATGCGCAAGGAAGACTGCCTGTTCTGCAAGATAGTGGCGGGGGAGATCCCGTCGACGAAGGTGTACGAGGACGAGCGGGTGCTCGCGTTCGAGGACGTGAGCCCGCAGATGCCGGTGCACACGCTCATCGTGCCGAAGGACCACTACGACAACATCGGCGACGGCGTGCCGGACGAGGAGCTGGGCTACCTGTTCAACACGGTGCGCAAGGTTGCCGACATCAAGGGCATCGCCGAGAGCGGCTACCGCGTGATCGTGAACACGAACAATGACGCGCAGCAGTCGGTGCACCACCTGCACGTGCACGTGCTGGGCGGCGCCCCCATGAACTCGGGCGACCCTTCGCGGAAGTAGCTCTGCGGCAACGGGGCGTGACAGGGGGACGGGGATATTGTCACATTCACGTTCGTCTTGCCTGGTCGTGATGCGTCACGGAATGTGACAATATCCCCGTCCCCCTGTCACGCTTTTTCGGTGAGCGGCGCGCCGTTTGCCGAATGAACGGGCCGTATCCATTCAACGACCGCAGTGCTTCCCTAAACTAATTGTTTCAGGAATTGAGCCCAAAAGGAGGCAGGTCGTTGAACGTTCTCGTTATCAATGCAGGATCATCTTCCTTGAAGTACCAGCTGGTGAACGTGGAGCAGCACGAGCTGCTCGCGAAGGGCATCTGCGAGCGCGTGGGCTCGGCGGAGGCCTTCCACAAGCACGGCCTCGACAAGAACGAGGAGGTCATCGACGCCAAGATGTCCGACCACGACGACGCCATGGCGCTCGTCCTGGAATCGCTCACGTCGGGCCCGGCGAAGGCCATCGACTCGCTCGACGAGATCGACGCCGTGGGGCACCGCATCGTTCAGGGCGGCAAGTACTTCGACCGCTCGGTGCTCATCGACCAGGACGTCATCGACAAGATAGACGAGCTGGCCGAGCTCGCGCCGCTGCACAACGGTGCCGCCCTCATGGGCATCCACGCCTGCCAGAAGCACATGCCGGACGTGCCCATGGTGGCCGTGTTCGACACGTCGTTCTTCCAGACGCTGCCCCCGAAGGCCTACATGTACCCGCTGCCCTACGAGCTGTACGAGAAGTACGCCATCCGCAAGTACGGCGCGCACGGCACGAGCCACCGCTACATCTCCGAGCGCGCCGCCGCCGTGCTCGACGAGCCGATAGAGGACCTCAAGCTCATCACGTGCCACCTGGGCAACGGCTGCTCCATCAGCGCCATCGACCACGGCGTGGCCGTGGACACGTCCATGGGCCTCACGCCGCTCGATGGCCTCATGATGGGCACGCGCTGCGGCGCCATCGACCCGGCCATCGTGCCCTTCGTCATGGAGCACGAGAACCTGACCGGCGCCGAGATGAACGACCTCATGAACAAGAAGTCGGGCCTGCTGGGCATCTCGGGCATCTCGAACGACCTGCGCAGCGTGCGCGACGCCTCCGAGAAGGGCGACGAGCGCGCCATGCTCGCCTACGACATGTACTCGAACTCCGTGAAGAAGTACATCGGCCAGTACATCGCCGTCATGGGCGGCGTGGACGCCATCGTGCTCACGGCCGGCGTGGGCGAGAACTGCGAGAAGATGCGCCGCATGATCTTCACCGGCCTGCAGCCGCTCGGCATCATCCTCGACGAGGAGAAGAACCGCCAGCGCGGCTTCGAGCGCGAGATATCGGCCGACTCCTCGCAGGTGAAGATCATCATCATCCCCACGAACGAGGAGTACATGATCGCGCGCGACACCTACGACATCGTCCACGAGCAGATGCGCGTGGAAGGCACCGTGTTCGACGAGGAGCCGGTGCTGGTGTAGGGCGCTTTCTCCTGCGAGCCCAGAACCTGGAGCGGCCCCGCGCAACGCGCGGGGCCGCCTTGGTATGCCGTGCATGGCCGTCCGGGGGAGCAGGAAATCCCCTGCGCTCGGCCGCCCCCTTGCGCATAGGCGGGGGCGGCCTGCAGGCGCTTCGCTATTCGATGGCTTTCGCCTGGGCCTGCACGCAGGTGATGGCGATGACGCCCACGATGTCGTCGGCGGAGCAGCCGCGTGACAGGTCGTTCACCGGCGCGGCGATGCCCTGGGTGACGGGGCCGTACGCCTCGGCGCGGGCGAGGCGCTGCACGAGCTTGTAGCCGATGTTGCCGGCGTCCAGGTCGGGGAACACGAGCACGTTCGCGCGGCCGGCCACGGGGGAGCCGGGCGCCTTCGACGCGCCCACGGAGCCGATGATGGCCGCGTCGAGCTGCAGCTCGCCGTCCAACGCCAGGTCCGGCGCCAGCTCGCGTGCGATCTCGGTCGCCTCCACCACCTTGGCGGCGTCGGCGTTCTTGGCCGAGCCATGGGTCGAATGCGAGAGCAGCGCCACGCGGGCCTCCTCGCCCATGAGGGTCTCCCACGACTTCGCGGAGTTCACGGCGATGTGCGCCAGCCTCTCGCTGTCGGGCTGCACCTCCAGGCCGCAGTCGGAGAACAGGAACGTGCCGTTCGCGCCCAAGTCGCAGTCGGGCACGCACATGACGAAGAACGAGCTGACCAGCTTCACGCCGGGCGCGGTCTTGAGTATCTGCAGGCTCGGGCGCAGCACGTCGCCCGTGGCGTGGCAGGCGCCGGCCACCATGCCGTCGGCCAAGCCCTGCTTCACCATCATCACGCCGAAGTACAGCACGTCGTCCATGAGGGCCTCGGCCTGCTCGGGCGTCAGGCCCTTGTGGCGGCGCAGCTCGTAGAGGGCGGCGGCGAACTCGGCGCGCTCGGCGGCCGTGCGCACGTCCACGATGCGGGCGCCGTCCAGCGCGTAGGGGCTCGCCTCGATGGCCGCGGCATCGCCCAGGATGACGAGGTTCGCAACCCCTTCGGCCAAGATGCGCTCGGCCGCCTGCAGCGTGCGCTCGTCGTCGCCCTCGGGCAGCACGATCGTCTGCAGGTCGCCCTTGGCGCGAACCAGCATGGAATCAAGAAATGCACTCATCGGCACTATCCTTTCGCGTATATGATCGAAGCTCGCACGACGGAAGGCATGCGAAAAAAACGATGGTTGTATGATAGCGTGCCCGCGGGCTGGGTTTTTCGGTAAACTGGCTTCTCGGTGCAATATGCGCATACTTCGGGCCGGGAGAGGCCCTACCGCTGGTATAGAGACTAAAGGAAGGTGCCCCATGGGTGTGCAGTACTGCGATTTCAAGGACGTCGATATCGACGAGGTGGACGCCCTCGTAGTGGGAAGCGGGTTCGCGGGCGGCGTCATGGCGCGCGAGCTGGCCGAGCGCGGCGGCAAGCGCGTGCTCGTGGTGGAGAAGCGCCCGCACATCGGCGGCAACATGTACGACGAGGCCGACGAGGCCGGCATCCTCGTGCACCGCTACGGGCCGCACATCTTCCACACCAACGACGAGCGCGCCTTCGACTACGTGCGCCGCTTCACCGAATGGCGCGACTACCAGCACGAGGTGCTGGCCGACTGGTACGGCACCTACCTGCCCGTGCCGTTCAACAAGAACTCCATGGAGATCGCCTTCGGCGAGGAGAAGGCCGCGCGCCTCACGGAGAAGCTCGTGGACACGTTCGGCGACGAGCGCAAGGTGACCATCACCGAGCTGCGCGCCCAGGACGACCCGGAGCTCTCCGAGATCGCCGACTTCGTCTACAAGAACGTGTTCCTCTACTACACGCAGAAGCAATGGGGCCTCACGCCCGAGGAGGTTGACCCCTCCGTCACGGCGCGCGTGCCCGTGTTCGTGTCGCGCGACAACCGCTACTTCCAGGACGCCTTCCAGGGCATGCCGCTGCACGGCTACACCCCGCTGTTCGAGCGCATGCTCGACCACGAGAACATTCAGGTGTGCCTGGGCGTGGAGGCGGAGAGCGCGTTCGACCTGGAGTTCGAGAGCGACGACGAGGACGCTCCGCTGTCCGCCATCAACGTCAAGGACCGCCCGTTCACGGGGCCCATCGTCTACACCGGGCCGCTGGACGAGCTCTTCCTGTCGCGCTTCGGCCGCCTGCCGTACCGCAGCCTGGACTTCGTGTACGAGACGCACGACGCCGACCACGTGCTGCCCTGCGGCACGGTGAACTTCACCGTGACCGAGGACTACACGCGCATCACGGAGTTCAAGTACCTCACGGGCCAGGAGACCGACAAGACCACCATCATGAAGGAGTACAGCCACTCCTACGACGACCCCAAGACGCAGACGCCGTACTACGCCATCATCAACGACGAGAACGCCGCGCACTACGAGCGCTACCGCGCGCTGACGAAGTCGCTGCCGAACTTCCACCCGTTGGGCCGGTTGGCCGAGTACCGCTACTACAACATGGACGTCATCATCGGGCGCGCGCTGGCGCTGGCAGACGAGCTGGTGGGGTAGCGCCGTGAAGACCATCTCCTTCGCCGTGCCGTGCTACAACTCGGCCGATTACATGGACGCGTGCATCGAGTCCATCTTGAAGTGCGGCGACGACATAGAGATCATCATCGTGGACGACGGCTCGACGAAGGACGACACCGCCGCCAAGGCCGATGCGTGGGCGGAGCGGCACCCCGGCATCGTCAAGGCCGTGCACCAGGAGAACGGCGGGCACGGCCAGGCCGTGAACACGGGCCTGGCGAACGCCACGGGGCGCTACTTCAAGGTGGTGGATTCCGACGACTGGCTCGACGAGGCCGCCATGCGCGAGATCATGGCCTACCTGCGCCGCCAGAACGAGCTGGAGGACGCCACCGACCTCGTGATCGGCAACTACGTGTACGAGAAGGTGTCCGAGGGCTCGCGCACCGTCATGCACTACCGCAACGTGTTCCCCGAGGGACGCGAGTTCGGCTGGGACGAGGTGGGGCACTTCGGCCAGAGCCAGTACCTGCTCATGCACTCGGTGGTCTACCGCACCGAGCTTCTGCGCGACATGGGCCTGGAGCTGCCGAAGCACACGTTCTACGTGGACAACATCTTCGTGTACGTGCCGCTGCCGCACGTGCGCACCATCTACTACCGCGACGTGGACATGTACCGCTACTACATAGGCCGCGAGGACCAGAGCGTGAACGAGAGCGTCATGAAGGGCCGCATCGACCAGCAGCTGCGCGTCACGCGCCTCATGATCGACGCCGTGCAGCTGCCCGACGCCGTTCCCGAGAAGCGCCTGGAGCGCTACATGGAGAACTACCTGTCCATGATGATGTGCATCTGCTCCATCTTCCTGCGCATGATAGGCACCGACGAGGCCGAGGACAAGCGCGAGGGCATCTGGGACTACCTCAAGGAGAAGAACCCCGACGTCTACCGGCGCATCCGCCGCAGCGTGCTGAACATGGGCACGAACCTGCCCACCGAGCTGGGCCGCAAGATCGGCATCACCGGCTACCGCATGGCCCAGAAGATATTCAAGTTCAACTAGGTTCCGGCGGCTCGACGGCTGCCGGAACGAGCCAGCAGCGAGAAGCCCCCTCGTGCCGAATCTGCACGAGGGGGCTTCTCGCTGTCTTGCCACGCCAACCTCCGCACCCGTTTCGCTTCGTGCCCGATCCGCGCGCGACGCTACTTCCTGCGCACGAACTCGTAGAAGGCGAAGATGATGGACACCACGGTGAGCACGCACACGATGAGCTCCGCCATGTTGTTCGCGTAATCGGTCTGGTCGGGGTAGAGCGCGCCGACGACGAGGAAGCCTGTGCACCAGATGAGCCCGAGGGCGAGGACGGTGCCCGTGGCGAACCGCAAGAGGATGGAGCCCTTCTTCCACAGGCGCTGGTAGGCGGCCACCTGCTTGTCGGAATAGCTCCGCTTGCGGTGCAGGCGGTACTTCGCCGCGCCGGCGACGACGCCGAACACCGTGCCGGCGGACAGCGCCGCGCATAGGGTGATGATGAGCTCCATGGGAAAACCTCCGAGGGTCGGGCGGGGCGGGCGGTTGCGGGGTCGGCCGATGCGCGTCCCGCGCCGCGCCCGTCCTCGCCATGGTACCACGAAGCCGCCCTCCCCGGGCCGGCGCCTGCAGCGGGAGGGGCGTCCTTACGCCCCCAATCCGGCCGCGACGGCGGCCAGGGCTATGACCACGCCCACGACCGACTCGCCGCCCAGCAGGCCGCTTGCCACCACGAGCCCTGTCTCGTCCTGCGCCTTGAGCCGCGCGGCCGCCTCGTCGGGCGGCAGCTTCGCGCGGCGACGCGCGCACACGGCATCGTAGGCCATCTTCGCCATGGCGCCGAGGAACGCGGTGAGGGACATGTAGAACGGCAGGTAGATGCCCAGGCCCAGCATCATGGCCGGCGCGCCCAGCAGGTAGAGCGCGAAGCCGACGGCCAGGCCGACAAGGAACGCCGGCACCGAGGGGATGCCCGCCACCATGGTGGCCACGACGGATGCCTGCGCCGCGACGAACGTGCCCTGCAGGCCGAACGCGTCGGGCCCGTAGGCGGCCAGGAGCACTGCCATGACGGCCACGGCCACCACGGCGCCCAGCACGCCTCCCACGGCCTGCCCGATCCACTGCGCCCGCGGGTCCGTTCCCAGCACGTGCCCCGCCTTGAAGTCGTTCATGATGTCGCCCGCCAGGCCGCACGCCACAGCCACCACGCCGGCCACGAAGAACAGCTGCACCTGCGCCACGTCGGAGAGGGCGGCCACGGCCAAGAGCACGATGAGGCCGAAGATCTCCATGGGGTCGATGCCGGTCTGGCCCACGCTCTGCGCGCTCATGGCGCAGGTCACGAACGCGAGCAGCACCACGATGACGCTCGGCACCGCGCCGAGCCCCAGCGCGAAGCACGCGAGCAGCGCCACGGCGGCCACGGCCAGCGCCGCGAGTCCCGCGGTGAGGCGGCGGCGACGGCGGGCGCCCGGGGCCGCCGCCTCGTCGGCGGCGGTCGGCGAGGCGGCCTCAACGCGGGCCACGGCCACCGAGCCGCGCGTGTCCCTGACGAGCGAGACGGCCTTCGGCAGGATGTTCTTCGCGATGACGCCCACGCCGCAGCCCATCATAACGCCCATCCCCAGGCTCGATACGATGCCCTGCGCCGCGGCCACGTCCCAGAGCCCCGCCGCCGTGCCGCCCACGACGATGCCGAAGTTGCCGATGAGCGCCCCGGCGAACCATACGGCCACCGCGCCGGTGCCCACGAGAAAGCCCACGGCCAGGAGCATGGGGGAGAGGTACACCCCGAACGCCACGCCCGGCAGGGCCACGTTGCCGAACAGCAGGGAGGGGATGGCGCCCAACCCGTCCCGCAGCGCCGTGAACAGGCCCGCCAGCCCCATGGCGCCGAACAGCTTCTTGCCGGTGGAGCCGCCGGAGTCGCCCGCGACGAGCGTCTGCGCGGCCGCCTGGCCAATGGGGTACTCCAGCTCGGCGTCCTCGATGAAGTGCCGGCGCAGCAGGGCCGTGCACACGAGGCCCAGCACCACGCCCGCCAGCGCCACGGCCAGCATCTGGAACCAGTCGATCTCGGCGGCGTGCCCGAGCATCCAGGCGCCGGGGATGGTGAAAGCCAGCCCGCCCGCCACCATGGCGCCGGCCGACATGACCGTGTGCGTGACGTTCGCCTCGCTCAGGTTCGTGTGCCCGAGGGCTTTCAGGAAGAACAGGGAGATGATGGCGGCGAAGATGATGGGCCAGGGAAGCGCCCCCATCTTGAGGGCCGTGTAGGCCGATGCCGCGGTGATGATCGCGCAGCCGACGCACCCGATGGCGACGCCGCGCAGGGTCAGTTGCCCCTTCAAGGCTTGCATGTTCCGCTCCTTCTCGTATATCCGCTTCCCCTCTCTTCGGGAAGTCGGGTTACTGATGAGACGGGTACAGTATAATCGGGGCGAGCGACGGTGAACATCGTTAATTTCGCAGTATTGGGTAAAAAAGGCGCAGCGCGCGGTCCGACGGCCGCACGAGGCGCGGAAGGCGAGGCGACATCATGGGAACGGATGCGCGTGAGGCGGTCGGCGGCGAGCGGGCCGGCGGCCTGCTGGCGGTCGACGTGGGAAACACCGTCACGCGGCTGGGGCTGTTCGACGGCGGGGAGCTCGTGGCAACGTGGGAGGCCACCACGCCGGAGCGGTGCACGTCCGACGAGGCGCGCCTCGTGGTGACGGGCTTCCTCGATGCGCTCGCGCGCCGCAAAGGCGCCGGGAAGGGGGATGCGGCGCCCGCAGGCGGAGCGTGCCGGCCGGCCGACGCCATCCTCTCGTGCGTCGTGCCCGACCTCGTGGACGTGTGGGCCCGGGCCCTGCACGCGGAGTGCGGGCGCCGGGCGCTCGTGGTGGGCCCCGGCCTGAAGACGGGCATCAGGATGCGCTACCGCGACCCTGCCGAGGTGGGCCCCGACCGCGTGGCCGACCTGGCGGCGGCGCTTGCCGACTACGGCGGGCCGCTCGTGGTGGTGGACCTGGGCACGACGACGAACTTCGAGGTGCTGGACGCCGAGGGCACGTTCCTGGGCGGCATCATCGCGCCGGGGCTGGCGCTGGGCGCGAAGGCGCTCTCGCAGGCCGCCGCGCGCCTGCCGCGCGTGGAGCTGAAGGCGCCGACGTCGGTCATCGGCACGTCCACGCGCGAGGCCATGCAGGCCGGCGTGGTCATGGGCGAGGTTGCGCGCATCGACGGGCTGTTGGACCTGGTGCTGGCCGAGCTCGGCTGCGAGGCGCCGGTGGTGGTGACGGGCGCGGACGCGGACGCCATGGCGGCGCTCCTGCGCCACGGGGCACGTGCCGACCAGACGCTCACGCTGCGCGGCCTGCGCCGCCTCCACGAGCTGAACCGGCGGAGGTGAGCGCCGTGGTGGGCGAAGCGCTCTTGGAGCAGCTGCGCGGCATCGTGGGCGCGGCGGGCGTGCGCTGCGATGCGCCGCTGGCGGAGATGACGACGTTTCACATCGGCGGCCCGGCCGAGTGCTGCGTGGAGCCGCGGACCGAGGACGAGGTGCGCGCCGTGGCGGCGGCCTGCCGCCGGGCGGGCGCGCGCTTCCGGGTGCTGGGGCTGGGCAGCGACGTACTGGCGGCCGACGAGGGCGTGCGCGGCATCGTGGTGCGCCTGGCCGAGAACCTCGCGGCGCTCGAGGTGGACGGCGAGACGGTGCGCGTGCAGGCGGGGTGCGCGAACGCCGACGTCGCCCGCGCTGCGTGCGCGGCGGGGCTCGCGGGCTACGAGTTCGCCTCCGGCATCCCGGGCACGGTGGGAGGGGCCGCCATCATGAACGCGGGCGCCTACGGCGGCGAGTTCAAGGACGTGTGCACCTCGGTGCGCTGCCTGGCCCCCGACGGCAGCGTGGAGGACGTGGACGCCGAGCGGGCGGAATGGTCGTACCGGCACTCCATGATGGGCGCGGCAGGCTACGTAGTGCTGGCCGCCACGCTGGTCCTGCGCCGCGACGACGCGGCCGCCATCCAGGCGCGCATGGACGACTTGGCGCGCCGGCGCGCCGAGAAGCAGCCGCTCGAGCTGCCGAGCGCCGGCAGCACGTTCAAGCGCCCCGAAGGGTGCTTCGTGGGCCAGCTCGTGCAGGAGGCGGGCCTGCGCGGATACCGCGTGGGCGGCGCCCAGGTGTCGGAGAAGCACACGGGCTTCGTGGTGAACGCGGGCGGCGCGACGGCTGCCGACGTGCGGCGGCTCATCGCCGACGTGCAGGCGCGCGTGCGCGAGAGCGCGGGCGTGGAGCTCGTGCCCGAGGTGCGCCTGTGGGGGTTCGAGGAAATGGAAGAGAAAGAGGAAAGCCGTTCATGAAGATAAACCATGCCATCCTGCACGTCTTCGACTTCGTGTCGTGCGTGAACGTGTACGCCCAGGAGGAGCTGGACCTTGCCAGCAAGAACGCGAAGCGCTACGTGACGAGCCATGCAAAGAAGGCGCTCGGCAACATGGACAGCAAGCGCGGCGAGTTCGCCGAGGACAGCATGTTCGCCGAGGAGCTGCGCGCCTACTTCCGCGGGCAGCGCGGGTTCGTGGACCTGTCCGTCCAGGTGGCGGAGTTCATAGCCGGCGAGCTGGGGCGGATGGAGAAGAGCGAGTCGGCCGACCTCTTGGTGCTCGACTTCGAGGACGATCCCGATACCACGGTGCGCGCGATGGACGACGAGGAGGCCGTGGCCGCCTACGAGGCGCGCGGCAAGCGCTACTTCGCGTTCATGCTGCTGGAGAGCAAACAGGCCTATATGCACGAGGTGGGCTACGGCGAGAGCGGCGCGCAGCGCGTGGACGTGGCGCGCCACCACGCCATCCTGCCGAACCCCTCGCAGAAGGTGGCGTCGTTCGCGGTGGTGGAGTCCAAGACGCTCTCCGTGTCGTTCTGCGACAAGGAGCGCGAGATCGCGGGCGAGCGCCGCTGGCTCATCCCCGACGGCCTCTTGCAATGCTCGATGGAGGCGTCGAGCAAGGAGGTGTTCGACACGGTGGCGCGCCTGGTGGAGGAAGTGGCCGAGGAATACGGCGCCAACACGGCCGTGGCGGTGTCGAAGGCGAAGGCCTACGTGGCCGAGAACGCCGACGAGTCCGACGAGCTGGCCCCGTGGGACCTGGGCGAGGAGGTGTTCGAGGACGAGCCCCTGCAGAAGCGCTTCGAGGAGGCGCTTGCCGAGGAGGCCCTGCCCGAGCGCGTGGTGGTGGAGAAGAGCGTGGCCAAGCGCGTGGCGAAGAGCCACAAGATCCGCACCGACACGGGCATCGACATAACCTTCCCGGCCGAGTACGGCGAGAACCCCGACTTCATCGAGTTCGTGAGCGGCCCGAACGGCCTCATCAACATCGAGCTCAAAAACATCGGCCACATAGAGAACCGCTGAGGGAGGGAGCGCCCCGTCCTGCTCGAGCAGGACGGGGCGAGGAGCCTGCCCTTTTAGATCGCGTCGGCGCGCAGGGCCTCCACGATGCTGCCGGCGCGGGCGCGGACGAGCGCGTAGGCCACGCTCAGGGCGAGCACTGCCAGCACCATGCCCACCGCAGCGCCCACGTAGGCCCATGGCAGCGAGAACGCCAGGCCCTCGAACGCCAGCGACGTGGCCCGGTGGAGCGCCCAGGCCACGGCCGTGGCCGCCGCCAGGCCGATCACGAGGCCGCGCGCCGCGTAGCTCGCGCACTCGTAGGCGAGCATCCGGGCGAACGCGCGGTTGCCCATGCCCGCCGACTTCAGCACCGCGAACTCGCGGGTGCGCAGGATGATGCTGTTCGCCAGCGTGTTGAACACGTTCGCCACCGCGATGAGCGCCATGATGAGGGAGAAGCACATCACGAACAGCTGGATGGCCTGCGTCATCAGGCGGTTTTGGCGCGCGCTCTCCGCGAGGTCGCTCACGTACAGGGTGACGCCGTCGAGGCCCTGCGCGAGCGCCTCGAGCTCCTCGGCGGCCTTCGCGTGGTCGGCCGCCTTGAAGGAGAAGCTTGCGAACGAGTACGTGAACGGGCTGGCGAAGCGGTCGTCCGCAGGGGCGGCGGCCGCGCTCTCGGGAAGGACGAGCGCGGGGAACTGGCTGCTCGCGGCCAAGGCGTTCAGGACGCCGGGCTCGCCCTCGGTGAGCGCGCCCACGTCGAGGACGCGCTTCGCCGCCACCTCCTCGATCGGGAACGTCTCGATACGCTGGTTCGGGTCGTTCCCATCGGTATAGCTTGCAACGAGCTCTCCGTTCGGGCCTTCCCGCAATCCCATGAAGGCCAGGCCCTCGCGGCGATCCACCGTGTACAGCTCGATGCTTCCCGTGCCGGCGAAGGGCTCGGCCGAGACGTAGGTGCCGTCCGCGAGCGTTTCCTGGAACGTGTTCAGGCCGATGGCGCGCGGGTTGTCCGGATCGCAGAACGCCGCCTCGTCCTGGCCCAGCTCCGCCACGAGCGAGCGCCACGAGGCGTCGTCGAGGTAGAACAGCGCCAGGTATCCGAGGTAGTCCCCCTGCGCGTTGAAGCTCGGCGCGCTGTATGCGGCGCGCCGCTCGGCGTCGATGAGCTCGCGCGCCGCCCTCGCCTCGGGCGAGATCATGCCCGCAGGCACGACGGCCTCGGCCTGCCCCTGGCGCGTGGAGCCCAGGAACTCGACCCCCTCGACAGCGCGGGCCTGCTCGAGGAAGCGTTCGAGCTCCTGGGCGTAGGAGTGCAGATCGGCGGTCGACCCTTGCTCGTAGGAGTCCACGTGCGCCGACACCGTGACGTCCGCCTGGCCCGCCGCGCCGCCGCGCCCGACCCGGTCGGAGATGGGCGAGAGCGCGTCGGCCAGGCTGCCGGTGGCCACGATGAGCACCACGCTCACCGCGAGCGACGCCACGACGGTGCGCCCGCGGGAGGCGGAGCGCGAGAGGTTGCGGTGCGCCACGAAGCCGGGCACGCCGAAGAGCTTCCCGGCCGCGCCCATCCTCACCTGGGTCCCGGCGGGCGCGGCCGCCTTGCGGCGCGCGCGCTTCGAGAGGCGCACGTCCTGGGTCTGGCGGATGGCGTCGACGGCCGACACGCGGGCCGCGCGCAGGGCCGGCACCCAGGCGCTCGCCACGAGCGTGGCCAGCGAGAGCGCCGCCGCGGCGGCCAGCACGGCGGCGTCCACGTGCACGGGCACGCCGCCTCCGGTGCCCACGAGCGAGGTGAACGCCTCTTGCGACAGGGCGAACGCGCCGACCGTGCCGGCAACGCCCAGCACGAGCCCCAGCGGCACGCCCACGGCGCCCAGCACGAGCGCCTCGGCGAGCACCGTGCGCCGCAGCTGCCGCCTCGACGCGCCGAGCGAGGCCAAGAGCCCGAACTGCCGCGTGCGCTCCGCCACCGAGATGGCGAAGGCGTTGTAGATAAGCGACACCGACGCCACCACGATCACCGCGGCGAGCACGATGGCCACCATCCAAAGCGTGCCCCAGATGGGCCGGCCATCGGAGATGCCCAGGTAGGGGAACAAGGTCCGGTGGTACAGGGTCGTGTCCGCATCGGCGAGCCCCGTCGCCTCCTCGAAGAACGCGTGCATCTCGTCGACGCTGCCGATGCCCCGCGTCACCACGTACGCGCCCATCGTCGCATCGTCCGCGCCTGCGCCGATGCCCGCAGGGGAGCCGGCGGCGTTGATCGCGACCGAGGAGTACGTGGCCACCGCGTAGTTGTTCGCTAGGAAGGGCGGCTGGCGCTCGTAGAACCCGGTCACGACGAGCGTGCGCGGGCGCGGGTCCTCGATGGACTCCTCGCCGTCGGGACCGGCGGTGCGCACGCCCAGGTCGGCCGTCACCGACGAGCCCACGGCGATCGGGCCGTCCGAGCGCACGCCGCCGCTGCCGTCGGCGCCGAGCGTCTCGCCCTTGAGGTAGTCGGGCAGGATGACCTCGTCCGCGGTCTGCGGCATGCCGCCCTCCACGAGCTCGGGCATGAGCGCGTACGGCGCGCCCATCGGCTCGTCCGACCCCTTAGCCACGGTGGGCATGCTCTTCAGCGTGAGGAAGTCGCCCAGGTTGCGCGCATCCTCCTCCGAGAGCGCCGCCGTGCCGCCCTTCGTGAACGTCATGAGGTCGCTCACCTGGTCGCTGTCCGCAAGCGCGTCGACGGCGGTCGCGGACAGCTCCGAGGAGAACACGTGCCACGACCCCTCGGTGGCCATGGTGCGCTCCATAAGCGCCGCCTGCATGCTGCCCACGCTCGTGAGCACGGCGGCCAGAAGCGCGGTGGAGAGCGCTATGCCCACCACGGTGACGGCGGTGCGCACGCGGTTTTTCGCGAGCGACCGCAGCGTGAAGCGCGTGAAGATGCCCATGCTAGCGCCGCCTCTCGTCCGAGGCGACGCGCCCGTCCTCGATGGCGATGACGCGGTCGGCCGCGCAGGCTATGTCCTCGTCGTGCGTGATCACGACGAGCGTCTGGTCGAAGTGGCGGCTCGAGTCGCGCAGAAGGCCCATGATCTCGCGGGAGTTCCGCGAGTCGAGGTTGCCGGTGGGCTCGTCGGCCAGCACCACGGCGGGCGCGTTCATGAGGGCGCGCCCGATGGCCACGCGCTGCTGCTGGCCGCCGGAGAGCTGGTTGGGCAGGAATCCCTCGTGGCCGCGCAGCCCCAGGCCGTCGAGCAGCGTGCCCAGGCGCTCCTCGTTCACCGGCCGGCCGTCCATGAGCACGGGCAGCGTCATGTTCTCCACCACGTTGAGCACGGGGATGAGGTTGTAGAACTGGTAGACCAGCCCCACCTCGCGCCGGCGCAGCACCGCAAGCTCCTCGTCGGTGCGCGCGTACACGTCCGCGCCGGCCAGGCGCACGGTGCCCGATGTGGGGCGGTCCACGCCGCCCATGAGGTGCAGAAGCGTCGACTTGCCGGAGCCCGACGAGCCCACGATGGCCACGAACTCGCCCTGCCCGATGGACAGCGTCACGCTGTCGAGCGCCTTGAGCGCCGTCGGCCCCTGCCCGTACACCTTCGTCAGCCGCTCCGCAGAGAGGATATCCATATCTCGCCTTTCTCTCGATTCTCTACGGAACAGTGTCCCATCGCGCGCTTGCGGCACCGTGAACCCCGCATTACGAAATCGTCATCTTCGCCTTCGCGGGGCCGCGCGTCACACCACCATCTTGGGGAACGCGAAGTCGAAGCGCGCGCCGCCCGTCGCGCGGTCGTTGCCGGCGCGCAGCGTCCCGCCTTGGGCGATGGTGAGCGAGCGGGCGAGCGGGAGCCCTATGCCGAAGCCTTCCGACCCCTCCCCGCGGTAGAAGCGCTCGAACAGGTGCGGCAGGTCCTCGGCCGCGATGCCGGGGCCCGTGTCCGTGACATGCAGGCGCAGCGCCACCGCGTCCTCCCGCGCGCTCACGCGCACGGTGCCGCCGGCGGGCGTGTGCTCGAGGCAGTTCTTCAGCACGTTGCCGAGCGCCTCGGCCGACCACGCGGCGTCGCCCGTGAACGTGGCGCCGGGGGCCACGTTCACCTCGCAGGCCACGCCGCGCAAATCGAACGCGCCGGCCAGCGGGGCCAGCGCGTCGCGCACGATGCGCTCCACGTCCACGGGCGCGGCCTGCACGCGGATGGCCCCCGCGTCGGCCTTCGCCAGCTTGAGGAGCGTCGTCACGAGCCAGCCCACGCGCTCCACGAGCGCCTCCAGCTCGCGCAGGGCGCGCGTGCGCTCGGCGGGGCCTGTGGCGTCCTCGATGGCGGGCACTAAGAGGCCGATAGCCGTGAGCGGCGTTCTGATCTGGTGCGACACGTCTGCCAGCGCGTCGGCGAGGGCGGCTTTCTCCTGTCCGAGGCGCTCGGTGGCGCCGGTCAGCGCCGCGGTCATCTTCGCCAGCTCGTTCTTGAGCACGGCCACGTCGCCTTCGCGGTAGTCCGCGAAGGTGATGCGCCGGCCGCCGTGCAGCACCTCGTCCACCTCGGCGGCGAGGCGCGCGATCTCGCGGTATCGGCGCGCCGAGAACGCGGCGAAGAGCGCGCAGGTTGCGGCGAGCGAGCACAGGGAGGCGCATCCCGCCGCCGGCCCCGCGAGCGCCCCGGCCAAGGCCGCGACCGCGCCGAGTGCGCCGGCCATCACGGCCAGCTCCACGGCGAAGGATCGGTTGCGCAGAAGGCTCATCGCGCGCCGCCTTCCGCCGCGGGGCCCGCCTTGTACCCGAGGCCCCGCACCGTGAGCACGAGCTGGGGGTCGGTCGGGTCGTCCTCTATCTTGTCGCGCAGGCGCTTCACGTACACGTTCAGCGTGTTGTCGCTCACGTACTCGCCGGCGCTGTCCCAGATGGCGTTGCGCACGTGCTCGCGCGTGACCAGGCGGCCCTGGCTCTGCGCGAACAGCAGCAGCAGCCGGTACTCGAGCGCCGTCAGCTGCACCTCGCGGCCCGCCTTGCGCACGACGGCCGCCGCCGGGTCCACCTCCACGTCGCCCAGGCGCAGCGCCGCCGACGCGCCCGAGGTGCGGCGCAGCACGCTCTTGATGCGCGAGAGCAGCTCGCGGGCGCGGAAGGGCTTGGCTATGTAGTCGTCGGCCCCCATGTCCAGGCCCGCCACCGTGCTGTACTCGTCGTCGGAGGCGGTGAGGAAGATCACGGCCGGTGCCGGGTCGGCCGCCTTCGCCGCCGCGCACACGGCGAACCCGTTGCCCTGCGCGAGGGCCACGTCCACGAGCGCGAGGTCGAACCGCGATGCGGCCAGGAGCCCCTCGGCCGCGTCCTGGCCGTCGGCGTGCTCGGTCTCGTACCCCTCGCGGCGCAAGAGGTCGGTCAGGCTGGCCACGATGGCCGCGTCGTCTTCCACGATGAGTATGCGCATGCGCTCGGCTCCTTCTCCTGCGGGCGTTTGCGAACACGGTAGCAGAAAACGGGATGCCGCGCAGGGAGGAAGGCGTGCCGGGGCGGGTTCGCTCGCTTGGCTCATGCCCTCGAGGCGCCACGATGCGGGCGGGCTCGGGAGGGGAGAGGGGGGCCGGTGCGGTTCGCCGGACGCTACCCGAGGCGGTTGATCGCGCGGTCGATCGGCGGCAGCGCGGTGTAGGCCACGAGGACCCCGATGACCGCGCCGAGCGCGTCCACGAGCCAGAGCACCGGGACGGACACGTAGTCGGCGGTTCCCAGGGCAACCTCTCCCACGATGGCAAGCAGCCCTGTGAGGGCGAACGCCATCGCGCATGCCCGCTTGAGCTCTGCGTGTTGCCAGAGCGCGTTCACCAGGAGGAAGGCGAGCAGGAAGGCGGCGAACATGCGGGGGATGGCAGGCCAGAGCGCCACGACCGCCACGCCCCAGGCGACGGCGACCGCCCATCGCCCGGCGACGATGAACGGCCGCATCTTCGAGCGGCCGGAGGGGGCGGGGGCGTTCCCTGATGTCTTGCGAGATTCCATGCCCGCCAGCGTACCGCGGGCCGCCTGCGCCGCCCCCTCCGCGCCTAAGCGGTCGCCCTCCCGTTGCCCGCCCATGAACGCCCCGTTTCCTACATAAACTAGAAGTCATACCCCTACTTTAAAAATTCCATCACTTCCTCCATAGAGCTTTTCCCTAATGTAAATCGCTCTAGTGCCAGGTATCTTTTCTCCGCAACAGTGTGTTCTCTTTCATGCAACCCTTTTACTATGTTCGCTTCATTATCTAACGGCTCGACAATATTTGATTTGGTCTGATAAGCTTCAAAATATCTAATGCCAAATCTTCTTTGAGACTCTGCATTGATATGGATACCATCTGGATTAGGGTATAATTTTTTCCCTGTTACAAAATAACAATTCCTATTATTTTCTGCGTATTTAAGTAATTCCTGGTTAATCAAGTCATGCTCTACACAGCTTATTCCAAATCCAGACTTACCTAAATAATCTCCCAAACCACCAACAATGAACGGAGCTTCCAAAGCTCCCAGTTCTTTTCTGAATGAATTAATTAAAACGTTAAGTTTTTGATAATAATTTTTGTACTTTCCGCTGTGACCATCACTTTCACCTTGATGCCACAGAATTGCAATCAATTCACTGTTTCCCATGGCGAATTTTGCCTCGCTGACTGCATGGCGAAATAGAGCGCCTTCCTTATTCCATTCATCAATGGAACTTCCTCCTTCCGCACAAGGGATAAGCCCAATTTGTTCATTTTTATTCGCGTTGCACCATGCTTGCGCAAATGACGCTGCCGGTCCGACACCGGCAACTGCCCGGTCAAAGTGGATAGGCTCTGTCATCATCTGCCATCTGCTATTTCTAAGCATAAAAATATTCTCATTGCAAATCGGCATAACCTCGCTTGAAAATCCACGTCCTGCCATATTTGACTGCCCTATAAGTAAAACTGATTTCATTGCTAATTTCCTCTCGCTTTAACTTGTTCTTTCTCATTATATCGTTAGGGCTTTCGGACGTTTTCCGGACTGGTTTTACGATGATGAAAGAAGCCTGGAAAATGGCTTACTCGAAGGAGTGCGAGGAAGATTTCCTGGACAGGTTCCATGCGAGCGGAATGCCGAGGTGCACGGCCTTCTGCATCCGTCGCACGCTCCACTTTGCAAAGTTCTATCAACCATACGCCGAGAACAGGTGTCTCGAACGAAACGTAGGGGCGGGAGGCTCATCCTGTTGATGGTGGGGTTGCCAAGCGGCGACGGCTGCGAGGACGGCGCCGCTTGGGGAGGGGGCTACTTCAGCTTGCCCACGTTCATGGCGCGCATGGCGTTCAAGATGGCGATCACGGCCACGCCCACGTCGGCGAACACGGCCAGCCACATGTTGGCGATGCCGAGCGCCGCCAGGATCAGCACCAAGAACTTCACGCCGAGGGCGAACACGATGTTCTGCCACACGATGCCCATGGTGGTGCGGGCCACGCGGATGGCGCGGGCGATGTTGGACGGCTTGTCGTCCATGAGCACCACGTCGGCCGCCTCGATGGCCGCGTCCGAGCCCATCGCGCCCATGGCGATGCCGATGTCGGCGCGCGTGAGCACCGGGGCGTCGTTGATGCCGTCGCCCACGAAGGCCAGCTTGCCCTTCCCGGCGCCCTGCGCGTGGGTCTCCTCGAGCAGCTTCTCCACTTCGGCGACCTTGTCCTGCGGCAGAAGCTGCGCGCGGAACTCGTCGATGCCCAGCTCCTTCGCCACGGCGGCGGCCACGTCGGCGCGGTCGCCCGTCAGCATGACGGTCTTCTTCACGCCGGCCGCGCGCAAGGCGGCGACGGCCTCGGCCGCGTCGGGCTTGACGACGTCGGCGATGACGATGTGGCCGATGTATTCGCCGTCCAGCGACACGTGCAGGATGGTGCCGGTCAGCTCGCAGTCGCGGCAGTCCACGCCGCACGCGCTCATGAGCTTGTCGTTGCCCACGTACACCACGTGCTCGTCGACCCGCGCCCGCACGCCGTGGCCGCTCTGCTCCTCCACGTCGTCGATGCGCTGCTGGTCGATGGGCCCCGAGTAGGCCGCGCACACCGACAGCGCGATCGGATGGTTCGAGTACGCCTCGGCGTGCGCCGCGATGGACAGCAGCCGGTCGGGGTCGATGCCGGAGGCGGGGTGCACGGCCACCACGTTGAACGAGCCGTCGGTGAGCGTGCCGGTCTTGTCGAACACGACGGTCTCGGCCCGGCTCAGCGTCTCCAGGTAGTTGCTGCCCTTCACGAGGATGCCGAGGCGCGAGGCGCCGCCGATGCCGCCGAAGAACGACAGCGGCACGCTGATGACGAGCGCGCAGGGGCACGACACCACGAGGAAGATCAGCCCGCGCTGCACCCAGTCGGACCAGCCGCCGCCCAGCAGAAGCGGCGGCATGATGGCCAAGAGCGCCGCGATGCCGACGACCGCCGGGGTGTAGTAGCGCGCGAAGCGGGTGATGAAGTTCTCGGTCTTGGCCTTCTTCTCGGCTGCGTTCTCCACGAGCTCGAGGATGCGGCTCACGGTGGACTCGCCGAAGGGCTTGGTCACGCGCACGGTGATGAGGCCGCTCATGTTGACGCAGCCCGAGATGATCTCGTCGCCCTCGCGCACCTCGCGCGGCACCGACTCGCCGGTGAGGGCCGCGGTGTCCAGCTGCGAGGAGCCGCGCACCACCACGCCGTCGAGCGGCACGCGCTCGCCGGCTTTGACGACGATCTCGTCGCCCACGGCCACCTCGTAGGGGTCGACCTGCACGAGCCGCCCGTCGCGCTCCACGTTGGCGAAATCGGGCGCGATGTCCATCATGTCGGCGATCGACTTGCGCGATTTGCCCACGGCGTAGCTTTGGAACAGCTCGCCCACCTGGTAGAACAGCATGACGGCCGCGCCTTCGGCCATGTGCGGGTCGCTGTCGGGGAACAGCACCAGCGCGAACGCGCCGATGGTGGCCACGCTCATGAGGAAGTTCTCGTCGAACACCTGGCCGTGGCCGATGTTCTTCGCCGCGCGCAAAAGCACGTCGTAGCCGGCGATGAGGTAGGGGACGAGGAAGAGCGCGAACTCCACCCAGAGCGCGGCTGTCTCGCTTCCGAGCCACGTGGCGAGCGGCATGAGCTCGGCGATCACGTAGACGACGGCGAACAGCGCGATGGCGAGGACGATGCGGTTCCTCGTTCGTTTCTGTTTCTTGTTCATCGATTTCAACTTTCGGTTCGGTCGAGGGCGCGGAACGCCGCCGGAGTGTTTCACGTGAAACATCCGTTCGTGAAAAGTGCGGCGAGCGCGCTCGTGCGCAGGCGCCCCCTCGATGGTCGGTGGGTTAACGCAGGATGACGCAATCCGGCTCGATCTTCGAGCAGGCGCGCTGCGCTTCGTCGAGCACGGCGTCGAAACAGTCGTCGTCGGCCTCGATCACGAGCTTCTGCGTCATGAAGCTGACCGTGGCGCTTTTCACGCCGTCGATGCCCTTGATGGCGTTCTCCATCTTCGCGGCGCAATTCGCGCAATCGAGGTCCTGGAGTTTGAAAGCCTTGCGCATGGTTCTTCCTTTCACGTGCGCCGCTGCCGGCGCTCTCCTGTTTTCGTCTTCCGGGCGAGATGTTTCACGTGAAACATCTGTACGTGTCGGTGGCGCTCGTCATTCGCAGATGTGGGTCATGCCCTGGGCCAGCATGGTGTACACGTGGTCGTCCGACAGCGAGTAGATGACGTTCTTGCCGTCGCGCTGGAACTTCACGAGGCGGGCCTGCTTGAGCGTGCGCAGCTGGTGCGACACGGCGCTCTGCGTGGCGCCGATGAGCTCGGCGATGTCGGCCACGCACCGCTCCGTGCCCATGAGGGCGTAGAGTATCTTGATGCGCGTGGTGTCGCCGAACACCTTGAACAGGTCGGCCAGGTCGTAGAGCAGCTCCTCGTCGGGCAACGAATCGGGCGGCTGGTCGGGCGAGGGATGCTCCGCGCTTCCGCACGCGCATCCGTGATCGTGCTCCGTCGTCGGGGCGGGCGCTTCGTTCGCTTCGTTTCGCTTTGATGTCATTTCAACCTCTTAACATATGAACAACTGATCATAAGTATACGAACCGGAAGGGAGCTGTCAAGAGGTTCGGGAGATTTTCTCCCAGCCAACGAAAAAACGAATCGCCGGAAAACGGCGAAAGGGAGCGGAGGGGTTGGGGTTGGGCCGGGAGGGGGGTGGAAGGGTGCTGGAAAAACGGCGGTCGATGAGCGGGAGGCAAGGAGGTCGCGGGAAAGATGTGCAAGAGAAAGAGAAAAAGAGGAGGGGGCACCTCTCATGGCGGGGGCTGTGGGTCGTCGGGATAGCGAACGAATGTTTCACGTGAAACATTTTTGGATGACGGGGCCCGGTGGTGCCAGCGCAGGGGACGGCCAGGCCGCCCGGGCGCCGTATTGTTGCAGAAAATGCAGGGGGAGTGCCCGCGGGGAGTAAGTGAGCAGGGGAGTGAAAAAAGAGGGATGGGGAGATGCGGTAACCGAGAGAGTCCTGCGGAACTGCCGAGCTACCGAGCTGCCGAGCCGAGGGGTCGCGGCGTTTCGGGGCTGTCGAACCGCGGCGAGAGGCTCCACAACCGTTTTTTCGCGAACCAAAAAACGGTTGGAGTGGGAAATGTTGTAAATACAACAGAAGAGAGGAGGTCGGGATGGTAGGCTTGCCTCGAATAGGAGCAAGCTCGGGCGCGGGCGGCGGTTGCGTGACGCAGGTTGCGGGCCCGCGGCAGGCGGGGAGACGGAGGAGGCGGAGGAGGCGGAGATGATCCGTACGATCGTGGAGATAGACGAGGTTGCCTGCAACGGATGCGGGCTGTGCGCAGAAGCATGCCACGAGGGCGCGATCGGCCTGGTGGGCGGCAAGGCGCGGCTCCTGCGCGACGACTACTGCGACGGGCTGGGCGACTGCCTGCCGGCATGCCCGGCCGGGGCCATCTCGTTCGTACAGCGCGAGGCGCAGCCCTACGACAAGCAGGCGGTGCTCGCGGCGAAGGCGGCAGCAGGGTCCCCGGCCGATGGGTCGTCGGGGCATGCGGGCGCCGCGCCCGAGCCCGTCGCAGCAGCGCGGCATGCAGCCGGCTGCCCGGGGTCGCTCTCGAGGTTCTTCGCGGCAGAGGACTCGCCTGCCGCGTCGGCGGCGGCCGACGCTTCTGCCGCCGCCGCAGCCCCGGACGCTCCGCCGAGGTCCCGGTTGGCGCAGTGGCCGGTGGAGATCAAGCTCGTGCCTGCTCAGGCGCCGTACTTCGCGGGCGCGCACGTGCTCGTGGCGGCCGACTGCACGGCGTTCGCCTATGCGGACTTCCACCGTCGCCTCATGGACGGCAAGATCACGGTCATCGGCTGCCCCAAGCTCGACGCGGTCGACTACGCGGACAAGCTGGCCGAGATATTCGCCTCCAACGACGTGGCCTCGGTCACGGTCGCGCGCATGGAGGTTCCCTGCTGCGGCGGGCTGGAGCAGGCGGCGCGGACGGCGCTCGCGCGCAGCGGAAAAGACGTGCCGTTCGCGGTGGCCACGATATCGACGCGCGGCGAGCTGCTCTAGGAACCGCCTGCCAGGACCGCCTCCAAGACGGGCTTCTGCCGCGCGTTTTCCAGTGCGGCACGCCTCTTGCAGCTGCGCGGATGCCGCCCGCGCAGCCCTGCCCCCGTCGCTACGCCTCGGCCTCTATCTTCAGCTTGCCGTGCTTGCGATGCAGCTTGAAGGGATAGAGGATGAGCTCGATGCCCAGCACGATGAGATGGTGCTCGATGTTGGCGAACGGGTTCAGTATGAGCAGCACCGACAGCACGAACTGCAGCACGCAGAACGCCAGCGCCACGGCGAAGGGGCGCTTGTGCCTGATGTCGGAGAAGATGCCGTCGAACGTGCGGGCGGCCTTCTGCAGGCCGAGAAGGCCCCATACGATGCCGATGAACACGGTGGAGTTCGCCCCGTGCACGATGATGACCAGGCCGAGGACGCACAGCACGATGGCCGACCCCAGGCTCTCGCGGCCCGCGCCCGCATCGCGCTCGCGCACGACGGCCACGATGCTGCCGATGGCCGAGACCACCATCGGCACGCCCAGGTACCACGGCAGCGCCTCCTCGGCAAGGGCGGGGAACAGCAGGCAGCTCACGCCCGCCACCGGCACCAGCAGCATGGATATCACGGCAACCTGCACGCTTATCTTGCTGTTCCTCACGTCTTTCACGGACGAGACGGTGGTCATGGAATTCCTCCTCTATCGGTTTCAGCGGGCAATTCTACCATTCATGCAGTTTCGCACGGACCGACCCGGGCCAAGGAGGAGCGAAAACCTGCACGATGTTGACAAACTGTCGGGCAACGTCTCTTGACAATACCCTCATGGGGTATATACTGACCGCGTGATAGATACCCGACAGGGGTATAAGGCAAGCAGAGAGGACGAGCCATGGCGAGCGACGGCCCGTTGACGGATGAAAAGGCGACCGCGACCGACGACGGCGCGATCGCGACCGACGACGGCGCGAGGGCGACGGAGGGCGGCGCGCGCGACGGGGCGGCGTGCCCGTGCCGTCACAAGGAAACGCCCCGCGACGAGGAGCTGCAGGCCGACCTGCAAAAGCGCCTCAACCGGGTGATAGGGCAGCTGGGCGGGGTGAAGGCCATGCTCGACGACAACCGCTACTGCGGCGACGTGCTCGTGCAGCTGGCCGCGGCCGAGAGCGCCGTGCGCAGCATCTCGAGCAAGCTTCTGCAGAACCATTTGGAGACATGCGTGGTCGAGCAGATACAGCGCGGCAACGTGGAGGTCGTCGACGAGGTCATGCAGCTCATGAGGAAGTTCTCGCGCTGACCGCACCGCAGCGCGTATCGCCGCAAGCGATTCGACGGCGGATGTTTCACGTGAAACATCCGTTCGTGATCGGGAAAGCTGCCTGTGCGGAAGCGGTGCTTTCAGCGGGTGGATCGGGCGGGCTTGCGAGCGAACGAAAAACCGACGTCGCGGGCATGCGAGCCAAGGCGGGCTCGCGCCCGATCGAACGGTGCGATGCGCGTGGCGCAGGAGCACGCGGCCCCGTTCGACGGCGAAGACAACCAGGACGGACGACGCGGTCCGCACGGGCCGCGCAAGTTAGGAGGCGGAAGCCTTGAAGCAGACGTTCGACGTGACCGGCATGACGTGCGCGGCGTGCTCGGCGCACGTGGAGAAGGCGGCGCGCGGCGTGGAAGGCGTGTCCGACGTTGCTGTGAACCTGCTGAAGAACAGCATGGAAGTGGACTCCGACGGCGCGCCCGAGACGCTCGCAGCCGTGGCCGCGGCCGTGGAGAAGGCGGGCTACGGCGCCTTCCCGCGCCCGGCCAAGGGGGCGGGCCCCGTGGGTGCCGGGGGCTCTGTTGCGGGCGGCGACGCCCGAGCGGGAGCGCCCACGCCGATGGGTGCGGCCGCCGCAGAGGCCAAGCAGGTGAGGATGCGGCTCGTCGTGTCGTTCGCGTTCACCATCCCGCTGTTCTATATCTCCATGGGCCACATGTTCGGCTGGCCGCTGCCGGGGTTCTTGCTGGGCGAGCGCAACATCATGGCGTTCGGCCTCACGCAGCTGCTGCTGCTCGCGCCCGTGGTGTTCGTGAACTTCAAGTTCTTCCGCGTGGGCTTCAAGACGCTCTTCCGCGGCGCGCCCAACATGGACTCGCTCATAGCGCTCGGCTCCACGGCGGCCACGGTATACGGCGTGTACGCGCTGTACCGCATCGCCTACGCGCTCGGTGCGGGCGACGTGCACGGGGCGCATGCGGCCGGCATGGACCTGTACTTCGAGAGCGCGGCCATGATCCTCACGCTCATCACGCTGGGCAAGTACTTCGAGGCGCGCGCGAAGGGCCGCACGACCGATGCCATCGCCACGCTCATGGACCTGGCGCCCAAGACGGCCGTGCGCGTATCCGCCGACGGCACCCAGGAGCAGATCCTGGCCGACGACGTGCGCGAGGGCGACGTGTTGGCGGTGCGCGCGGGCGAGGGCGTGCCGGTGGACGGCGTGGTGGTGGCCGGCGCGGCATCGGTGGACGAGTCGGCCATCACCGGCGAGTCGGTGCCGGTCGACAAGGCGCCTGGCGACCCGGTGACGGGGGCCACGGTGAGCCGCACGGGCTACTTCACCATGCGCGCCACGCGCGTGGGCGACGACACCACGCTCGCCGGCATCATCCGCCTCGTGGACGAGGCCACCAGTTCCAAGGCGCCCATCGAGAAGATCGCCGACCGCATAAGCGGCGTGTTCGTGCCCGTGGTCATCGTCATCGCGCTGGGCACGTTCGCCGTATGGATGGTGCTGGGGGCGGGGCTCGAGTCGGCCCTGTCGCACGCCATCTCGGTGCTCGTGATATCGTGCCCCTGCGCGCTGGGGCTCGCCACGCCCACGGCCATCATGGTGGGCACCGGCCGCGGCGCGAGGAGCGGCATCCTGGTGAAGTCGGCCGAGGCGCTGGAGGGCGCCCACGACGTGCGCACCGTCGTGCTGGACAAAACCGGCACCGTGACCCAGGGAACCCCGAGCGTGACCGACGTGCTGCCTGCGCCGGGCGTGCCCGAGGAGCGCCTGCTGGCGACGGCGCTGGCCGTGGAGCATCCAAGCGAGCACCCGCTCGCCCGCGCCGTGTGCGGCTTCGCCGAGGCGCGCGGGATGGCGGCGGACGCTCGCGTCGAGGGCTTCATGCAGGTGTCCGGCGAGGGCCTGTCCGCCGCCGTGGACGACGCGGCCGTGCTGGCCGGCAACCTGCGCATGATGGAGGCGCACGGCGTGGATGCAGGCGAGATGGGGGCACGGGCGCAGCGCCTGGCCGACGATGGCAAGACGCCGCTGTTCTTCGCCGCCGACGGCAGGCTGCTGGGCGTGATCGCCGTGGCCGACACGGTGAAGCCCACGAGCCGCGCCGCCGTGGCCGAGCTCAAAGCCATGGGCATCCGCACCGTGATGCTCACCGGCGACAACGAGCGCACGGCCGCCGCCATCCAGCGCGAGGTGGGCGCAGACGAGGTGATAGCCGGCGTGCTGCCCGAGGGCAAGGAGCGCGAGATCCGCCGCCTGGCCGAGCGCGGCCGCGTGGCCATGGTGGGCGACGGCATCAACGATGCGCCCGCGCTCGCCCGCGCCGACATCGGCATCGCCATCGGCGCCGGCACCGACGTGGCCATCGAGAGCGCCGATGTCGTGCTCATGAGAAGCGACCTCATGGACGTGCCGGCGGCCATCCAGCTGTCGCGCGCCACCCTGCGCAACATCAAGCAGAACCTGTTCTGGGCGCTCGTCTACAACGCCGTGTGCATCCCGGTGGCGGCCGGCGCGCTGGCCTTCGCAGGCGTGAACCTGAACCCGATGATCGCCGCGGCCGCCATGTCGTTGAGCTCGGTGTGCGTGGTGTCGAACGCGCTGCGGCTGCGCGGGTGGCAGCCGCGGTTCACAGCAGCACCGGCGGACGCCCCCGCGCCCGCCGTGAAGGAAGACCCTATAACGAAGGAGAGCGCCATGGAGAAGACCCTGCATGTCGAGGGCATGATGTGCCAGCACTGCGTCGCGCGCGTGAAGAAGGCCCTCGAAGCCGTGGACGGCGTGGAGGAGGCCGTCGTGGACCTCGACGCGAAGACCGCCGTCGCGAAGCTCGCGCACGAGGTGGACGATGCGACCCTGAAGGCCGCCGTGGAGGAGCAGGACTACGAGGTGACGGGCGTGGAGTAGCCTCCCCTAGCACCCCGCGATGATCTCGCGGAGGGCGGCGATGAGCTTCTCGTTGTCCTCGCGGGTGCGCACGGCCACGCAGAAGTACTTGCCGTTGGTGAGCCCCGGCGTGCCCTGCAGCTTGCGGATGAGGAACCCGGCCAGCTGCAGGCGCGCCGCCAGCTCCTCGGTGCTCGCCACGCCCAGATCCAGGTCGGGGCCGTGGTCGAACGCGCACATGACGTAGTTCGCCTCGGCGGGGAAGATGTCGATGCCCGGCACCAGGCTCAGCATGCACTGCATCCACGGTATCTCGGAGTCCAGGAACTCGCGCGTGCGCTCCAGGTGCTCGCGCTCGGCCAGCGCGAGCTCGCCCAGCACCTCGGCGAACATCGGCACGCCCGAGCTGTCGTAGAAGCGCGCGATCTGCGCGATGGTGTCGGGGTGCGCCCCGCAGTAGCTGATGGGGATGCCCGGCATGGCGTACGGCTCGCAGAGCGAGCGCACCACCACGAGGTTGCGGTGCTCCTTCACCAGGCCCACCATGCTCTCGCCGCCGAGCGTGAGCTCGATGGAGCGCTCGTCCACCACGACCCAGATGCATGCGTCCAGGTAGGCCAGCAACGTGGGCAGGGGCAGCAGGCGGCTCGTAGGGTAGCCGGGGTTCGCCAGCACCGCGGCGTCGAAGGACACGCCGTGGCGCGCGGCCGCGGCGGGGTCGGGCATGACGAAGCCGGCGGGGCTCGTGATCTCCACCACGCGGTGCCCGGCGTTGCCGGCCGCCAGCGCGTACTCCACCGGGCCCGGCACGGCCACGCCCACGGTGCAGGGCTGGTAGGTCTGCGCGACGGCGCGCACCATGTCGCCCACGGTCGAGCCCACCAAAAACGACTCCACGGGCAGGCCGTGCTGGCGCGCCAGCACGCTGCGCAGCGTGTGCGCCTCACGGTCGGGGGAGTAGTTCAGCTCGCCGGCTGCGAGGGCGGCCTGCATGGCGCGGATGAACGAGGGGGGCGTGCCCAGCGGGTTGGCCGTTCCCGAGAAGTCTATCCAGTTCATCTCGGTGCGCAACTCGTAGGGAGGGGAGAGCAGCTGCTCGGGCAGGGCGGTCACCGCGGCGCGCACGCCGGGCGTCGCATCGCATCCGTTCGACATGTCGTCTCTCCTTCCCATCTCTTCCCGATACGGTCCGCTGCGGGCTTGAGGGGAATCTGGGGGACGTTTCAGCAGGTGGCAGATTCGAGCGCGGCCGTGTATGTCAAGTTCCCCGCCCGCGCGATCGGGCGCGGAGGTTGCGAGGGAATGATAATCCTAGCACATGTTCCCAACGGCCACGTGCGGCATGGTAGACTAATTCGCGCAATGAAGGAAGAATTCCCGCAGACCGCCGCGCCCGCACCGGGCAACCGCCCCTCCCGCCCGCCGGCAGGGGAAGCTCCGGCGCGCCCGCTGCCGCTCGAGCCGTGGGAGGGGTCGGCCATCCTGCTGGTGGACCTGGACGCGTTCTTCGCCTCGGTCGAGCAGCTGGACCACCCTGCCTGGCGTGGCAAGCCCGTCATCGTGGGCGGCGATGCGGACAAGCACGGCGTGGTGTCCACCGCCTCCTACGAGGCGCGGCCCTACGGGGTGAGAAGCGCCATGCCCTCGTCGACGGCGCGCCGCCTGTGCCCCGACGCCATCTGGACGCACGGGCGCTTCGATCGCTACCGCGAGGTGTCCAACGCCATCATGGCCATCCTGCGCTCCGAGACGCCGCATGTGCAGCAGGTGAGCATCGACGAGGCGTTCCTGGACGTCACGCCTACCGTGGTGAACCGCGAGCACCCGGTGCGGGTGGCCCAGCGCATCCAGCGGCGCGTGGAGGAGCTGGGGGTGACATGCTCCATCGGCGCAGGCACCTCCAAGACCATCGCGAAGATCGCCTCGGACATGGACAAGCCGCGCGGCCTCACCGTGGTCTACCCCGGCAGCGAGCGCGACTTCCTGGCGCCGCTGCCCGTGCGAGTGATGAGCGGCATCGGCGCATCGGCCGAGGAGAAGCTGAAATCGCGCGGCATCCGCACGCTGGGGCAGCTGGCCGACGCCGACCTGCGCATGCTCGAGCGCGTGTTCGGCAAGCTCGGGCGCGTGATGCACGTGCGGGCGAACGGCGGCGACGACGCGCCGGTCGAGCAGGACGATGCCGTGAAGTCGGTGTCCAACGAGATGACGTTCGCGACGGATCTGACCCGCCGCGAGGACGTGGAGGCCGCCATCGCCACGATGGCGGCGAAGGTGGGCCGCCGCCTTCGCCGCAAGGGCCTGCGCGGCCGCACGCTCGCGCTGCGCGTGAAGTTCGACGACCTGAGCGTGCGCTCGGTGCAGCGCCAACTGCCGCGCCCGAGCGATGACGAGCTGGCTTACACGCCGCTGCTCTATGCCATGGTCGACGAGGTGTGGCGCCCCGGCACGCCGCTGCGCCTCATCGGCGTGGGCATGAGCGGCTTTTCGGAGGAGGGCGTCGTGCAGGAGAGCCTCTTCGACGTGGCCGAGGCGGCGCCGTCCGCTGACGACGTCGAGCCCGTCGTGCGCGACGAGCGCAAGCGCCGCGGCCTCATCGAGGCCACCGACCTCGTGAAGGACCGCTTCGGCGAGGCCGCCGTGCGCTTCGGCCACGAGCTGCGCAACGAGGAGAACACCACCGGCTCGTCCAGCAAGAACCCGGCGGACTACAAGTGACGGCGGGCCGTCGGTTGCCCGGCGGCCCGCTCAAGATCAAGGCTAGCGCTTGTCGGCAAGGAAGAACAGGGCCATGGTGCCGGGGCCGGAGTGGGCGCCGATGACGGGGTCGACGTAGTTGATGACGACCTCCTTCACGCCGAAGCGCTCCTTCACCTGCTCGGCCACGTACTCGGCCTCCTCGAGGCAGTCGCCGTGGGTGATGAACACCATCTGCTGGTCGATGGGCTGGACGGCGCTCTTCTCCATGTGGTCCACGAGCGCGTTCAGCGACTTCTTGCGGCCGCGCACCTTCTCGAGCGGGATGAGATGCCCCTCGTCGTCCACGTGCATGACCGGCTTGATGTTGAGCATGGTGCCCGCCCAGGCGGCCGTCTTCGACACGCGCCCGCCGCGGAACAGGAACATGAGGTCGTCCACCGTGAACCAGTGGGCCAGGTGCAGCTTGTTCTCCTCCACCCAGTCGCGCACCTCCCCGATGGGGGCGCCGGCGCGGGCGCGCTGCACGGCATGCCACACGAGCAGGCCCTCGCCACCGGAGGCCGCCAGCGTGTCCACCGCGAGGAGGGTGCGCTCCGGGAACTCCGCCGCCAGGTCGCGCATCAAAAGCTCGGTGGCCTCGAAGGTGCCGGAGAGGCCGCTCGAGAAGCCCAGGTACAGGATGTCGCGCCCCTGCTCTAGGAGGCCGCGCATGAGCGCCTCGGACTCGGCCAGGTTCGGCAGCGACGTGGTGATGACCTTGCCCTCGCGCATCATGGTGTAGAACTGCTTGAGGTCGGTGTGCTGGCCCTTGAGGTAGCTCTGGTACTCCTCGCCGTCCACCATGAAGGTGAGGGGCAGGACGTGCAGGCCGAAGTCGTCGATCATCTCCTCGACGAGGTTGCTGCTTGAATCGGTGACGATCTCAAAATCCATGGGCATGGCGGATCCTTCCTTTGTTGCACCGCGCCGACGTGGAACGGGATCAGCGGCTTCTACGCATAGCTTCTCCGTGTATCGAGTAAAAGTATAGCCTTTCGCTACGCGTTCGACGCCGCGATTTTGGAGAACGGGTGAACACCTCCGATCTCCGAGGCGCGCGCCCCTCTTCAACGAATTGCTTTGGGCCCATGATAGAATGGGCTACCGATCGTGCAGGAGGGCGAGGGATCCGAGAAGAGGCGGCGCGTATGGGGGCTTCGAAGGCGGCGGAACGGCCCGGGCTGCGCCAGGCCGCGTCGGCGGTTCGCTGGGCGCGGGTCCTTATCGTCCTTGCGGCGTGCTGTGCCCTCGTCCTCGCGCGGACCGCTTACGCGGACGGCCGCGCCCTCAATGTGCTCGGCGGCCAGGAGGGCGTCGATTTCACCTATGAGGGCGGCGTCCTCACGGTTCTCGGCGAGACGCCGCTGACCATCTCGATGGCGGACCCGGGCGCACCGCCCACCGACGACGGCAGAAAATCCGGGAGCGGCGTTTTCGGTTGCGTCCGGCGGACTCGACCTCGTGATCGAAGGGGAGAATTCCCTCACGTCGACTTTTGGCCATGCCGGTCTCCGGAACGGCGAGAATCCGCTTGCCATATCCGGACAAGGCTCGCTCTTCGCAGAAGGCGGAGGGGCTGCCGGCATCGGCGGCGACCGCAAGCAGAACGGCTCGAACATCACCATCGCGGGCGGGACGGTGACGGCTGTAGGCAATGAACCGGGAGCAGGCATCGGCGGCGGGTTCATGAGCAGCGGCTCGAACATCACCATCACCGGAGGGGTCGTGACGGCCCAAGGAGGCAAGTTCGGCGCTGGAATCGGTGGTTCATACGGATACGACCTCACCGGCAACAGCGCAGACGTCACCATCACGGGCGGCGAGGTCACGGCGATAGGCGGATACGGGTCAGCCGGCATCGGCGGCGGCTACTGGGGATTCTGCTCAAACGTTGTGATAGAAGGTGGTCAGGTCACGGCTCAAGGAGGCGAGCGCGCCGCAGGCATCGGCGGCGGCGAAGGCGGCGGCGGCAACGATATCGTCATCACCGGAGGAACCGTGACGGCGACAGGCGGTGAATGGGCCGCAGGCGTCGGCGGCGGTTTCAATGGCGACGGCAGCGACATGGCCATCTCGGGCGGAACGGTGACGGCGACGGGAGGATCGGAAGGGGCCGGCATCGGCGGCGGGGTCGTTGGCGATGGCAGGAACATCGCCATCTCGGGCGGGACGGTTATGGCCTATGGCGGCGACTTCGCCACCGCCATAGGCGGCGGATCCGGGCTCGACAACAACATCAGGCCGTGCTCGGGCGGACGCGGCTCGAACATTGCGATCACCGGCGGATTCGTCGCGGCGATCCCCGGTCAGACACCAGACCCCGACTACGCCCAAGGAACCGTCATCAGGCCGATCGCGCAGGCCATCGGCAGCGGCTACGGCTCGCTGACCTATGGCGACTCCTCCATCACGGGAGGGTTCTTCGCCGACGAGGCGCGGGACTGGGCGGGCAACACGGTCTACGGGCTGGCGCCCGCGCCGGGGTACGCTGCGGCCGAGAACCGCGAGGGGGCGACCAAGGACGCCTTCCCCGTGCGGGTGCTCCCCGTGGCCACGCTGGAAGTGCGCGCCGACGTCCAGCATGTCTGCGACGGATCGGCGGTCGCCGCGTCCGAGGTCGTCTCGACTGCGCGCTACGGAGACGCCGACGCCCTCGACGCCGTGGCGTTCGAGCATCGGGAAGCCGGCCGGTCGGACTGGAAGGCCGGTCTGCCCGAGGATGTCGGAACGTACCGCGTGCGCGCGACGCTTCCCGAGGGGGCGGACGCAGGCGGCGCGCTCTACGCCGCAGCCTCGGCCGAAACCGACCTCGCCATCGTCTCCGCGGACGGCGCCGACCGAACCGGCGACCCCGCCGACGGCAGCCCGGCACCGGCCGAGCGCCGCGGGGGCGCGCTCGCCGCAACCGGCGACCCGTCGGGTGTGCTCGCCCTCATCGCGCTCGCGCGCGCCATCTCGGCCGCCGCCCTCCTGCGCACGGCCTCCCGCCGCCGCTAGCGGCCTGACCGTCCGCGCCCGCCCGCTCCTGTGGCGTTTTTGGAAATCGCCGCGCAGGACGTGGGCATCCGGGCCCGCTTACACTATACTAGAGCGGTTTGTAACGAACGGAAACCCCGCGGGGCCCGGCGGCCCGATCGCCGCCCCGCGAGAGCGCATACTTGAAGGAAAGGTACTCACAGCCGTGGCGAACAGTTACAAGGAAACGATGAACCTGCCCAAGACCGACTTCGCGATGCGGGCGAACCTGCCCGAGAACGAGCCGAAGCGCCTCGCGAAGTGGGAGGAGGAGCGCATCTACGAGCGCGTGCTGGAGAAGAACAAGGACGGCAAGCCCTTCATCCTGCACGACGGCCCCCCGTACGCGAACGGTCCCATCCACATCGGCCACGCCTTCAACAAGATCCTCAAGGACTTCGTGAACAAGTCCCATGCGCAGCGCGGCTTCTTCACGCCGTACGTGCCCGGCTGGGACTGCCACGGCCAGCCCATCGAACACATGGTGGAGAAGACGCTCGGCCCCGAGAAGATGGCGAAGATCGACCAGCCCACGCTGCGCCGCCTCTGCCGCGAGTGGGCCGAGAAGTACGTCGACGTGCAGCGCGAGGGCTTCAAGCGCCTCGGCGTGAACGGCGACTGGGAGCATCCCTACCTCACGTTCACCCCGAACTACGAGGCCGGCAACGTCGAGGTGTTCAAGAAGATGTACCTCGACGGCTCGGTGTACCGCGGCCGCAAGCCCATCCACTGGTGCAAGCGCTGCCACACCGCGCTCGCCGAGGCCGAGATCGAGTACTCCGACGAGACGTCGCCGTCCATCTTCGTGAAGTTCAAGATGGACCTCATGCCCGGGATGTTCGAGGCCGCGGGCGCCGAGGGCGACGCCTACGTGCTCATCTGGACCACCACGCCCTGGACGCTGCCGGCCAACACGGCCGTGTCGCTGGCCCCCGACGCCGACTACGTCATGGTGGTCGCCGACGGCTCCAACATGATCATGGCGCGCGAGCTCGTGGAGCAGGTGGCCGAGATCGCGGGCTGGGAGTCCTACGATCTCGTGCGCGGCGCCGACGGCGAGCCCGTCGCGCTCAAGGGCCGCGAGTTCACGGGCCTCACCTACACGTGCCCCATCCGCCAGGACCTCAAGGGCACCGTCATCTACGGCGACCACGTCACGCTCGAGTCGGGCACGGGCGCGGTGCACACGGCCCCCGGCCACGGCCAGGACGACTACCTGGTGGCGCTGGAGTTCGACGTGCCGCTGCTCATGCCGGTGGACGACAACGGCGTGCTCACCGACGAGGCGGGCCCCTTCGCGGGCCTCGACGTGGACGAGGCGAACCCGGCCATCATCGAGTGGCTGCGCGAGCGCGGCACGCTCATGGCCGAGAAGAAGATCCTGCACAGCTACCCGCACTGCTGGCGTTGCCACGAGCCGGTCATCTTCCGCGCCACCGACCAGTGGTTCGTGTCCATGGACAAGAACTCGCTGCGCGAGGATGCGCTCGACGCCATCGACCACAAGGTGGAATTCATCCCCGCGTGGGCGAAGAACCGCATCGGGTCCATGGTGGCCGACCGCCCCGACTGGTGCATCTCGCGCCAGCGCTCGTGGGGCGTGCCCATCCCCGTGTTCAAGTGCGCCAAGTGCGGCAACACGGTGGCCACCGCCGAGACGTTCGACGCGGTGATCGACCTGTTCTACCGCGAGGGCGCCGACGCGTGGTTCACGCACGAGCCGTCCGAGTACCTGCCGCGCGGCGTGAAGTGCGAGACCTGCGGCTGCTCCGAGCTCATCCCCGAGAAGGACATCCTCGACGTGTGGTGGGAGAGCGGCGTGTCGCACACCTCCGTGCTGAAGCACCGCGCCGACGAGGGCCTGCGCTTCCCAGCCGATATGTACCTCGAAGGCTCCGACCAGCATCGCGGCTGGTTCCAGTCGTCCCTGCTCACCAGCATGGGCGCCTACGGGGTGCCGCCGTACAAGTCCGTCATGCACTGCGGCTTCACGATGGACGCCGAGGGCAAGAAGATGTCGAAGTCGGCCGGAAACGGCGTCGACCCGGCGGACGTCATGGCGAAGAGCGGCGCCGACGTGCTGCGCCTGTGGGTGGCCAGCGTCGACTACTCCCAGGACGTGAACATCGGCGACGAGATCCTCGAGCGCACGAGCGAGGCGTACCGCCGCATCCGCAACACGATGCGCTTCCTGCTGGGCAGTTTGAGCGACTTCGACGACCTGAAGCATACGGTCACCGACTGGAATGCGCTTGAACCCGTCGACCAGTGGGCCATGGTGCGCCTGTGGCACCTGCTCGTCGACGTGGAGCGTGCCTACGACGAATACAAGTTCCATATGGTGTACCGCGCGGTGTACGACTACATCGTGGGCGACCTTTCGGCCGTTTACATGGACGCCACGAAGGACCGCGTGTACTCCGAGGCGCCCGACTCGCCGCGCCGCCGCGCTGCGCAGACCGTGCTCATGAACATCGTCGAGGTGCTCGTGCGCGTGCTGGCGCCGGTGCTGTCGTTCACCACTGACGAGGTGTGGGAGCACTATCCCGAGGCCATCCGCTCGCGCGAGGGACGTCCCGGAAACGTGCAGCTGGCCGGCTGGCCCGAGAAGTCCGACTTCGCGCCCGCGCTGCCGGGCGATGCGGACGCCGAGCGCATCGCCGAGGACTTCGGCGTCATCCTCGGGGTGCGCGAGATCGTGACGAAGGCGCTCGAGGACGCGCGCGGCCAGAAGATCGTGAACAAGAGCCAGGAGGCCGATGTGACCGTGACGGCCCCGCGCTCGGTGCTCGACCATGTCGAGCAGTACGACGCCGCCGTGTTCGAGGAGCTGTTCATCGTGGCGTCGGTCTCGTTCGTCGAAGGCGAGGAGCTCTCGGCCGAGGTGCGCAAGACGACCGCCGAGAAGTGCCCGCGCTGCTGGAACTACCGCGAGCTCGGCGGCAACCCGAACCACCCGTCCGTGTGCGAGCGCTGCGGCGACGTGCTCGACGCCATCGGCTACGAGGAAGCGGGGTCGGACGCTTGAGCGAGGACAGGCGCGGGACGGGCGTGGGTGCCGTAGGCGGCGCCGGCGCCCTCGGACGGGCCGCGCGGCTGCGCGATACGCTCGTGTTCGGCGCGGTTGCCCTGGTGTGGCTCGCGCTCGACACGCTCACGAAAGGGTACTTCAACGGCTCGTTCGCCGTGGGCGAGGTAGCCGGCGGACCCTTCCTCGGGCTCGTGCGCTTCCGCCTCGTGCACAACACGGGTGCGGCGTGGGGTATGTTCGGCGACTCGACGTTCTTGCTGGGCGTGGTGTCCATCGTGGTGTGCCTCGTGCTCGTGGCGTACCTGTTCTTCCTGTCGCCCCGTCCGGGGATGCTGGAGGTCGTGGGCGTGGCGCTTGTGGTGGCGGGCGGGCTGGGCAACGCGTTCGACCGTTTCACGCTGGGCTACGTGGTGGACTTCATCGAGCCCGTTTTCATCGACTTTCCCGTGTTCAACGTGGCCGACATAGGCGTGACGTGCGGATTCGTGCTGTTCGTGGCGGGGATGATCCTGGCGTACCGCCGCGCCGACCGCGAGGCCGCGGCGCTGGCCGAGGGCTCCGGGGAGCCGCAGGCGCCCGGGGACGGCGGCGGGGAAGGGCCGGGGGAGCGATGACGCGCTCGCTCTGCCACATCGTGGCCGCGGCCGATGCCGGCGCGCGCCTGGACGCGCTCATGGCCGAGCGCGGACTATACCCCAGCCGCAGCGCCGCCGCGCGCGCCATTGAGGAGGGCGCCGTGTTCGTGAACGGCGCGAACGTGGCCAAGAAGCACGCCGTGGCGGCCGGCGACACCGTCGTGTACGAGGCGGCCGAGGAGGCAGCCCCCCGCGCGCTCGAAGGCGAGCCCATCGACCTGGACATCCGCTTCGAGGACGAGCACCTCCTGGTGCTGTCGAAGCAGGTGGGCCTGGTGTGCCACCCCTCGGTCGACCACTACGACGGCACGCTGGTGAACGCGCTCGTCCACCATTGCGGGGCCGCCAACCTGTGCAACGTGCAGGGCGAGGACGACCGCCTGGGCATCGTGCACCGCCTCGACCGCGACACGAGCGGCCTCATGCTGGCCGCCAAGACCGACGAGGCGGGCTACGCGCTCATGGAGGACATCCGCGCCCGCGCCGTCGACCGGCGCTACCTGGCGCTCGTGCATGGCGTCATCCCGCACGACACCGGCATGGTGGACGCGCCCATCGCCCGCGCCGAGAAGGAGCGCACGCGCATGGCCGTGCGCGACGTGCCCTCTGCCCGCGACGCGGTGACGACGTTCCGCGTGCTGGAGCGCTTCGAGCACGGGCCGCGCGACGATGGCTACTCGCTCATCGACTGCAAGCTGTTCACCGGACGCACGCACCAGATCCGCGTGCATATGGAGTATGCGAAGCACCCGCTGGCCGGCGAGCCGGTCTACCGCTCACGCGCCCCTAAGGACCCGGCTGCCGACCTGGGGCTCGAGCGCCAGTTCCTGCATTCGTTCCAGCTGGCGTTCACCCATCCCGCCACGGGGGAGGAGCTCTCGTTCGCCGACAACCTGCCCGCCGACCTGCAAGCCGCCCTCGATTCCCTGGCCGACCGCAGCCGCGGCCGCACCGAGGCCGGCGAGGAGGTCTTCGAGTTGCTGAGGGATGCGCCGCGCCCGAGGCTGTAAGGCAGGGGCAAGACAGCAAGGGGTAAGACAGGGGGACGGTTCTCTTGTCCCCCTGTTCGATGAAAGCCAGCAAGGAGTGGAGGGGGACAAGAGAACCGTCCCCCTGTCTTGCCTATCCTTTCCCGTACACGCTCATGTTCTGCATCCTGGCTTGCAGGAAGCTGTCGGGGAAGTGCTCGTCGAGGAAGCGCTGCTCCCAGGTGGTGGCGGGGACGCCCTGGGCGCGCTGCCCCTCGCGGTCGAGGGCGAGCACCGTCACCGCGATGTCTGCGGCCAGGAAGGCCGTCATGAGCACCGTCACGGCGCGCACGGCTGCGTTTTGCGCGTTCACGTGCGAGAACGCCTGCTTGACGGCAGGCAGTGCCACGCGTACCCACACGAGGCCCAAGAGGCCCCACATCATGCCGAACGCGAAGTTCGTGCGCCCGTTGATGGAGCCGAACGTGCCCGAGTAGTTCCAGGCCACGGCACCCCAGAAAAACTCCATGCCCCAGCTGGTCACGTACTCCAGCACGCTGCCCACCACCATGGCAACCAGGAATATGACCAGGTTGTGCGAATGGTAGAAGCGGTTGAGGAACAGCGTCAGCACCACGGCGCCCACGCCGTAGATGGGCGAGAAGGGTCCCCACACCAGGCCTGCGCGGCTCTCGAGGCCGCCGTAGACGATGGCGTGGAACACGGTCTCCACGGCGAGCCCGATAACGCAGCCCGCCACGAACAGCCAGAACAGGGTGAACCAGTCGAGCCGCAGATAGCCGGTGTTGTGGAACACCTGGGCCTTTACCTCCTGCTTGACCTCGCGCAGCAGGCCCGTGCCCTCCGAGGCGCCCGCGCATGCGGGCGCAGCCCCCGAAGGGGCCGGAGCATCGCCCTCCGCTTCGGGCGAACCCGGGTTTTTCGGTTCTTTCTCCATTCGTCCGTTCCTCGAGGGGCCGATAGGGCTAAACTATAGCAGATTTCTCAAGTTGGACGGGCACCGTTTCGCCTCGGCGACGCGCGCGGGCCGGGAAGGGGATCGACATCGTGCAAGAAGGGGACCGCACCGGCATTCTCCTGGTGAACACCGGCACGCCGGACGAGCCGCGCCCGCATGCCGTGCGAAAGTACCTCGCGCGCTTCCTCATGGATCCGCGCATCGTCCCGATGAACCGTGTGGGCTGGTGGTTCGTCCTCCACCTGTTCATCCTGCCGAAGCGCGGGCGCGCGTCGGCGGAGAAGTACGCGAGGATCTGGACCGACGAGGGCTCTCCCTTCACGGTCGCCCACGGGAAGCTCGTCCGCGGCCTGGACGCGCAGCTTGCCGAGGAGGGCCTCGATGCCGTCGTGCGCTGCGCCATGAGCTACAGCGCCCCGTTCGTGCGCGATGCCGTGCGCGAGCTGAAGGAGGCCGGCTGCACGCGCCTCGTCGTGCTGCCGCTGTACCCGCAGAGCGCGCATTCCACCACCGGATCGGTGTCGGACGGCGTGGCCCGCGCGCTGCGCCGCGAGCGCTGGAACGTGCCGTGCGACTTCGTGGACAACTACCATGACGACCCCACCTACGTGCGCGCCATCGCCGCCTCCCTACGGCATGCCGGCTTCGATCCCGGCTCGGACGACAGGGTGCTGTTCTCGTACCATTCCATCCCGCTCGCCGACATCGAGGCGGGCGACACCTACGAGCTGCAGACGGGCGCCTCGAGCCTCCAGATAGCGGGCGAGCTGGGTATCGAGCGCAACCGGTGGACCATCGGCTACCAGTGCCGCTTCGACAAGGGGCGCGAATGGCTCTCGCCGTTCACGCGCGACGTGCTGGCGCGCTGGGCCGAGGCGGACGTGGGTCGCGTGTTCTTCGTGTGCCCGAACTTCGCCGTGGACTGCCTCGAGACGCTCTACGACATCGAGCACGAGCTGAAACCGTTCTACTTCGACCAGATCAGGAAGGCGGGCCGCGAACCGCGCGAAGGCGCTTTCACGTATGTACCCTGCCTCGACCGCAGCCGCGCGCACGTGAGGGTGCTCGCCGACGTGCTGCGCACCCCTTTGGAAGGAGGCCGCTGATGGCCAGGGAGGAAGGCGCCGCAGCCCCGGCGCCGCAGAAGACGGTGCTCGTGGGCGTGACGGGCTGCATCGCGGCCTACAAGTCCTGCGAGATCGTGCGCCTTCTGCAGAAGGCCGGCGTGAGGGCGAAGGTGGTCATGACCGAGCACGCCACCGAGTTCGTGGGTCCCACGACGTTCCGCGCGCTCACGCGCGAGCCGGTGGCCGTGGGCCTGTTCGACGACCCGGCCGACCCCATACACCACGTGTCGCTCGCGCAGGAGGCCGACTGCTTCGTCATCGCGCCCTGTACGGCGAACGTTATCGCCAAGATAGCGAACGGCCTGGCAGACGACCTGCTCACCACCACGGCGCTCGCCTGCACGTGCCCGCTCGTGGTCGCGCCCGCCATGAACGTGCACATGTACGAGAACCCGGCGACGCGCTACAACCTGGGCAAGCTGCACATCCGCGGCGCACGCATCGTCGAGGCCGGCGACGGGTATCTGGCCTGCGGCGACGTGGGACGGGGCCGTCTGGCCGAGCCGGCCGACATCGTGGCCGCCGTGCTCGAGGAGCTGGATATGCGCCGCGACCTGGCCGGCCGCCGCGTCATGGTCACGGCCGGGCCCACCGTGGAGCCCATCGACCCGGTACGCTACCTCACGAACCGCTCGTCGGGCAAGACCGGCTACGCCCTCGCGCGGGCCGCGGCCGCCCGCGGGGCCGACGTCACGCTCGTGTCCGGCCCGGTGGCGCTCCCCGAGCCCGAGGGCGTGCGCACCGTGCACGTGGAGACGGCGCGCGAGATGCTTTCTGCGGCCCAGGAGGCGTTCGCGACGGCCGACGTGGCCGTGTTCTCGGCCGCCGTGGCCGACATGCGGCCGCGCGAGGCTGCGGCGCGCAAGCTGAAGAAGGGCGAGGCGGATGTGCTGCTCGGCACCATCGAGCTCGTGGAGAATCCCGACATCCTGGCCACGCTCGGCGCCGCCAAGCGTCCCGGCCAGGTGGTGGTGGGCTTCGCCGCCGAGACCGACGACGTGGTGGCCAATGCCCAGCGGAAACTCTCTTCCAAGCATGCCGATCTTATCGTGGGAAACGAGGTGGGAGGGGGCCGCGCCTTCGGCACCGACGACAACGAGGTGTGGTTCGTCACGGCGGAGGAGACGTACGGCCTTCCCCTCATGCCCAAGGACCGTCTGGCCGACCGCATCCTCGACGTGGCCGCCTCGTTCCTGCCGTAAGGCCGGGCCAGGTCTGCGCCGGCCTTACGTGGGTGTAAAAAGCCCCTCGGCCCGTGAAGGGCGGAGGGGCTTTAGAATCGGGACCGGCGGGCCGGCCCCGGGCAGTTCGAAGTTCGGCGAGCTAGATGGTGTGCACCATCGTAGCCTGGCTCTTGCCGTTGTTGCCGACGGCAACGGTGAACTCCACGTGGGCGTTCTCCTCGAGGGTCTTGAACCCGTCGGTCTGGATCTCGCTGAAGTGCACGAACAGGTCATCGCCGCCGTCCTGGGAGATGAAACCGTAGCCCTTGTCGGCGTTGAACCACTTAACTGTACCTGTAGACATGAAAACCTAGCTTTCTGCCCCGCGGGGCATTTAACAGGCAGCGCGGGCCGAGCCCGAACCACTGCCAACAACGTGCGGCAACGTGCCGCGTCAACCAGTGTACGCGCATCCGCGTGCTTTTCGGTCGGGGTTGGGCGGAAAGCCCCTTGCACACGCTATCCACACGATCGGTCCCTTGACGGCCCATCGGCGGGCGCCGCACCCCAGACAGAACACGCGTAATTGAAAAAGATTCGGGGAAGATGATAAATTCCATCTTGAAATACCCGGCGAGTAACGGTAATATGTTCAAGCTGTCTGATGGGGAAACGATTCAAACCCCAAGACGCATAACGGGTTGTGGCGCAGTTTGGTAGCGCACTTGACTGGGGGTCAAGGGGTCGCAGGTTCAAATCCTGTCAACCCGACCAGAAACTCGAAAGCCGCCTTCGGGCGGCTTTTTCGTGCTTGTCGACGGCCGCTGTCGGCGCCGACAGGGAGCATGATGCCCAGGCCTACAGCGCGGCTTCCGCGCCGCGGGCGCGACGGACGTGGGGCAGGTGCAGCCTCGCGCCGCACTCGGCGTACACGGCGCCGCCTATGACGAGCGCCACGCCTGCGGCCTGGACGGGGGAGAAGGCCTCGCCCAAGAGCAGCGCGGACAGCACAACGGCTGCGAGGGGCTCCAGGTAGCCGCACACCGACACCGTCTGCGCCGGCAGCTTACCCATGGCGGAGAAGTACACGAAGCAGCCGAAGCCGGTGTTCACCAGACCCAGCACGAGCAAGGGCGCCCAGTCGGCGGTACCTATCTGCAGCGAGGTCCCCCCGGTTGCGCCGACGAACAGCGCGACGGCCGCGAAGCTGGACGCGAGCTGCACGGCGGAGCTCTCCAGTCCCTCTACGTGGCGCACCTTCTTCGTGAACACCACCATGGCCGCGTACATGACGGCCGACATCCCGCCGCAGAAGAGCCCCCATCCCGAGGCGCCCTCGCCGAGCGCGCGGCCGTTCACCAGCAGCACGCCGACCAGCACGAGGCCGAACCCGGCGAGCTTCGCGCGGGTCAGCCGCTCGCCGAACAGCCACGGCGACAGGGCGGCCACGATGATGGGGCCGCAGTAGTACACGAGCGAGGCGGTGCCAACGCCCAGATGGCGGTAAGCCTCGAACAGGAAGAGCCAGCTGGCACCCAGCGCCGCGCCGGACGCGGCGAGGCAGCACAGGTCGCCAAGGTGCCGGTGGAACGTGATGCGGCGCTTCGCGGCAACCAGCAGCGCAGCCAGCAGCAGGCTGCCCAGCAGCGTGCGCAGCAGCACGACCGAGGAGCTGGGCAAGGCGATGCCGCTCGCCACGATGCCGTTGCTGCCGAACAGGAGCAACGCCCCCACGTACTTCCCGTAGTCCCGTGCCACCCTCGCCCTTCTTCCCCTTGCTTCGCCGCCCATCCCGCACCGTGTGCGGGAAACTGCCGGAGACAGTGTGCCATAGAACAAATAAGCACAAAAGCGAATGTTTATCATAATAAGCATGATAAAATTGCATGGTAAAGCAGACCGGGCAGAGCCGGCGGAGACGGGGATGGAAGGAGAAACGCCGATGGACGCGAGCATCCAGAAGTACCAGGCGTTCGTGAGGACGGTGGAGCTGGGAAGCTTCACCAAGGCGGCCGAGTCCCTCTCGTATTCCCAGTCGGGCGTGAGCCGCATGGTGGCCGACCTGGAGCGCGAGTGGAAGGTCGCCCTGCTCGAGCGCGGGCGGGCTGGCGTGCGCCTCACGTCCGAGGGCACGCGCCTTTTGCCGTGCATCCGACGCGTGTGCGAGGAGCATGCGCGCCTGCAGGCCCAGGTCGACGAGCTGAACGGGCTGCAGGCGGGCCTCATCCGCATCGGCACGTTCTCCAGCGTGGCCACCCATTGGCTGCCGAACGTCATCCGCGCGTTCCAGGAGGACTACCCGAACATCGACTACGAGCTTTTGCTGGGAGACTACGGCGAGATCGAGGAATGGGTGCTCGAGGGCCGCGTTGACTGCGGCTTTCTGCGCCTGCCTGCGCACCGCGGCCTGGAGACGGCGTTCATCGAGCGCGACGAGCTGCTGGCCGTGCTCCCCGAAGGACACCCGCTGGCCGAACGGGAGCGCGTACCGGCGGCGGAGCTGTGCGAGGAGCCGTTCCTGCTGCTGGAGAAGGGCGACAACACCGTGGTGTCCGAGGTGTTCGAGCGCGACGGCCTGTCGCCGCGCACGCGCTTCACCACCTGGGACGACTATGCCATCATGGCCATGGTGGAATGCGGCCTGGGCGTGAGCATCCTCCCCGGGCTCATCCTGCGGCGCGCGCCGTACCGCATCGCGGCGCGGCCGCTGGAGGAGCCCGCCTACCGGACCATCGGGCTCGCCCTGCGCAGCCGCGAAGCCGCCTCGCTCGCCACGCAGCGCTTCCTGGAGTACCTGGACTGCCGCTGACGGCCGTCTGCGGTTCTTCGCGAAACGACGCGGAAACGCTGGGTGCACGAGATGCTTCCAGTATCGGCTGCCCCGCTTGCGAACTCCTACACTGGACGATGTCGGTCACAGGAAAGGAGCATAACCATGAGCATTATCGTGTGGATCATCATCGGCGGCCTGGCCGGCTGGGTCGCGGGCATGATCATGAAGGAGCAGGGCAGCCTCGTGAAGAACATCATCGTGGGCATCGTCGGTGCCCTGATCGGCGGGTTCATCATGAGCTTCTTCGGGGCGGAGGGCTTCACCGGGTTCAACCTCTGGTCGTTCGTGGTGGCGCTGCTGGGATCGGTGGTGCTGCTGGCCATCATCAACTTCGTCACGAAGAAGAGCGCCTAGGCGAACCGCTGGTCAATGGTGCTCGTACCGGTCTGATCGCTTTCCACAGTCGGTTTTTCGCCCTAAGCGGCGCCGGGAGGGCCGCTTAGGGACGCCTTCTCCCTCCCGTGGGCTCCCGGGCCTCTGGATCTCTCCCGCCCTTCGCGTTTCTAGCGGAGCTCGGCGCCTCGGCGAACGCGGCATCCGCGATCGAGCCGCCTCCGGCGGATCTTCAAGGGCGTGGCGGCGTCGGGAACCTGGCCGCCGAGCCCGAAGGGCACGCCCGTGAATTCGGAGAAGGCTCGGGGGCCGCAGACCGCGTCTCCCACCCCTTCGCCAGAGAGGTTGAACCACGGCTGCAAGAGGCGCATGCGCAGCAGGGGATGGACGTGCCCGTCTGGCGCAGGAGCCCCCCCCCCCCGCGCTCGGCCGTGCGCTTGCGGGAGGCCTCCGGGCATCTGCGAGGGCGGTTCGGCGCTCCATGGAATGCCTCTCTCTCGATCTGGCGGTATCGCCATTCCGGCCGTCTTCTGCAGCCCGCTTCGCCTCGCTTCGCGACGGCGTGCGGCGCGGGCTCCGAGCGCCGGTAGTCGGCGGTTCCCCAGGTTCGGGCAATGCCCTGCTGGCGGGCATGCGGCCCCGCAAGATGGGGTAGGAGGTCGAGCTACGGTAATGGATTCGCAATTTTTTCCCGATATGTTACCGAACCTCGGGATCTCGCGTCCGAAGCCTCCCGTCCGACGCCCGATATCCGGCTTTTCGCGCTGATTCGGGCGATTGTCTCGCCTTGGAGGGGGTTTCGGAACCCTCGTCGCTCGCTACGGTAATATATCGAAAATTTTCTTCGATTCCATTACCGTATCCGGAGGAACAGGGCGATGCGGGCGGGCGTCGCCGCGCGATCGCCGGCCTGCACGGCGCCGTGCCGCCGGGATGCGCGGCGATCCGTTGCGGACCCGGGAACCGCTGATCGACGCTCTTGCCGCGCCCGCCCTGCGAAAAAGCCGAATCCGATAATTAATCGGCGGTTCCTTAGGCCGACCAGAGGGGGTCCCGCAGGCGAGCTTGCGGGACCCCCTCTGGCGTATTGGCTACGGCAGCGCTATCTCCGTTCCGCCGATGGTGACGGAGGCCACTTCGTCGGTGTTCAGGAACTCTTCGAACACTATATTCTTATGGCAGACGGTCGTGCTGCCGTCCTCGCGGGAGCCTCCGCTGTGCTGCGATGCGTCGATCTCCAGGACCGTGCCGTCCTTCATGTTCACCGTGATGGACGGGTTGAGGAAGCGGTCGCGCTCGCCGGCCTCGCGCTCGGACATGCGGCCGGATTCCTTCTCGATCCAGTCCATGCGGCCGTCGGCCGTGTACTCGAGCGTGAGCGCGATCGGCGAGATGCTGGCGCTGTCGAGCGTGGCGCCCATGCCGTTCAGCTCGAACGGCTGCCCGGCCGGCAGGTTGATGGAGGTGTCCTCGTAGTCCACGACGAACTTCATGTTCCAGGTGCCTTCGACGAGGACTTCCCGCCCGCCGTCGCCGTACCGGTACAGGTCCTGGAAGCAAACGCGCGCCGTATGCCCGATGATGCTGCCGCTGGTCGAGGTGACGGACATCTGCTCCACGTACTGGATAGCGTTGTCGGAGGGGTCTGCATCGTAGAAGTGGCTGCTTCCACCGCTTGTCGTCACCCCATCGACGTGGACTCCGGCCGCCTCTCCGAACCCGAGGGGCAAAAGCCCGTTGTCCAGGGCCTCGATATCCTCGAACGGGGTGCCGTCGTCCTTGGCGATGCTGAACACGATGGTGTAGTTCGCCCGGTCGCCGATGATGGCCTCGGCCGTGACGGTGACGCCGTTCGACGTGGCGCTCGCGCCGAGGGGGCGCCCTATCTTGTCCACGACCTCGGTCTGGGCAGGCGGGCCGCCGAACAGGTCGTCCATGACGTTGCCCACGCCCATGAGCGCGCCGGAGGCGTACGCGCCCCCGGCCAGGCCCCCTGCCAGAACCAGCGTGACCGCCGCTGCCGCCGCGAAGCGCCAGCGCCGCTTGCCGCCGCGCGCTGCGTAGACGTCCGGTTGCGGGCGCTCCGACCGCGCCTGCTCCCGCGCTGCGGCCAGGTGCGCCGCCATGCGCTCCTTCGCGCCGGGCGAGAATCTCAAGTCGTCCATGGCCTCGTTATACTCCCTGTTCACAATAGGCTCCTTCCAGCATCGTGCGGAGCTTGGCACGGCCGCGGCTCAAATGCGCGCTGACGGCCGACTCGCTCCGTCCGGTGAGCTTTGCGATCTCCCGGATCGAGTATCCTTCGTAATAGTGGAGGTAGATGGCCTCGCGGTATTTGCAGGGCAGCGCCATCACGGCGTCCACGACCTCGCTTTCGGGCTCTTCGGGGGCTGCGGCGTCGGGTGCCGCCTCCAGCCCCACCGTGCGCCTTCTGTGCCCGCTGCGCAGCACGTCCTTGCAGGCGTTCGCCGTCGTGCGGATGACCCAGGCCCTCTCGTGCTCCGGTCCCTCGAACCTCGCGGGCGCCCCCATGAGCTTGAGCAGCACCGTCTGGCAGATGTCCTCGGCGTCATGCGTGGACTTCAGGTAGGTGTAGCTCAGCCGCAGTATGAGGTCCGCGTAGGCCCCGACCAGCCGTTCGGCCTCCACCTCGTTCGCTCTTCTCGTTTCCATCCGTGGCTTTCCCTCTCTTGCCCGGCTGCCGCCGGGGATGTTCGAGCAACGTCGCTTCACCTGCAATACGATCCAGGGACGGCTTTCCTGACAGCATACGCGAATTTTCCGGGAAGCCGGAGCGTGCGTCCCCGGCCGGCTGGTGGGAACCCCGCCCTCTTCGCCCTTGCCGCCTCACACCGGCTCCCGTATACTGGCCTTCGTTCGGGATGACCCGAGCCGGCCGGCGTAGAGTTCCAGGGGGAGCTCCGCCGCGTAGCCAGAGTCTGCCGGGACAACCCGGGAAATCCACGCGATCGCACGCAGCCCGCACGGGGCGCGCGGGGGTCGCTCGCACTGAGCGGGGTAGCACGATCGTGAACGAGAGAGAGAACGAGGGCTGCCGCAAGGCGGCCGCAAGCGACGGGGGAGACGCGCAGGACCGCTCCCTTTCGGCCCAGATAGCCGCCCAGGAGCCCTTCGAGCGCCGCCCGGTGCTCGACACCGGCGACCTGGAGGTGGCCGTGCCCGTGGCGCGCACGGACCAGCAGCGCGCCGGCGACGCGAAGATCGACCGCATGGGAACCGCCAGCACGCTCAAGCTGCTGCTGGAGTTCTCCATCCCGGCCGTGTTCGGCGTGCTCGTGCAGACGCTCTACAACGTCATCGACGCCGTGTACGTGGGCGCGGCCGTGGGGGAGAACGGCCTGGCTGCCACGACGGTGGCGAACCCCGCCATGACGTTCATGGTGGCCGTGGCCATGCTCGTGGGCGTGGGCGGCAACGCGCTCGCGGCCATCAAGCTGGGCGAGCGCAAGAAGCGCGTGGCCGAGCGCGTGCTGGGCAACAGCTTCGTGCTGCTCGTGGGCGCAGGCGTCATTGCCTGGATCGTCGGCCTCGTGGCGCTCGACCCCATCCTGCGCGCCTCGGGCGCCGACGATGCGGTGCTGCCGCACGCGCGCGCCTTCATGACGGTCATCATCGCGGGCTGCCCCTTGCAGTTCGTGGCGTTCGGCATGAACAACTTCATCCGCACGGCGGGCCATCCCAACCGCGCGCTCGGCTCCATGCTCGTGGGCACGGGCGCGAACATCGTGCTCGGGTACCTGTTCATCATCGTGCTCGGCGGCGGCATGATGGGCGCGGGGCTCGCCACCGTGTGCTCGTGGGCGCTCTCGGCCGCTTTCGTCATGCAGTTCTTCCTGAAGAAGGGCTCGCCCATGCCGCTGCGCCGCGAGGCGCTCGGCATCAAGTGGCGCGTGGCGCTGCGCATCTGCGCGCTCGGCGTGGCCCCCTCGGTCATGGAGCTGGGCTTCGCGGTGTCGAACATGATCATGAACAACCTGCTGCTCTCCTACGGGGCCTCCGACCCGCTCGGCTCGGACGGCGCGCTCGCGGTCATGCGCGTGCTCTCGGCCGTGGGCATGTTCACCATCATGCCGTCCATGGGCATCGCCATGGGCGCGCAGCCCATCATCGGCTACAACTACGGCGCGCGCAAGTTCGGGCGCATGAAGCGCACGCTGGGGCAGGGCATCCTCTTGGGCATCGCCATCACCACGCCCTTGTGGCTCACCGTGCTCTTCCTGCCCGATATGTACGCGCACCTGTTCAGCCTGCCGGAGGCTTACCTGGACGCCACGGCGTGGGCCCTCATCGCCTACCTCGTGTTCATACCCATCCTGCCCGTGGCGCTCATCGGCTCGAACTACTTCGACGCCACCGGGCAGGCGCTCAAGGCGACGCTGCTCACGCTCACGCGCCAGATACTGTTCTTCATCCCGCTGCTCTTGGCGAGCCCCCACGTGCTGCCGCTCGTGCTGCCCTGGACGCCGCTGCAGAGCCTGTTCTTCGCGCCGTCGATCTCCGACATCACGTCCACGCTGCTCGTGGTGGCCTTCCTGGCGGCGGAGTGGCGCCGCCTGCGCAAGCTGGAGGCGCACGAGGCCCTCGAGGCGACGGGCGCCGCCTCCTAGGGCCCGTCCGCTCACCGCGGCTGCCTCGCCGTTCGCCGTTGCGTGCGTCCGCAGGGACGCTCGATGCCGCCGGTTGGCGGCGCGGCTCCGCCCGTGCTCGGCACGGGGCCTAGCATGGTGCGCAAGGCTATCGAGGAGCACGAGGGAGGAGCGCACATGAAGATCGAGGCCGCCGTTACCCACGGCCAAGGCGAGGAATTCAAGATCGGGGAAGTCGAGCTGGCTGAACCCCGCTCCAACGAGGTTCTGGTGAGGGTGGTGGCGACGGGCGTCTGCCATACGGATGCCGTCGCCCGGGACAACGGCATCGTGCCTTACCCGATCGTCCTCGGGCACGAGGGCGCCGGCATTGTCGAGCAGGCGGGCGAGAACGTGAAGGCCGTCGGGCCGGGAGACCATGTGGTGCTCTCGTATTCCTCGTGCGGCCATTGCGAAAACTGCCTGTCCGCCCATCCCTCCACGTGCGAGAAGATGAACGACCTGAACTTCGGCTCCCAGGGAATCGAGCGCCTGGAGCAAGACGGGAGGCCGGTGGCCACGTTCTTCGGGCAGTCCTCCTTTGCCACCTACGCCGTCGCCGACGAGCGCAACGTGGTGAAGGTGCCCGATGACGTGGAGCTGGAGCTGCTCGGCCCCTTGGGCTGCGGCATCCAGACGGGCAGCGGGACGGTGCTCGCCTGCCTCAAGCCCGCGTTCGGCTCCACGATCGTCGTGTACGGCTGCGGCGCGGTGGGGCTTAGCGCCGTCATGGCGGCGAAGATCGCGGGATGCAGGACCGTCATCGCGGTCGACGTGCACGAGAGCCGCCTCGAGCTGGCGCGCGAGCTGGGCGCCGACTATGCCCTCAACGGCGCCGAGGTGGACGTGGTCGAGGAGATAGGGAAGGCGACGGGGGCGGGCACCCATTACGCGGTCGAGACGACCGGCGTCCCCGCGGTCGTCCACCAGAGCCTGGCCGCGCTGCGCCCGCTGGGCACCGTGGCCATCGTGGGCATCACGCCCGAGATGACCGTCGACATGTTCGGCGAGATCATGGCGGAGGGAAAGACGGTGGCGGGCGTCATAGAGGGCGACACCGTGCCCCAGCTGTTCATTCCCGAGCTGGTCGAGTACTACCGCCAGGGCCGCTTCCCCTTCGACAAGCTGGTGAAGTACTATGACTTCGAGGATATCAACCAGGCGTTCGAGGATTCCCGAACGGGCAAGACCATCAAGCCGGTCGTCAAGATGAGGTAGGATCCGGCTCGAAGCATGGCCGAAGGCGCGCCCCGCATCCTCGCGGGGCGTTTTTGCGTGCGGGGGAGGACGCGCCGCGCACTTTCGTGTCCAAAAGGTATACGACCTGTTGAAAGGCCGTTGCCATCGGCAAAAACCGCTGGCGACGGCAAACGCGCCGCTGCCCGGCGATACGAATACCCAATGCATCCATAATACAACCGTGGCGCTCTCCTTTCGCCGGATAATACGCTCCGATGGGGAAGCGCTGCGGCCGCGGATGCCCAGGTTTGCTAAAGTGCGGTCATCGCTTGCACGGGGGTTCAGGTTTCCCTGCCGCATTCTGCAAGCTTTCCATCAACCAACACAAGTGAAGGGATACGACGTGGCTCTGCTCGGGTTCTTAATCCTTTTCCCGCTGGTCGTTGCCGCCGTGCTTCTGGTCGTGCGCAACAACCGGGCGAGAAGCGCGATTGTGGGCGCCTCGGCGCTCGTCATCGGCCTGGCCTCCATCTGGTTGGTGGCCACCTACCTGGGGGCTCCCTGGGTAACGTTCGACTTCGAATCGCCCCTCATCGACTACGCCAGCACGGCGGTGAGCGTGCTCGTGGCGGCGGCCATCCTGTACTACGGCATCCGCTACAAGAACGTGCTCGCCTGCGTGCTCGCCGTGATCCAGGTGGCGGGGTCGCTCGTGTTCGAGTTCGGCTTCGCCCATTCCATCGACGTGACCGAGGCGCTGTACCTCGACTCGCTGTCGCTGCTCATGGCGTTCATCATCGGCGTCATCGGCTCGGGCATCTGCGTGTACGCGCTCGGCTACATGGAGGACTTCCAGGCCCACGAGCCCGAAGGGGCCAAGGACCGCCGCCCCGTGTTCTTCGCGCTCATGTTCGTGTTCCTGTCGGCCATGTTCCTGATCGTGTTCTCAAACAACATGGTGTGGATGTTCACGGGCTGGGAGGTCACGACGGTCTGCTCGTTCCTCCTCATCGCCTACACGCGTACCGAGGAGGCCATCAAGAACGCCTTCCGCCAGATCATCATGAACCTTCTGGGCGGCCTGGGCTTCCTGGCGGCGCTCTACCTGAGCGCCATCCAGCTGGGCACGCTGTCGTTCCTCGAGTTCCTGCAGATAGGCATCCAGAACCCGGCGCTCGTGGTGCTGCCGGTGTGCGCGCTGGCGTTCGCGGGCCTCACGAAGGCCGCGCAGATGCCGTTCCACACGTGGCTGCTCGGCGCCATGGTGGCGCCCACGCCCACCTCGGCGCTGCTCCACTCGTCCACCATGGTCAAGGCCGGCGTGTTCCTGCTGGTGAAGCTGGCGCCCGTGTTCCTGGTGTGCCCCGTGCCGTCGGTGATGGTCGTGCTCGTGGGCGGCATCACGTTCGCGCTGTGCTCGTTCATGGCCATCTCGCAGAGCAACGCCAAGCGCGTGCTCGCGTACTCCACGATCGCGAACCTCGGCCTCATCACGGCGTGCGCGGGCGTCGGAACCCCGGAGGCCGTCTGGGCCGCCGCGTTCCTCATCCTGTTCCATGCCATCGCGAAGTCGCTGCTGTTCCTGTGCGTCGGCACGGCCGAGCATCACATCGGCAGCCGCGATATCGAGGATATGGACCTTCTGTTCGATCGCATGCCGCGGCTGGCGCGCTTCATGATGCTGGGTATCATGTGCATGTTCATCGCGCCGTTCGGCATGCTGGTGGCGAAGTGGGCCACGCTCGTGTCGTTCGTGGACACGGGCCAGGTCGCCCTCATCCTGCTTCTGGCCTTCGGCTCGGCCGCCACGTTCATGTTCTGGGCCAAGTGGCTGGGCAAGCTCTCCGGCATCGCCGGCCAGCCGGCGAACGTGGAGGTGACCGTGCATAAGAGCGAGTGGACCGCCATCGTGGTCATGGCCGTGCTCGTGGTCGTGGGCTGCGTGTGCCTGCCCATCATCTCGCAGCTCGTCGTGGAACCCTACGTGTACAGCGTGTTCGGCGTGCTCGGCCAGGACATCGCCTCCACGAACCTGTGGATCGCCTCCATCGCCGCGGCGCTCATCGCCATCGTGCTGTTCGCGGGGCTCGGGCGCGGCAAGGCCAAGAAGGCCGAGGTGTACCTCGCCGGCGTGAGCGCCGACAACGAGGCGCGCGTCTACCGCAACTCGCTGTCGGGCGAGTCGGCCGCCACGTCGCGCAACATGTACCTGGACGGCATCTTCGGGGAGAAGCGCATCAACCCCGTGGGCACGGTGGCCTGCGCCATCGTCATCATCGTCGCGTTCGGTTTCTCGGCCATCACGCTGCCGGGCCTGTTCTAGGAAAGGGTGTGATCTGAAATGTCCTTGCTCTTCGCTCTCATCGGCACCCTCGCCTTCGCCATCGTGGCACCGGTGCTGGGCTGCCTCCTGGCCGGCCTCGACCGCAAGATCACGGCGCGCATGCAGGGCCGCGTGGGCCCGCCGCTGCTGCAGCCGTACTACGATGTGCGCAAGCTCATCGAGAAGGATAACGTCTCCGTCAACTCCAGCGAGGGAACCTACATCACGTGCGCCCTCGTGTTCACGCTGCTGGCGGGCGGCATCTTCTACTCGGGCGGCAACCTGCTCATGAGCGTGTTCGTCATCACGCTCGCGGGCCTGTTCTTCATCGTCGCCGCGTACTCCACGCGCAGCCCCTACGCGGAGCTCGGCGCGAACCGCGAGACGCTGCAGGTCATGTCGTACGAGCCCATGGTGCTGTTCATGGCCGTGGCGTTCTACATGGCCGCCGGCACGTTCGACTCCGCGGGCGTCTTCGCGCTCGACGCGCCCGTGGTCACGAGCATCTGGCTCGTGTTCCTGGGCCTGCTGTTCGTGCTCACCATCAAGCTGCGCAAGTCGCCGTTCGACCTGTCTTACTCCCACCACGCCCACCAGGAGCTCGTCAAGGGCATCACCACCGAGATGAGCGGCAAGACGCTCGCGAAGGTGGAGATCATGCACTGGTGCGAGAACGTGCTGTTCCTGGGTTGGGTCGGCCTGTTCTTCGTCTGGGCCAACCCGCTCTCCATCGTGCTGGCCATCGTCGTGGTCGTGCTCGTGTACTTCCTGGAGATATGGATCGACAACAACTTCGCCCGCGTGAAATGGCAGGCCATGCTCTCGTCGGCCTGGGCCGTGGCGTTCGTGGCGGGCTTCGTCAACATCGCCGTCCTGGCGTACCTGTAAGGAGGCGCAGAACCAATGACGTTCGCAACGAAATCACCGTGGGTCATCCACTACGACGGCTCGAGCTGCAACGGCTGCGACATCGAGGTGCTGGCGGCGCTGTGCCCCGGCTACGACGTGGAGCGCTTCGGCATCATCAACACGGGCAACCCCAAGCACGCCGACATCTTTCTGGTCACGGGCAGCGTGAACGAGCAGAACATCAAGGTGGTGCAGGAGATCTACAACCAGATGGTCGAGCCCAAGGTCGTCATCGCGTGCGGCATCTGCGCGTGCTCGGCCGGCATCTTCCACGACTGCTACAACGTGATAGGCGGCGTGGACCAGGCCATACCCGTTGACGTGTACGCGCCCGGCTGCGCCGTGCGCCCCGAGGCCATCATCGACGCGGTCGTGCAGGGCCTGGGCATACTGGAAGAGAAATCGAAGGCCCTGCAGGCTCAGAAGAAGGGAGCGTGACATGGCGCTTGAGACGACGTTCGTCCCGCTGACCGTCGAGGAGCTGCCGGCGCTGGCGGCCGCCAAGAAGGACGGCGGCTGGCGGTTCGTGCAGCTGCTCGCCGTGAACACCGAGGACGGCATCGACCTGATCTACTCGTTCATGAAGGACAACCTGCTGGAGAACCACGAGATCAAGGGCTTGCAGAAGGGCACGTCCGTGCCCAGCATCACCGACCGGTTCCTCGAGGCGTTCGTGTTCGAGAACGAGACGCACGACCTGTTCGGCGTGGATGTGCAGGGCATCGCCATCGACTTCGGCGGCAATTTCTACGCGCTGGCGCAGAAGGAGCCCATGACCATCATCTCGCCGGAGCAGAAGGCCGCGCGCGAGAAGGCCAAGAAGGTGGCTGCCGCCAAGGCCGCGAAGGAGAAGGCCGCCAAGGCGGCCGCGGCGAACGCCGCCTACGTGGAGACGCACCCCGACGCCGCGCCCGCCCCCGGCGAGCACGGCTACATCGCGCCGCCCGAGGACGACGATCTGGAGACGAAGCTGGCCGGCATGGACCCCGAGATGGTCGCCCGCGTGCGCGCGGCCATCGCCGCGAAGGCCAAGAAGGCGGCCGCCGAGGCCGGGAAGGAAGGTGAGTAGCATGGGGAAGGCGACCGTCATCCCGTTCGGCCCGCAGCACCCGGTGCTGCCCGAGCCCCTGCACCTCGACCTCGTGGTGGAGGACGAGACCGTCATCGAGGCCGTGCCGCAGATCGGCTTCATCCACCGCGGGCTCGAGAAGCTCGTCGAGACGCGCGACTACAACCAGTTCATCTACGTGGCCGAGCGCATCTGCGGCATCTGCGCCTTCGGGCACTCCATGGGCTACGCCGAGACGGTGGAGAAGCTCATGGGCGTTGAGATCCCCGAGCGCGCCGAGTACCTGCGCGTCATCTGGCACGAGCTGTCCCGCGTCCATTCCCACGTGCTGTGGATGGGCCTGGCCGCCGACGCGTTCGGCTACGAGAGCCTGTTCATGCACTGCTGGCGTTTGCGCGAGCGGGTGCTCGACATCTTCGAGAAGACCACCGGCGGGCGCGTCATCTTCTCGGTGGTGAAGGTGGGCGGCGTCGTGCGCGACATCGACGAGGGCATGCTCGCCGAGATGAAGCGCGTGCTGGACGGCATCAAGGACGACTACCGCCAGCTCTGCAACGCGTTCCTCAAGGACACCTCGGTGAAGAACCGCACCGTGGGCATCGGCTACATCAGCCCCGAGGATGCGTTCTCGCTGAGCATGGTGGGCCCCTTCGCCCGCGCGTCCAACGTGAACAACGACGCGCGCTGCCTGGGCAACGGCGGCTACGGCAAGCTCGCCGACTTCCGGCCGGTGCTCGACACGCAGGGCGACTGCTACGCCCGCGTGAAGGTGCGCGCGCTCGAGGTGCTGCAGTCGATCGACATCATCGAGGAGATGATCGCGAAGATACCCGCCGGCGACATCGCGGTGGACGTGAAGGGCTCGCCCGCGCCGGGAGCCGAGGCGGCCAACCTGGTGGAGCAGCCGCGCGGCGAGTGCTACTACTATGCGCGCGGCAACGGGTCGAAGTACCTGGAGCGCATGCGCATGCGCACGCCCACCTCGCAGAACCTGGCCGGCATGGCCACGGCGCTGGCCGGATGCGACCTGGCCGACGTCAATATGATCGTGCTGACCATCGACCCCTGCATCAGCTGCACGGAAAGGTAGGCGGGAATGGGATCGTTCAAACTGGGAAAGATGACGCTGAAGTCGCTGTTCGGCAAGCCGGAGACCATCCAGTACCCCGTCGAGCAGAAGACGCCCCCGCCGGGCCTCAAGGGCCACGTGACCAACAACGTGGACGCGTGCATCCTGTGCGGCATCTGCATGAAGCGCTGCCCCTGCGACGCCATCACGGTGGACAAGCCGGCCCGCACGTGGTCCATCAACCGCTTCCGCTGCGTGCAGTGCGGCACGTGCGTGCGCGAGTGCCCGAAACAGTGCCTGGCCATGGAGCCCACGTACACGCCGCCCGCCACCGAGAAGCGCTCGGACGTGTTCGAGGTGCCCGAGCATGCGAAGGCGGCTGCGGCGCAGTCTTAAAAATCTGCGAAGGATGCGTGGGCGCGTCGGCGGGCGCGCGCAAAACTGCTAGAATGAACGCCGATAGGCAAGGGACCGGGCTTCGAGCCCGGTCTTTGCGTGGGAGGCCGCCGCGGGTCTTGGCCGGCGGCTCCTGCGCAGGGCGGACGGCGGGAGAAGAGGACGATGGCAGGCAGAGAAGCGCGCGGGGCCGCGGGACCGAAGGGCAAGGAGGAGGCGAGCAACCGCATCTTCACCGTGCCGAACATCATATCGCTCATCCGGCTGTGCCTCGTGCCCATCTTCCTCGTGCTGCTGTTCAACGGCTACGACCTCATGGCCACGTTCCTGTTCGCGCTGGCCGCGGGCACCGATTGGGTCGACGGGCAGATCGCCCGCCGCACGCACGCCGTGTCGAAGCTCGGCCAGCTGCTGGACCCGGCCGTCGACCGCATCCTCATGATAGCGGGCGTGGCGGGCCTGTTCCTGGTGGGACGGCTGCCGCTTTGGATCATACTCGTCGTGCTGATACGCGACCTGGCCCTGCTCGTGGGCGGCGCGGTGCTGCTCAAGCGCTACCGCGTGCGCGTGGCGGTGGTCTATGCGGGCAAGGTGGCCACCACGCTCTTGTTCGTGGGCTTCGCCGGGCTGCTGCTGAACTGGCCGCTGCTGGAGGGCCTCGGCGTGGTGGACGCCGCCTGGCTGCCGGGCCTCGCGGCGGGCCCGTACTCGTGGGGCATCTGGTTCGTGTACGCGGGGCTCGTGCTCGCGCTCCTCACCACGGCCTACTACGCCGTTTCCGCCTTCGCGAAGGTGCGCGCCGCCAAGCGCGAAGCCGAAGCCGCCCAGCCGGAGCGTCGGTAGCCGATGGCGGGCAGGACGCCGGGCAACGGCGGCGCGCCGAAGCACCAGCGCACGGGTCCGCAGCCGGCCGCGCGGCCGGCTCGGCAACCTGCGCCCCGCACCGCCAAACGCCCTGCTGCCGCAGCCGGCCGCGCCTCCTCGCCCGCATCGCCCAAGGCGGGCAGGCCCTCCGCCCGCGCATCGCATGCCGCGTCGGCCCGCAAGGGCGGCGGGTCCCCTGCGCGCAGGCAGGCTTCCCCCTCCTACAACGCCCCCTCGCTCTGGACGAAGGACGCCCCGGGCACATCGTCTGCAGGCGGTCCCGTTCGCCGCGTGCTCGGGTACGCGGGACGGGGGCTGCTGTCCGTGCTCGCGCTCGCAGGGCGCGGGGCAGGCTGGGCCGCGTGCTCCCTCGGCGCGCTGGTGCGCCGCAGCCGCGCGGCGCTGGCCGTGACGGTGCTGGCAGCGGTGCTCGTGGCAGGCGGCGCGGTTGACTTGGGGTTGAACTGGGGGAAGGCCTACGCCGGCGTGAGCATCGGGGAGGTGGACGTGTCCGGCAAGAATGCCGAGGAGATGCGCGCGCTGGTGGAGCAGGCCTACGCCGCGCGCCTCGCGGCGGGCTCCGCCACCGTCTTTGCGAGCGACGACGCCGCAGCGCGGGTCGCCGACGCGGCGGCCCAGGCCGAGGACGAGGCGCTGGCCGAACAGCGCTCCGTGGAGGAGGCGCGGGCGGCCAAGCAGCTGTGGACGGCCGACGCGGCCGCGCTCGGAGCCGTGCTGCCCGCCGAGCAGCTGGTGGGGGAGGCCCTCGCGGTGGGGCGCGAGGAGGGCGGGCTGGGCGCGCGCCTCGCGGCGCTCTTCGGCGGCTGGACCGTCGAGGTGCGGGCCGACTACGACGCGGGCGCGCTGGAGGAGCTGGCCGCCGACATCGACGCGACCGTCGGCAACCCGCGCGTGGACTTCGGCATGGCCGTGGACGCAGGGCAGGCGCGCGTGACGGAGGGGCACGACGGCTCCATGGTCGACCGGGCGGCGTTCGCCCGCGAGCTCGACCGGGCCTACCTTGCGAGCCCGGACGGCAAGGGCTCCTTCGTGGCGCGCGCGGAGTACGCGCCCCTGCGCATCGACGGCGCCGCGGCCCAGGCGGCCTGCGATGCCGTGAACGCCGCCATCGCCGACGGCGCGCGCTTCTCCTGGGCGGGCACCTCATGGGAGGCCTCAGCCGCCGACCTGGGAGAATGGGTGGTTGCCACGCCTGTGGAGCGCGATGGCGGCTGGGTTCTCGCGCCGTCGGTGGACGAGGCGAAGGCGAAACCCGCCATCCTCGCCCACGTGCAGCAGAAGCGCACGGGCGACCCCGTGCACGTGACGTTCGAGCGCGCGGGCGAGGAGGTGCGCGTGCGCACGGACGGCGCGGGCGAGGTGCCGCTTGCGGCCGAGACGGCGCGTGTGCTCGACGCGGCCCTCTTCGGCTCCGGCGACGGCACGGGGGGCGACAGCGGCTCCGCGAGCGCGCACCGGCCCGGCCCCGGGCAGCCCGTCGAGGTGGCGGTGGGCAGCGGCACCGCCCCCGAGACGTCCACGCTCGACGAGGCCGTCTCGCTCGGCCTCGTGGCCGAGATCTCGTCGTACACGACCGAGTTCACGAGCGGCGCGGGCACCGAGAACCGCAACCACAACATCCGCCTCGTGTCCGACCTGTTGAACGACTCCGTGGCCCCGGCGGGCGGCACCTGGTCGTTCAACGGCACGTCGGGCGAGTGCAACGCCGAGCGCGGCTTCCTGGGCGCCGGCGCCATCATCGACGGCGAATATGAAGACGCCGTGGGCGGCGGCATCTGCCAGGTGGCCACCACCGTGTTCAACGCGGTGTACGACGCCGGCTATCCCGTGCCCACGCGCTACAACCACTCGCTCTACATCGCCAGCTACCCGGCCGGACGCGACGCGGCGGTCAGCTGGGACGAGCTCGACCTCGTATGGAAGAACGACGGCGCTTCCGATGTTTTGATGCGCACCAGCTACACCGACACGTCCGTAACCGTTACACTGTACGGAGTCGATCCGGGCTACCGCGTGAGCACGAACGTGGGGGAGTGGACCGAGGGAGAGAAGCACAAGACCAAGACCGAGCGCGACGACTCCATGGCGCCGGGCACGAGCTACGTCAAGACCGCGGGCACCGACGGCAGGAAGATCACGGTGATCCGCACGGTGGCTTCCTCCGACGGAAGCATCTTGCACGAGGACCCGTTCTACTCGACGTACGACCCCGTCACCGAGGTCGTGGTCGCGGGCCCCGAGGCCAAGGAGAAGACGGACGGCGCGGCCGCCGGGGACGACGCCGCGAAGAAGCAGAACGAGGAAAGGTGAGCCGTGTACTACCAGCCAGACATCGAAACCATGCCGCGCGAGCAGCTGCGCGAACTCCAGCTCGAGCGCATGAAGCAGAGCGTCCGCCACGCCTATGACAACGTGGCGTTCTACCAGCAGTCCTTCAAGGAGGCGGGCGTCACCCCCGACGACCTCCAGGCCCTCGAGGACTTGGAGCGCCTCCCGTTCGTCGTGAAGCAGGACATGCGCGACGCCTACCCGTTCGGGCTGTTCGCCGTGCCGCAGAAGGACGTGGCGCGCATCCACGCGTCCTCCGGCACGACGGGCCAGGCCACGGTGGTGGGTCACACGGCGTCCGACCTCAAGAACTGGGGCGACTGCTTCGCCCGCGGCATCGCCATGGTGGGCGGCGACGAGAACTCCACCATCCAGGTGTCCTACGGCTACGGCCTGTTCACGGGCGGTTTGGGCGCGCACGCCGGCGGCGAGGCCATGGGCTGCTCGGTCATCCCCACCTCCTCGGGCAACACGCGTCGCCAAGTGCAGATGATGAAGGACTGCGGCACGGACATCCTTGCCTGCACGCCCTCGTACGCCCTGCTCATCGCGGACACCGCCATCGAGATGGGCTATGACCCGGCCACCGAGTTCAAGATCTCCGGCGGCATCTTCGGCGCCGAGCCTGCGTCGGACAACATGCGCGAGGAGATAGCCTCGAAGCTGGGCATCCAGTACTGCGACGTGTACGGCCTCTCCGAGATCATGGGCCCCGGCGTGGCCATGGAATGCGCGGAACGTGCCGGCCTGCACGTGGCCGAGGACCACTTCTACTGCGAGATCCTGGACCCCGAGACGCTCAAGCCCGTGCCCGACGGCGAGTGGGGCGAGCTCGTCATCACCACGCTCACCCGCGAGTGCTGCCCGCTCGTGCGCTACCGCACGCGCGACGTCACCCGCATCATCTCGGAGCCGTGCGCGTGCGGGCGCACGCACCGCAAGATCGACCAGCTGCGCGGCCGCACCGACGACATGCTCATCATCCGCGGCGTGAACGTGTTTCCCTCGCAGATCGAGCAGGTCATCACCGGCTTCCCGGAGATCGCTACGCACTACCAGATCATCCTCACCACGCGCGGCCCGCTCGACCACGTGGAGCTGCAGGTGGAGACGGTTCCCGACTTCCCCATCGACGAGGTGCGCAAGATCGAGGACCTGAAGCGCCGCCTGGGCGTGGAGCTGAAGAGCAACCTGCAGGTATCGGTGGAGGTCAAGATCGTCGAGCCGAAGACCATCGCCCGCAGCGAGGGCAAAGCGAAGCGCGTCATCGACCAGAGGGAAGGGAAGTAAGCCATGATCGAGCAGCTGACCGTGTTCCTGGAGAACGAGAAGGGCCGCCTGGCCGCCGCGTGCCAGACCCTCGCCGACGCCGGCATCAACATGCACGCGCTGAACCTGGCCGACACGGCCGACTTCGGCGTCGTGCGCATGCTGTGCGACACGCCCGAGGCGGCGTCCGGCGCGCTCAAGGCCGCCGGCTACCGCGCGGCCGTGACCCCCGTGCTGGGAGTGCGCGTGCCCAACGTGCCCGGCGGGCTGGCGAGGCTGCTCTCCTTCATGGATGAGCAGGAGGCCAACATCGAGTACGGCTATTGTTTTTCCGTGAACGACGACGTCGCCATTGACGTGCTCAAGGTGGACGGCGATAGTGGGATCGAGGAGAAGCTGACCGCTGCCGGCTTCGAGCCGGTACGACCCGAAGACATCTATGAGCTTGACTAGCAAGATGACAACTGCTTGGAACAAGCGGCGCGCGAGCCTTGTGGCTTGCGCGCTCGTTTTCGCGCTGGCCTGCGGCGTTGCCGTGCCTGTGCCCGCGCTCGCCGACGTGCGCAAGGCCGACGTCGTCTACGGGCAGACGGTGGACGCGCGCGGCCTCTCGGTGGCGCAGTGCCCGAACATCGATGCGGAGTACGCGCTCGTCATGGATGCGGACGGCACCGTCTACTTCGAGCGCAACGCCACGAGCCCCACGCAGATCGCGTCCATCACGAAGGTCATGACGGCCATCGTGGCGCTCGATGCCGTGGCCTCCGGCGCCGTGTCGCTCGACTCGACCGTGACCGTCTCGGCGGCCGCCGCCGCGGTGGGCGAGTCGTCGGCGGGGCTGCAGGAGGGCGACGCCATGCCGCTCGAGGTGGCGCTCAAGGCGCTGCTCGTTCCGTCGGGCAACGATGCGGCCGTGGCCATCGCCGAGACGGTCGGCGGCAGCGAGGACGCGTTCGTGGCCGCCATGAACGCGAAGGCGGCGGAGCTCGGCTGCACCGACACCGTGTTCGAGAACCCCCACGGCCTGGACGACGGCGAGTTCGCCGGCGACCAGCACAGCTGCGCGGCCGACGTGGCGAAGATGGCCCGCTACGCCATGAGGAACGAGACGTTCCGGGCCATCGTGGGCGGCGGCGACACGGGCATCGTGGTGGACCGCGCCGACGGCACGAGGGCCACCATCGAGCTGGAGTCCACCGACGAGCTCATGGACTACTACGACAAGGCCATCGGCATCAAGACCGGCTTCACGGCGCTCGCGGGCCCCTCGTTCGCCGGCGCGGCGAGCAACGGGGAGAAGGAGCTCTACGCCATCGTCATCCACTCGACGTCCGAGACGCAGCGCTTCAACGACGCCGAGACGCTGTTCGAATGGGTCTACGAGCACGAGAGGGACTACCCGCTGGCCAACAGCACGCAGACGGCCTCAATGACGGTGGGCGGCCAGACGTCCGAGGTGCCCGTGGTGGCCGAGGTGCCGCACGCGGACTGGATCGACAAGACCGTGAAGGCCACGCTCTCCGACCCCGAGGCCTCGGTGCGCATATTCGACCTGAACGGCAACGTGAGCCAGTCGCTCGAGTTCGACGAGGTCAGGGGCGATGTGCATGCCGGCGACAAGGTGGGCACGATCACGTTCAAGCAGCGCAACGCCACCGTGGCCACGCTCGACCTCGTGGCCTGCGAGGACGTGGCGGCGCCCGACGTGTTCCAGGGCATTGGCATCTGGTGGGACCGCCTGTTCAGGGGCCTGTCCGGCCAACCGCAGACCGCCTCGGCCGTCACGTTGAACGAGACGCCGCTCGTCGTGGACAAGACCGCCGTCGTCGGCTAGCCGACGCACCCGATAGAAGGAGCCGCACATGACCGAGAAATGCCCCGTATGCAACAACGAGCTGGCGCCCGACGATGCGGCGTGCCCGCACTGCGGCTTCAAGCTGCTCGGCTCCACGCAGCGCTTCGCCCCCGTGGCGCTGCCCGACGAGTCGTTCTCGCCCGAGGCCAAGCCCGCCGCCGCGGCCGCCCTGCGCGTCGTGCGCGGGCCGCAGACCGGCGTGTCCATCCAGCTGGGCGACGCGCCTCAGACCATCGGCCGCAGCCCCCAGCGCGATGTGTTCCTGAACGACATGACCGTGTCGCGCGAGCACGCGCTCATCGAGCCGTGCGAGGGCGGCTACGCCATCCGCGACACGAACTCCTTCAACGGCGTGTGGGTGAACAACGACAGCGTGGACGCCCCGCGCAAGCTGCAGGACGGCGACGTGATCCAGATCGGCGCCTTCTGCCTGCTGTACCAAGAGGAGTAGGGCCCGCCCGCAGGCGGTAGCGCGAGGCCGCCCACCGGCGGCCGCCGAGCCCATGCGCGCGCCGAGGGCGAGTCGGCCGTGATCTTCGCCTATCGGCCGGCCGCCCCGGCGCCTGCCAGCCGGTTCTCCCTCGTCATCGCCGAGCGCTTCCTTCGCCAGCCCCCTGCACCCTCATCCATCGGCCGTACCCTCGTTGGCAACCAGCCATCGGCCGCGCTATCAGCCGCATGCCCTCCACCTATCAGCCAGTTGCCCTCGGTATCAACCGGCGAGGCCCCTTCTTTTCACCAGCCGGCCGGGGCCGTGCGGACGAGGGCGGCCGCCCCGGCGCATGCGGTCGACCTCCGGGACATCCCGGTGCGCCGGGGCGGCTCTCATCGCCCGCACGGCCCCGGCCGGCTGGTGAAAAGGGGAGCCACTTCCTCCTTCCTTCTCCGCGAAGCACCGCGCTTCCGCATGCGCTCGTAAACATGACTGTCAAGATAATGGACAAGATCGGAGGCCGTGGCACGACCTCCGCGCATCGTGCGTTGTCGTGGCTCCCGCGACCTGGGGCTTTCCCGATGTTGCTCGTGCGGCGGCGTAGAAAACGCGCCATAAGCTCCGATCTCGTCCCGGAGGTAGCGTTTCCGCATAGCTGACGGGCCGAAAGCCCTCGCCGCTGTTCCCGAAGCGCCTGCGCCCGTGCGGCGCGCCGGCGGGGGCGCCCCCTTCCGCTGATTTCCTCCGCCTGCGACGGTTGAGCGGGCTGCTCGGCGTTCGTTGCCGTATAATTCGCCATGGTAATCTGAAGCGGGGGAAGGTCGCTTATGGAACTGATGTCAGGAAACGAAGCCATCGCCCAGGGGGCATGGGAGGCCGGCGCGCACATCGGCGTGGCCTATCCCGGCACGCCCTCTACCGAGACGCTCGAGGCGTTCGCGAAGATGGACGGCGTGTACGCCGAATGGTGCGTGAACGAGAAGGTGGCCGTGGAAGTGGGGGTGGGGGCCTCCGCCGCGGGCGCGCGCGTGCTCTCCACCATGAAGCACGTGGGCGTGAACGTGGCGGCCGACCCGCTGTTCACCGCCGCCTACACGGGCGTGGGGGGCGGCCTGGTGGTGCTGGCGGCCGACGATCCCGGCATGTACTCGTCGCAGAACGAGCAGGACTCCCACTGGTACGCCCGCGCGGCGCACATCCCCATGCTCGACCCCGCCGACTCAGCCGAGGCGCTGCGCTTCACGCGCGAGGCCTACGAGCTGTCCGAGCGCTTCGACGTGCCGGTCTTCATCCGCTCCACGGTGCGCGTGTCGCACACGAAGACGCCGGTGGAGCCCGGACCGCGCGCCGAGGCGCCGCTCAAGCCCTACGAGAAGGACGCGGCGAAGTGGGTCATGATGCCCGCCTTCGCCAAGCCGCGCCGCCGCGACCAGCTCGCGCGCGTGGAGGCGCTGGGGGAATGGGTCGAGACCTGCCCCTATAACAAGGTCGTGCGGCGCGGGAGCGCCGTGGGCGTCGTGTGCGCAGGTGCCGTGTACCAGCACGTGACGGAGGCGCTGCCTGACGCGTCGGTGTTCAAGCTGGGCTGCACCTGGCCGCTGCCCGCCGAGGCGCTGCGCGCCTTCGCCGGGAGCGTGGAGGCGCTCTACGTGGTGGAGGAGGCCTCCGAGTACCTGGCCGAGGGCGTGCGCGCGCTCGGCATCCCGGTAGCCCCGTTCGCGCGCCCGCTGCCGGCCGACGGCGAGCTCACCCCCGGCCTTATCCGCGCCGCCTTCGGGCTCGCGGAGCCCCCGCATGCCCCGGCGCCCGAGGGCCTGCCCGGCCGCCCGCCGGCGCTCTGCCCCGGCTGCCCGCACCGCCTGGTGTTCAAGGAGCTCACGCGCCTCAAGGCCATCGTCACGGGCGACATCGGCTGCTACACGCTGGGCGCGCTGCCGCCGCTGTCCGCCATGGACACGTGCGTGGACATGGGCGCGTCGGTGTCGATGGCGCACGGCTTCGAGCTGGCGCTGGCAGGGACGGAGCACCGCCCCGTGGTTGCCGTCATCGGCGACTCCACGTTCGCGCACTCGGGCCTGTCATCGCTCATCTCCACCGTGTACAACCGCTGCGGGGGCACGGTGTGCGTGCTCGACAACCGCACGACGGCCATGACGGGCCGCCAGGGCAACCCCTTCAACGGCGAGACGCTGCAGAAGCGCCCGAGCCGCGAGCTGGACCTGGAAGGGGTCGTGCGCGCTCTCGGCGTGGGGGACGTGCGCACCGTCGACCCGCACGACGCGCGTGCCGTGCGCGCGGCGCTGAAGGATGCAACCGGCACAGGCGAGCTGTCCGTGCTCGTGTTCCGCGCGCCCTGCGTGCTGCTCGAGCGCACGCGCAAGCCGGCCTACCTGGTGACGGGCGCCTGCACGGCATGCGGCGTGTGCCCGACGCTCGGCTGCCCGGCCATCGCGAAGGACGCCGAGACGGGACGGGCCTCCATCGACCCGGGCCTGTGCATCGGGTGCGGCCAGTGCGCCCAGTACTGCGCCTTCAACGCCATCGAGCAGCCGGAAGGGGGCTCCCATGAGTAACGTGAAAGCGACCACCGTCCTGCTCTGCGGCGTGGGCGGCCAGGGCACCATCCTGGCGGCCGACCTCCTGGCCCATGCGGCGCTTGCGGCCGGCACGTCGGTGAAGGTGTCGGAGATACACGGCATGGCCCAGCGCGGCGGCGCCGTGACCACCGTGGTGCGCTTCGGCGACGAGGTGCCCTCCATGGTGTGTGACCCCGGAACGGCCGACTGCGTCGTGTCGTTCGAGACGACCGAGGCGCTGCGCAACCTGCCGTTTTTGGCCGAGGACGGCTACCTGCTGGTGGCCGACGAGGCCATAAAGCCGCTGCCCGTGGCCACCGGGCGCGCCTCCATGCCCGCCCATGCGCGCGAGACGCTGGCCGACCTGGGCGCCACGCTCATCCCGGCGGGCCAGCTGGCCCGCGAGGCGGGCAGCGCCAAGTCGGTGAACGTCGTGCTGCTGGGCGCGCTGTCCACGCGGCTGCCGTTCGCCCTCGAGGCGTGGGAGCGCATCGTGGCCGACCGCGTGCCGCCGAAGACGGTGGAGGCGAACCTGGCGGCGTTCCGCGCCGGCCGCGCGTTCGCCCTGCCTGCCGACGAGAAAGAGGAGGTGCGGGAAGCATGAGCGTTCAGCAGATCAGCGTGTTCCTGGAAAGCCAGCCGGGGCACCTGCGCCGCGTGCTCGACGCGTTCGAGGACGCGCACGTGAGCGTGCGCGGCTACAGCGCGTCCGACACGGGCGACTACGGCATCGTGCGCTTCATCGTGGACGACCCCCTGCGCGCGCTGGACGTGCTCGTGGACATGGGCGCCGCCGCCACGACGACCGACGTGCTGTGCGCGCGCCTGAACGACGAGCCGGGCGAGCTCGCGCGCGTCATGGGCGTCATGGCCGACTGCGGCATCAACGTCACGTACAGCTACTCGCTCATCTCCACCTACATCGCGCTGTCCGTGAAGGACCTCGCGCGCGCCGAGCAGCTGCTGGCGGGCGAGCCGGTGGAGCTCATCGGGCAGGACGACCTGGCGCGCTCCCTCGGCCCCGACGGCCTTGCCGCCGCGTGCGGCGAGGGGCGGTGAGCGCCGTGGCCGACCTGACTGCGAAGGGGGCCGCCCTCGCGGCGGCCCGTGCTGGCAACTTCGCCGACCTGCCCGTGTACGACCGCGCCAGGGAGTGCGCGCCGCGCGAGGAGATCCGCGCGCTCCAGCTGGAGAAGCTTAAGGCCCAGGTGGCCTGGACCTACGAGCGCGTGGCGTGGTACCGCGAGCGCATGGACGCCCTCGGCGTGGCCCCGGGCGACATCCGCACGCTCGAAGACGTGCAAAAGCTCCCGTTCACGGACAAGTCCGTGCTGCGCGACACGTTCCCCTACGGCCTGTTCGCCGTGCCGCTGGACGAGGTCGTGGAGCTGCATGCGTCCTCCGGCACGACCGGCAAGCCCATCGTGGTGGGCTACAACGCCCACGACATGGACGTGTGGAGCGACTGCATCGCGCGTTTGGCGCAGATGGCGGGCGTCGTACCCGGCGACCGCGTGCAGATGGCGTTCGGCTACGGCATGTTCACCGGGGGCTTCGGGCTGCATTACGGCTGCCAGAAGCTCGGCTGCATGATGATCCCCGCCGGCTCCGGCAACACCGAGCGCCACATCGCCATGATCGGGGACTACGGCACCACGGTGCTCATCGCCACGCCCTCCTACGCGCTGCACCTGTGCGAGGTGGGGGAGCGGCTCGGCTTCGACTGGGAGGCGTCCACGCTGCGCGTGGGCCTGTTCGGCGGCGAGCCCTGCCCGCCGGGCCTCAAGGCCGAGATCGAGGAGCGCATGCACATCGTGTGCACCGACAACTACGGCCTGACCGAGGTCATGGGCCCGGGCGTGTCGGGCGAGTGCCTGGCCAGCCGCGACATGCAGCATATCGCCGAGGACCATTTCCTGTGGGAGGTCGTGGACCCCGAGACCGGCGAGCCGGTGGGCGAGGGCGAGATGGGCGAGCTCGTGCTCACGCCGCTCGACAAGCAGGCCATCCCCGTGCTGCGCTACCGCACGCACGACCTGACCCGCGTGGTATGCGAGCCCTGCGCCTGCGGCCGCACGAGCGCGCGCATGCAGAAGGTGCGCGCCCGCTGCGACGACATGCTCATCATCCGCGGCACGAACGTGTTCCCGAGCCAGGTGGAGGACGTGCTCTCCGGCATCCAGGGCGTCACGCCGCACTACCGCATCGTCGTGGAGACGGTGAACGGCCTGGACCGCATGACGGTGCACGTGGAGCTGAAACCCGAGGCGTTCTCCGACTCGTACCAGGAGATGGAGGACTTGCGCCGTTCCATCGAGGAGAGGCTCAAGGGCGTGCTTCTGGTGGGCGTGCGCGTTAAGCTGGTGGAGCCCGGCGGCATCGAGCGCACGACCGGCAAGGCCAAGCACGTGGAAGACCTGAGGAAGTAGGGGTCCCGCATGACCGCCGTCACTCCACCCGCTCCCGTCGTCGGGCGGTTTGCGCCGTCGCCGACGGGGCGGATGCATGCCGGCAATGTGTTCGCGGCGCTTGCGGCCTGGCTCGTGGCGAAGTCGCAGGGCGGGAAGGTCGTGCTGCGCATCGAGGACCTCGACGCCGAGCGATCGAAGCCCGCCTACATCGACGCGGTGCAGCGCGACTTCGAGGCGCTCGGCCTCACCTGGGACGAGGGGCCGTACTTCCAGCACAGCCGCACGGAGGCCTATCGCGCCGCCTTCGACGAGCTGGCCGCGCGCGGGCTCGTGTACCCCTGCTTCTGCACGCGCGCCGACCTGCACGCCGCCTCGGCGCCGCATCGGGGCGAGAAGCCGGTCTACCCGGGCACCTGCCGGGGGCTTTCCGCTGCAGAGCGCGCCTCGCGTGCGCTGGAGCGCACGCCCGCCCAGCGCCTACGGGTGCCCCACGAGGAGGTGGCGTTCACCGACCAGGTGCAGGGCCCCTATGCGCAGAACCTCGTGCAGGACTGCGGCGACTTCCTCGTGCGCCGCTCGGACGGGGCGTTCGCCTACCAGCTGGCCGTGGTGGTGGACGATGCCGAGCAGGGCGTGAGCTCGGTGGTGCGCGGCGTGGACCTTCTGTGCTCGACGCCGCAGCAAATCCACCTGCAGAGCTTGCTGGGGCTGCCGCACCCGGACTACGCGCACGTCCCGCTGCTCGTCGCCGAGCGCGACCGGCGCCTCTCGAAGCGCGACCGCGACGCCGCCCTCGACGCGCTGCTCGCGCGCTTCAAGACGCCCGCCGCCGTCATCGGCCGTATCGCCGGTCTCACCGGCCTCGCGCCCACCTGCGACCCCGCCACCCCCGAGGAGCTGCTGGGAACGTTCGACCTCGCCGCCCTGCCGACGGCCTTCCCCGACCTCGTGCAGGTGCGCTGGGAATAGGGGCTCGACCTACAGCCCGGCGAACAAGATGCCCACGAGGGCGATGACGGCTATGACGACCAGGGTGAACAGGATGGTGGCGAGGGGCAGGTGATCGAGGCGCGCGGCGTGCGCGCGGGAGGCCATGGGGGAATCCTCCGAGGAGGCGCCCTCCTTGGGTCGGTCGGGCCGCTGCACGATGAAGAACCACACCATGGCGACGAGCAGGGCCACGAACGCCACGTTGTTGACCAAGGTGGCCGCCGAGGCGAGCAGGGCGTTGCCGGCCAGCTTCGCCCCCTCGAACGCGAGCAGCGTGGCCACGAGCACGCAGGCCGCGAGCAGCACGACGGCCATGCGCCGCCCCATCTTGCGGATGCCGCCCGCGCCGGAGGGCCCGGCCTCGGACCCGCCGCAGCCGGCGGCGCTCTCGGCCTCCTCGGCGGCTGCGGCGCCTCCCGCCACGAGGAACAGCCACTTCCCCCTCCAGAACATGAACGCTGCCAGCGCGAACGCGACGAGTGCCGCCGCGGCCGCCGCAAAGGCGGCGAGAGTGGTGCCATCCATTCGAAACCTCGCAGTCTTGGATCGTGCCCTTGGTTGCCTTCGGCTTGATTATAGCGTTCTTGCCGAAGGGGAGGGGCGACTGCCGATGGGTTCTCGGGAGATTGCGGGCATGGTAGAATGAGGGCAACGAGCAAGATGCCTGATGGGCTGCGGGTTCGCGCGACCTCGGGCACGGGAGAAAGCGGGACTGCTATGGGTTACGGAGCGATCTTGGTCGCATACGATGGTTCGGCACCCTCGAACCGTGCATTGGCGGACGCTCTCGAGCTCGTTGAATGCGGGCTGGGCACGCGAGTGGTGGTGCTGAGCGTCAGCGATCCTCTGAAAATGGAAGATCCCGCGTTCGTGGCCGCAGCGCGCGCTGCAGGCGTGCTGCTGTCGCTCGGCGGCGACGAGAAGGCGAGCCTCGAAGCCCTCAAGGAGCAGGTTGCCGACCGCATCGCGGAGCACGAGGGCGTGGTCGACCTGCGCGTGGCGTTCGGGAAGCCCCAGGAGGCCATCGTCCGCGAGGCGGCTCAGGAGCCCTGCGGCCTCATCGTCATGGGCAGCCGCGGACTGGGCGCCATCAAGGGCATGCTCGGCAGCGTGAGCACGGCCGTGCTCCACGCCTCCCCCGTGCCGGTGCTCATCACGAAATAGCCCGCAGGCGTGCCGGCACCCGCGCGCCCCGCCTGCACGGTCCCGGCGCAACCCAACGCGTTCGCCTTAGGAGCGTGCGGCCGCCCCGCGGAAGGGGCGGAAGGCGAGCAACGACCGGAAAGGCCGCGCTCAGCCGGCTGCCAAGGGAACCACGACCAGCATGACGAGCAGGTAGATTCCCAGAATGGCGAGGAGCACGCGGCCGGACAGGCGGTCGAGCCTCCGGTCCTCGGCTGTCCGGGAATCTTCCCTCGCGCCCTCCTGTCCGCAGCGTGCCTTGCGCCCTTGGACATTGGACCATACTACGACCCAGATGCAGGGAACGACGATGCCGACTATGCCCGCCGCGACCAAGGCGTCGGACACCGCCCCGGCCGACGGGCCTCCCGCCGCCTCGACGAACGAGGAGGCGGCGAGCGCCGCAAGGGAACCGCAACAGCAGAGCATGACCACGCCCATGCGGCGCCCGAGGGCGCGCTGAAAGGGGCTTTTCTGCTCCTCGTCGGACACGAGGTTATTGCCGGCGATGAGCCGCAGCCACTGCCCATGCCAGAACTTCCAGCCCAATACCGCGAAGAGGGCGAACGTCGCGAGCCAGAACACGACTCCCACCAGGTGCTTCCCGAACTCCTCCATCGGCCCCCCCCCCTCTCAGTGTCCAACCGGTCGCACCAGTATAGCGAAGCGCCGTTGCGAGGCGCGCCGAGCAATCAAGCATCGGCAGGGCGGCATGAATCGCATTGCAGGTCAGCTGTGGCCAGCCGCAAAGCGGGCGTGCCGTCAGGCAAACAGCAGCGACAGGGCGGTGAGCACGGCGCAGGTGGCTGCGAGGGTGACGACTAGGCGCGAAGAGCCGCCGGCGAAGTAGGGGCGGCCGTGCGCCTTGCAGTGGAAGGCCACGGTCCATACGACGAAGGCCCCGTACGCCACGAGCGCCACGCCGCTCACCACGAAGCCCGCCTGCGCGAACAGGGCGCTGCCGGACAGCCGTCCCATCTCGGAGGCCATGAGCGTGGCGACTGCCGCGAAGCAGGCGACCATGACCCAGGAGAGGTGCCGGCCCGTCTCGCGGGTGCCGGCAGGAAAGAACGTGCCCTTCTTCGTGCGCTCGGGCCGGGCCACGAGGAACTGCCAGCGGCCGTTCCACAGCTGGACGGCCAGCAGGGCCGACGCGACGAGCAGCAGGGCCCCCACGGCGAAACGGACGATCTCCATAGCGCCTCCTCCTAGATTCTGACGTGCCGCTCCGATAGCGCCCTGCGCACCGGAACCGGCTGCGGTTCCTACACGGCGAGCACGGTCCCGCTCGCCAGGATGGCGGCGGCGTAGAACGCACCGAGCGCCACGTTCACGCTGCACACCTGCGCCATGGCGCCCACGCGGGCGGGCGGCGCCAGCGGGTTCTTCAGCAGCGCGCCCACGAGCGGCCAGGCGGCCAGCAGCATGAAGGGCACCACCACGAGGCCACCTGTGAAGAACACGGCCACGAGCGCCACGATGGCGGCGATCCACGCGAGGAGCACCGCGTGGTAGAGCCGGCGCGCCCGCTCGCGGCCCAGCAGCACGGACAGCGTGCGGCGCCCGGCCTCCACGTCCTTCTCCACGTCGCAGGTGTTGTTCGTGAACATGATGAGGCCCACGCCCAGCACCGTGGGCACGGCCCACAGAAGCGCCCGCAGGTCGAACGTGCCCGTAAGCGCCTGGTAGCACGCAAGCGGGATGAGGCCGCCCATGACGAACCCGCTCACCAGCTCGCCGACGGGCAGGTAGGAGAGGGGCGTCCTGCCCGCCGAGTACAGCACGACGACCACGGCGCCCACGGCGCCGATGGCGAGGGGTATCCAACCCGCAATCCAGATCACATAGGCGCCGACCAGGAACGCCGCCGCAAGGAAGCCCACGGCCAGCGCGAGCGCCGCGCGGGGGTTCACGTTGTTGTACACGAGCACGGCATCGGTGGGGTCCACGTTGTCGTCGGCGGAATCAGCCCCCTTCACGTAATCGTAGTAGTCGTTGAACGTGTTCACGGCCGACTGCATGAGCACGCAGATGGTCAGGAGCGCGCACGCCATCGTCACGGACACGCCCCCCGTTGCCGCCGCAGCGGCGGCAACGGCCACGAGCGCCGGCAGGATGGCCGCCGGCCACGTGTGCGGCGCGGCCAGCTGCAGCGCCATGCGCGCGGAAAGCCGGCCGTAGGGCGCCTGCCGCCCCGCGTCTTCCCCGATGCCGCCCGCTGCCGATACCTCGCTCATTGCCTTCGTCCTTTCCGATCGTACGCCTCGCGCCGCCGCGCCAGCCAGGTGGACGGGGACGGCCTGAAGCGCCTGACGGTCTCGTCTTTCAATATGCCACCCAAGCTGCCGAGCGTCTTCCAGATGAAGCTCTTCGTCTCGGCGTCCAGCTTCGTGCCCGAGCCCAGCAACCGCCGCGTGTTCGCGAAAAGGCCCTCCTGGAACTCGGCCCACGTGCTGGCCTCCGTGGAGGCGAACAGCTCGTAGATGGTGTCGATGAACCGCTCGCGCTCGGCCGGCGTCTTGCCGCGCAGCCATGCGTCCAGCGCCTCGTCGAAGAACACGGCCGCGCGGTTGAGCGCATCCTGGTACACGAAGTCGTCGCCGTCCACCTGCCAGGAGAACGGCTCGTGCTGGAACACCGAGAGTGCCGAGGACTGCACCACACGGTAGTCGGGCCGCCGCTCCAAGATCATGCCGAACGCGGAGGACTCGGGAACCGTCTTGTGCAGCAGCGTTGCGAAGCGCCCGTCGTGGATGCGGGGCGACGGATCGTCCAGAAACGAGGGCCCGTCGTGGTTGTAGACGCCCGCGAGCCGCGCGTAGGCGCCCTCGTCGACCACGAGCGCCGCGAACTCGGCGAGGTTGCCGCCCTTGGAATGACCGCAGGCCACAAGCGGCCCCTCCACGGCCGACGCCACGCCCGAGAGGTAGGCGGCCGCCGCGCGCTGGGAGGGGATGACCTCCTTGAAGCAGAGGTTGAAGTCCTCCTTCCAGCCCGCGAAGCTGCCGTCGGTCCCGCGGAACGCCAGGCAGGCGAACTCGTCTCGCCCGGCACGCATCCCGCAGGCCCGTCCCTCGTAAGGCGCGCCCTCCGCCTGGGCGGCAACGCGCCCGGGGACGACGAACGTCGTTGCCGAGAACTGCTTCTCCACGGCATCCGAGCGCTCGTTGGCGTAGAAGGCCAGCTCCACGCCGCGGAAGCGCCGGCTGGCCATGAGGACGTGCAGGAACGCGCGCGTGTCCTTCGCGTCCTCCAGCCAGCTTGCGCACGTGAGCGTGCGCCAGTCGGCGAGCGCCAGCACGTCGTGCAGGAGCACGCGCTCGGGCGACGAGGGGTCCACGAGCCCGCACGCCTCGTAGTTGAAGTAGCAGAGCGTGGAGAACACGAGGCTGTCGACGGGGTTGAACGGTGATTCCGCGAACGTTCGCTGGTTTTCCTGGATATACGATACGATATTGCCCATAGGACCATGGTACCAAAACGGAAGGGACGTGAGAGCGGCCATGCGGGTTTGCACGCCAATAACCATACGCTACGGCGAGACGGACATGATGGGCGTCGTCTACCATGCCAACTACCTGCTGTACTTCGAGGACGCGCGCACGGCGTTCCTCGAGGCTATCGGGTACCCTTACGCGCGCATCGAGGAGGCGGGCTTCATGTCGCCGGTGACGCACATGGAGTGCGACTACCGCGAGCCGCTGCGCTACGGGGAGGGGGCGGTCGTGCGCACGCGCGTCGTGTCGTCGCGCCCGACGAAGACCGTGTACGCCTACGAGGTGTTCCGGGAAGGGCAGGACAGGAACGTTGAGAGGCCGTGCTGCACGGGACGCAGCACGCATTGCCTCGTGGACGCCGCCACGTTCAAGCCCGTGAGCCTCAAACGCTGCCTGCCCGACCTGTACGGGCGCTATGCGGAGGTGCTCGAGCCGGACGAGGGGGAGGGCCGATGAGCGCGCCTTTCCGCATCCTGTTCGTGTGCCACGGCAACATCTGCCGGTCCCCGATGGCCGAGTTCGTCATGAGGGACCTTGTTCGGCGGCGCGGCTTGGCCGGAAGTTTCTCCATCGCCTCGGCCGCCACGCACGACGACGAGATAGGCAGCCCCGTGCATCCCGGCACGCGCGCCGTGCTGGAAGCGCAGGGCATCGACTGCTCGGGCAAGGCCGCCCGCCGCCTGCGCCGCGCCGACGCCGACGAGTGGGACCTGTTCGTGGGAATGGACGAGGCGAACATGCGCGATATGCGCCGCCAGCTGGGACGCGGGGCCGAGGGGCGCTGCCGCAAGCTGCTGGAGTACGCCGGCTCCGAACGCGACGTGGCCGACCCGTGGTACACGGGCGATTTCGACGCGACCTACGACGACGTGCTCGCCGGGTGCACGGGGCTCCTGTCCGCCCTCGTCGCCCGCGAGGGCGCCGGCGGGCGCGGCTAGGGCGGGGGCCGCGCGTGGACATCGCCATCCTCGACCTCATCCAGGTGCACCTGCGCTCGCCGCTCATGGACGCGCTCATGCTCGCGGCCACGCACCTGGGCGACCTTGCGCTCGTGTGGCTTGCCGCCGGCGCCGTGCTGGCCGCCCAGCCGCGGTACCGCCGCTACGGGGCAGCCGTGCTGCTTGCCGTGGCAGCCACGGCGGTGCTCGGCATGCTCGTGCTGAAGCCGTTGTTCGGGCGCGTGCGTCCGTTCGAAGCCTACGGCTTCATGGGCCTGCTCGTCCCGCCGCCCGCCGGCAACTCGTTCCCCTCGAACCACTCGATGGTGTCGTTCGCGGCCGCGGCCGCGCTCTGCTGCGTGCCCGGCAGGGGCCGCCTGTCCGTGGCGCTCAAGGCGGCGGGCGTGGCGCTGGCGTGCCTCATCGCCTTCTCGCGCCTGTACCTCTACGTGCACTACCCGAGCGACATCCTCGTAGGCGCCGTGGTGGGCGCGGCCGTGGGCGTCCTGTCGGTCCGGCTCGTGCTGTGGCTCTGGCCCGAGAAAACGCCGTCCTGACCCCGCCCGCGCCCTGCGCCGGCCCCGCGCGCAAGGCTAATCGGTGAGCGGTAGGTACCATAATCCTGCATGAAACGGGGGCCGCGCCCCCGGATTTCCGCATAGGCCCCGCAGGGCCTTCCAGAATTTGCGGTAAACGGTCGGTCGACGGTTTTTCCGCTGGTCAGTAAATCATTCGAAAAGTGTTTTGTGCAGATGCACAAAACGATATAATGCAGCCCTCGCGTAAAGGGAGGGCCTGGCAGGGCCGTCCTTCCGCGAGGGCGCGGGCCCCTGGGGCCGAGCAGCGCAACCGAAAAGCGAGCACTCGAGAAAGCAGGTACCTCAATGAGCGGTGACAACGTAGTCCTGGCACGGAACGTGGAAGGTGCGCCCGCAAGCCCCCTGCACGCGCAGACCGTGGCGTTCTCCCATTACAACAACCTGTCGGCCCAGCTTCCCCTCGACCCCGAGACCGGCGAGCTCGTCGAGGGCGGCGCCCTTGAGCAGGCCGCCCAGTGCCTCGAGAACCTCGAGGCCGTGGCGGAGGGCATCGGGCACACGCTGGGCGACGTGGCGCGCCTCACCGTGTTCGTGCGCGACATCCGCGACCTGGACGCCGTCGACGAGGCGTTCCGGGCCTACTTCCCAACCTACGTGCCCGCCCGCACGAACCTCGCCGTGGCGGCGCTGCCCCTCGACGCGCTCGTGCAGGTGGAGGCGCTCCTCACGAACGGCGAGGGCACCATCCCGAACGAGCCCCAGGCCGGCGACCTCGTGAAGTACGTGAACAACACGCACAACGCCCCCTACGACGCCCTGTCGTCCCAGACCGTGGCCTTCTCGCACTACAACAACGTGACGGCCCAGCTGCCCCTCGACCCCGTCTCGAACCAGATCGTGGCCGGCGGCGCCGCCGAGCAGGCCGTCCAGTGCCTGAAGAACATCAAGGCCATCCTCGCGAGCATCGACGTTCCCTTCGACGACATCGTCAAGGTGACCGTCTTCCTGAAGGACCTCTCCGACCTCGACGCCGTGGACGAGGCGTACCGGCGCTTCTTCCCCGACTCGGGCATCGCGCGCGCCGTGGGCTACCTGCCCGCGCGCACGGTGGTGGAGGCGGCCGAGCTTCCGATGCACGCGCTCGTGCAGATCGAGGCCGTGGTGTCGCACGGCGACGGCACCCCGCCGCAGGAGGTGGAGGCCCGCCACGGCCTGATCATCGAGGCGAACAACACCGACGCGGCTCCCGTGAGCGCGCTGTCCACCCAGTCCGTGGCCTTCTCGCACTACAACAACATCTCCGCGCAGATCGGCCTCGACCCCGCAACCGGCGAGCTCGTTGCCGGCGGCGCCGCGGCGCAGGCCGAGCAGGCGTGCAGGAACATCCAGGCCATCATCGAGAACGTGGGCCACACGATGGACGACGCCGTCAAGGCGAACGTCTACCTGCGCGACTTGGCCGACCTGGCCGCCATCGAGGACGTGTACGCCCGCTACTTCCCCGGCGCCCCCGCGCGCCGCGTGGTGGGCGTGTCGAACCTGCCGATGGGCGCCCTCGTGCAGATCGACGCCATCTTCGGCAACGCCGAGGGCACGCCGCCCGTGGCCTAGGCGCCGCCGAACTTCCTTTCGCTCCCTCTCTCTCCTCGGAAAGCCCCCGGTTGCTGCTGCAGCCGGGGGCTTCTCTCCTGCGGGGGGGGGATCAGGCGCAGCGGGGCATGCCCGCATGTCTTTAGGCTGGCGGGCGCGGGTCAGCCGGCGCGCTTCGCGGGGGGCTTGCGCTTCGGCTTGGGCGCCTTCGCGCTCTCGGCGCTGCCCGCTTTCGCTCCTCCGGCATCCTCCCCGGTGCGGGCCTTCAGGCTGGCGGCGAGGGCGTCCATGAGGTTGATGACGTTCGCGGGCTGGGGGCTGTGCTTCTCGGGGGTCACCTGCTTGCCGGCTATCTTGTCCTGGATGAGGCCCATGAGCTTCTCCTGGTAGGCGTTCTTGAAGCGGGCGGGGTCGAACGGCTCGGCCATGCTCTCCACCAGGCGGCGCGCCATGTCCAGCTCCGCGTCGTCCACGGCGGGGCGCTCGGCCGGCTTCGGGAGGTCGCGCACCTCGCTTTGGTAGTGCAGCGTCATCATGACCAGGTCGTCGCCGTAGGGGATGAGCGCCAGCGGCGTCTCGGAGTTGCCCAGCACCGTGGTGCCGATGGCGGCCTTGCCCTCCTCGACCATGGCCAGGCGCAAAAGCTCGAGCGGCTTCTCGCCGCCGGGCTGGGCCCTTACCTGGTAGGGCTTCTCGAAGTAGACGGGCGGCACCTCCTGCAGATCCACGAACTGCACGATCTTCATGGCACGGTCGGCATCGGTCTTGATGGCGTCCAGCTCCTCGTCGCTCACCACCACGTACTTGCCCTTCTCGTACTGGTAGCCGCGCACGATGTCGTCCGGGCCCAGCTCGCGGTTGCAATCGGGGCACGTCTTCACGTAGCGCACGCGCTGCATGCTCTCCTTCGCCAGCTGGTTGAAGCGCACGGCATCGTCCTGGGTGGCGGGATAGAGCTCCACCGGTATGTAGACGAGGCCGAAGGCGATCGCGCCTTTCCTTCCTGCCATGGAGCCTCCTGTCGGTCGGGGATCGGCCCGATAGCGGCCGGGCCTGCATCGTAGCGCAGCGCGGTTCGGGCCGTCGCCGCAGGCAGCGCTGCCGAGGACGACCTGCTGCTGAAGCGGTGATGGCGCGTTGACGGATCGGCTGCGGTTGCAGGCGGCCGTGCGGCGAAGGGCCATGCCGGGCCCCGCCTTGCCGTTGCCGGCAACGGGCGGCAAAGAAAGGGCCGGCCCTCTCGGACCGGCCCCGTTCGCGCGCTGTGCTTTAAGCAAGGCGCCGTATGAGCGAGATGCAGAACGCGGCGCCTGCGAAGCACAGCAAGGAGATCGAGTATCCCATTGGTTCCTCCTTGCATCCAGAACCCTCCCTGTCAGGTTCTGCTACCCGGACTATAGCACGCGCGCGAGAGTACGGGTAAGCCCGCGATGCCCGCCGTAACCTTCCGGTTTTCAATCTGTTACGGACGGCCGGGCCCGCCGGAGAACGAGGCCCTCGGCGACGCGGGCGGGAGCCGCAGCGAGGGAAGCGCGTCGGGGCCGCTGCGGGCGAGGAAGTCCTCCTTGCCGAAGCCCTCGCAAGCCTGCTCCAGAAAGTCGACGAACGACGTGATGGCGCCGGTCTCCTTCGACCTCTTCCACACGGCCCCCGCGCAGATCTCCATGTTCTCGTCCGCGAGCGGCACGAACTCCACGTTGCCGTTGCCGAACACGCGCAGGTGGTCGAGCGCTATGGCCACGGCGCCAGCCGTCACGAGCGTGGCCATCATGGCGCCCACGTCCTCGAAACCGGCCGGGCGCACCTCGGCGCCGGCGTTGCGCAGCTTCACGTGCATCTGCTCGAGCATGCTCTTGGAGCGGTTGAAGTGAGGCACGACCACCCGCTCGCCGCGCAGGTCGGCGATGCTCACCGACGCTCGCTTGGCAAGGCGGTGCCCCACGGGCACGGCCAGCATGTAGCGGTCCTCGTACAGGCGGCGGTAGCAGAACTTCGCGCCTTGTATGCCGTCCTGGTAGATGGAAAGCCCCACGTCGATCTCGTTCTCGTTGAGCGCCTTCTGTATGTTGGCCAGCTCCATGGTGCGGAAATGGAAGTCGACGTCGGGGTGCTCTTTGCGGTAGCTGCGGCACACGAGCGGCAGGAACGAGCCGAACGAGCCCTCCAAGAAGCCGATGCGAACGACCGACGACACGCCGTCGGCGTACTGGGACAGGCGCTCGAGCGCGCGCTCGTAGTCCTCCACGATGCGCTGGGCGTCCTGCTGGAACAGCCGGCCCGCCTCGGTGAGGCGCACCGAATGGCGGTCGCGCACGAACAGGAGCGCGCCCAGCTCCTTCTCGAGGCTCGATATGTGCCCTGAGAGCACCGACTGCGAGATGAAGAAGCTCTTCGCCGTCTCGGTGAAGTTCAGGTTGGACGTGAGCAGCAAAAACTCGTATAGCGTCTCGATGCGCAAGGCAAACCCCCTTTGTCTACCCAGCATTGTAGCGTATCGGACGATGGCGGGGGAGGAGCCCCCGCGGCCGCACGGGGCGGTGCGGGAAGCGCGTTGCGCCAGCCGCACCGCCCGGCCGGGACGCCTCCTAGGTGAACAGCGCCACCTTGCGCTTGTCCACCTTGGCGCCCAGCTCCTCGAGCGTGCCGTAGTACAGGCAGCCCGCCTGGCAGTGCTGCACGCAGGTCGGCGCCTTGCCGGCCGCCTGCCGGCGTGCGCAGCGGTCGCAGCGGTCGGTGGGGACGGGCACGAACTCGTACTGCCAGCGGCGCTCGTCCAGCTGGTCGGGGCCTATCTGGGTCAGCTTGATGCCGAACCGGTCGGGCGCCAGGCCGTGCTCCTGCTGGCAGGCTATCTCGCAGGTGTGGCACCCCGTGCAGAACTCGTAGTCGACGGCCAGGTACTTGCGCATGGTCCTCACTCCTCGATCCTATCGATGCGGCACAGCTGCGACTTGTACGACGCGCCGAGCCCCGACTTGCCCGGCCGCATGGGCACGAGCTGGTTGATGTTGCTCTCGAGCGTGCCGAACAGCGTGCCGTCCTCGGGCCCGCGCTCGGGGAACCACCAGCCGTGGTCGGCCGACACCGTGTCTTTGCGGATGCGCACGGTGGTATGGGCGCGCAGGCGGGCGGAGCCCAGGTTGTTCGAGATGGTGCACCAGTCGCCGTCGGCGATGCCGTAGGCTGCCGCCGTCTCGGGATGCACGAGGAACTCGGGCTCGGGGTGCAAGCGGCGCATGGACGGGCTCTGGCGGTGCTCCGAATGGAAGAACCCCCATTTGCGGGCGCCTGTGGTGAGCACGAGCGGGTACTTCTCGGCCAGGTCGGGCGCCGACACCGGGCTCTCGGGCGGCTCCTCGTAATCGGCCAGGGGCGACAGGCCGAAGTGCAGCATCTCCGGGCAGTAGAAGTTGTAGCGGCCGGTGGACGTGGCGAAGCCGGGCGTGCCGTCGGGTCGCAGCAGCCCCTTCTCGTACTTCCGGTACTCGAATTCGGGGTAGGCCCACGCGCGCTCCTTGAGCGAGTCGTAGGTGAACCCGGTGCTGCGCAGCAGGTAGTCGTAGAAATCCTGCTCGGAATCCCAGGGCCGATGGTCGCGGCCAGCGAAGCGGTCGCCCAGCTCGTAGATGATGCGCTGGTCCGACTTGCACTCGCCCAAGGGCTCCACGGCCTGCGCGATGGCGCCGAGCGCGTAGGGCTGGTGCCCGGTGATGCCGATGCGCTCCGCGAAGCACGCGGCGGGCAGCAGCACGTCGGCGCAGGCGAGCGCCGTGGGGGTGAGGAACAGGTCCACCACCACGTTGAACTCCATCTTCTGCAGCGCGGGCAGGATGCGCTGGGGCTGGGCGCCCATGCAGGCGATGGCGTTGTTCTGCATCATGAACATGGCCTTGATGGGGTAGGGCTCGCCCGTCTCCATGGCCTCGAGCAGGGCGTCGGGGCTGATGCCGTTCATGGCCTCGAGGGCCTTGTAGCCGCCGTGGTTCTTGCGCTCGGGATGGGGGATGGGCTCGGAGCACTCGTCCCACACCGAGCCGCGCGGCGACCAGGTGACCGACATGCCGAAGGCGGGGTCGGCGGCGAGCATGCCGCCCGGGTTCTCGAAGTTGCCGGTGAGCGCCATGAGGTCGAAGCACGCCATGCCGGTGATGAAGCCCTCGGAGGTGTGGTCCATCGCCACGCCCCACTGCAGGCAGCACGACTTCGCGCGGCCGATCTTGCGGG